>NZ_JBEYTL010000004.1:0-702174 GCF_040643025.1 Streptomyces sp. NPDC047525
CCGTACGACCGTCCAGTGCGGCAGGGCGTCCTCGTCGAACGGCCCGAACGCGGCGGCCGCCCCTTTTGTCGTACGCAGATCAGGGAATCAGAGCTTGGACAGCTTGGGGTACGGGCTCAGGAACCGTCCCTGACGGCCTGCGAAGTCGATGACCACCGCTTCCTCGCCTTCGACTCCGACGATCCGTCCGAGTCCGTACTGGTCGTGCGAGACCCGGTCGCCCACGGCGAACTGCTCGATGGGCGGTGCGGGGGGCGGCGGAACGTTAAAGGGGCTGTTCGGCAGGTGGCGTCGGGTACCGGGGGGCCTCGTCATGTTCTGAGTATGCGCCCTCCGGACCCCGACGCACCATGCTCCGACCTCACACGGTCCTCACATCGGCATCAAACCGACACACAATTTCCCGTTCCCCGTAGCGCTACGTAGTTGCTCCGTGGCACCGCGCGCACATGTGTGCCCCAGGCGCCCCTCGGTCAGAACAAGGCGCTGTAGGCGTTCAGCGCGGGCTGCCCGCCGAGGTGGGCGTAGAGCACGGTCGCGTCGCGCGCGATCTCTCCCCTGTCCACCAGGTCGATCATCCCGGCCATCGACTTCCCCTCGTACACCGGGTCGGTCACCATGCCCTCCGTGCGGGCGGCGAGCCGCATCGCGTCGAGGGTCGCCTCGTCGGGGAGGCCGTAGGTGCCCGCGTGGTAGCGCGCGTCAAGCTCGATGTCGGAGTCCTTCACCTCTGCCTGCACGCCGATGAGTTCGGCCGTCCCGCGGGTGATCCTGGCGATCTGCTCGCGGGTGCGGTCGGGATCGGCGGATGCGTCGATGCCCAGGACACGGCGCGGGCGCTCGCCCTCCTCCGCGAGCGCGGCAAACCCGGCGACCATCCCCGCCTGCGTGGACCCGGTCACCGAGCAGACCACGACGGTGTCGAAGAAGACCCCCAATTCGGCTTCCTGCTCCGTCACTTCGTACGCCCAGCGCGCGAAGCCAAGACCGCCCAGACGATGCTCGGAGCAGCCGGCCGGGATGGCGTACGGCCTGCCGCCCGCCTCCTCGACCTCGCGCACCGCCCGCTCCCAGCTCTCCTTGATGCCGATGCCGAATCCGGCGCGTACGAGGCGTACGTCGGCGCCCGCGAGCCTGCTGATGAGGATGTTGCCGACCTTGTCGTACACGGAGTCGGGCCAGTCCACCCAACTCTCCTGGATCAGGACGCACTTGAGTCCGGCGCGGGCGGCGACTGCCGCGACCTGGCGGGTGTGGTTGGACTGGACGCCGCCGATCGACACGAGGGTGTCGCAGCCCTGCGCGAGCGCGTCGGCGACCAGGAACTCCAGCTTGCGCGTCTTGTTGCCGCCGTACGCGATGCCGGAGTTGCAGTCCTCCCGCTTGGCCCAGAGCGCGGCGCCGCCGAGGTGGTGGGTGAGGCGGTCCAGGGGGTGGACGGGTGAGGGGCCGAAGAGGAGGGGGTAGCGGGCGTAGGAGTCGAGGGGTGCGGGCACGGGGGCCTCCGGCAGGTTCAGGGGTGGGCGAGCTCTTCCAGGACGCGCCAGATCTCCGTGGTGACGGCCACCGCCGCCTCCGGGTCGCCGTCCGCGCACGCGTCGATGAGACGCTCGTGCAGCTCGGCGGAGCCGCAGGTCACGCCCTCGCCGAAGCGCTGCCTCGCCAGGCGGCGGATGAGGGGGGTGTACCGGGTGATGGTGGCCGCGGCCGCGTGGTTGCCGCAGGCCGCGACCAGGGTGCCGTGCAGGTCGTCGTCCGCCCGCAGAGCCTCGTCCACGTCGCCGGAAGCCACGGCTGCCGCGAACCGGCGGTTGGCATCCCGCATCGCGTAGAGGTGCGCGGGCTCCAGGCGGGGCACCGCGCCGCGGGCGACGAGTTCGTGCATGGCGCGGACGACGGCCGCCGCGTCCCTGACACCGGCCTCGTCCAGCGCCGTCACACGGGTGTGGCTCTGCGGTTTGGACTCCAGGAGGCCTTCGTCCACGAGCCGCGAGAACGCAGCGCGGACGGGCGCGCGCGACAGGCCGAGCGAGGCGGCGAGGTCGGCGTCCCGCACCACGCTGCCCGGCGGGATGTCCCCGCCGACGATCGCGTCACGGATCGATGCGTACGCCTGGTCCCTGAGGAGGGTGCGGCGCACCGGTTGCATGGCTCCCATGCATTGAAATGTTAGATACCAATTCCCGGTACGGACAAGGGTCTTGCCCTCACTCCAGTCGCGTCCTCACTTCAGTCGTGCCCTCACGTCCGCGCCCACGGCCAATCGCTCGAAGCCCCCGCTTCGAGCAGCGCCACCATCCGGAACGCCGCGTCCGAAAGGCCGCCGAACACATGGCGGTTGCCCGTGCCGGACGCGCCGTGGCCCACCCGGTAACCCGCCAGGTTCCAGGTGTAGACCGGGATGTGCGCCGGAACCTGCTCGGTCGGGTCGCCGTGGTGGTGGTACGTCGCCTGCTCGTCGGTGACGATCAGGACGCGGTCGTGGTTCTTGTGGAAGCGGCGCACCGCCTCGGTGGTGTTCGTGCCGCCGAGGCTGCCGAACCGCTCAAGGACCTTCAGGACGGACTCGCCCTTGCGGTACGTCACCTTGGCGCTGCTCGTGCCGAACTCGACCAGGTCCGCGTCCGCCGCCCGCAGCGCGAGCGCCGTGCCGAAGACCGCCGCCGCGTCCGCGCGGTTGAGCTGCGAGCGGTCCGAGAGCGGCGACCACATCGAACCCGAGCGGTCGACCAGGATCAGCGAACGGCCGGGCAGCGCGGGCACGTTGCCCAGCGAGTGGCCGAGCGCCTGCTCCAGCGGGTACGCCCAGCGCAGCGACGGCGCGTGCTGGTACGCGGCGAGGTAGCGGAAGGGGAACTGCCGCGACTTCGCGACCTCCACCGGGTCCGCGAGCCTCGCCGCGACGACGCCCGCCACCTCGTCCGAGACGCCCGCCTCGTCGAAGTTCCGCAGGTTGCGGACGAGCGCCATCGCGCCCATGGAGGGAATGACCGCCTCCCAGGCCGCCTTGTCCATCGGCCCCTGCAGCCAGCCCGCGAGCGCCTCCCAGGTCATGCCCGCCGAGGCGAGCCGCTCGGCGCCGCCCGCGCCCGTCACCACCGCGCGCCGCTCGGCGACCGGCACCGCCATCAGCTCGCGGTGCGCGGCCAGGATGCGGGCGGACGCGGGCGGTACGGCCGTGTCGGGGTGGTGGCGGCGGTCGAGCGCGTACCGGAACAGGTCGCCCTGCCACGGCTTGTCCGGGTCGGGCGCGGCGTGCACGAGGTTGAGGATGTCGCCGAAGCGGTAACCCTTGGACGCCGTGTCGTACTTGAGCAGCGCCTTCTCGCCGTACAGGCGGCGCACGGCATCCGCGATGCCCCGCTTCACGGGCTTGGGGACGTTGCGGCCGTACGTCGCCGTCCAGTACCCGAGCAGCTCGCCGGGCTCGTCCGGGCGGCGCAGCACGGAGGCGACGACCTGGCGGTTCGCGGGGCCTTCGGTGGCGCCGGCGTCGAGGCGCGCCTTGACGTACTCGGCGGCGCCGACGATCGATGCCGTCCGCATGTTGCCGTCGCCGCGCAGCCAGCCGAGGAGGCCCGCGGTCCACTCCGGGTCCTCGACGGCGAGGCGTCGCACGAGCGCGGAGAAACGGTCGTCGCGGTCGCCGCCGTTCTCGTAAAAGGTCTGCTGGGAAACGAAATTCGCCACCGCGAGCAGAAAGAGCTCGGAGCGCGGGTCACGCAGGTGACCTCGGCCGCCCTGGTGGGTCGGCGCGGTGCGCCCGGTCGACTTCACGACGGAAGTGACCAGCGCCTTCGCGGACTTGGTGTTGAAGCGTGCCATGTGAATTCCCCCGAATTCAGAATTGCTGGGGGAGGCAGCACAGCAAAAGGGCACACCGGTGACGGGACCGGGCACGACCTGCGGCTGAGCCTCCCGAGATCAAAGTGGCTGCGGCGTGGATTCTTTGAAGGAAGTAGCCGCTGCCTGCGCACCGGGAGGTGCGTGAATGCGTGAAGTCTTGGGTGTCCAGAGTTCCGGTTCGGCTGAACTGACAAGGTGCTCTGACCCCTGAGCTACTCCGGCCTGTTGGTGCCGGAGGCGGGACTCGAACCCGCCCGCTCCCCATGATGAGTGGAAGTAAGTCCTGCCTTCGCACCTGGACGAGCTTCACTTTAGGAGAGTGAACTTGCGGGGCACCAATGCTTTTTCGGTGCAACCGTACGATGGCCCACAGGCGTCGCACAGATCGTCCGTAGGGGCGGTCGAGGTGGAGGGGGACACCGGGGCATGGCACAGGCGGCGCGGGGCGAGCCGGTCGAGCTCGGTGGGTTCCGGATCGTCGCGCGGCTCGGCGAGGGCGGGATGGGGCGTGTGCATCTGGCGCGTTCGGCGTCGGGGCGGCTGGCGGCCGTCAAGACGGTGCATGAACACCTCGCCGCCGAGCCGGAGTTCAGGGAGCGGTTCCGCAGGGAGACCGTCGCCGCGCGCGCCGTCGCGGGCCCCTTCACCGCGGCGGTCATCGACGCCGACCCGGATGCGGCACAGCCGTGGCTCGCCACGGAGTTCTGCGCGGGCCCCGACCTGACCGCTGCCGTCCGCGCGCACGGCCCCCTCGGCTCCGCCGGACTCGCCGCACTGGGCGCCGCGCTCGCCGAGGCGCTCGCGGGGGTGCACGCGGTGGGGCTCATGCACCGTGACCTGAAGCCGTCGAACATCGTCATCGGCCGCGACGGCCCGAAGGTCCTCGACTTCGGCATCGCCAAGAGCGCGGCCGACGAGAGCCTGACCGCGGACGACGAGGCAATCGGCTCCCCCGGCTTCATCGCCCCGGAGCAGCTAGCCCACGACGGCGAACCGGGCCCGGCCGCCGATGTGTTCGCCCTCGGCGCGGTCCTCGTGCTCGCCGCCACCGGCCGCGCTCCGTTCGGCACGGGCGGCGCGCCCGCGGTCCTGTACCGCACGCTGCACGACGAGCCGGACCTGGAGGGCGTGCCGGGCGCCCTCTGGCACACGTTCCTCGGCCGCTGCCTGGCCCGCGACCCGGCGGACCGGCCGGCGGTCGGGGAGGCGCTGGCCTGGTGCGGGGAGCTGGCCGACGACGCGCCGTGGTGGGAGCGGGAGCCGGTCTCGGGGCTGGTACGCCGCCATGAGGACGAGGTCGCGGAACTCGTCGCGCAACTGGTCTCGGAGCCGGTCGAGCGGGACACCGGCGACTCCTCGCCCGACATCACGGACGAGCGGCCCGAGGATCCGCCCGAGGCCGCACCTCGTGACGGGGCGCAGCACCCGCCGCGGTTCGCGCCCCGCGACGGACGGGCCGACGCGCCACCGCCCCCGCCAGGCCACCCGTCCCGCCGCCGCCTGCTCACCTGGGGAGGTGCGGCGCTCGGCGCCGCGGGGGTCGCCGCCACGGCCGTCGTCGTGAACAGCCTCGGAGGCGGCACGGGCGGCAGTGGCGGTGAGGATCGTGCGGGCGGCGAGGCGAAGGACGGCGCCTGGCCGGACTCGGTGCTGAAGGGGCGGGTGCGGTGGACCCGAGAGGTCGGTGAACTCCCCTTCAACGGCGCGCTGTCGCGCAGCGGGGGCGACCTGTATCTCATCGACGGCGCCGCTCTCACGCGCATCGACGCGCAGACCAACACCGTCCGCTGGACGTACCCGTCGCAGGATCTCAAGGGCGCCGAACCCCTCGGCGACCTGGTCTACGTACTCAAGGACGGTCTCTTCGAACCGGAACTGATCGCGCTCCACACCGACAGCGGGCGCCAGGCGTGGAACTCGGGGTCGCTGATCCGCAATCCGCACCGGCCGCGCCGCCCGTTCAGCCGGCCGAAGAGTCAACTCGAGGGGAACTACGGCAAGATCGCCGCCTCCGAGGAAGCCGTCGCCCTGATCTCCTACACCTCGTACGGCACCGCTCAGGCGCAGCGCACCTCCTGGGACCGGCGCTGGCGGGCGTACGGCTTCGACCCGCGTACGGGAGACCCCTTGTGGTTCCACGAGGGGAGCGCCGCCGAGGTGATCGGCGTGGACCAGGCGGGCGGCCGCATCGCGGTGGCCGTCTCCGCTGCCCCGGACCTCGGCACGGACGCGTACGCCAAGGACGATCCACTCGTCGTCCTGCGGGCGGGCAAGGGCACCGTGGAGCGGGAGATCGAGGGCGGCGCGCCCAGGCCACAGGCTCATCCCGGGGCCGAGGGAACGCGCTACTACGCGACGAGCGAGTCGATCCAGGCGGTCGACCTGGCCACCCGCCGCACCGTGTGGACCCAGTCCCTGAAGTCGGGCAGCACCGTCACCCCGCGGGCCACCGACGGCATGGTGCACGCCCCGGACGCCGGCGGGCGGCTGCGCGGGTTCAACGCCACGTCGGGTGAGCCGCGCTGGATGCTCGACAACGTGCGCGAGCTGGCGGCCGGGGACAACTCCCCGTTGGTGGCCGACGGTCTGCTCTACGTCGCCGGGCCACGGCCCGGCGCTTCGGGCGAGCCCACCTGGGGCCTGCGCGCGCTCGACCCCGGGACGGGCGCCACGGTCTGGGCCGTGGCCCTGGACGACATCGCGGACGTCGACGCCGCGGCCGCGCGCGACGGGCTCGTCCACCTCTGGGCGGGCGGCACCCTGCACACGATCAGCGGACCGGGTCCGGCATGAGCGCCACGCTCCCCGGCGGCGACCTGCTGCCCGGCGACCCCAGACGCCTCGGCGGTCACCGGATCATCCGGCGGCTCGGATCCGGCGGCATGGGCCAGGTCTACCTGGGGCGCAGCCCCGGCGGGCGGCTCGTCGCGGTGAAGACCGTGCATGAACACCTCGCGGCCGACCCGCACTTCAGGGAACGTTTCCGGCGCGAGGCGAGCGCCGCGCGTGCCGTCACGGGCGCGCATACGGCAGCCGTTCTCGACGCCGACCCGGACTCACCGCTCCCCTGGCTCGCCACCGCCTTCCTGCCCGGGGTCACACTGCGCCGGGCGGTGGCCGCCTGCCCGCCGTTCGGCGCGGACGTCGTGCGCTCGCTCGGGGCCTGTCTGGCCGAGGCCCTGTCGAGCATCCACGCGGCGGGCATCGTGCACCGCGACCTCAAACCGTCGAACGTACTGCTCACCTCCGACGGCCCCCGCGTCATCGACTTCGGCATCGCCCGCGTCACCGGCGACCTCGCCCTGACCGAGGCGGGGTCGATGATCGGCACCCCGGGGTTCATGGCCCCCGAGCAGATCGAAGGACGGCAGGTCGGGCCGCCCGCCGATGTATTCGCGCTCGGCGCCGTGCTCGCCTTCGCTGCGGGCGGCGGCAATCCGTTCGGCTCGGCGCCCGTCGCCGTCCTGCTCTACCGCGCCACCCACGAGGAGCCCCGCCTCACGGACGTACCGGCTCGGGGAGGCCTGCGTGAGCTGGTCGCGGAGTGCCTGGCCAAGGACCCGGCGCTGCGTCCCACGGTCGACGCCGTCCTGGTGCGGGCCTCGGCTGCCGACGCGCCGCTGTGGTGGCGCGAGGAGCCGCTGCGGTCCGTCATATCCGGCCGCGAACCGGATGTGCCGGACGGGCCGGACAGGCCGGACAGGCCGGACGAAGGGACGGCGCGAGCCACCCCGGTCGCCCCATCGGCCACCGCGGTCGCCCCGTCGGCCACCGCGGTCGCCGTCTCCCCCACACCGGCACACCCTGACGTCACCGACCGCGCCGACCGGCGTCGCACCCTCACCCGCCGCGGCCTCATCGTCTCCGGGGGCGGCGGGCTGGCGGGGATCGCCGCGTGGGCGATCTCCCGGCCCTCGACGAAGAAGGTGGGTGCGTCGAATGACGGGCTGCTGCTGCGGAAGGGCTCGCGGCGGCCCGGCAAGGTGCGGTGGAGCCTGACCTCCGACGGCGGCACCCTGGACGCCTTCCTCCTCGCCGGGTCCACCGTGCTCGTCCACGGCACGAAGCCCTACGCCCGCACGGAGGGTCAGATCCGTGCTGTCGCCGCCGGGCCCGGCACCCTGGGCTGGCGGTCCGCGGCCCTCGCCGACGCTCCGGCACTGTGGGGCGTCGCGGGCGGCGTGCTGGTGGCGCCCGGACTCGTGTCACGGGGCCTGGACCTGCGCACCGGCGACCCGTGGGAGCCGAAGGACGCCTGGCCGGCGCCGGGGGTGCACTGGTTCGCCGTGGCGGGCCGAAGGCTGGTCACGCTGGCCACCGAGGGGTCGGCGACCGACCGGGTGCTGCGCTCCCGTGCGCTGCCCGCCGGAGGCTCGTCCTGGGCGCTGGAGGACGCCGCGCACTGGTACAGGCCCGCTGTCTTCGGCGCTTCTCTCCTCCTCGTCCCGGACCCCGCCGAGCCGTCGTTCGACACCTCGGTCGTCTGTATCGACGCCGGCGCGAAGAAGAGGCTCTGGACGTACGCGGGCCTCGCAGGCGACGAGAAGGTGGTCGCCGCGCCCGTCGCACTGCCCGGGTCGGACGGCCGGGCCGCCCGCTTCGCGCTGCTCACCGACCAGGACGAGCTGCACCTCCTGGACGTGCGCAGGGACACGCTCGTCGAGCGGCGGGCGATGGACGTGCGGGCGGCGACCGGCACCACGGCCCTCGGCCACGCCTCCGGCACGGGTCTGCTGCTCGCCGGTGGCCAAAAGCTCATCGGCTTCGACCCCGGCGACGGCAAGCAGCGCTGGAGCTTCCCCACGGCCGGGCTCGACACCAGCTGGCCGAGGCTGCCCGGCGGCGGACGCGGCCCCGTCACGGCGCACGGCGTCCTGCTGCACTGGACCGACTCGAAGGCGTTGCAGGCCATCGACCTGGCCACCGGGGAGAAGCTCTGGACGGTGCCGTTCGCCGACACCGCCCGGGTCCCGCCCGCCGTCGGCGGCGCCACGGTCTACGCCACCGCGGGCCGCGTCTGCAGGGCGCTGACCTTGCGCGGCGGCAAGGTCGTCAGGGAGTGGCCGGTGGCCGGCGACATCGCAGGCCTCGCCGCGGACGCGTCCGGCTGGTACGCACGGATCGGCGACGACTCCGTGCGCGCCGTCAACGCCGTCGTCGCGGGTTAGCCGCGCTGCCTCCGCCACGGCCCGGTGATCGCCAGCAGGATGCCGGGTGTCTGGATGCTGGCGTAGAGCGTCTTGCCGTCGGGCGAGAAGGTGACGCCGGTGAACTCGCTGTAGGAGGGTTTCTCGGGCGTGCCCGCGTTGAGTTCGTTGCGCGCGATCGGGTACGTACGGCCGTGCTCGGTCGCCCCGAAGAGGTGCTGGACGCCTTCGCCGTCCTCGGCGATGACCAGGCCGCCGTACGGGGAGACGGTGATGTTGTCCGGGCCGTCGAAGGCGCCGTCCTCGGCGGGGTCCGGGTTGACGCCGAGGAGCACCTTCAGGGTCAGGGTGCGGCGCGAGGGGTTGTAGAACCACACCTGTCCGTCGTGCTGGACGGGGCTCTCGTCGCGGGAGAACGAGGCGACGATGTAGACGCCGCCGTCACCCCACCACATGCCTTCGAGCTTGCGGGCGCGCGTGATGTCGCCGTCGTCGAACTGCTGGCGCACCGGGACCGTGCGGGCGTCGCGGTCCGGGACCTCGGCCCAGTCCACGCCGTAGACGGTGCCGATCCTGGTGGCGCGGGACAGGTCGTCCACGAAACGGCCGCCGGAGTCGTAGCACTTGGGCGCCTTCAGGACACCCGCGTCGTCGGCCAGGGTGCGCAGCTTGCCGCGGCCGTGCTTGAAGCCGTGCGGCGGGGTCCAGCGGTAGAGCAGGCCGTTGGGGCCGGAGGCGTCCTCGGTGAGGTAGAGGTGGCCGCGCTTGGGGTCGACGACGACGGCTTCGTGGGCGTAGCGGCCCAGGGCCTTGACGGGCTTGGGGCCGCGGTTGGCGCGCCGGTCGTAGGGGTCGACCTCGAAGACGTAGCCGTGGTCCTTGGTCATGCCGTTCTGGCCGGCCTTCTCCTCGGTCTCCTCGCAGGTGAGCCAGGTGCCCCAAGGAGTGCTGCCGCCCGCGCAGTTGGTGGCGGTGCCCGCGATGCCGACCCACTCGGCGACGTGTCCGCCGCGGCGGACCTCGACGACGGTGCAGCCGCCGGACGCGGCCGGGTCGTAGACGAGGCCCTCGGTGAGCGGGACCGGGTGCGGCCACTTGGAGCGGGGGCCGCTCAGCTCGTGGTTGTTGACGAGCAGCGTGACGCCGCGCGGGCCCTCGAAGGTGGCCGTGCCGTCGTGGTTGGAGGGCGTGAACTCGCCGGTCTCCAGTTTCGTCCTTCCGCTGTGGGTCAGGACGCGGTACGAGAATCCGGCGGGCAGCGCGAGCAGGCCATCGGGGTCGGGGACGAGGGGTCCGTAGCCGGGGGCGCGGCCGAGCACGTCGGCCCCGTCGTCCGTCGTCTCCTGGGCGGCGAGCGCGCCGGGCGCGGTGGCGAGTGCGCCGACGCTGCCGGCCAGCGCGACCCCCGCGCCGGTGACCGCGGAGCGTCTGGTGAAGTCCCTGCGAGTGAGCGACATGATGTCTCCTGAGGCGCGTACGAGCGGGCTACGGGCTGACGGTGCACGTGCTGCGACTCTCGGCCTGCGTTCGATTTCCGGCCGGGCTGCTGTCGGCGTCACGTTCCCGCTCACGTATAAACGGCGGTTGAACGCTGTCCGACATCAAGGGGCTTCCTTCCATGAACCTGCCAGCCACCGGCCGCCGTGTCCTGATCAGCGGAGCCTCCCGAGGCCTGGGGAGAGCCCTCGCGCAGGCCTTCGCGCAGAACGGCGACCGCGTCGCCGTGCACTACGGCTCGCGTGAGGAGGACGCGCGAGCGACGCTCGCGTCCCTGGCGGGCGACGGCCATGCGCTGGTGGGCGGGGACCTCTCGGATCCGTCGGGCGCGGCGGACGTCGCGGGGCGGGCCGCCACCGCACTCGGCGGTCTCGACGTCCTGGTCAACAACGCCGCCGTGAACCTGCCGCATCCCCTCGCCGACACGTCGTACGAGGACTGGGCCGCCCTCTGGCAGCGGCACGTGTCGGTGAACCTCCTGGCCACGGCGAACCTCAGCCACCTGGCGGCCCGCCGGATGATCGACCAGGGCACGGGCGGCCGGATCGTGAACGTCGGCTCGCGCGGCGCGTTCCGCGGGGAGCCCGACCACCCGGCGTACGGGGCGACCAAGGCGGCCGTCCACGCGCTCGGCCAGTCCCTCGCGGTGTCGCTCGCGCCGTACGGGATCGCGGTGGCGTCGGTGGCACCCGGCTTCTTCGAGACGGAGCGGGTGGCGCACCGGCTGAGCGGGGACGAGGGGGCCGCGATCCGCGCGCAGAGTCCCTTCGGGCGTGCGGGCACGGCGGACGAGATCGCCGCGGCGGTCCTCTGGCTCGCTTCGCCGGTCGCGGAGTGGGCGTCCGGCACGGTCCTGGACCTCAACGGCGCTTCGCATCTGCGCACATGAGCCGGTGGTTGAGTGGGCGGTTCAGTGAGTGGTCGGAAGAATCTTCGTAAACAAGGTCAACAGGCGCGGATCACCCGTAAAGCCAAGATTTCGTGCAGAACGCCTTGACCCGCCGTCCACGCGGCAATAGACATCCCCCTACCTGCATCACCCGTTGGGGGAGGCGAGCCGCGTGGACGCTTCGCAGGCACGCAGCCTCCATGAGGACCGGCTGATGAAGCTGGCCAACGTCACCGGCGTCGGCATCGGGAAGGACGACCACTCGGGGGCGGACGTGATCGTCGTGTTCGTCACCCGCAAAGTGCCCCGTGACCGGCTCCGGGACGAAGACGTGATTCCGGAAGTGCTCGAAGGCGCCCCCGTGCGCGTGCTCGCCATCGGCGAGCCCGCGGCGCAGTAGGACGCCCTGCGCAAGCGCACCGGAACTCCACCCTTCAACCAAGGGGAAGAGGTGGTCTGGCGTGGTGAGCCAGCCCGAATTGATGCGAGGACCCACCGGCGGTCAGCTCAGTGACAGCTCGCGCCAGCAGGCGATAGGGGACTTCCTGGGCCCCCAGACCTCGCTGGCCAACGTCGTCGGCTTCGGCCACGGCGTGAAGTGGACCGAGGGCGAGCCCACGGGCGAACCCGCGGTCATCGTGTTCGTGACCCAGAAGGTTCCGGAGTCCATGCTCCCGGAGCGGGACGTCATCCCCTCCCAGATGGACGACGGCACCCCCACCGACGTCGTCGCCGTCGGCCACGTCGCCGCGCAGCGGCAGCAGCGCAAGTCCGGCCGCACCGAGGACCGCTCGGTGACGTACGGCCCCGACGGCGGTGTGAGCGAGCAGCTCGCGGGCCTCTCGCAGCCCATGCTGGAAGAGCTCGCCGGACTCGGCGCGTTCGAGCCGCAGCTCCTCAAGCGCCGCATGCGCCCGTGCCCCTCCGGCGCATCGGTCGGCAACGTACGCGTGACGGCCGGCACGCTCGGCAGCGTAGTCTACGACTTCCTGCCCGGCGCCGCCGTCGACCCGCCGGGCCCCGGCCTCGGCATACCGGCGAAGTTCTACATCCTCTCCAACAACCACGTGCTCGCCGACTCCAACCGCGCCCAGCTGGGCAGCGCGATCGTGCAGCCGGGTGTCTTCGACGGCGGCCAGGACCCGGCCGACCGCATCGCGACCCTGGAGCGCTTCATCACGATCCAGTTCGCCCCGCAGATCCCGCTGGAGCGGCACAACAACGTCGTCGACGCGGCCCTTGGCACCGTCGACTTCCAGGACGCGACCCGTGAGACGTACTTCAGCGGTGCGCCGCGCGCCTGGCGCCGCAAGGCGAACGTCGCGGTCGGCGACCTGGTGAAGAAGACCGGCCGCACGACCAACATCTCCTTCGGCCGGATCATCGCCGTCGACGCGACCATCGACGTCAACTACGGCACCGCGGGCACGGCCCGCTTCAAGGACCAGATCCTGACGACGAACATCTCGGCGGGCGGCGACTCGGGGTCCCTGGTGACCTCGCTCGACAACGTCGCGCTCGGCCTGCTGTTCGCAGGGTCCTCGACCGTCACCGTGCTCAACCACTTCGAGAACGTCCGCGCGCTGCTGCGGGTCGAGGTCTCCGAACAGCTGGCCTGACCCGGTCGCACCACGAGAGGAGGGCTTTCATGACCACTCAGGCACGCAAGCAGAAGGGCCGGGCCCGCGCGGAGCACCGCTTCCACAATCCGCAGGGCGCCGAGGTCAAGACGCGCGACGAGGCGTTCGCCGCGCCCCAGGACGTGTCCGCCGAGGCGGTGGCCACCGCCTGCAAGCTGGAGCTGCACAACGGCGCGATCACCTTCGCGATGGAGGTGAAGTTCAACCCGAACACCTACCCGCACGTGGTGGTGGGCGGGCAGATCACCTCCGGCATCTGCGGCGCTCCGTGGGACATCACGGGCGGCTTCATCGGCGACACGATCCGCCTGGACGCCAAGCGCACGGGCCAGGGCTCCTGCGCCAACACGATCACGATCGTCGGCGAGTACCAGAACCCTCCGGCGTACCGGGGGACGTACGGCTTCGACGGCGCGACGTCGTCGTTCAAGCACACGACGCTGTACCAGTGCTGAATCAGTGCTGAGCTGAACGGAACGAAGCCGGCCGGGCCGGTGTACCGGCCCGGCCGGCTTCGGCCGTCACACCCCTTGCTGCGAACGGGCCTTGAAGGCCGCCTTCCGCGCTTCCTTGGCCACCTTCTTGTCGGGGTGCAGCCGCCCCATCGCCTCCAGGACATCGGCGGTGGCGGGGTGTTCGACCCGCCAGGCCGCGGCGAAGAACCCGCTGTGCTGCTCCGAGAGCCCCTCGACCAGGCCCTGCAGCTCGTCCGAGTTGCCCTCGGCGGCGAGCTGCGCGGCGATCGTGTCGATGGTCAGCCAGAAGACCAGCGCCTCGGAGGGCGCGGGCACGTCCGCCGCCCCGTGCTCGGCAAGCCACACCCGGGCGAGCCCACCGAGCTCGGCGTCGTCGAGCACGTCCCGCAGAGCGGGCTCGGCCTCCCGGCCCACCAGCGAGAGCGCCTGCTGGCAGCGGAGCCGCCTGAGCGGCGCGCCCTCGTCGCCGCCCCGCGCGGCGGCCAGCAACTCCCGTGCCGCGTCCAGCGGTTCGTGCCGGGCGAGCCACAGCTCGATCTCGGCCTGTGCGGCGGCCTGCGGGAAACCGGCCGTCCCTTCGAGCAGCGCGTCGGCGCCCTTGTCGGCGAGATCGCCGACGGCGGGGGCGTCCACGCCCGCCTCCAGCATCCGCGCCCGGATGCCGTACACACCGAGCGGGGTGAGGCGGACCATGCCGTACCGCGTGACGTCCTCGTCGTCGTCCGGCAGCGGCGCCTCGGCCTCGTCGATGTCGACCATGAGGGCCTCGTCGACCGGCTGGTACTCGACGAGCCCCAGCGGCTCGAAGAGCCGGAACTGGTCGTCGAGCTTCATCATCGCGTCCGACACCTGCTCCAGGATGTCGTCCGTCGGCTCCCCCATGTCGTCGGGCACGATCATCGACGCGGCGAGCGCGGGCAGCGGCACCGGGCCCTCGCCCGCGCCCGCGTCCCCGGCGGTGAGCAGGTACAGGTTGCCGAGCACGCCGTCCAGGAAGTCCGCCTCCGCCTGCGGGTCCCAGCCGAGCTCCTCGAAGTCGATCTCGCCGTTCTCCTCCAGGACGTCCAGGAGGTTGTCCATGTCGGGCACGGTCGCGTCCGAGTACACGGTGTCCAGGGCGCCGAGCCAGACGGCGAGGATGTCCTGGGGGCTGCCGGAGGTGAGGGCGGCGAGGTCCTCGCCCGCGGTCACCGTGCCGAGCACGTCCGCTCCGTCGGGGCCCTCGGCCTCGTCCCCGTCCGTGACGTCCACCAGGCCGGTGTCGACGGCCACGCGCCAGGCCTCGCTCGCGTACGCGGCGGCGTCCGGGTCGTCCACTTCGAGGCCCAGCTCCGCCGCGGCGGCCGGCAGCTGCTCTTCGACGAGTTCGCCGCCTGCTCCGACCCGCGTGTCGGGGCCGGCCCAGCGGGCGAGCCGCGCGGCGCGGGAGAGCAGCGGCGTGGCGAGCGCGGCCCGCGCGAGTTCCGCTTCGGAGTGCAGCAGCACCGGCGGCAGGGTGGCGGGACTTACGGACATCGGCTGATTCTCCTCCGAAGGATGGGGCCTCCCCTGGTCGAGCTGAGTCGGGAGCCGGGGGAAGGGTCGGCTGGGCTGAAGCCTAGACGGATTTGGACCCATGCCGCCCGGTTCATGTCCCTGTCAGAAGACATACACGGTGAGAACACCCGCCGAACCTTGACAACTCCCCTGGCCACGCAAGAGATTGACGCGCGTAGAGCGCTGGGCGCGGGCGGTCACCTCCCTGCTCCGTCTGCCTGCCTGACCTGCCTGACCCGTCTGACCCGTCTGACCCAGCAGCTCTCACTCGCTTCATACGACCTCACCCTCATCCGGAGTCCCTCCATGCCGCACATATCCCGTGCCACCCGGCCCGCCGTGAGATCCGCCGCCGTCTCCGCCGTCGTGGCCACCGCCCTCGCGGCCGGTCTGCTCGCCGTGACCTCCTCGGCCTCGTCCGCGTCCGCCGCCGAGGTCCGCGTCCACGACATCCAGGGCACCACCCGCCTCTCGCCCCTCGCGGGCCAGCAGGTCACGGACGTGACGGGCATCGTGACCGGTGTCCGTTCGTACGGCTCGAAGGGCTTCTGGATCCAGGACCCCGAGGCCGATGCGGACCCCTCGACCAGTGAGGGCGTCTTCGTCTACACCGGGTCCGCAGCCCTGACCGTGAAGGCCGGTGACGCGGTGCGTGTCTCCGGGACCGTCAGCGAGTACGTTCCCGGCGGCGAGGCCTCCGGCAACCAGTCACTGACCCAGCTCACCAAGCCGACGGTCACGGTCGAGTCGTCCGGCAACGCGGTGCCCGCGCCGGTCACGGTGAGCGCCAAGTCGGTGCCTTCCCGGTACGCGCCCGACGGCGACCCCGGAGACGGCGGCAGCGTCAACGCGCTCCCGCTGAAGCCCCGCTCGTACGCCCTCGACCTGTACGAGTCCCTGGAGGGCATGAACGTACGCGTCGGCACCTCGCGCGTGGTGGGGGCCACGGATCCGTACTCGGAGCTGTGGATCACCGTGAAGCCGCACGAGAACCCGAACCGGCGCGGCGGCGCGGTGTACAAGTCCTACGACGACCAGAACACCGGGCGCCTGCAGATCCAGCAGCTGGCTCCGGTCTCCGAGCAGCCGTTCCCGAAGGCGAACGTCGGCGACGCGCTGGCCGGTGGCGCGGAAGGCCCCCTGGACTTCAACCAGTTCGGCGGTTACACGCTGGTCGCTCGGACGCTGGGCAAGGTCACGGACAAGGGGCTCGTACGGGAGAAGACGCGGCGGCAGGCCAAGGACGAGCTCGCCGTCGCCACGTACAACGTCGAGAACCTCGACCCCGGTGATCCGCAGACGAAGTTCGACGCACTGGCGGGGGCCGTCGTCTCGAATCTCGCCTCGCCCGACATCCTCGCCCTCGAGGAGATCCAGGACGACAACGGCGCGAAGAACGACGGGACCGTCTCGGCGGAGGCGACCCTGAAGAAGTTCACGGACGCGATCGTCGCGGCGGGCGGGCCCCGCTATGCGTGGCGGTCCATCGCCCCGGAGAACAACAAGGACGGCGGGGAGCCGGGCGGGAACATCCGCCAGGTGTTCCTCTTCAACCCCGAGCGGGTCTCGTTCACGGACCGGGGCGCGGGGGACGCGACGACGGGCACGGGTGTCGTACGTTCCTCCGCCGGACGCGCCGCGCTGACCCTCTCCCCCGGGCGCATCGACCCGGCGAACACGGCCTGGGCGGACAGCCGCAAGCCGCTGGCCGGTGAGTTCAGCTTCCGGGGGCGGAGTGTGTTCGTGGTCGCCAACCACTTCGGGTCTAAGGGCGGCGACGAGGGTCTGACGTCGCGGCATCAGCCGCCGGTGCGGTCGTCGGAGGCGAAGCGGCTGCGGCAGGCTCAGGCGGTGAATGCGTTTGTGCGGGACGTACGGAAGGTGCAGAAGGAGGCGGACGTGGTGGTCGTGGGGGACGTGAACGACTTCGAGTTCTCGGCGACGACTGCGGCGCTGGAGGCGGGGGGCGCGTTGAAGTCTGCCGTCAAGTCCCTTCCGCGGTCGGAGCGTTACTCGTACGTGTACCAGGGGAACTCCCAGGTCCTGGACCAGATCCTGACGAGTCCGGGGGTGGGGGGTTCGAAGGGCTCCAAGGGGTCGAAGGGCTTCGCGTACGACAGCGTGCACATCAACGCGGAGTTCGCGGAGCAGAACAGTGATCATGATCCGCAGGTGCTGCGGTTCCGGCCGTAGGGCGGCTGACGGGCGGTTCGTCTCTCGCTACGCGTAGAGCCTGAGCAGCCAGTCCCTCCAAGCCATTTCGGTGCCCTTGGCGTCCGCCTGCGGGGCGAAGTCGTGGATGCTGATGCCCACGGGGGCACCGAAGTGGTTGCGGCCGAAGAAGCGGTGGAGCGCGGTGTCCGTGCGCAGGCCTATGAAGTGCCGGCTGCGGAAGTCGACCACCGCGTCCAGGGATTCGCCGGGGGCGTCCACGCGTACGCGGGCGCCTTCCGCCGCGTCGTCGGGGAGGCCCAGGCGGCGGCCCAGTTTGGCGAAGGCGTCCGGGGCGGTGGCGGGGGCGGGGCCGTCGAGGGCGGTGAAGGTGACGGGCAGGCCCGTGAAGTACGTCAGGTACTGGCGCAGGGTGTGCAGGTGGAAGTCGGTGTGCTTGCCTGCTCCGTCGTACTGGTTGGCCCAGTCAGTGGTGAGGATGCCGCTGTGCACGTAGCGGACCCAGGAGCGGCGGCCTCCGTCGCGGGGTTCGATGGTGCGGTCGAGCTGGTTGAGGGTCTGGCCCGGTGGGAGGCCTTCGGGGTTCTCGACTCGGTCGGTGAGGCGGTGCGGTGGATCCCAGTGGGTGACGGTGCCGCCGGAGGGGGCGGCACCGCCTTCCCGGGGTTCGTACTCCATGGGCCACAGCCAGCCGCCGGTGCCGGTGGTGAACGCGTCCCAGACCTCAGCAGGAGAGGCATCGACCTCAAACTCCCGCTCGATCTCAAACTCCTTGCCGGTGGTCATGGCGACTCCTTAGGGGTGCGGGTGCGGGTGGTGCTGCGGGGCTGGTGCGTCGTGGGGCGGGGCGGGGCCGCACCCCACCGTCTCGGCCTGAGCGCGGGCCGGTGCCGGGTGCGGTGCTGGTCCGCCTGTGGGTGCGGGGCCGCGCCGGTATGTCCGTCCTCGCCACCGTCCAGTGACCGCAGGGCCACTTCGCCGCCGGAGTCCCGCGAACCGCGCTCCGGGCGGACATACCGGCACGTCCCCTCGGGTGCACTGCCGACTGCAGATGCATGCGAGCTGCGGTACCGGTCCGTCCATGGGTGCGGGGCCGCGCCGGTATGTCCGTCCTCGCCATCGTCCAGTGACCGCAGGGCCACTTCGCCGCCGGAGTCCCACGAACCGTGCTCCGGGCGGACATACCGGCACGCCCCCTCGGGTGCACTGCCGACTGCTGCAGAGTCGCCACATCCCGAGGGCAGGGCCCCACCGGAGCGGCACACCCCGGGTGCGTGGCAGCCGCAGCGGGTGTTCGTGCCCCGCTCGTACGGATCGCCCAGCCGCCCCACTGCCGTAGGCACCCCCCACTGCTCCACTCCCCCACCCACCCCCTCCCGCTGCTCACCCACCTGTCCCGGCGCTCACCAACCCCGTCCGTCCCCCCAATGGGTGGGCGGGAGAGCTTGTTCGTGTGGGGGTGGATGCGGGGATCGGGTGGGTGGGTGGGGAAGGCTTGTTCGGGGGCTGGTGCTGTCGGGGACTCCACCGTCCCACCGGCGATTGTTCTCGTCCAGGGGGCTGTTGCCGTGGGGGACGACGAGGAGCGCGGGGGCTGAGGCCACCGGCAACGAGCGCTCCGCGGCCCAGTCTCAGCGCCCCGGCTCGAAGACGTACGCCAAGCGGTAGCTGTCCTCCTCGGGCAGGCCCTCCCCGCTCTCCCACTCCTCGTAGCGGAGCACCCGCCCGCCCTCCGTCGTCTCATGGAAGTGGACGGAAATCAGGCCCGGCGCCGCCCCCGGCAGCCCACCCTCCCCCTCAGTGATCACGACCGCCCCCGCCACCCGCACGTCACCCGCCGCCCGCGCCACCCCTCCCCGCAGCCGCGTCTTGTGCAGCCCGAGCCGTTCGATGCCCGGCACGGCCTTGTCGATCTCGGCGTTCCGCTCGTCCCTGCCATGGGCGAAGAAGTCCTGGTACGCCTCGTCGTCACGCCAGTGCGAGCGATGCGCCACCGTCGAGCCGTCCGCACCGGCGTACACGGCGTACGAGAGCAGGCCCTCGTGCGGCCACGGACGGCTCCCCCAGGCCTCGGCGATGGCCTCGGCCGTCGCCCGCTGCCGCTCCGCCGTACCGGTGCTCCACGTGCTGAGGAAGACGAGTCCGCCCTCCGCGCGGGCCGGGTCGGGGAGAGTCGTGGTGTCCGTGCGTGTCTTCGTCATGGGCTGCTGCTCCTTCAGTGTGTGCGCCGGTACGTCGGTACGCGGTACGCGGGTGGCGCCGCGTCCGTCACGTACACACTGCGACCTCAAGTTTGGTTGACGTCAAGCCCGTTCGGGCGAGGCCACCGGGCCGAGATCCGGCCGCTTCGCCTCGCGGCCGTCGCCCGAGGAGCGCCCCCTGACCCGTCGCCACAGCCACGGCCCCAGGAACCCCGCGAACCACGCCGTCTCCGCCACCGCCGTCCGCAGCACGGACACCGGAGGCGGCGGTGGCAGCAGCGGCCGTACCCAGTCCTCGTGGCCGGGGATCCCCAGCGCGTCCGCCATCCCTGCGGCGATCCGGGCGTGGCCCAGCGGGCTCGCGTGCAGGCGGTCGACGCTCCACAGCCGGGGGTCCGTGGTGACCCGGTGCGGGAACGTGTCCAGGACGACGACTCCGTGGCGGTCCGCCGCCGCGCGGATGCGGGCGTTCAGGTCGAGGACGCGGGGCAGCGCCCTGCGCGCGAGCGGCGAGATCCGCCCGAGGTCAGGGAACGTCACCGTGGCCACGCGCGCGCCCGCCGCGGTCAGCTCGGTGAACATGTCCTCGATGTCGCGGGCCACCTGCGCCGCGTCGAAGCCGGGGCGCACCAGGTCGTTCATGCCCGCCATGACCGTGACCAGGTCCGGGCGCAGCGCCAGGGCAGGGCCCAGTTGCTCCGCCTTGATGCCCGCCGTCAGCCTGCCCCGTACCGCGAGGTTCGCGTAGCCGAACTCCGGGTTCCCCTCGGCCAGGATCTCGGCCAGCCGATCGGCCCAGCCGCGGTAGCCGTGGGTCTCGTCGCCGTCGCCGACACCCTCCGTCTGGCTGTCACCTATCGCGACATAGCGAGCGTACGAATGTGTCGTCATGGCCAGAGCCTCCCCCTGGAGTCAGGGCACGTCAACGCGGTGGTGACCGGGCGTGGACCCGGCGTCGGCCGCCGTCGACGCCGTGCCCGCGTGGCTGCGCGCCGGCCCCTTGGGGAAGTGGCCTCAGAGGAGGTGGCCGCCGCCGTCCACCAAGAGGACCTCACCGGTGATGTACGAGGCGCTCACCAGGTCGAAGACCGCGTCCGCGATGTCCTGCGGCCTGCCCACGCGACGCAGCGGGAGCCGCGCCGCTGTCTCCTCCATCGCGGACTCGATGCCCTCCACGCCGTCGAACCACGGGGTGTCGATCATGCCGGGCGCGACCGCGTTGACCCGTACGTCCGGGCCGAGCGTCTTGGCGAGCAGCTTCGTCATGTGGTTCACGGCGGCCTTGCTGACCGAGTACGGGATCGAGCTACCGCCGGGGCGCACTCCCGCCTGGGAGGAGATCGTGACGACGCTGCCGGTGCCGCTCGCCCTGAGGTGCGGGACGGCGGCCGTGATCGTCTGCCATACGCCGATGACGTTGATGTCGTACAGCTCGCGCCAGACCCGGGGGTTCGCGGACTCGAAGTCGTCATGGGCGATGAAGCGTGTGGCTCCCGCGCAGTTGACCAGGATGTCCAGGCGTCCGTACGCGTCGACGGCCGACTGCACCAGGCGCTTGGCGTCGGCCTCGTCGGCGACGTTCGCCTGTACGTAGACGGCGTCGGGGAGTTCGGCGGCCAGTTTCTCGCCCGCCCCGACCGAGCGGGCGGAGTTGACCACCACCCGGATTCCGGCCGCGGCGAGGCGTCTGGCCACCTCCGCGCCGATGCCCGACGACGAACCCGTCACCAGGGCCACGCGCTTTTCTTCTGTCTCTGTTCGGTTGTCGCTCTTGTTCATCAAGCCTCATGCCCTTGTCATGTCGGCCTGTCGCGCCCCGCCGCCGATCATGCCAGACGGCGCGCGACTAGCCCTTCTCCTCCCCCGCACCCTCTCCCGAGAGGCGTGCCAACTCGCCCTGGAACAGGTCGAGCCGGGCCTGGAGCAGCGCCGCCTCCGCGATCAGCTCGGGCACCCCCATGGCCTCGGAAGGCGTCCCCGGCACGGAATCGGGGCGCGCCGCGGTGACCGTGAGGCCCTCACCGGCGAGGCGGGCGAACTCCGCGAGCCGCAGCGCCGCACGCCTGCCCGCGCAGGCGCGGCACGCTCCTTCGACCACCCGCCACCCGGGCCTGCCCCACCCCGCGTCCGCAAGGACCGATGCCCGCGCGCCGCAGCCGCACGGCCGCACGGTCACCGTGCGCACCCGCTGCCGCGCGTAGCGGAAACCGCGCTCGAAGCGGATGTACGCGCCGAGCACCGTCACCTCCAGGAGTGCCGCCCCGCGGTGCCCGCCGGTGCACAGGAGCGCCTGAGCCGCGGCGCGCTCGTGGACGCAGTGGAAGCCGCAGTCGCAGCGGCGGTGCGGGGCCGCGTGCCGTCGGCCGTAGACGCAGTGGGCCACGTCGAGCGTGCCGTAGGGCAGGGCCGCGCCCAGGGAGATGCCGGTGAACCCGGCCCTGGCGCCGTCGTGGGACAGCGCCAGGCGGGCGATCTTGTATCCGGTCGGCGGCTCCTTCGGACGTTCCTCGGGGAGCCGCAGCCTCATCGTGCCGCCGGCGCCTCGGCCGCCAACTCCTCGGCCACAGCGCTCTGTTCGGGTTCCGGATCCGCGTGCTCAAGCACTTCCTGCCGCGGCTGCTCCCGCGGGGCTTCCTCGGCGATCCCGGTGGCGAGTGCTTTGCCCAGCCTCATGACGCCTCCTGTGGCCGGCGGCCCTGCGGCCGTCCGTCGACTACCGTCCGGCCCATGGTGGCCCATACGGGGGCGAGTTGGCACTAGGGAGTGTGGCGCCGGACCCGGGGACCAGTGGGTCGGGGGCGTCCTGACGCGTGCGGTAGCCCTCCTGGAAGACGGTGGTGTAGACGTCGTCACCCAGAGCAAGGCGAGCCTGCTCCTCGCAGGTCCGCCGGGTGGCGATCCATTCGGCGACGCCGATCTGCGGTGCGCCGAGGGTGTCCCACAACTGCTGGGCGAGGCCGAGCAGATGGGCGGTCTGCCGGGCGTCACCGGCCGCGGCCGCGGCCGCGCCGAGGACGTCCAGGGCGATGGCCATCCCGAGCGAGTCGTCGAGGCGCCGCTTGGCGACCCACGAGGCCCTGCCGTGTTCGAACGCGGCCTGAACCCGGCCGCGGGCCAGCTCGGCGCGTGCGCACATGTAGTCGGCGAAGGCACGCGACCACTGCTCACCGTGCCGGTCGCAGTCGGCACGTACGTGCTCCATCACGGCGACGGCCTCGTCGATGCGGCCCTCGCCGATGTACACCAGGCTGCGCACGAAGCCCGCCGAGTGTGCGGGTTGGGCCAGTGGGGAGCACCGGTGCCGGTCCAGTACCGCCTGGGACAGGGTTGCGGCGCGTGCGTGGTCGCCGAGCATCACTGCCGCGATCGAGGCCAGGGTGTCCGCGCGGTCGGCCGTCGCCGCGCAGCCGAACCCGGCGGCCGTCGCCGCGATTTCAGGGGCTCGTGCACCTGCCGCCGCCGGCTCTCCCAGGGTGACGAGCACCATGCCCTCGGCCCACAGGGCCTTGGCGCGCTCCGGACACGGTTCGGGGTCGGCGGCGATGGCCTGTGCCAGGTAGTACTCGCCCTCCCTCGGGAACCCGCAGGCGTGCCAGAAGAACCAGAGGTTCCCGGCCAGCTCCAGGGCGGCGTGCCCCTCGGGCCGCAGCAGGCTGAGGTCCAGGGCGGCGCGCAGGTTGGCGTGTTCCGATGCCGTACGCGCGTACCAGGTGAGCTGCTCCGGGCCGAGCCACCCGGAGTCCGCCCGGTGGGCGAACGCGCGGTAGTAGTCCAGGTGCCGGTGGCGCAGGCGGTCCTCCTCGCCCAGTTCGCGCAGCCAGTGGGCGCCGTACTCCCGAAGCGTGTCCAGCATCCGGAACCGCTCCGGACCCTCGGGGCTCGGCAGCCAGTTGGCGACGGAGTTGTCCACGAGCACGCCGAGCAGCCGGGGGATGTCGTGACCGGGCAGGTGCTCGTCGGCGCAGACCGCGACGGCCGCCTCGGTGTCGAAGGACCCGGCGAAGACCGAAAGCCGTGCCCACAGCAGCCGCTCGGCCGGTGTGCACAGCTCGTGGCTCCAGCCGATCGTGGTGCGCAGCGCCCGATGCCAGGGGGGCGTCTCCCTGCCCGGTCGCGACCGGGAGGCCGGGGACGGCCCGGCGTCCGGCGTCTCGTCGGCGTCGTGCAGGACTCCGAAGCGGTCCGGCAGCCGCTCGACCAGTTCGCCGACGGGGATCTCGCCCAGCCGGGCCGCGGCGAGTTCGATGGCCAGAGGCAGCCCTTCGAGGAGCTGGGAAAGGTGTACGACATCAGCCCTGTCGGCGGCGGACACGGTGAAGCCTGGCACCGTCTCTGCGGCCCGTTCGACCAGCAGCGTCACGGCCTCCGACGCGTCCATGTCCTCCCGGCCCCGGGGCACCGGCAACGGCTCCAGGGTGAAGACCTCCTCCACCACGAGCCCGAGGCGGCGGCGGCTGGTGGCCAGGATCCGCAGCCCCGGCGCGGCACGCAGCAGGGCCTCGACGGCCATCGCGCACGTCTCGGCCAGGTGCTCGCAGGTGTCGAGCACCAGCAGCAGTTCCCGCTCGGCCAGGTAGTCGGCCACCACGTCGAGCATGGGCCGGGTGGACTGATCGGCCAGGGGCAGGGCTTCCGCGATCGAGTAGGCGAGGAGTGCGCCCTCCCTCAGCCCGGTCAGTTCCACCCACCACACACCGTCCCTGAACCGGGGCCACAGTCCGGCGGCCGTCCGTCGGGCGAGTCTGCTCTTGCCCACGCCGCCCACACCGGTCAGCGTGACCAGCCGGGACCGGCGGCACAGGCGTTCCAGCTGCTCCAGCTCGACGCTGCGGCCGACCATGCTGGTGGTCTCCGCCGGCAGGTTTCCCGGCCGTTGCTCAGTCGGCTCCATCGATGCGCCTCCCTGTTTGCGGAGTCATGAGCTGCTCATGGGTGACGGGGGAATCGTGGGTCCTGCCCGCATCGCCCGTGGGCGTCGCGCAGCGGGGCTCACACATGATCAGGGCCAGGTCGTCCTGGAGCGCGCCTCCGGCGTGGGCGGTCGCCAGGGAGAGCAGGGCGTCGAGGCACTCCCGCAGCAGGGGCTGGCACGCGGCCTCCCTGACCCGGTCGTCCAGGGGCAACATCGTCCCTCTCGCGTCGCGTGCCTCGCTCAGACCGTCGGTGTAGAGCAGCAGCCGTTCGCCGACGCCCAGCCGGGCCCGTTGCAGCTGGGGAAGCGGATCGAGCCCCAGCGGGGCCGACGGCCGGCCCGGTGTCAGCGGCTCGGCTCGCAGGCCGATGCGCAGCGGGGCCGGATGCCCGCAGTTCACCAGCCTCACCTCGCCCGGTGCGAACTCGCCGAGCAAGACGGTGACGAAGTCCTCCGGGCCGAGATCGCCGCTGATCCGGGCGTCGAGGTGGGCGGCCAGGTCCACAAGGGCGGGCGTGGTGCAGGCGCCCTCACGGAACGCTCCGACCGTGGCCGCGCACAGCGCGGCGGCCTTCGGCCCGTGGCCCCGCACGTCCCCGATCAACACCCGCGGCCCGTACGGCGATGGGGCCAGGTCGTACAGATCACCGCCGAGGCCGATTCCCGAGACGGCGCGGTACAGCGAGGAGAAGCCGACCCCGTCGACCTCCGCCCCCAGGGGACGCAGCACCGCGTCCCGCGAGCACTGTGCGACATGGATCAGCTCGGCTTCCCGCCCGACGCGGCAGCGCGCACCGTAGACGGCCGCACCACCGCCGACGACCAGCAGGAAGCAGTTGAGGACGACAGCGGCCGGGGAGACGCCGCCCGTCAGCCGCCACTCCGTGACGGCGCCGTGGGCTGTCAGGGCTCCGCTGGTGAGGACCACCCACATCTCCGGGGCCCACCACACCCCAAGGGCTTTTCGCCGAGCCGCAATTGCGCCCACCCCCTCACGTTCTGTGAGCGGGAGGTTAGCGGGATCTCCCCCTTGGCTGGTGGTGTGGGCCGGAGGTGCCGCGAAATGACAGATCAAGATCGGATGTCGCCACAATCTGTCACGGCATATGCCGGATGGGCGTACATCTGCGGGTGCTCCGCCGGTGCCGGGACGGGAGTCGGCGCAAGGGGACCACCGCCTCCCCCTGATAGGCCCTTCGGCGGCCACCTCGTAGCATTCCTGTCGAACATCTCGTAGCAGAATTAAGTGGAGCTTCAGCGTCGATGTGCCGACACTGCCTCCATGACCCCTCCCTCATCGACGCATCCCCCCTTCGGCCGCGCCCTCTGCGCGATGGTCACGCCCTTCACGGACGACGGTCTGCTCGACCTCGACGGCGCCCAGCTGCTCGCCGAGCGACTGGTGGCCGACGGCTGCGACGGGCTCGTGCTCTCCGGCACCACCGGTGAGTCGCCCACCACGTCCGACAGCGAGAAGGCCGCGCTCGTGCGCGCCGTCGCCGAGGCGGTCGGCGACCGGGCCACGGTCGTCGCGGGCGTCGGAAGCTTCGCCACGCGGCACACCGTCGAGATGGCACTTCAGGCCGAAAAGGCGGGCGCGGACGGCCTGTTGGTGGTCACGCCCTACTACAGCAAGCCGCCGCAGGACGCCGTCGAGGCGCACTTCCTGGAGGTCGCCGACGCGTCCGGTCTTCCGCTCGCGCTCTACGACATCCCGGGGCGCACCGGCACCCGCATCGAGCCGGAGACGATGCTGCGACTCGCGGAGCATCCGCGGATCGTCGCCGTGAAGGACTGCGCCTACGACCTGATGGGCACCCAGAAGGTCATGTCCCGCACGGACTTGGCGTACTACACGGGCTGCGACGAGCTCATCCTGGCGCTGTACGCGGTGGGCGGCGTCGGCTACATCAGCACGGTGGCCAATGCGGTGCCCCGCCAACTCCGCGCGATCATCGACGCGTTCGACGCGGGCGACACGGACGGAGCCCGGCGCGGTCAGCAACAGGCCATGGAACTCATCGAGTTGATGATGGGCTCGGGTCTTCCGGGCACGGTCACCTCCAAGGCGCTGCTTCGCTCGCTCGGTCTGCCCGGCGGCCCCGTCCGCGCACCGCTGCGGCCCGCCGGCCGCGAGGCGACCGACGGGCTGCTGACTGCGTACGAAGCGCTGCGGCAGGCGGACCTGGTGTCAGCGGGCGGCGGACAGGGGTGAGCTTGCCGTCGGGCGGCAGGCCCTCCTCGGGGCAGGGGATGTCAGCCCGCGGCGGGGAAGCCCCCGGCCTTGGTCCACAGGAGCGTGTCGCCGCCCCGGCTGAACGTGACCTTCTTGCCCCCGGCGGCGACGGCGATCTTCTCCCAGCCGTCGAAGTCCTTCGTGAGGTGCTTGTCCCACTTCGTCAGCGGGCCCGTGGCGACCGCGGCGACCGACTCGGTCGGCGGCTCGCCGTCGGCGCAGTACACGCCGAAGTCCCCGAAGGCCGCGACGGTGCCGTCCTTGGCCTTGAGCGTGATCCCCTGGCAGGCGTCGGTCTTCGTCTTGTAGACGAGTGCCGACTTGGACCAGCCCTTGGCCTTGGGGCTGTAGTCCTGCACGAGGAGCCCCTTGCCCTTCATGTAGTGCATCGCCACGCGACGCCCGTCGGTGAGCTTGACCTGGGCGTTGAACGGGCTCGGGCTCCCGCTCCAGGGAATGTCGCTCTTCTCCAGCGGATGGCTGTGATCGCCGGTCGAGATCCGGCTCGCCCCCTGCGCCGCCCCGCTGCCGACGCCCGCGCTCTGACCGCACCCGGCCACCAGCGCGAGCACCACCGTTCCACTGAGGGCCAGGGCCCGGACACCCGCTCGCTGCATGTCGCTCTCCTTCTCTCCGGCTCTCCGGCGCGACATACGCGCGCATGGCAGGGCAGCTTACGCAGGCACGGCGGCCTCAGGGGAGCCGCCGGGCCCGTCCGCACCACGCGAAAGAGCGCCCTCCGGGTGACCGGAGGGCGCTCTCGACAAGCGGAGGTGCTCAGTTGTTGCTGTGCAGCACGTCGTTCAGGCCGCCCCACACCGCGTTGTTCGGGCGGGCCTCGACGGCGCCGGAGACCGAGTTGCGGCGGAAGAGGATGTTCGAGGCGCCGGAGAGCTCGCGGGCCTTGACGATCTGCCCGTCGGGCATGGTCACCCGGGTCCCGGCGGTGACGTAGAGCCCGGCCTCGACGACGCACTCGTCACCGAGCGCGATGCCGACGCCCGCCTCGGCGCCGATCAGGCAGCGCTCGCCGATGACGATGCGGACGTTGCCGCCGCCGGAGAGGGTGCCCATCGTGGAGGCGCCGCCACCGATGTCGGAGCCGTCGCCGACGACGACACCGGCGGAGATGCGCCCCTCGACCATGGAGGTGCCGAGCGTGCCCGCGTTGAAGTTCACGAAGCCCTCGTGCATGACGGTCGTGCCCTCGGCGAGGTGCGCGCCGAGCCGCACGCGGTCGGCGTCGGCGATGCGGACGCCCTTCGGTGCGACGTAGTCCGTCATGCGCGGGAACTTGTCGATGGACGTCACGGCGAGGTGCAGGCCCTCGGCGCGGGCGTTGAGCCGGACCTTCTCGACGTCGTCGACGGCCACCGGGCCGAGCGAGGTCCAGGCGACGTTGGGCAGGAAGCCGAACTGGCCGTCCAGGTTCAGGCCGTGCGGCTTCACCAGGCGGTGGCTGAGCAGGTGCAGACGCAGGTACACGTCGTGCGCGTCGAGCGGCTTGTCGTCGAGGGACGCGATGACCGTACGTACGGCGACGATCTCCACGCCACGGCGGGCGTCCTGGCCGATCGCCTTGGCCGCGCCCTCGCCGAGGAGCTGCACGGCGCGCTCGGCGGTGAGCCGCTCGGTGCCGGCGGGGCCCGCTTCGGCGACGAGCTCGGGCGCGGGGAACCAGGTGTCGAGGACGGTGCCGTCGGCGGTGACGGTGGCGAGGCCTGCGGCGACGGCGCCGGTGGTGCGGGAAGCGTTCGTGTCGGTCATGGGGAAAACCTAACCGGCGGCGCGCCGCGCGGGCGAACCGGTCTCAGTGACCGGGCCGCGACGTGGAGAGGGCCGTGCCGCCGACAGGAACACCCGCGTACCGGCGCTCCGGCGGCGGCCCACCGTCCGCGGCGGTCAATCGCCCGCCGGGACAAGCCGGTTGAACACCTCGCGCGCGTACGCCTCGTCGTACGGCACGCCCGTGAGCAGCACCTGAAGACAGATCCCGTCCACGAGCGCGACCAGCGCCTGCGCGGTGACGGGGTCGGTGCGCCGCCGCAGTACCTCGGCGAGCCCCTCGCCGCACTCGGCGGCGACGGGCTTCAGCGCGGGCTTGCGCAGGGCCGCCAGATAGAGCTCGTACTCCAGCTCCAGCTCCGTGCGGTCCCCCGCGAGCCACTCCCCGAGCAGCGAGGCGAGCTCACCGGCGATGCCGACCCGCGTGTCCTCGAACGCGCCGCTCGCGGTGACCGCCTTGGCGAATCCCTCGTTGGCCTGCCGCAGCGCGGCCACCATCAGCTCGTCGAGTGTCTTGAAGTGGTAGGTGGTGGAGCCGAGCGGCACATCGGCCTCGGCGGCGGCCGAGCGGTGGCTGAGTCCGCCGATGCCCTTCTCCCCCACCACCCGGATCGCGGCGTCGATGATCCGCTGGCGCCGCTCGGGGTCGTAGCGCCGGGCCATCAATGTGCACCTCCGAGGTTGAGCACGACGACGCCCGCGATCACCAGAGCGATCCCCGAGATCTTGACGAGCCCCGCGGACTCCCCCATGAACAGCATCCCGATGGCGGCGACCGCGGCGGTCCCCGTCCCCGCCCAGATCGCGTAGGCGGTGCCGACGGACAGCGTCTTCAGGGTCTGCGCGAGCAGCGTGAAGGCGATCAGATAGCCCGCGACGGTGATCAGCGAGGGCCAGAGCCTGCTGAACCCTTCGCTGTACTTCATGGCCGTCGTCCCGGCCACCTCCGCCACGATGGCCGCGGCCAGCAGTCCGTATCCCATGCGTACGAGTGTACACAACGTTGCGTACGGGCGTACATAACAGCGGCGGGCAGACCGGCTAAGGTGACGCGATCACTGTGGGGGGCCACAGAGAACACACGCGGGACACCGCACGGAACTACGGAGCGCAAGAGCGATGTCAGACACATCGGGGTGGGGACCACAGGCGCCGTACGGCGGGCAGCCGGGGCCGTACGGGGGACCGCAGGGGCCGTACGGCGGGCCGCCGCCCGGATGGGGGTGGGCGCCGCCGCCCCCGCCGCCCAAGCCGGGCGTCCTGCCCCTCGCCCCGCTGGGCGTCGACCACGTCCTCGGCGGCACGTTCGCCACGATGCGGCGGTACGCGAAGCCGCTGTTCGGCACCGCGGTCGCGGCGTACGGCCTGCTCGCCGTGGTCATGGCCACGGCGGCCGCCCTCGCCTACCTCTCCGTACGTGAGCACTTCCAGGCGCTGAGCGAGACCGACGCGACGTTCTCCTGGGACCACGGCAGGCCGATCCTGATCGCGTTCGGCGCGGTGTGGCTGATGAGCATGCTCGCCACACTGGCGGTCAACTCGTTCATCCAGGCCTCGTGCGCGGCGACGCTCCACGAGGCGGTGCTCGGCCGCCCCGCGACGTTCGCGGCGGTCTGGCGCAGGGCGTGGTCGCGGACGCCGTCCGTGATGGGCGTGACCCTGCTGCTCGCCTTCATCCTGATGCTGCCGCTCGGCGCGTGCATGCTGCTCTTCGTCTCGTTCTTCGTGACGGTCATGACGCAGTCGGCGGCGCCGTTCGGCCTGGTCTTCCTGCTGTTGCTCGTCGTGACCCCGCTGGCCGCCTGGCTCTACGTCCTGTTCGCCTTCGCCCCGGCCGCCGCGTCCCTGGAGACGGCGGGCCCGTTCCAGGCGCTGCGCCGCTCCGTGCGCCTGGTCCGCGGCGCCTGGTGGCGCACGTTCGGCATCTCCCTGCTTGCCGGGTTCATCGTGGGCGTCGTGTCCCTGGCGGTGCGCATCCCCCTGCAGTTCGCCGCGCCGGACCCGCCCGTGGTGGACCCGGACGACCCCACCTCAGCGATCCTGTTCGACCAGCTGCGCTCCCAGTTCGGCCTGTACGCCGTGTTCACCCTGGTCGCCACATTCGTCACGCAGCTGGCCGCCAGCGTGTTCCTGCCCCTGGTGACCGCCGTGCTCTACATCGACCAGCGCATCCGCAAGGAGGGGCTCGCGCAGGCGCTCACGCAGGCCGCCGCCGAGGACGAGGCGGACGCCCGGCAGGGCGCGCCCGTGAGCCCGTCCCCGTCCCCGTAAGGAAGCGCAAACGCGGTTCGGCCCCCTGCGCACACAGCACAGGGGGCCGAACCGGCAGAACTACCTGTCACACCTCAGACGTTGAACCCGAGCGCACGAAGCTGCTCGCGGCCGTCGTCCGTGATCTTGTCCGGGCCCCACGGCGGCATCCAGACCCAGTTGATCCGGAGCTCGTTGACGATGCCGTCGGTGGCGGACTTCGCCTGGTCCTCGATGACGTCCGTCAGCGGGCAGGCCGCCGACGTGAGCGTCATGTCGATCGTCGCGATGTTCGCGTCGTCGACGTGGATGCCGTAGATCAGGCCGAGGTTGACGACGTCGATGCCCAGCTCGGGGTCGACCACGTCGTACAGCGCCTCGCGGACCTCTTCTTCCGAGGCCGGCTTGGTCAGGGTCTCGTTCTCGCTCATGCGGTCTTCCTCTCAGCGACGTCGTCGGTACCGAGTGCCTGCGCCGTCGCGTCCTTCCACGCCATCCAGCTCAGCAGAGCACACTTCACACGCGCCGGGTACTTCGAGACCCCGGCGAACGCGACGGCGTCCTCCAGGACCTCCTCCATCGCGTCGTCCGGCTCCAGCTTGCCCTTGGACTGCATCAGCTCCAGGAAGACTTCCTGGACCTTCTGCGCCTCGGCGAGCTCCTTGCCGACCAGCAGGTCGTTCAGGACGGATGCGCTGGCCTGGCTGATGGAGCAGCCCTGGCCCTCGTACGACACGTCGGCGATCGTCGACCCGTCGTACTTCACGCGCAACGTGATCTCGTCGCCGCACGTCGGGTTGACGTGGTGCACCTCGGCGTCGCCATCACGCAGACCGCGCCCGTGCGGGTGCTTGTAGTGGTCCAGGATGACTTCCTGGTACATCGAATCCAGCTTCACGTTCCCGGTCAGCCCCTCAGCCGAAGAAGTTCCGTACGTGCTCCAGGCCGTCGATCAGCGCGTCGATCTCGCCGGGCGTGGAGTACAGATAGAACGACGCTCGCGTGGTCGCAGGAATTCCGTAGCGGAGGCAGACCGGGCGGGCGCAGTGGTGACCCACGCGGACCGCGATGCCTTCCTCGTCCAGGACCTGGCCCACGTCGTGCGGGTGGATGTCGCCGAGCGTGAAGGAGATCGCGGCGCCGCGGTCCTCGGCCGAAGCCGGGCCGATGATCCGGAGGTCGGGGACCTCCAGGAGGCGCTTGACCGCGTACTCGGTGATCGCGTGCTCATGAGCGGCGATCTTGTCCATGCCGATGGCGGACAGATAGTCCACGGCCGCGCCCAGGCCGACGGCCTGGGAGACCGGGGGCGTGCCCGCCTCGAACTTGTGCGGCGCGGGAGCGTACGTCGACGAGCTCATCGACACGGTCTCGATCATCTCGCCGCCGCCGAGGAACGGCGGCAGGTCCTCGAGGAGCTCCTGCCGTCCCCACAGGACGCCGATGCCCGTCGTGGCCAGCATCTTGTGGCCGGTGAAGGCCACGAAGTCGGCCTGCAGCGCCTGCACGTCGAGCACCATGTGCGGGGCGGCCTGCGAGGCGTCGATGAGGACGAGCGCGCCGACCTCCTGCGCGCGGCGGACGATCGCCTCGACGGGGTTGAGCGTGCCCAGGATGTTCGAGACCAGGACGAAGGAGACGATCTTCGTCTTCTCCGTGATGATCTCGTTGATGTTGGACAGGTCGAGCCGGCCGTCGTCCGTGAGACCGAACCACTTCAGCTTCGCGCCCGTGCGCTGCGAGAGCAGCTGCCACGGCACGATGTTGGAGTGGTGCTCCATCTCCGTGATGACGATCTCGGTCTCGTGGTCCACGCGGTAGGGCTCGTCGGCCCAGCCGAGCATGTTCGCCACGAGGTTGAGCGACTCCGAGGCGTTCTTGGTGAAGATCACCTCGTCGCGGCTCGGCGCGTTGATGAACGCCGCGACCTTGTCACGGGCGCCCTCGTACAGCTCCGTGGCCTCCTCCGCGAGGACGTGCACGCCGCGGTGGACATTGGCGTTGTGCTTCTCGTAGTACTCGTTGAGCACGTCGAGCACCTGGCGCGGGGTCTGGGACGTGGCCGCGTTGTCCAGGTACACGAGCTTCTTGCCGTCGTGGATCGTGCGATCCAGGATGGGGAAGTCCTTGCGGATCGCCTCGGTGTCGAGGAGGCCCGGCAGCTGTGTCACGCGGATACGCCACCCTTCGTGTAAGCCTCGTAGCCCTCGGCCTCGAGCTTGTCGGCGAGCTCGGCGCCGCCGGACTCGGCGATGCGGCCGTTCGCGAAGACGTGCACGAAGTCGGGCTTGATGTAGCGCAGGATGCGCGTGTAGTGCGTGATCAGCAGGGTGCCGACCTCACCGGTCTCGCGGACGCGGTTGACGCCGTCCGAGACCTGGCGCAGGGCGTCGACGTCCAGGCCGGAGTCGGTCTCGTCGAGGATCGCGATCCTCGGCTTGAGGAGCTCCATCTGGAGGATCTCGTGGCGCTTCTTCTCACCGCCGGAGAAGCCCTCGTTCACGTTGCGCTCGGCGAAGGCCGGGTCCATCTGGAGCGTCTCCATCGCGGCCTTGACCTCCTTCACCCAGGTGCGCAGCTTGGGGGCCTCGCCGCGGATCGCCGTCGCCGACGTACGCAGGAAGTTGGAGACCGAGACGCCGGGGACCTCGACCGGGTACTGCATGGCGAGGAACATGCCGGCGCGGGCGCGCTCGTCGACGGACATCTCGAGGACGTCCTCGCCGTCGAGCGTGACGGTGCCCTTGGTGATCGTGTACTTGGGGTGACCCGCAATGGAGTAGGCGAGCGTCGACTTGCCGGAGCCGTTCGGGCCCATGATGGCGTGCGTCTCGCCCTGCTTCACGGTCAGGTCGACACCCTTGAGGATTTCCTTGGTGCCGTTCTCGACCTCGACGGTGACGTGCAGGTCGCGGATTTCAAGCGTTGCCATGTGCCTCAGGACTCCTGGGTGAGGGAGACGAGCACATCGTCCCCTTCGATCTTTACGGGGTATACGGGGACGGGGCGCGTCGCGGGGAGGCCGGACGGCTTGCCGGTGCGGAGGTCGAAGCTGGAGCCGTGCAGCCAGCACTCGATCTGACAGTCCTCCACCTCGCCCTCGGAGAGGGAGACGTTCGCGTGCGAGCAGATGTCGTGGATCGCGAACACCTCGCCCTCGGTGTTGACGACCGAGACCGGCGTGCCGTCGAGTTCCACCCGCTTCGGGGTGTCCTCCGAGAGCTCGCTCAGGCCACAGGCGCGTACGAATGTCATGCCGCGGACGCCTCCAGCTCCTCTTCGATCTTGGTGAGGAGGCGCTCTTCGACGTCGGGCAGGCCGATCTGCTGGATCAGCTCGGCGAAGAATCCACGGACGACCAGGCGGCGCGCCTCGCCCTCCGGGATACCGCGCGACTGCAGGTAGAAGAGCTGCTCGTCGTCGAAGCGGCCGGTCGCCGAGGCGTGGCCCGCTCCGACGATCTCGCCGGTCTCGATCTCGAGGTTCGGCACGGAGTCGACGCGGGCGCCGTCGGTCAGAACCAGGTTGCGGTTCATCTCGTACGTGTCCGTGCCCTCGGCGGCGGCCTCGATGAGGACGTCGCCGATCCACACCGCGTGGGCGTCGTCGCCCTGGAGCGCGCCCTTGTAGACGACGTTCGACTTGCAGTGCGGCTGGTTGTGGTCGACCAGGAGGCGGTGCTCCTGGTGCTGGCCGGCGTCGGTGACGTACAGACCGATGAGCTCGGCCTCACCGCCCGGGCCCGCGTACTCGACGCGGGGGTGCAGGCGCACGACGTCGCCGCCGAAGGTCACGACGACCGACTTGAAGGTGGCGTCGCGGCCGATCAGCGCGTTGTGCTGCCCGATGTGCACGGCCTTGTCGTCCCAGTCCTGGACGGAGACGACGGTGAGCTTGGCGCCGTCGCCCAGGAGGTAGTCGACGTTGGCGGCGAGCACGGCGTCACCGGTGTGGTCGATGACGACGAGGGCCTCGGCGAACGCGCCCACCTCGATGACCTGGTGCGCGAAGGCGGTGCCGCCCTCGCCGTGCACGGCGATCCGGATCGGCTCGGTCAGGACCGTCTCCTTGGGGACGGTCACCACCGAGGCCTTCTCGAAGGAGCTGTAGGCCTGCGCGGCCACGCGGTCGACGGGCTTGCCCGCCTTGCCCACGCGCGCGTCGTCACGGCCGACGGTCTCCTGGGTCACGCCGGCCGGGGCCGTCACCTCGACACGGATGCCGCCGGTGGCGACCGCCGTGCCGTCGTGCAGCCCGCGCAGGCGCTCCAGCGGCGTGAACCGCCACTCCTCCTCACGGCCGTGGGGGACCGGGAAGTCCGCCACGTCGAAGGACGGGGGCGCGCTCATGCGGGTGGCGACGGTGGACTCGGCGGCCACCGCGATGGACCCGGCGGTGGTGGACCCCACCGGAATGTTCTGAGCCTCAGCCATGGCTGTCGTCGTGCTCTCTCTCTGCGTAACTGCGTAAGAAGTCAGTCGCTACGGGGACGCGGCCGGTCTTAACCGACCGAGCCCTCCATCTGCAGCTCGATCAGCCGGTTCAGCTCCAGGGCGTACTCCATGGGCAGCTCCTTGGCGATCGGCTCGACGAAGCCGCGCACGATCATCGCCATGGCCTCGAACTCCGTCAGACCGCGGCTCATCAGGTAGAAGAGCTGGTCGTCGGAGACCTTGGAGACGGTCGCCTCGTGGCCCATGGACACGTCGTCCTCGCGGACGTCCACGTAGGGGTAGGTGTCCGAGCGGGAGATCGTGTCGACGAGCAGTGCGTCGCAGAGCACGTTCGACTTCGATCCGGCGGCGCCCTCGCCGATCTCGACGAGACCGCGGTAGGAGGTGCGGCCACCGCCACGCGCCACGGACTTCGAGACGATGTTGGAGGACGTGTTGGGCGCCATGTGGACCATCTTGGAACCGGCGTCCTGGTGCTGGCCCTCGCCCGCGAAGGCGATGGACAGCGTCTCGCCCTTGGCGTGCTCGCCCATGAGGTAGACGGCGGGGTACTTCATCGTCACCTTGGAGCCGATGTTGCCGTCGATCCACTCCATGGTCGCGCCCTCGTACGCCACGGCGCGCTTGGTGACCAGGTTGTAGACGTTGTTCGACCAGTTCTGGATCGTCGTGTAGCGGCAGCGGCCGCCCTTCTTGACGATGATCTCGACGACCGCGGAGTGCAGGGAGTCCGACTTGTAGATCGGCGCCGTGCAGCCCTCGACGTAGTGAACGTAGGCGTCCTCGTCCACGATGATCAGGGTCCGCTCGAACTGGCCCATGTTCTCCGTGTTGATGCGGAAGTAGGCCTGGAGCGGGATCTCGACCTGTACGCCCTTGGGGACGTAGATGAACGAGCCACCGGACCACACAGCGGTGTTCAGCGACGCGAACTTGTTGTCGCCGACCGGGATGACGGTCCCGAAGTACTCCTTGAAGAGCTCCGGGTGCTCCTTCAGCGCCGTGTCGGTGTCCATGAAGATGACGCCCTGCTCCTCCAGGTCCTCGCGGATCTGGTGGTAGACGACCTCGGACTCGTACTGGGCCGCGACACCGGCGACGAGGCGCTGCTTCTCCGCCTCGGGGATGCCGAGCTTGTCGTACGTGTTCTTGATGTCCTCGGGCAGGTCCTCCCAGGACGCCGCCTGCTTCTCCGTGGACCGCACGAAGTACTTGATGTTGTCGAAGTCGATGCCCGACAGGTCCGAGCCCCAGTTGGGCATGGGCTTCTTGTCGAAGAGCCGCAGGCCCTTGAGGCGCAGCTTCGTCATCCACTCGGGCTCGGACTTCTTCTGCGAGATGTCCTTGACGACGTCTTCGTTGATGCCGCGCTTGGCGGAGGCCCCGGCCACGTCGGAGTCGGCCCAGCCGTATTCGTACGTGCCCAGACCATCGAGTTCGGGGTGGGCAGTCTCCGTGGGGAGCGTCATGCGGGGTTCCTCCCGGCCGTGCTTGCGGATGCGTTATCTGTGGTCTGCGGGGTGTTGCGGGGAATGAACGTCGTGCAGACGCCGTCGCCGTGGGCGATGGTGGCGAGCCGCTGGACGTGCGTCCCGAGGAGGGCGGAGAAGATCTCCGTCTCCGCCTCGCAAAGTTGTGGGTACTGCTCGGCGACGTGGGCGACCGGGCAGTGGTGCTGGCACAGCTGCTCGCCTACTGGCGCCGTGCGGGCCGTAGCAGCGTACCCGTCGGTGGTCAATGCCTTCGCGAGAGCCTCCGTGCGCTGCTCGGCAGGTGCCGCGTCGATCGCCTTGCGGTAGGCCACGGCCTGGGCGGCCATCCGCTCGCGGGCGAATTCGACGACCGCTTCCTCGCCGTGCCGCTCGCTGATCCAGCGCAGGGCGTCGGCGGCGAGCTTGTCGTACGACTGGTCGAAGGCGTCCCGGCCGCAGTCGGTGAGCGCGAAGACCTTGGCGGGGCGGCCGCGCGTACGGGCGCCGTAGACCCGCTGCTCACGGGGCTCGACGACGTTCTCATGGGCCAGCGTGTCGAGGTGGCGGCGGACCGCGGCCTGGGTCAGACCGAGGCGCCCTGCGAGGTCGGCCACCGTGGAGGGGCCGTGGTCCAGGATGGAGCGCGCGACCCGGTTGCGTGTCGATCGCTCCCCGGTCGCGAGTTCCTCCTGCGGAGCCTCGCCAACGTTTTTCACAACGCCATTGTTGCGTAATTCCTCAGAGCCTGACAACCCGCGTCCGGATCACGGTCCGGTGCGCTGCATCACTTAGGCATACCTAAGCTGACCTGCGGGAATGATCACTGATCGATCAAATCGGTGGCGCTCGCAGGCCGGGGCCACCAGACTCCCTGACCATGTCGACACCCCCTCCCACCGGCCCTTTGTGCACGCGAGCGACCCTCGCGGCCGACCTCCGCGAGCTCGGCGTGAGCCCCGGTGAGACCCTCCTCGTGCACTCCTCGCTGAGCGCGCTCGGCTGGGTCTGCGGCGGCCCTGTAGCCGTCGTCCAGGCGCTGCTCGACACACTGGGCCAAAAGGGCACCCTGGTGGTCCCCACGCAGTCCGGCGACAACTCCGACCCGGCCGAGTGGGAGAACCCGCCCGTGCCCGAGTCCTGGTGGCCCGAGATCCGCGCCTCGATGCCCGCCTACGACCCGCGCACCACCCCCACCCGCGGCGTCGGCGTGATCCCCGAGACCGTACGGACCTGGCCGGGCGCCCTGCGCAGCGCCCACCCGCAGACCTCCTTCGCCGCGGTCGGCCCTCGCGCCGAGGCGCTCCTGGAGGGGCACGCCCTTGACTGCCGCCTCGGCGAGCGCAGCCCGCTGGCCCGGCTGGAGGAATCGGGCGCCCGGGTGCTGCTGCTCGGCGCGGGATTCGACTCCTGCACCTCCTTCCACCTGGCCGAGTACCGCCTCCCCGCCCCCGAGGCCGAGAACTCCTTCGCGGTGACGACCCCGCAGGGCCGCCGCTGGACGACCGTGCGCGAGACCTCCCTCTCCGAGGAGCGCTTCGACGAGCTCGGCTCGGACTTCGAGCGGGACCGCCCCGTGGTGCGGGGCACGGTGGGCGCGGCGACGGCCCGGCTCTTCCCGGTGGCCGACGCGGTCGCGTACGCACAGAGGTGGCTCGACACCCACCGCTCACGGGCCGAGTGGGCGGGCTGACAGCCCCCTGCCCGCGGCCCTCGTCGCCCTCTCTAGACTTCCCGCCATGGGAAATGAGTCCGTCGTCCAGGTCACGGGACTGGTCAAGCGGTACGGCAAGAAGACCGCGGTGGACGGCCTCGACCTCCGGGTCCGCGCGGGCACCGTCACCGCGGTCCTCGGTCCGAACGGCGCCGGGAAGACCACCACGATCGAGACCTGCGAGGGCTATCGCAGGCCGGACGCGGGCACCGTCCGCGTCCTCGGCCTCGACCCGGTCCGCGAGGCCGGCGCGCTGCGCCCCCGCATCGGCGTGATGCTCCAGTCCGGCGGCGTCTACTCCGGCGCACGCGCCGACGAGATGCTGCGCCACATGGCGAAGCTGCACGCGCACCCGCTGCACGTGGGCGCGCTGATCGAGCGCCTCGGCCTGGAGAGCTGCGGCCGCACCACCTACCGGCGCCTGTCCGGCGGCCAGCAGCAGCGCCTCGCGCTCGCGATGGCCGTGGTCGGACGGCCCGAACTGGTCTTCCTCGACGAGCCGACCGCGGGCCTGGACCCGCAGGCACGCCGGGCCACCTGGGATCTCGTACGCGATCTGCGCGCCGACGGCGTCAGCGTCATCCTCACCACGCACCACATGGACGAGGCCGAGCAGCTGGCCGACGAGGTCGCGATCATCGACGCGGGCCAGGTCATCGCCGAGGGGACCCCGGAGGAGCTGTGCCGCGGCGGCGCAGAGAACACCCTGCGCTTCTCGGGGCGCCCCGGGCTCGACGTCGGCTCCCTCCTCAAGGCGCTCCCGCCGGACTCGGCCGCGGCCGAACTCACCCCGGGCGCCTACCGCGTGAGCGGCACGGTCGACCCGCAGCTGCTCGCCACGGTCACCTCCTGGTGCGCGCAGCACGGCGTGATGCCGGAGAAGATCGCCGTCGAACGCCACACCCTGGAAGACGTCTTCCTGGAGCTCACAGGCAAGGAGCTGCGCGGATGAGCGCCGCCGGTACGTACACACCGAAGCCGGGCGCCGCCCCGCTCCCCCGCATGATCGCCGCACAGGCGGCGCTCGAGACGAAGATGCTGCTGCGCAACGGCGAACAGCTGCTGCTCACCGTCGTGATCCCGACGCTGCTGCTCGTGCTGTTCAGTGCCGTCGACATCGTCACTGTGCCTACTGAAACTGCGGGAGGTGACGGCAAGGCCGTGGACTTCCTCGCGCCCGGCATCCTCGCCCTCGCCGTGATGTCGACGGCGTTCACCGGCCAGGCCATCGCCACCGGCTTCGAGCGGCGCTACGGAGTGCTCAAGCGGCTCGGCGCCTCACCGCTGCCCCGCTGGGCCCTGATGGCGGCGAAGACCCTGTCGGTCCTGGTCACCGAGGTCCTGCAGATCGTGCTCCTGACGGTGATCGCCTTCGGCCTTGGCTGGTCGCCGCAGGGCAACCCCTTCGCCGTACTGCTGCTCCTGATCCTGGGCACCGCGGCCTTCTCCGGGCTCGGCCTGCTGATGGCGGGCACCCTGAAGGCGGAGGCGACGCTGGCCGCGGCGAACCTGGTCTTCCTGCTCCTGCTGGTCGGCGGCGGGGTCATCGTGCCGCTGGACAAGTTCCCGGAAGCGGCCCAGTCGGTGCTCGGCCTCCTGCCCATCTCGGCTCTCTCGGACGGTCTGCGCGACGTGCTCCAGCACGGTGCGGGGATGCCGTGGGCAGACCTCGGGATCCTGGCGGTCTGGGCGGTGTTGGGGCTCGGGGCGGCCGGCAGGTTCTTCCGCTGGGAGTAAGCGGCGTCACAGAAGCACCGGATACGTCCCCCTCGTGAAGCCGTGCACAAGCGGCCCCCTACGATGGTCCCCGTGCCAAACGTGACCCGAGCCGACGCCGTCTCCGCCGTGCGCAACCCGCTCGCCTTCATCGCCGAACGCTGGACCCCGCAGCAGCGGACCGTCCGGCACGCCGCCCTCATCTCGCTCGCGATGACGGTGTGCATCGTGGTCACCGGCGGCGCCGTCCGCCTTACCGGCTCCGGCCTCGGCTGCCCGACCTGGCCCAAGTGCACCGACGAATCCCTCACCGCCACCAGCGAGATGGGCTTCCACGGATTCATCGAGTTCGGCAACCGCATGCTGACGTACGTGCTGTGCGCGGCCGTCGGCTGGGCGATCATCACGGCCCGCTCGCAGAAGCCGATGCGGCGCAGCCTGACGCGGCTCGGCTGGATCCAGTTCTGGCTGGTCATGGGCAACGCCGTGCTCGGCGGCATCGTCGTGCTCGTCGGCCTGAACCCGTACACGGTCGCGGCGCACTTCCTGCTCTCCACCGCCCTGATCGCGGTCGCCGTCACGATGTGGCAGCGCACCCGCGAGGGCGACGGCGACGCGCGCCCGCTGGTCGGCAAGGCCGTGGCGCAGCTGGTGTGGTTCCTGATCGCGGCATCCGTGCTGCTCATCGCGGTCGGCACGGTCGTGACGGGCTCCGGGCCGCACGCCGGTGACTCCAGCGAGGTGCCGCGGATGGGCTTCGACTGGGAGACCGTCAGCAAGCTGCACGCCGTGCTCGCCTGGATCGTGGTGACGCTGACGTTCGCGCTGTGGTTCGTCCTCAAGGCGGTCGACGCCCCCAAGGGCCCCCTGCACCGCACCCGCGACCTGTTCCTGATCCTGCTCGCCCAGGGCGCGATCGGCTACGTCCAGTACTTCACGGACCTGCCCGAGGTCCTGGTCGGCCTGCACATGTTCGGCTCGTGCGTGGTCTGGATCGGCGTGATGCGCGTCCTGCTCTCGCTGCGCGAACGCCCGCACGCGACGGCGGAGGTCCCCTCCCAGAGCGGCGACTCCCAGCTGTCGGCGGTCTGAAGCACCGCTGCGTCAGCTCTCCGAAAGGCCGTACACGCGCCCGGCGTTGCCCGCCGCGATGAGCCCCGCCACCCGCTGCGCGTCCGGCAGCGACCACGCCCCCTCCGCGACCCACCCGCCGAGCACGCGCCCCAGCGCCTCCCCGAAGAGCCGCGCGCCCACCACGTGCAGCTCGGGAAGCCCGTGCGCGCCGCTGGAGAACAGCAGCTTGCCGAAGGGCGCCAGCTCCAGGATCTCCGCGAGCACGGCGGCCGCGCGGGCGCCCGTGCGCACCAGAGCGGGCCCCAGATCCGCGTACACGTGCGGGAAGACGCCCGCGAGGTCGGCGGCATTGCGGTGGTACGGATAGCCGTGCAGCAGGACCAGGTCGGTGCCGAGACCGGCGGTCGCCCGCGCGAAGCCCCCGAAGTACCCCTGCGGGTCGCCCGCCCCCGCGTGCAGCTGCAGCGGACGTCCCGACGCGACGGCGATCCACAGCAGATGTCTGAGCAGTACGGGGTCCTGGAGCGCGCCGCCCACCTGCCGCCGGGCGAGCCAGCGGTCCGCCGCGCCCCGCACCTCGCCGGGTCCCGGCGGTTCGGGGGCCAGCGCGAGAGAGCGCCGCACGCCCGCGACGGAGGTGAAGGCGACAGCGTTCGCGGCGGCCGCGTGCACGGACTCGGCGAGATTGGCCAGGAACGAGTCGACGGTGCCGGAGGTGTCGGCCACCTGTTCGGCCAGTAATTCCAGGCGGACGATCTCGAGGGCCTCCGCGTCGCCGGTGGACGCCATCTCGCCCGGACCCGTCAGATCGCCGGGCAGCCCCGTGTCCACGAGATACGTCGTGATGCCGCTCCCCCGCAGCAGCCGCCGCCCCGACTCCAGTACGCCCAGCTCGCGACGGCGGGCGAGGTAGCGCGCGGGCGTGCAGTGCGGTTCGAGACCGAGCAGCGGGGGGCACCAGCGGCGTACGGCGAAGCCCGTCTGGGTGTCGAAGAAGGTGGTGCCGGGCGCGGGAGGCCCCTCGCCGCGGCCGAGGTGGGCCTCGAAGGTGCCGAGGCCCAGCTCCGTACGCAGCACACCATGGCAGTACTGGTCCACCAGGGACGGCGTTTCGATCATCCGGGCTCCCTGTAGGCGGACCGTGCTCCTACGGTCCTAACGGGTGACCCGGGCGTCAGGTGTTGCTTTTGGCCAGTCTGTCCGCGGCGGGCTCAGCCGTTGCTCGGACCGCCGAGCTGAATGCCCGCCATGCGCGACCACTCGTAGGGGCCGGTCTTCACCTTGGCCGCGAAGTCGCCGTCGAAGTCCTCGTGGACCGTGATCCCGGCCTTCTCGACGGCGCTCTGCGCGATCGCGTAGGTGGGCGCCACCAGGTCGCCCCAGCCGCCGTCCTCGCCGACCAGGACGATGCGGGTGCCCTCGTGCCCGATGTACGCGACCTGCGCCTCGGCACCGCCGTGCGCCCGCGTGAAGGTGCCGATCTGCTTGGCCAGCTTGGCGGCCTTCCGCTCGGCGCGGGCGGCCTGCTTGCTGTCCTCAACCTGCTGCGTCTCTGCCATGAGCAGGATGCTACCGACGGGTAGATCAACTGGCGACGGGCGGGGCACGTGGCGTTCAACACCACGTGCCCCGCCCGTCGGCGAAGCCGAAACGCTCAGCGGAGGAAGGGGTCCACCGCGACCGCCACGAACAGCAGCGATACATAGGTGATCGACCAGTGGAACAGCCGCATCTCCTTGAGCTTGCCGCCCGTGACCTCGGCCTTGGCGCGGTTCTGCAGGCCGTGCGCCTCCCAGAGCCACCAGCCGCCGGTCACGAAGGCCACCACCGTGTAGAACCAGCCGGTGTAGCCGAGGGGCTGCAGGAGCAGCGAGACCGCGACCATCACCCAGCTGTAGAGGACGATCTGACGGGCGACCACTTTGTTCGACGCGACGACCGGGAGCATCGGAACGCCCACGCGCGCGTAGTCGTCCTTGACCTTCATGGACAGCGGCCAGTAGTGCGGCGGCGTCCAGAAGAACATGACGAGGAAGAGGATGACCGGCGCCCACGACAGCGAGTTCGTGACCGAGGACCAGCCGATGAGGACCGGCATGCAGCCCGCGATGCCGCCCCAGACGATGTTCTGCGACGTCCTGCGCTTCAGGATCATCGTGTAGACGACCACGTAGAAGAGCAGTGCGCCCAGGGCGAGCCAGGCGGACAGCCAGTTGACGACGAGGCCGAACAGCAGCGTCGAGGCGACCGCGAGGCCGACGCCGAACACGAGGCATTCGCGCGGGCTGACCATTCCCGTGACCAGGGGCCGCTGGGACGTACGGTCCATCAGGGCGTCGATGTCGCGGTCGATGTACATGTTGAGCGCATTGGCGCCGCCCGCCGACAGGTAGCCGCCCAGGCAGGTCACGAAGACCAGCCAGAGGTCGGGCACCCCCTGTTCGGCGAGGAACATCACCGGAACGGTGGTGATCAGGAGGAGCTCGATGATTCGCGGCTTGGTCAGCGCCACGAACGCCATGACACGGGCCCCGAGCGGCCGGTGGCTTGGGCTAGAGCTCGTCCCAATTGCTCCCGCTGGACGGGATTCAACGGCCGTCACGCACACCCCTGACAGAGACTTCCCAGCAAGCCGCGTCGGACGTTCAGACATGAAGATCCGGTAAAGGCTCGCGCGTACCACGCCACTGTAGACGTTGCCCATACCTCGCCCTTCGCGGGGGTGGGGTCGTGTTGAGCGGCGTGTTGGGCGGCCCGAAACACGGCCCGACACCCGTTCAGATGAGCGGTCCCGTACTCGTTCCGAGAGTCCAGATGAGCGGCTCCGAGATCACATGGTGAACACCGTGGATCCCTTTCGGGAGGCGGATACCGGCACACCCCGGCACTCTGGAATGACTCGAAAAAATGCACGTCTTTACAGCGGTAGGCTCGACATCGGCCGGTGGGATCTACATCGCCGGCATTCGACATGTGGAGAGGAGCCCTGACTCAGGGTGAGCACCAAGCCGACCACCACAGACCTCGAGTGGACCGAACTGGACCAGCGGGCTGTTGACACCGCCCGCGTCCTGGCCATGGACGCAGTACAGAAGGTCGGCAACGGCCATCCTGGTACGGCCATGAGCCTCGCGCCCGCCGCGTACACCCTCTTCCAGAAGGTGATGCGGCACGACCCCGCTGACGCCGAGTGGACCGGCCGCGACCGGTTCGTTCTCTCCGCGGGCCACTCGTCCCTGACCCTCTACATCCAGCTCTACCTGGCCGGCTTCGGCCTGGAGCTCGATGACCTGAAGGCGTTCCGCACCTGGGGTTCCAAGACCCCCGGCCACCCGGAGTACGGGCACACCACGGGCGTGGAGACGACGACTGGCCCGCTCGGCCAGGGCGTCGCGAACGCCGTGGGCATGGCGATGGCCTCCCGTTACGAGCGTGGCCTGTTCGACCCGGAGACCGCCACGGGCGAGTCGCCGTTCGACCACCACATCTTCGCGATCGCCGGTGACGGCTGTCTCCAGGAGGGCATCTCCGGCGAGGCGTCGTCGCTGGCCGGGCACCAGAAGCTCGGCAACCTCGTACTGCTGTGGGACGACAACCACATCTCCATCGAGGGCGACACCGAGACCGCGGTCTCCGAAGACACCATGAAGCGGTACGAGGCCTACGGCTGGCACGTCCAGCGCGTGGAGCCCAAGGAGAACGGCGACCTCGACCCGGCCGCCCTGTACCAGGCGATCCTGGCCGCGAAGGCCGAGACGGAGCGCCCCTCCTTCATCGCCATGCGCTCGATCATCGCCTGGCCCGCGCCGAACGCGCAGAACACCGAGGCCGCGCACGGCTCGGCGCTCGGCGACGAAGAGGTCGCGGCCACCAAGCGCGTCCTCGGCTTCGACCCGGAGCAGAACTTCGAGGTCGCCGACGAGGTCCTGGCGCACACCCGTGCGGCGCTCGACCGCGGCCGTGACGCCAAGGCCGAGTGGGAGAAGGGCTTCGCCGCCTGGCGCACCGCCGACTCCGCGCGCGCCGCCGACTTCGACCGCATCGCCGCGGGCGAGCTTCCGCAGGGCTGGGAGGAGAAGCTCCCGGTCTTCGAGGCGGGCAAGGGCGTCGCGACGCGTGCCGCGTCCGGCAAGGTCCTTCAGGCGCTCGGCGCGGTGATCCCCGAGCTGTGGGGCGGCTCCGCCGACCTCGCGGGCTCGAACAACACCACGATCGACAAGACGTCGTCGTTCCTCCCCGCGGGCAACCCGCTGCCGGAGGCCGACCCGTACGGCCGCACGATCCACTTCGGCATCCGCGAGCACTCCATGGCCGCGGAGATGAACGGCATCGCGCTGCACGGCAACACCCGCATCTTCGGCGGCACCTTCCTGGTGTTCTCCGACTACATGCGCAACGCCGTCCGCCTGTCCGCCCTGATGCACCTTCCGGTGACGTACGTGTGGACGCACGACTCCATCGGTCTCGGCGAGGACGGCCCGACGCACCAGCCGGTCGAGCACCTGGCCTCGCTGCGCGCCATCCCGGGCCTGAACGTGGTCCGACCGGCGGACGCGAACGAGACCGCGGTCGTGTGGCGCGAGATCCTCAAGCGCTACACCAAGGAGTTCGGCAAGGGCGCCCCGCACGGCCTCGCGCTGACCCGTCAGGGCGTGCCGACGTACGACCGCGAGGTCACCGAGGGCGCGGTCAAGGGCGGATACGTCCTGTTCGAGGCCGACGGCGGTACCCCCGAGGTCGTCCTCATCGGCACCGGCTCCGAGGTGCAGCTCGCCGTCGAGGCGCGCGAGCAGCTCCAGGCCGCGGGCGTTCCCACGCGCGTCGTCTCGATGCCGTGCGTCGAGTGGTTCGAGGCGCAGGACAAGGAGTACCGCGACAGCGTGCTTCCGCCGTCCGTCAAGGCGCGCGTGGCGGTCGAGGCCGGCATCGGCCTGACCTGGCACCGCTTCGTGGGTGACGCCGGGCGCATCGTCTCGCTGGAGCACTTCGGTGCGTCGGCCGACGGCAAGGTGCTCTTCCGCGAGTTCGGGTTCACCGCCGATCACGTGGCGGCCTCCGCCCGGGAATCGATCGACGCCGCTCAGCGCTGACGCCGACATACCACCAAGTAGGAGATGTAATCCTCATGACAGACGCACTCAAGCGCCTCTCCGACGAAGGCGTCGCGATCTGGCTGGACGACCTGTCGCGCAAGCGGATCACGTCCGGCAACCTCGCCGAGCTGATCGACCAGAGCCACGTCGTGGGTGTCACGACGAACCCGTCGATCTTCCAGAAGGCGATCAGCAGCGGCGACGGTTACGAGCAGCAGCTCACCGACCTCGCCGCCCGCAAGGTCACCGTCGAAGAAGCCATCCGCATGATCACGACGGCGGACGTCCGTGACGCCGCCGACATCCTGCGCCCGGTCTTCGACGCGACGGGCGGCCAGGACGGCCGCGTGTCGATCGAGGTCGACCCGCGCCTGGCGCACAACACCGAGGCGACCGTCGCCGAGGCCAAGCAGCTCGCCTGGCTGGTGGACCGCCCGAACACGCTCATCAAGATCCCGGCGACGAAGGCGGGCCTGCCCGCGATCACCGAGGTCATCGGCAAGGGCATCAGCGTGAACGTGACGCTGATCTTCTCGCTCGAGCGCTACCGCGAGGTCATGGACGCGTTCCTGGCGGGCCTGGAGAAGGCGAAGGCCGCGGGCCTGGACCTCTCCAAGATCCACTCGGTGGCGTCCTTCTTCGTGTCCCGCGTGGACACCGAGATCGACAAGCGCCTGGACGCCCTGGGCACCGACGAGGCCAAGTCCGCCAAGGGCAAGGCCGCGCTCGCCAACGCCCGTCTCGCGTACGAGGCGTACGAAGAGGTCTTCTCGTCCGACCGCTGGGCCGCGCTCGACAAGGCGCAGGGCAACAAGCAGCGTCCGCTGTGGGCCTCGACCGGCGTCAAGGACCCGGCGTACAAGGACACCCTGTACGTCGACGACCTGGTCGCGCCGAACACGGTGAACACCATGCCGGAGGCGACCCTCGAGGCCACCGCCGACCACGGCCAGATCACGGGCAACACCGTGGCCGGGACGTACGACGCCTCGCGCGGCGAGATCGAGGCCGTCGAGAAGCTCGGCATCAGCTACGACGACGTGGTGCAGCTGCTCGAGGACGAGGGCGTCGAGAAGTTCGCGGCGTCCTGGAACGACCTGCTCAAGTCCACCGAGGCGGAGCTCAAGCGCCTCACCCCTTCGGAGGGCTGACCATCTTGTCAAGCAGCAATCCGCTGCGTGACGCCGCAGACCGACGGCTCCCGCGTATCGCGGGGCCGTCGGGCCTGGTCATCTTTGGCGTCACGGGCGATTTGTCCCGTAAAAAGCTGATGCCCGCTGTCTACGACCTCGCCAACCGAGGCCTTCTTCCGCCGGGCTTTTCCCTCATTGGTTTCGCCCGCCGCGAGTGGCAGGACGAGGACTTCGCGCAGGAGGTGCACGACGCGGTCAAGGAACACGCGCGCACGCCCTTCCGCGAGGAGGTCTGGCAGCAGCTCATCCAGGGCATGCGCTTCGTCCAGGGCAACTTCGACGACGACGACGCCTTCGAGCAGCTCAAGGCCACCATCCAGGACCTCGACAAGGCGCAGGGCACGGGCGGCAACTTCGCCTTCTACCTCTCCGTGCCGCCGAAGTTCTTCCCCCAGGTCGTCCAGCAGCTCAAGAAGCACGGGCTCGCGGACGCTCCCGAGGGCTCCTGGCGCCGCGGGGTCATCGAGAAGCCCTTCGGGCACGACCTGGCGTCCGCCAAGGAACTCAACGCGATCGTGCACGAGGTGTTCGACCCGGACCAGGTGTTCCGGATCGACCACTACCTCGGCAAGGAGACCGTCCAGAACATCCTGGCGCTCCGCTTCGCCAACCAGATGTTCGAGCCGATCTGGAACCGGTCGTACGTGGACCACATCCAGATCACGATGGCCGAGGACATCGGCATCGGCGGCCGCGCCGGCTACTACGACGGCATCGGCGCCGCCCGTGACGTCATCCAGAACCACCTGCTCCAGCTGATGGCGCTCACCGCGATGGAGGAGCCCGCCTCCTTCGACGCGGACGCGCTCGTCGCCGAGAAGGCGAAGGTCCTCGGCGCCGTGAAGCTGCCCAAGGACCTCGGCGAGAGCACGGTCCGCGGCCAGTACGCCGCGGGGTGGCAGGGCGGCGAGAAGGCCGTCGGCTACCTCCAGGAAGACGGCATCGACCCCAAGTCGAAGACCGACACCTACGCGGCCATCAAGCTGGAGGTGGACAACCGCCGCTGGGCGGGCGTCCCGTTCTACCTGCGCACCGGCAAGCGCCTCGGCCGCCGCGTCACGGAGATCGCGGTCGTCTTCCAGCGCGCGCCCCACTCCCCCTTCGACCACACGGCGACGGAGGAGCTGGGCCAGAACGCGATCGTCATCCGCGTCCAGCCCGACGAGGGCATCACGGTCCGGTTCGGCTCCAAGGTGCCCGGCACCTCGATGGAGATCCGCGACGTGTCGATGGACTTCGCGTACGGCGAGTCCTTCACCGAGTCCAGCCCGGAGGCGTACGAGCGCCTGATCCTGGACGTCCTGCTCGGCGACGCCAACCTCTTCCCGCGCACGGAGGAGGTCGAGCTCTCCTGGAACATCCTCGACCCGATCGAGGAGTACTGGGACAAGCACGGCAAGCCCGCGCAGTATTCGTCCGGGACCTGGGGCCCGACCGAGGCGGACGAAATGCTCGCACGAGACGGACGGAGCTGGCGTCGCCCATGAGGATCGACCTGACGGACATCACGTCCAGCAAGATCAACAAGGCGCTCGTGAAGGGCCGGAGGGCAATCGGCACCCCGGCCGTCGGCATGGTGCTCACCCTCGTCATCGTCACCGACGAGGAGAACGCCTACGACGCCCTGAAGGCCGCCAACGAAGCGTCCCGCGAGCACCCTTCGCGCACGCTGGTCGTCATCAAGCGCGCCGCGCGCTCGCCCCGCGACCGCACGACGTCGCGCCTCGACGCCGAGGTGCGGGTCGGCGCGGACGCGGGCACCGGCGAGACGGTGATCCTGCGGCTGTACGGCGAGGTCATCAACCACGCCCAGTCGGTCGTCCTGCCGCTGCTGCTCCCCGACGCCCCCGTGGTCGTGTGGTGGCCGGTCAACGCGCCGCTCAACCCGGCCAAGGACCCGCTGGGCGCGCTCGCCCAGCGCCGCGTCACGGACACGTACGCCGCCGAGCAGCCGATCCACGAGCTGACCGCGCGCGCCGACGCCTACAGCCCCGGCGACACGGACCTGTCCTGGACCCGGATCACCCCGTGGCGCTCGATGCTCGCGGCGGCGCTCGACCAGATCACCTGCAAGGTGACCTCGGTCGAGGTGGAGGGCGAGGAGTTCAACCCGAGCTGCGAGCTGCTCGCCATGTGGCTCGCCGACCGGCTCGACGTCCCGGTCAAGCGCTCGCTCTCCTCGGGCCCCGGCCTGACCGGCGTGCGCATGGACACCGACTGCGGTCCCATCGTGCTCGGCCGCGCCGACGGCTCCCTCGCCACGCTCTCCATGCAGGGGCAGCCCGACCGTGCGGTGGCGCTCAAGCGCCGCGAGACGGCCGAGCTGATCGCCGAGGAGCTGCGCCGTCTCGACCCGGACGACACCTACGCGTCCGCGCTGAAGTTCGGCGTGGACCGTCTGGGCGAGCCGGCCGAGCAGACGTCGGTTCCCGCGGTGGAGGAGCCCGCCGAGGCGGCCAAGAAGGCGGCCCCGGCGAAGAAGACCGCGGCCAAGAAGGCGGCGGCGAAGTGAGCGCGGCCCCGCAGCTGGTCGTGCACCGCGACAAGGAGCTGATGGCGCAGGCCGCGGCGGCCCGCCTCATCACGAAGATCGTCGACGCGCAGGCCGCCCGCGGCTACGCGTCGGTGGTCCTCACCGGCGGCCGCAACGGCAACGGCCTCCTTGCGGCGCTGAGTTCCTCCCCGGCGAAGGACGCGATCGACTGGTCGCGCCTGGACCTGTGGTGGGGCGACGAGCGCTTCCTGCCGGACGGCGACCCGGAGCGCAACTACACCCAGGCCAAGGAGGCACTGCTCGACTCGGTGCCCCTGAACCCGGCCCGGGTGCACCCGATGCCCGCGTCGGACGGCGCGTACGAGGTGGACGCGGCGGCCGGGATGTACGCGGCCGAGCTCACCGCGGCTGCGGGGCCCGAGGACCATGGTCCGGTGCCGACGTTCGACGTGCTGATGCTCGGCGTCGGCCCGGACACCCATGTCGCCTCGCTCTTCCCGGAGTTGCCCGCGGTCCGCGAGACGGAGCGGACGGTGGTCGGCGTGCACGGCGCGCCCAAGCCGCCGCCCATCCGCATCACGCTCACGCTCCCGGCGATCCGGGCGGCCCGCGAGGTGTGGCTGCTCGCGGCCGGCGAGGACAAGGCGAACGCCGCGGCGATCGCCCTGTCGGGCGCGGGCGAGGTACAGGCGCCCGCCGCGGGCGCGTACGGCAGGTCGCGGACGCTGTGGCTGCTCGACGCGGCCGCGGCCGCGCAGCTGCCACGCGATCTGTATCCGCCGGCTTCTCCCTGAACGGCTCACACAGCGCTGCGGCCCGGTCCACCTCCCTGGTGGACCGGGCCGTACTGTTTCAGCGGCTCAACGCCCGCGCAGCGTGCGGTACTTGGCGACAAGGGCCGTCGTCGAACCGTCGAGGTCCGGCACGTCCGCGCCCTCGGTCAGGGCGGGCTCGATGCGCTTGGCGAGGACCTTGCCGAGCTCGACGCCCCACTGGTCGAAGGAGTCGATGTTCCACACGGCACCCTGCACGAACACCTTGTGTTCGTAGAGCGCGATGAGTTGGCCGAGAACCGACGGCGTCAGCTCCTTGGCGAGGATCGTCGTCGTCGGGTGGTTGCCCTTGAACGTCTTGTGCGGGACGAGTTCGTCCGGCACACCCTCGGCGCGCACCTCGTCGGGCGTCTTACCGAAGGCCAACGCCTGCGTCTGCGCGAAGAAGTTGGCCATCAGGAGGTCGTGCTGGGCGACAAGGCCCGGCAGCAGATCGGCGACGGGCTCGGCGAAGCCGATGAAGTCCGCCGGGATCAACTTCGTGCCCTGGTGGATGAGTTGGTAGTACGCGTGCTGTCCGTTGGTGCCCGGCGTGCCCCAGACCACCGGGCCGGTCTGCCACTCGACCGGCTCACCGTCACGGCTCACGGACTTGCCGTTGGACTCCATGTCCAGCTGCTGGAGGTAGGCGGTGAACTTGGAGAGGTAGTGCGAGTACGGCAGGACCGCGTGCGACTGGGCGTCGTGGAAGTTGCCGTACCAGATGCCCAACAGGCCAAGGAGCAGCGGCACGTTGGACTCGGCGGGAGCGGTGCGGAAGTGCTCGTCGACGAGGTGGAAGCCGTCGAGCATCTCGCGGAAGGCGTCCGGGCCGATCGCGATCATCAGCGAGAGACCGATCGCCGAGTCGAACGAGTAGCGGCCGCCGACCCAGTCCCAGAACTCGAACATGTTGGCCGTGTCGATGCCGAAGTCGGAGACCTTCCCGCCGTTCGTCGACAGGGCCACGAAGTGCTTGGCGACCGCGCTCTGGTCGGCGCGCAGGCCGGTCAGGAGCCAGTCGCGCGCGGAGGTCGCGTTCGTGATCGTCTCGATCGTGGTGAACGTCTTCGAGGCGATGATGAACAGCGTCTCGGCCGGGTCCAGGTCCCGCACGGCCTCGTGCAGGTCGGCGCCGTCGACGTTCGACACGAAGCGCACGGTGAGGTCACGGTCGGTGAAGGACCGGAGCGTCTCGTACGCCATGGCGGGACCGAGGTCCGATCCGCCGATGCCGACGTTCACGATGTTCTTGATGCGCTTGCCGGTGTGTCCGGTCCACTCGCCGGAGCGGACCTTGTCCGCGAAGGCGGCCATCTTGTCGAGCACGGCGTGCACGGCAGGCACCACGTTCTCGCCGTCGACCTCGACGACCGCGTCCCGCGGTGCGCGCAGCGCGGTGTGCAGGACCGCGCGGTCCTCGGTGGTGTTGATCTTCTCGCCGCGGAACATGGCGTCCCGCAGGCCGAAGACATCGGTGGCCGCGGCGAGCTCGCGCAGGAGGGTCAGCGTCTCGTCCGTGACGAGGTGCTTGGAGTAGTCGACGTGCAGGTCGCCGACCTGGAGTGTGTACGCCGTGCCGCGCGCCGGATCCTTGGCGAACAGCTCACGCAGCTGCACCTCCCCCAGCTGCTCCCGGTGCTTGCCGATCGCCGCCCACTCGGGCGTCTGGTTGAGCCTGGCGCGGCTTTCTGCGTTCATCTCGGACTTCAGCCTTCTCTCGTACCTGTGTACGTACCTTGCCCCGCTGCACGTTCCAACCTAATTGATCAGGGCCCGGTATGAGATGTCTGCAGCTGTCTGTCCGGACACGTGCCGGTAAACCTCACGTGAAAGCGTGAAAGCCGGACGACTCCGTGAAAAGCACAGCGGCCGGACATCTCAAGATGTCCGGCCCCGTCGCAAGTCCTAGATCTCGCCCCGCAGTTTGGCGAGCGCCTCCGCGAGAATCGCCTCGCCGTCCGCGTCGCTGCGCCGCTCACGTACATACGCCAGGTGCGTCTTGTACGGCTCGGTGCGGGGCGGGTCCGGCGGGTTGTCCCGGTCCTGACCGGCCGGGAAGCCGCAGCGGGGGCAGTCCCAAGTATCGGGGACCTGCGCGTCGCTGGCGAAGCTGGGCACCGTCTCGTGTCCGTTGGAGCACCAGAAGGAGATGCGCAGTCGCGGCGCGGACTCACCGCGCTCGGCCTCGCCCATCGGCCCCGCCCCGACCCGACTTCCTCGGATCGCGTTGCCACTTGCCACGGTCGTAACTCCCTGCGTGATGGTGCTGCTGCGGGCGCCTCAGTCTACGTAAGGCCCAACGCGCGTCCAGTGTTCGGAGTTACACCCTCACCCCGACACGCAAGCCCCATGATAATCCGCGCTTGTGAGCGCGCACCGTACATGGGGCTTTAAGCGAAGCTTTCGCAAGGTGGCAATCAAGCCGCTTTCGCGGTCAGTTGTTCACCTTCATCAACAGGCCGAGCACGACAATGCACGCGAACCAGAGAAGACCGACCACGACGGTGATGCGGTCGAGGTTGCGCTCGGCGACCGAAGAGCCACCGACGGACGACTGCATACCGCCACCGAACATGTCGGAAAGACCGCCGCCCTTGCCCTTGTGCATCAGCACCAGCAGCATCATCAGCAGGCTGAAGACGATCAGGGCGATCGAGAACCCCATAACCACGGCTGGACCAACTTCCTCGGATCTGAATCGACTCTGTATCGACGACGGGGGCCGGTGCCTCTGGATGAGAAGCCGCCCGGCCCCCGCAAGGGTACGACGTATCGGCGCTACCGCATACTCACTGGTCGCGGAAGCGGACGATCTTGACGAACTCGTCCGTGTCGAGCGCCGCGCCGCCCACGAGGGCGCCGTCGACGTCGGGCTGCGCCATGATCGCGGCCACATTGCCGGACTTCACGGAGCCGCCGTACTGGATGCGCACCTTGTCGGCGAGCTCCTGCGAGTACAGCTCGGCGAGGCGGCCGCGGATCGCGCCGCACACCTCCTGGGCGTCCTCGGGGGTCGCGACCTTGCCGGTGCCGATGGCCCACACCGGCTCGTACGCGATCACGATGGACTCGGCCTGCTCGGCGGGGAGGTCCTTCAGACCGCCGTCGAGCTGGGCCAGGGTGTACTCGATCTGCTGGCCGGCCTCACGGATGTCCAGACCCTCGCCGATGCAGAGGATCGGGGTCAGGCCGTGCTTGTAGGCGGCCTTCACCTTGGCGTTGCAGATCTCGTCGCTCTCGTCGTGGTACTGACGGCGCTCGGAGTGACCCACGGCCACGAACGTGCACTTCAGCTTCGAGAGCATCGGGCCCGAGATCTCGCCGGTGTAGGCACCGGTGTCGTGGGCCGAGATGTCCTGGGCGCCGTACTTGATCTTGAGCTTGTCGCCGTCGACCAGGGTCTGCACCGAGCGGAGGTCGGTGAAGGGGGGCAGGACGGCGACCTCGACGGCCTCGTAGTCCTTGTCGGCCAGGGCGAAGGCGAGCTTCTGGACGTGGGCGATGGCCTCGAGGTGGTTGAGGTTCATCTTCCAGTTGCCCGCCATCAGCGGGGTACGCGTAGTCATCAGGTGTCAGTTCTCCAGTGCGGCGAGGCCGGGGAGCGTCTTGCCCTCGAGGTATTCGAGGGAGGCGCCGCCGCCGGTGGAAATGTGGCCGAATGCGTTCTCGTCGAAGCCCAGGATCCGGACGGCCGCGGCGGAGTCGCCACCGCCGACGACCGTGAAGGCCGGGGAGTCGAGGAGAGCCTGGGCGATTGCCTTGGTGCCCTCGGCGTAGTCGGGGTGCTCGAAGACGCCCATCGGGCCGTTCCAGAAGACGGTGCCCGCGTCGGCGAGCTTCGAGGCGTAGAGCTTACGGGTCTCGGGTCCGATGTCGAGACCCTCCTGGTCGGCCGGGATGGCGTCCGCGGCGACCGTGGTGGGGTTGGCCGGGGCCTTGGTCTTCAGGTCCGGGAACTCGGTGGAGACCAGCACGTCGACGGGCAGGACCAGCTCGACGCCGTTGTCCTGTGCGCGCTTGATGTACTCCTTGACCTGCGGGACCTGGTCCTCCTGGAGGAGGGAGATGCCGACCTCGTGGCCCTGGGCCTTGAGGAAGGTGTACGCCATGCCGCCGCCGATCAGGAGGCGGTCGGCCTTGCCGAGCAGCTGGTCGATGACGGCCAGCTTGTCGGAGACCTTGGCGCCGCCGAGCGCGACGACGTACGGGCGCTTGACGTCCTCGGTGAGCTTCTTCAGGACGCCGACCTCGGTGGCGATGAGGAAGCCCGCGTAGTGCGGAAGGCGTGCCGGCAGGTCGAACACGGAGGCGTGCTTGCGGTGCACGGCGCCGAAGCCGTCCCCTACGTAGACATCCGCGAGGGCGGCGAGCTTGTCGGCGAACTCGCCGCGCTCGGTGTCGTCCTTGGACGTCTCGCCCGCGTTGAAGCGGAGGTTCTCGATGACGGCGACCTGGCCGGGCTCGAGACCGTCCACCGCGTCGTGCGCGGCGGGGCCGACGGTGTCCTGGGCGAACGCCACGGGCTTGCCGAGGAGTTCACCGAGGCGCTCGGCGGCGGGAAGCAGTGAGAACACCGGGTCCGGGGCACCCTTGGGGCGGCCGAGGTGCGAGGCGACGATCACCTTGGCGCCCGCGTCGGCGAGCTTGGTGACGGTCGGCAGGACGGCGCGGATGCGGCCGTCGTCGGTGATGGTGCCGTCGGCGAGCGGCACATTGAGGTCGGCGCGGACGAAGACCCGCTTGCCTTCGACCCCTTCGGCGAGAAGTTCGTCAATCGTCTTCATGGCTGGACTCCAGGACTCCTTAAGAGGGCTGACGTGCAACAAGGCCCGGACCACGCAGTATTGCGCGGTCCGGACCCTGTGCTCACATCGAGGTGCCTGCTCTGGTGATCAGAGCTGACCGCCGACGAAGACCGTGAGGTCGACGAGGCGGTTGGAGTAGCCCCACTCGTTGTCGTACCAGCCGAGGATCTTCACCGTCTTGCCCTCCTGGACCATGGTCAGGGAGGAGTCGAAGGTGCAGGAGGCCGGGTCGCTGACGATGTCGGACGACACGATCGGGTCCTCGGTGTAGAAGAGGATGCCCTTGAGGTCGCCGTCGTCGGCGGCCTTCTTGAACGCGGCGTTGACCTCGTCCTTGGTGACGTCACGCTGCAGGTCGACGACGAGGTCGGTGGCGGAACCGGTCGGGACCGGGACGCGCATCGCGATGCCGTCGAGCTTGCCCTTGAGCTGCGGAAGGACCAGAGCGGTGGCCTTGGCGGCACCGGTCGTGGTCGGGATGATGTTCTCGGCGGCGGCGCGGGCGCGGCGCAGGTCCGAGTGCGGGAAGTCCAGGATGCGCTGGTCGTTGGTGTACGCGTGCACCGTCGTCATCAGGCCCTTGACGATGCCGAAGTTCTCGTCGAGAACCTTCGCCATCGGCGCCACACAGTTGGTGGTGCAGGACGCGTTCGAGATGACGTGGTGGTTGGCCGCGTCGTACTTGTCCTGGTTGACGCCCATCACGATGGTGATGTCCTCGTCCTTGGCCGGAGCCGAGATGAGGACCTTCTTCGCGCCACCGGCGATGTGCTTCTCGGCATCGGCCTTCTTGGTGAAGATGCCGGTCGACTCGATCACGATGTCGACGCCGAGCTGTCCCCACGGGATGTCGGCGGGGTTGCGCTCGGACAGCACCTTGATGGTGTGGCCGTCGACCGTGATGGTGTCCTCGGTGTGCGACACCTCGGCCTTGAGACGGCCAAGGATGGTGTCGTACTTCAGGAGGTGCGCCGTAGTCGCGGTGTCACCCAGGTCGTTGACAGCCACGATCTCGATGTCCGCACCCTGCTCAAGCAGCGCCCGAAAGTAGTTGCGCCCGATGCGGCCGAAGCCGTTGATGCCTACGCGGATCGTCACGAACCGATCTCCTCGTTGGTACGCCGGTTTCAGACGCCGGCGAGTTGTATGGGATGTCCCCGACCGCCTCCGACCCTACCTCTCTGAGGGCCTTTGGGTGACATCGACAGGGGGCCCGAGCGGCACGGTGGCCCGTACCCCCGAGTAGGGGGCACGAGCCACCGGGACCTTGGTCCTGATTACGCAGCGTCAGCGGCGCAGATGTGCAAGGGAGGCGCCCATAAGAGCGGCCCGTTCGGCGTTTCCGGGTACATGCTCGAACCCGAAGCCGAGCAGCACACTGTCACGCGCTGTGACGGCCGCGTAGGGCTTGTAGAGCTCTCCCGTACGGGCCCAGTCACCCGTGATGTTGGGGCTCCCGGGGGGTGCCGGAGCGACGCTCCAGGTGCCCAGCGAGGCCTCGAATCCCTCGGTCTGCGTGGCGTTGCCCCCTATCATGAGCTGGGCGTTGTCGGCAAACAGTCCGCGGCCCCCGCTGGAGGGGTCGGTGATGGAGCTGAGCGACACCTCGACCGTCTTGCCCGCGTAGGCGCTCAGGTCGAAGGAGACGGGCTTCCAGCCGCTGGAGGACCCGGTGAAGCTGTTCCAGGCGCCGCTGGTGCCCGACGCCGTGCAGCCGGTCGCCGACTGGGTCAGGTAGTGGCGCAGGAACGGGTGGCCGTTGATGAAGAACCCGGCCCCGCACTCGGCGGGCACGGCAGCGGACGAGTTGCCGTTCGTGTCCGGGAGCGTGGTCCAGTCGTCGGCGCCGGTGGTGTGGGCCTCAAGCACGCCGTGGTCGTAGCCGGTCTCCAGGTTCCAGTTGAGCGCGAACCGCAGCTCCGGCTTGTCCGCGGCCGAGACCCCGGTCAGGTCGATGGTGCGGGTCAGCCGCTTCCAGTCCTGGTCGGCGTGGCTCGCCGACGCCATGCCCTGGCCTTCGAAGGGCGCGTACGGGTTGGTGAGGCCGGGGTAGCTGCCTGCCGCCGCGCTCTTGAACTGCGGGAACTCGTCGGCGGGCAGACTGTCGGACGTGACGGTGTAGCGGCCCGCCTTGTCCAGGGGGTTGGCGTCGGCCGCGGCGAGCGGCGTGTTCACGCCGTCGAGCGCGCCGCTGCCGGCGAAGCTGGTGGCGCCGGGTGCGGAGAGGCGTTCGTACGCACCGAGGTAGTACTGCGCGAAGTCGTCGGAGAGCGCGTCCCCGAGGTCCACGTTCGAGCCGGTGCGCTCACCGGACTCGATCAGCTTGCCGCCCTCGTTGAGGTAGGCGCGCAGGGCGAGTTGGGTGGCCGCCGACGGCACCGGGTCGCCGGTGTAGTGCACGACCGCGGAGAAGTGCGACAGGACGCCGAACGGGTGCGGGGTGCCCTGCTTGGCGACGTCCCAGACCACGGCCGGCCGGCCGTTGGCCTTCAGGGCGTCGACGTACTTCTGGGCCTGTGCCGCGGGGGCTCCCTCTTCGGCGACGACGAGGGTGTTGGCCTTGGCCCGCTCGGTGACGGTGTACGTGAAGTGCTCGCTCTCCGTGCGGCCCTTCTTGGTGCGGCCGGTGAACCACACCTCGACCTTGGCGCCCACGCGCGCATCCTCGATCTCGGCGCGGTACTGGTCGAAGTGGATGTTGTCCTCACCGCCGTAGGTCTCGCCGCCCTTCCAGGCCTTGAGGTCCTCGGTGTTCGTACGTCCACCGTTGACGCGGTAGTTGAGCTCCTTGTCCCGCACCGACTTGCGGGCGGTGACGGCGATCTCCTGGTCAGCACCGCGCGCGTACGAGGTGGTGAAGGCGTCAGGGGTGAAGTCCGGGGCCTCGATGCCGGTGACGGAGACCGGCTGGTCGGGGTGGAGTGCGGTTTCGGCGACGGCGAGCGCGAACGGGACGTTCTTCGCGAACTCCTGCTGGATCAGCTTCTCGTCGTCCGGGAAGGTGAAGATCGAGGCGCAGTCCTCGGGCTTCCAGGGGTCGTTCGGGTCGAGGTTGGAGACCGTCTGGCAGGTGGACATCTCCGGCGTGAACATCGAGAAGCCGTTGACGTTGCCCGCGTGGCCGTCCGCCTCGCCGTTGGTGGTGTAGAGCTCGGAGGAGACCTGCGGGTGGTAGCCGGGCACGGCGGGCTTCTCCGGGGTGCCGTTCAGCGCCTTGTAGAGGACGTCGTCCGGGGTGGGCGTGGCGACCTGCCAGCCCACTCCGTAGAGCAGCAGTTCGGCCGCGGAGTGGTAGTTGATCCCGTACGTGAAGTCGATGCGCTTCTGGAAGCGGTCGATCGCCTTGGTCTCGGGCTCGGAGATGGGACCCGTGCCGCGGTAGGTCTCCGAGGAGGCCTCCGGGGACGAACCCTCGTTGTCGTAGCCCCACTTGTAGGCGAAGTTGCGGTTGAGGTCGACGCCGTCGCCGGCCGCGATCTTGCCGTCGCCGTCGATGTCACGGAGGTTCTTGCGCCACTGGCGGTCGCCGTCGGCGGCGTGCGTGAAGTCGTAGCCGTCGGGGTTGGCGGAGAGCACGAACCACAGCTCGGTGGAGTCCACGAGCTTGGTGATGCGCTGGTCCTTGCCGTAGTTGTCGAGGTAGTGGTGCATGAGGCGGCGGGTCATCTCGGGGGTGATCCACTCGCGCGCGTGCTGGTTGGACATGTAGAGCGTGGACGGCTTGGAGCCGTCCTTGGACTTCTTGGCGCCCTTGGAGAGCTTGAGCGCGAGGATGTCCTGGCCCTTGAGGGTCTTGCCGATGGACACGACCTTGGTGAGGCCGGGGTTGGCCTGACCGGTCTTGACGATCTCCTCCTTGAGGCCGCCCTTGCCGCTGTACGGCCGGAACACGCCGTCCCCCGCGGCCTTGAGCTTCTGCTCCGTACCGGCGGAGATCTTCTGCTCGGTGAGCTCGACGCCCTCACGCTCGACGCCCTTGGCCTGCGCCTCGGTCAGATAGACCTCGACGCGGGCGGTGCCGCTCTCGGGGGCCTGCCCCGCGAGCTCGTGGGCGTCCTGGCCCGCCTCGACGAGGATCGGGACCTGCTTCTTGGTGACCTCAGCCTCGTAGACCTTCACGGCCGCCGGATCGTCGGTGGCCGGGGCCTTCGCCCCGCTGTCGGCCTGGGCGTGCGGCACGGCGACGAGGCCGCCGACGAGCAGTGCACCCGCGGCGACGACCGATCTGAAACCGGCCCTGGATCTCTTGGATCTCACTCTTCGTCTCATGAGCCCCCCTTGCGGTTGTCCGGCACATTTGTGCGCGAACGCCAGGCTCGTGACACTTCATGATCATGTCAATATGGCGTGAAGGCCTACGCGAAAAGGGACGCAAAGAAGCCGCCGGGGCCTCAGCGGCCCCGACGGCTTGCGTGACGTACGACGGCGGTCAGACCGCCATGTTGTCGGCGAGCTCCTCGCTCAGGTTGGACTCCGTGCCCGGAATCCCCATGTCCTGCGCCCGCTTGTCCGCCATGGCGAGCAGCCGGCGGATACGGCCCGCGACCGCGTCCTTCGTCAGGACCGGCTCGGCGAGCGCGCCCAGCTCCTCCAGGGAGGCCTGCTTGTGCTCCATGCGCAGCCGTCCGGCCGCCGCGAGGTGCTCGGGGACCTCGTCGCCGAGGATCTCCAGGGCACGCTGCACGCGGGCGCCCGCGGCGACGGCCGCGCGGGCCGAGCGGCGCAGGTTCGCGTCGTCGAAGTTGGCCAGGCGGTTGGCGGTGGCGCGCACCTCGCGGCGCATCCGCCGCTCTTCCCAGGCGAGGACGGACTCGTGGGCGCCGAGCCGCGTGAGCAGGGCACCGATCGCGTCACCGTCCCGCACGACGACGCGGTCCACGCCGCGCACCTCACGGGCCTTCGCCGCGATCTGCAGCCTGCGCGCGGCGCCGACCAGGGCGAGCGCCGCCTCCGGACCCGGGCAGGTCACCTCGAGGGAGGAGGAGCGCCCCGGCTCGGTCAGCGAGCCGTGCGCGAGGAAGGCCCCGCGCCACGCCGCCTCGGCGTCACAGGTGGCCCCCGAGACCACCTGGGGCGGCAGTCCTCTGATCGGGCGGCCACGGCCGTCCACCAGGCCCGTCTGCCGGGCCAGCTGGTCGCCGCCCGCCACCACCCGTACGACGTAACGCGAGCCGCGCCGCAGGCCGCCGGGAGCCATCACGATCAGCTCCGAGCTGTGCCCGAAAATCTCAAGAATGTCCCGCTTCAGCCGCCGCGCGGCCATCGCCGTGTCCAGCTCCGCCTCGATCACGATGCGGCCACTCACCAGGTGAAGGCCGCCCGCGAACCGCAGGATGGCCGAGACCTCTGCCTTCCTGCAGCAGGTCCGGGTGACGGGAAGCCGGGAGATTTCGTCCTTCACCGCTGCCGTCATCGCCATGGGCCGATCCTTCCATGCATCCGAAAAATACGGTCGTACGCGGTGGCCAGGAGCTCCGGATCGTGCCTCGGAGTGCCATCGTGCCTGGCCACCGGCGCCAGCTCGACCGTGGCGCCGAGCCGCTTGGCGGCATCGGTGAGTGACTCACGGTCGGGCACGGCGGCGTCGTCGGCCAGCACCACGTCCAGGGCGAGTTTAGGGGCGTGTCGGGCCAAAACCTCCAAATGACGCTGCGGAGAGAACCCATCGGTTTCACCGGGTTGCGGCGCGAGGTTGAGCGAGAGGACCCTGCGGGCCTTCGTCTCGACGAGCGCGTCGAGCAGTTCGGGGACCAGCAGATGGGGGATCACCGAGGAGAACCAGGAGCCGGGGCCGAGCACCACCCAGTCCGCGTCGAGCACGGCAGCGACCGCTTCGGGGACGGCCGGCGGGTCGTGCGGAACCAGGTGCACGGACTGCACCTCACCCGGGGTGAGCGCCACCGTGGCCTGCCCGCGCACCGTGTCCACGTCCTCCGGGCGCTGCGGGTCGTGCCCCTTGACCAGGGCCTGGAGCTCCAGCGGGACCGCGGACATGGGCAGCACGCGGCCGTGCGCGCCGAGCAGCTTGCCGACCAGGTCGAGGGCCTGGACGTGGTCGCCGAGCTGCTCCCACAGGGCGACGATCAGCAGATTGCCGACCGCGTGCTCGTGCAGGTCGCCCTTGGACTGGAAGCGGTGCTGGATGACGCGGGCCCAGGTCTGGCCCCAGTCGTCGTCCCCGCACAGGGCGGCGAGCGCCTTGCGCAGGTCGCCGGGCGGCAGGACGCCCAGTTCGTCGCGGAGGCGCCCGCTGGAGCCGCCGTCGTCGGCGACGGTGACGACGGCGGTGAGGTCACCGGTGATGCGGCGCAGCCCGGCCAGTGACGCGGACAGGCCCATCCCGCCGCCGAGCGCCACGACCTTGGGCTGGGTGCCCCGCTTGCGGCCCAGGCGGTTCAGCCGCAGGGAGGACTTCACTCTCGCCCCATGTCCCGATGGACGAGGACGGTCTCGACGCCCTCGGACACGAGGCGCGCTGCGAGCTTCTCCGACATGGCGACGGAGCGGTGCTTGCCGCCCGTGCAGCCGACCGCGATCGTCACGTAGCGCTTGCCCTCGCGGCGGTATCCCGCGGCGATTAGCTGGAGCAGCTCGGCGTACCGGTCGAGGAACTCCTTGGCCCCCGGCTGGTTGAAGACGTACGCCGACACCTCTTCATTGAGCCCGGTGTACTGGCGCAGCTCCGGGACCCAGTGGGGGTTGGGCAAGAAGCGCATGTCCACGACGAGGTCCGCGTCGACCGGCAGGCCGTACTTGAAGCCGAAGGACATGACGGTGGCCCGCAGCTCGGGCTCCTCCTCGCCCGCGAACGAGGCGTCCATCTTGGCGCGCAGCTCGTGCACGTTCAGGCTGGACGTGTCGATCACCAGGTCGGCGTCGCCGCGCAGCTCGCGCAGGAGCTCGCGCTCGGCCGCGATGCCGTCGACGATGCGGCCGTCGCCCTGCAGCGGGTGCGGGCGGCGGACGGACTCGAAGCGGCGCACCAGGGCGTCGTCCGAGGACTCCAGGAAGACGATCCGCCGGGTGACGTGCTTGGCCTCCAGGTCCGCGAGGGACTGGCGCAGATTGTCGAAGAAGCGGCGGCCTCGCACGTCGACGACGACCGCGATGCGGGCGACGTTCCCCTGCGAGCGGGCGCCGAGCTCCACCATGGTGGGGATCAGCGCGGGCGGCAGGTTGTCGACGACGAACCAGCCGAGGTCCTCGAGACACTTCGCCGCGGTGCTGCGTCCGGCTCCCGACATGCCGGAGATGATCACCAGCTCGGGGACCACTTCTGCGGTCTCACCTGGCGTGATGGTCGTGCCCGTACTCACTTGCTCGCCGCCTTCGTCGTGCTCGGTCATGTCTCCTGCCCCCGTCGTTCCTCTGAGGTGCCCGCGGACACGGGCTCCTCGCCGTCGCTGGAGGATCCCGCGCGTGCGGGCTCCTCGTCTTCAATGATCTCTCCGGTCGCCGTGTTCACGGCGGGCGCCACGGGTGCCGCGGCGGCCAGGGCCACGACGATCGCCTCGGCCGTCTTGCGGCCTATGCCCGGAACCTCGCAGATCTGGTCGATTGTCGCGGATCGCAGCTTCTTCACCGAACCGAAGTGCTTGATCAGCGTCTGCTTGCGCGCGTCGCCCAGGCCGGGCACGGCGTCCAGCGGTCCGGCCTTGAAGCGCTTGGCCCGCTTGGCCCGCTGGTACGTGATCGCGAAGCGGTGCGCCTCGTCGCGCACCCGCTGGAGAAGGTACAGGCCTTCGCTGGTGCGCGGCAGGATCACCGGGTCGTCGTCGCCCGGCACCCAGACCTCTTCGAGGCGCTTGGCCAGGCCGCACACCGCGATGTCGTCGATGCCGAGCTCGTCCAGGGCCCGCTGGGCGGCCGCGACCTGCGGCTGGCCGCCGTCCACGACGACGAGCTGGGGCGGGTAGGCGAAGCGCTTGGGGCGGCCGTCCTCCTCGGTGAGGCTCTCCTCCGCGCCGTCGGGGTCCCACTCCCCCGTCTTCTCCTTGTCGGAGAGGTAGCGCCTGAAGCGGCGCGTGAGCACCTCGTGCATGGAGCGGACGTCGTCCTGGCCCTCGAAGCCCTTGATCTGGAAGCGCCTGTACTCGCTCTTGCGTGCGAGGCCGTCCTCGAACACGACCATCGAGGCGACGACGTCGTCACCCTGCAGATGCGAGATGTCGTAGCACTCGATGCGCAGCGGGGCGCTGTCGAGATCCAGGGCCTCGGCGATCTCCTCCAGGGCGCGGGAGCGGGTCGTCAGGTCGGACGCGCGCTTGGTCTTGTGCAGGACGAGCGACTGCTGGGCGTTGCGCGCCACGGTCTCCATGAGCGCCTTCTTGTCGCCGCGCTGCGGGATGCGCAGCGAGACGTTCGAACCGCGTCGCTCGGTGAGCCACTCCTGGACGGGCTCTATGGGCTCGGGCAGCGCGGGGACGAGGACTTCCTTCGGTACGGAGTCCCCGCTCTCCTCTCCATAGAGCTGCTGGAGCGCGTGCTCGACGAGGTCGCCGCTGGTGACCGCCTCGACCTTGTCGGTGACCCAGCCGCGCTGACCGCGCACGCGGCCGCCGCGGACGTGGAAGATCTGGACGGCCGCCTCCAGCTCGTCCTCGGCGAGGGCGATGAGGTCGGCGTCCGTGGCGTCGGCGAGGACGACAGCGCTCTTCTCCATGGCCTTCTTGAGGGCGCCGATGTCGTCGCGCAGACGGGCCGCCTTCTCGTACTCCATGTCCTCCGCGGCGTCCGCCATCTGCCGCTCGATGCGGCGGATGTACGCCCCGGTGCGCCCGGTCATGAACTCGCAGAAGTCCTCGGCCAGTTCGCGGTGCTCCTGTGGGGAGACCCGCTCCACGCAGGGCGCCGCGCACTTGCCGATGTAGCCGAGGAGGCAGGGGCGGCCGGTGCGCTCGGCGTTCTTGAAGACTCCGGCCGAGCAGGTGCGGACGGGGAAGACCCGCAGGAGGAGGTCCACGGTGTCGCGGATCGCCCACGCGTGGCCGTACGGGCCGAAGTAGCGGACGCCCTTCTTCTTGTGGCCGCGCATCACCTGCACGCGCGGGAACTCCTCGTTCATCGTCACCGCGAGGTACGGATAGCTCTTGTCGTCGCGGTACTTGACGTTGAACCGGGGGTCGTACTCCTTGATCCAGGAGTATTCGAGCTGCAGCGCCTCGACCTCGGTGGAGACCACCGTCCACTCGACGGAGGCCGCCGTCGTCACCATCGTGGCGGTGCGCGGGTGCAGGTTCGTCAGGTCCTGGAAGTAGCTGGCCAGGCGCTGGCGGAGGCTTTTCGCCTTGCCGACGTAGATCACCCGGCGGTGTTCGTCGCGGAACCGATAGACCCCCGGCGAGTCGGGGATCTGTCCCGGCTTGGGGCGGTAGCTGGAGGGGTCTGCCATGCTCCACACCCTACTGGCGGGGGCTGACAGTCAGGGCTTGCAGGGTGCCGCCGCTCTCCCTCCTACGACCCGCATTCGGGCCACTGCTTCCCCGCACGCGGGCCCGCCGCCTCCCTTGCTCCTGAGCCCACCCGCCCTGGAGGGCGGGTGGGTGGGGAAGCTCCCGGCCGGAGGCCGGGGGCAGGTCAGCCGTGCTGCCGGGCGCGACGTCGCCAGACGGCCACCCCGGAGAGGCCGAGGGCGAGCAGGGCCCCCGCTCCTGCCACGGAGGAGGCGACCGTGACGGGGCCGTCTGCCGAAGCCGCGGCTGCGGCCGCCGGGGGCTCCGCGCCCCGCTCCTTCGGGGCGAAGCCCCCGGCCTTGCCGGACTTCGCGTACGCGGAGCCGGGCAGCTTGTCGGCGTACGCGGCGTGCACACGCTTCTGATAGGCGGCGACCGAGGCCCCGCCCGCGCCGACGGCACGCACCGCGTCGGCGTCGAGCGGCAGCACCCGCCCCCGCCCCTGCACGTACCAGGCATTGATCTGCGGCTCGTGGAAAACGGTGCCCCCGGGGAGCTTGTCGGCGCCCACGCGCGCGTAGTGCGTCTCGTCGTCCCCGGTGGCGATGTTCACGACCTGCCAGGAGCCGCCCTGCCGCACCGTCCACAGGGAGGCCTCCTGTCCGTCGGAGGAGACCGCCTTGCTGGCCAGGAACTCGACGCGGGCGATCGGCGCGCCCTTCTCGCCGGCGACGAACTCCGGGGAGAGGTAGCGCACGGGAACGGCGTCGGCGCCCCGCACGCGCGGGTCCGCCGCGGCCTTGCTGACCGCCCCCTCCCGTGCGAAGAAGCGGGAGAGCGTGTCGAGGGTCTCGGGGGCGGCCGCGGCATCGTGAGCCGCTTCGAGCGAGGCGTCCGAAGGCCCGGAGTCCGCGCCGGCGTGCGGCGCGGCGAGGCCGAGCAGCAAGGTGGCGGCGGAGCCTGCGAGCGCGGCCCTCAGCAGATGGCGGGGAAGGTGACGGTTCATCGCGCTCACGCCCCGATCCGGTACAGCGAGTGGGTCCAGGAGAAGGTGTTGTTGTTGACGTACCAGCTGTGCGAGGCCCAGTTGTAGCGGTCGTTCGACGGCCACGGATCGCCCCAGTAGACCCAGCTGCTCGCGTCGTCGTACCCGTAGAGGACATGCATGTGACCGCCGCCGTTCGACCACTGGATGCGGGTCTCCACCGGGCGGCCCGCATTGATCTCGGCCTGCACGGTCGGATAGCGCAGCCAGCCGCTGACGTACGAACCGGCGCTGATGCCCGCCCAGTCCAGGCCGTTCTGGACGTCGCCGAGCGTGGCCTGCGAGTTGGGGCACTCGGTGTTCTGGCCCCGCCCGAAAGCCGCGTTGCAGAACTGGTTCTGGCTGTAGTTCTTGCCGTAGAAGGTGGCGATCGTGTTCCCGGCCGCCGCCCAGCACCAGTTGGTCTTCTGCTGGGCCTGCATCGTGATGTTCAGACGCTTGGCGGCGAGGAGAGAAGGGGCGTCGGTGCCAGACCTCTGTACGGAGGCGGACGGAGGACTGTCGGGGGCAGCCGTGGCCGTGGCCGCCGGTGCGGCCACCAGGGCCGCTGCCACCACGGCGAGCGCGGACAGACGTCTGCGTCCGCTGTATCTGCTGATTCGTTGGCGCATCGCGTTCCTCCCAAGCGGGGGGTGAGGGGTGGAGGAGCGCGTCCGGACGCTGCGATTGAGCATCGAGTGTTGTCGGGTACGGGTCAACAAGGTTCAATGCGGGATTACTTGGGCCGTGAACGGCGGCGTACGGATGTGAACACCCCTCGTACGCCCACCTGGTGGCCCGCCCCGACCGGCGCGTACGCCCGGACGACCGATGTGAATGTTCACAGAAGGGCCTTGCGATGCGGCACGGCACACAGCTCGCGGACGGCGCGCCTGCGGACCTGGAGGCCGCACTGCGCACCGGCCCCTTCCACGTGGCACTGCGGGCCGCGATCGCCGCACGGCGCCTTCCCCTGCAACGCGTACGGCATCATCTCGCGCGCCAGGGCGTCAACGTCGGGGTGACGAGCCTGAGTTACTGGCAGCAGGGTGCCAGGCGCCCCCAGCGCACCGAGTCGCTCCGCGCCGTGCGCGCCCTGGAGGAGATCCTCCAGCTCCCCGAGGAGTCACTGATCCGGCTCCTCGCCAAGCCCTCCGGCCACCCCGACTGCGAACGCCCCGCCGCCCGCTCCTACCGCTCCCTCCTGGAGGCGTCCGACGTGCTCCAGGAGCTGATCACCGACCTCGGTTCGCCGCTCGACGGCGGCCTGCACACCGTCGGCCACCACGAGCGGGTGCGGATCGGCGGGCGCCGCGAGATGCTCGGCCGCGACTCGCAGCACGTCGTGCGCGCCCACCGGGACGGCGTGGACCGCTACCTCGCGATCTACCGCGGCGACCCCGGCTGCGCACCGGAGCGCATCGGCGTGCACGCCCTGGAGAACTGCCGCACGGGGCGCGTGCGCCTGCACCACGAGACGGGGGTGCTCGTCGCCGAGCTGCTGTTCGACGCACGCCTGCGCGCGGGCGACACGCATCTGTTCCGCTACGGCTTCGAGGACGGCACGGCGGGGGCGGCCACCGAGTACTTCCGTGGCTTCAGCTTCGCGGGCGGGCAGTACGCGCTCCAGGTGCGCTTCGACGAGGCCGCGCTGCCCGTACGCTGCCACCGCTTCGCCCAGCATTCGGCCGCCGCGCCACGCGGTGGGCGCCAGGAGCTGACGCTGAGCGGCAGCCATCGGTCGGTGCACCTGGTGGAGACGCAGGTGCGGGCGGGGATCCTGGGGATCGCGTGGGACTGGGAGTGAGCCGCCGCCCGCCGGTCCCGGGCTAGGCCCCGGGACCCGCGACGATCTTGCCGTCCTCCACCTTCACCGGCAGCTCCTCCAGCGGCCTGACGGCCGGGTCGTGCAGCACCTTGCCGTTCGTGGCGTCGAACTGGCTTCCGTGGCAGGGGCAGATGAGTTTGTGCCCCTCCAGCTTGTTGATGGGGCACTTGGAGTGCGTGCAGATCGTGCTGAACGCCTTGTACTCGTCGTCCGCGATGCGGCTCACGACCACGTTCTCGTCGGTGAAGAGCTTCGATGCCCCCACCTTCACCTCGTCGGAGCCACCGAGGTCCACCGGCGCGGTCGGCGCCGAACGGTTGGAGCCACCGCCGCCGCCGGACGAGCAGCCCGTGATCCCCAGGCCGGCGGCCGGGACGAGAGCGGCGGCGCGCAGCACCGTGCGGCGGGCGGGGGGCGGCGTACCGGGCATGGAATCTCCACAGGTCAGGCGCTTCGGTGACGGATCAGACCATACCGGTGGGGTGCCCTGTGCCCGCGTTGGGCGCGGCCGTGCCCGAGTGCCGCCCGCGTCGGGCCGAGCGCCCCGGGAAGCCCTAGCCTGTGGCGGAAGCCGGGGAGCACGACCCCTGAGCCAGGCCCGCAGTGCCAGGCGCGCAGAGCCACGACCGCTGAGCCACGACCTCAGAGCCGAGAGGAACCACCCGTGATCGTCGTCGCCGGAGAGGCCCTGATCGACCTCGTCCCGCAGGAGTCCGCCGGTGCCCCGGGCCGTGGTGATGCCGGGCTGCCCGCGCTCGCCCCGCGGCTCGGCGGCGGTCCGTACAACACCGCGGTGGCCCTCGGCCGTCTCGGCTCCCCCGTCGCCTTCTGCTCGCGGATCTCGGCGGACGCGTTCGGCGACGCGCTGGTCGACGGGCTGCGGACCGCGGGGGTCGACGTGTCGTACGTCCAGCGGGGCGCCGAGCCGACGACGCTCGCGGTGGCCTCGATCGGCGCGGACGGCTCCGCCGGTTACTCCTTCTACGTCGAGGGCACGGCGGACCGCCTGTTCACGGCCCCGGAGCGGCTGCCCGACGGCGTGCGCGCGGTGTCGTTCGGCACATGCTCGCTCGTCCTCGAACCGGGCGCGAGCGCGTACGAGGAGCTGATGCGCGGGGAGGCGGCGCGGGGCGTCTTCACGGCCCTCGACCCCAACATCCGTGCGGGACTGATCCCGGACGCGGACGCCTACCGGGCCCGGTTCAAGAGCTGGCTGCCGTCGGTCTCGCTGCTCAAGCTGTCGGAGGACGACGCGAGTTGGCTCGGCGGCACGCCACGCGAGTGGCTCGCGTCCGGCCCCGGCGCGGTGGTGATCACGCGGGGCGGCAAGGGTCTCACCGTCTTCACGCGGGACGGCGGGGAGTGGTCGGTGCCGGGCGAGCCGGTCGACGTGGTGGACACCATCGGGGCGGGCGACACCGTCAACGCGGCCCTGTTGCACGGGCTTTGCGCACGGGACGCGCTCTCGGCCGAGTCCCTCTCCGGGCTCGGCGCGGACAGCTGGGGCGAGGTCCTGCGCTTCGCCGCACGCGCGGCTGCCGTCACCGTGTCCCGCGCGGGGGCGGAGCCGCCGTACGCGGCGGAGCTGGGGTAGGGCGCTCAGCCCGTCACCGCGCGAAGGCCGCCGGGCTGGCGGCCGTTGAGGCGGTCGAGCGCGGCCGACGAGGCGTCGTCGGCGGGCAGGTGGACGACCAGGCGCTGGCCGTCGGCGTCGGGCAGCGTCAGCGTCTCGTACGAAAGCCGCACCGCACCGACCTCCGGGTGCGCCATGCGTTCGACCCCACTGCGCCGGGGCAGCCGCGGCACGGCCGCCATGCGGTCGGCGAACGGGGCGCCGGCTATGACGGTCAGCTCGTCGGCGAATCCCTCGGCGTGGGGGTCGGTCAGCATGGACTCGGCCCGGAACGAGGCGACCTGCTCGTCGGCGAAGCCGTCCCACTCGGGGTAGGCGGCGCGGGCCCGCTCGTCGGTGAAGAGGAACCGGATGAGATTGGGCCGCTCGTCGTCGAGGAGGCCGATGGGCCCCATGATCCGCTCATAGCCCGCGGTGTACGCGAGGACGTCGCTGAGCCGGTTGAACAGGACGGCGGGGGTGGGCTCCATGCGGTCGATGAGCGCCCGCACGGTGGGGCGCACCGAGTGGGAGGGCACGCTCGCCGTCGGGCAGCACGGATCGCCGCTCGTCTCCTTCTCCAGGCGGCGCAGGTGGAAGCGCTCCTCCACGGACAGCCGCAGGGCGTCAGCGAGCGCGCCCATCACCTGCGGGGACGGGTGGCGGTCCCGGCCCTGTTCCAGGCGGGCGAGGTACTCGACGCTGACGCCGGCGAGCGTGGCGACCTCGGAGCGGCGCAGGCCCGGCGTGCGGCGCCGGGGGCCGGTCGGGAGCCCGACTTCGGCGGGCGTGACCGCTTCACGGCAGGTACGCAGGAAGGTGCCCAGCTCGTTGTCGCTCACCGGCCGAACGTACCAGCGGTCACCGCCCCGGATCGTGGCCCTGTCACTACCAGTCTCGGCTCGGCCTTCCTCGGGTGCGGGCGGCCTCGCATCGTGGACGGCATGACTTCTGACACGAGTACCGCCGCTTCGACGACCGCGCTTCCCCTCCCCGCGGGGGACTGGGAGATCGACCCGTTTCACTCCGCCGTCAACTTCACCATCCGCCACCTCGGGATCTCGAAGGTGCGGGGGCGGTTCGCCGAGGTGACGGCCGGTCTGGTCGTGGGCGAGAGCACCGAGACCTCATCGGTGACGGCGACCATCGACCTGGCGTCGATCGACACCGGCAACAAGGACCGTGACGCGCATGTCCGCGCGCCCGACCTGCTGGACGTGGAGCGCCGGCCCACGATGACGTTCCGCTCCACGCGCGTCATCGGCAAGGACGAGGAGTGGACGCTTGAGGGTGAACTGACCATCGGCGACGTGACGAAGCCGATCACGCTCGCCGTCGAGTTCGGCGGGGTCCAGGCCTTCCCGGGCTCCCCGCGGCGGCATGCGGGGTTCGAGGCGACCGGGGAGATCAAGCGCAGCGACTACGGACTCGACTTCGGCGCCGGGCTGCTCGGTGACGTGGTGAAGATCCAGCTGGACATGCAGTTCCTGGAGCCGGAGACCGCGCCCGCCGAGGGTTAGTCAGCGGTCGGCCGCGTCTCCCGCGCTGTCCGTGAAGGCTCCGTGCCGCCCCTCCCCCGCGGCGAACCTGGCCGCGCCGTCGCCCGCTTCGACGAGGGACCGCAGACCGTGGCGCAGTTCGCCCGCCATCGCGTCCTCCTCGGTCAGACCGCCCTGTTCCCGCACGGACATCCGGTCGTTGCGGAGGCAGGCCTGGGGGAACGCGGCGATCTCCGCGGCGAGGCGTTCGGCCGCGGCGCGGGACGTGCCCGGCGGCACGGTCCGGTTGACCAGGCCCATCGCGAGGGCCTCGGCGGCGGGGACGGGGCGGCCGGTGAGCACGAGGTCCATGGCGCGGCTCTCCCCGATGAGCCGGGGCAGCCGCACCGTGCCGCCGTCGATGAGCGGGACGCCCCAGCGGCGGCAGAAGACTCCGAGTACGGCGTCCTCGTCGGCGACCCGCAGATCGCACCAGAGCGCCAGCTCCAGGCCTCCGGCGACCGCGTGTCCGGAGATCGCGGCGATGACGGGCTTGGAGAGACGCATGCGGGTGGGGCCCATGGGACCGTCGCCCTTCTCGGCGACCTCGTTCCCGGCGGGCGTCCCGATGGCCTTGAGGTCCGCACCGGCACAGAAGGTGCCGCCCTCGCCCCACAGCACGGCGACGGACGCGTCGGGGTCGGCGTCGAAGGCACGGAACGCGTCGGCGAGGGCACGGGCGGTGGGCCCGTCGACGGCGTTCCGCACGTCGGGCCGGGACAGCACGATGGTCGTCACTGCGCCTGCGCGTTCAGTACGTACGGTCATGCGGCCCAGGCGACCACGGCAAAGGGCTGCCGGACAAGGGGGAAGCCCTTGTCCGGCAGCCCTTCAGGGCGCCCCCAAAGGGGCGCGAGGAACTGCGCGACCAGCCACAGCGCACCCGCAGACGCGCGGCTGCATCAGGCCTTACGAGCCTTGGTCGTCTTCTTGGCGGCAGCCTTCTTCGGGGCAGCCTTCTTGGCCGCGGAGGTCTTGGCAGCGGCAGTCTTAGCCGTGGCCTTGGCCGCCGCCGGCTTCTTCACCGCCGCCGAGGCCACCACCTTCTTCGCCGCGGCCTTCCGCGCCGGTGTCCGCCCCTGCGAGGGAATCTCCGCCACAAGGATGTTCTGCAGGAACTTGCCCGTGTGGCTCGTCGGAACCCCGGCGACCTCCTCGGGCGTGCCCTCGGCGACGACCAGACCGCCGCCGTTGCCGCCCTCGGGGCCCATGTCGACGACCCAGTCCGCGGTCTTGATGACGTCGAGGTTGTGCTCGATGACGATGACCGTGTTGCCCTTGTCGACCAGGCCGGACAGGACCGTGATCAGCTTGCTGATGTCCTCGAAGTGCAGACCGGTGGTCGGCTCGTCCAGGACGTAGACGGTCCGGCCCGTCGAGCGCTTCTGGAGCTCGGAGGCCAGCTTCACACGCTGGGCCTCGCCACCCGAGAGGGTCGGCGCGGACTGGCCGAGCCGGACGTACCCGAGGCCCACGTCGTTGAGCGTGCGCAGGTGCCGGGAGATGGCCGGCACCGCCTCGAAGAAGTCGAGCGCCTCCTCGATCGGCATGTCCAGGACCTCGGCGATGGACTTGCCCTTGTAGTGGACGTCCAGCGTCTCGCGGTTGTAGCGCGCCCCGTGGCAGACCTCGCAGGGGACGTACACATCCGGGAGGAAGTTCATCTCGATCTTGATCGTGCCGTCACCGGAGCAGTTCTCGCAGCGACCGCCCTTGACGTTGAAGGAGAAGCGGCCGGGGAGATAGCCCCGGACCTTCGCCTCCATCGTCTCCGCGAACAGCTTGCGGACGTGGTCGAAGACTCCGGTGTACGTCGCCGGGTTCGACCGCGGGGTGCGGCCGATGGGCGACTGGTCGACGTGCACGACCTTGTCGACGAGGTCGTCGCCGTCCACGCGCGTGTGCCGCCCGGGGACGGAGCGTGCGCCGTTCAGCTCGCGCGCCAGGTGCGTGTAGAGGATGTCGTTCACGAGCGTCGACTTGCCGGAGCCCGAGACGCCCGTGACGGCGGTGAGGACGCCGAGCGGGAAAGAGACGTCGATGTCCTGGAGGTTGTTCTCCCGGGCGCCGTGCACCGTCAGCCGGCGGGAGGGGTCCGCGGGGCGGCGGATGTCCGGCACCGGGATGGACTTCTTGCCCGACAGATACTGCCCGGTCACCGAGTCCGGATTGGCGAGCAGCTCCTTCATGGAGCCGCTGTGCACGACCTTGCCGCCGTGCTCGCCCGCGCCGGGGCCGATGTCGACGACCCAGTCGGCGACCTTGATGGTGTCCTCGTCGTGCTCGACGACGATGAGCGTGTTGCCCATGTCGCGCAGGCGCACGAGGGTCTCGATCAGGCGGTGGTTGTCGCGCTGGTGCAGGCCGATGGACGGCTCGTCCAGTACGTAAAGGACGCCGACGAGGCCCGAGCCGATCTGCGTGGCCAGGCGGATGCGCTGGGCCTCGCCTCCGGAGAGGGTGCCCGCCGCGCGGTTGAGCGAGAGATAGTCCAGGCCGACGTCGACGAGGAACCTCAGCCGTTCGTTGACCTCCTTCAGGACGCGCTCGGCGATCTTCTTGTCGCGGGCGCCCAGCTTCAGCTCGGCGAGGAAGTCCGCGCAGTCGCTGATGGACATCGCGGCGACCTCGGCGATGGACCTGCCCATGACCGTGACGGCCAGGACGATCGGCTTGAGTCGCGTGCCCTCACAGGTGGGGCAGGGCACCTCGCGCATATAGCCCTCGAAGCGCTCACGGCTCGTGTCGCTCTCGGCCTCGCTGTGGCGGCGCTTGACGAAGGGGACGGCGCCTTCGAAGGCGGTGGTGTAGACCCGCTCGCGGCCGTACCGGTTCCTGTAGCGCACCTCGATCTGCGTCTTGTGGCCGTTCAGGAGGGCCTTCTTGGCGCGCTGCGGGAGCCCGGCCCAGGGCATGTCCGTGGAGAAGCCGAGCGCGTCGGCGAGGGCTCCGACGAGCCGGCCGAAGTAGTCCTTGGTGTGGCCGTGCGACCAGGGGTGGATGGCGCCCTCGTCGAGCGACTTGTCCTCGTCCGGGACGATCAGCTCGGGGTCGACCTCCATGCGCGTGCCGATGCCGGAGCAGTCCGGGCAGGCGCCGAAGGGCGAGTTGAAGGAGAAGGAGCGGGGCTCGAGCTCCTCGAAGGACAGGTCGTCGTACGCGCAGTACAGGTGCTCCGAGTACATGCGCTCGCGCTCGGGGTCGTCCTCGGGGAGGTCGACGAAGTCCAGGACGACCATGCCGCCCGCCAGGCCGAGCGCGGTCTCCACGGAGTCGGTCAGACGGCGCTTGGCGGAGTCCTTCACCGTGAGGCGGTCGATGACCACCTCGATGGTGTGCTTCTCCTGCTTCTTCAGCGTGGGCGGCTCGGAGAGCTGGATCGTCGTGCCGTCGACCCGCGCGCGGCTGTACCCCTTGGTCTGGAGGTCGGCGAAGAGGTCGACGAACTCGCCCTTGCGCTCGCGCACCAGCGGCGAGAGGACCTGGAAGCGGCTGCCTTCCGGCAGCTCGAGGACCTTGTCGACGATGGCCTGGGGCGACTGCCGGGCGATGGGGCGCCCGCACTCGGGGCAGTGCGGCTTGCCGATGCGCGCGAACAGCAGGCGGAGGTAGTCATAGACCTCGGTGATGGTGCCGACCGTGGAGCGCGGGTTGCGCGAGGTCGACTTCTGGTCGATGGAGACCGCGGGCGAGAGGCCCTCGATGAAGTCGACGTCCGGCTTGTCCATCTGACCGAGGAACTGCCGGGCGTACGAGGACAGCGATTCCACGTACCGCCGCTGGCCCTCGGCGAAGATCGTGTCGAACGCGAGCGAGGACTTGCCCGACCCGGAGAGCCCGGTGAAGACGATGAGGGAGTCGCGCGGGAGGTCGAGCGAGACGTTCTTGAGATTGTGCTCGCGCGCGCCACGGACGATGAGACGGTCGGCCACGCCGGTCCGCACCTTTCTTGAGAGAAGTGACAGGGGCGGGACCCCCGTCATTCACAGACTAGGGCGAGCCACTGACAACGCCGGGACGGATGCCCTGGGTGATAACAAACCCGGACTGCCAAGAATGCCCGATGCCGCACCCGACCATATAGCACGTGCATTCGATTTGCGGTGCCGCTCCGACACCTTCACCCGAACGTGTGGCGCGGCTATCGTCGGGCGCATGATTGATCATGTGCGCGACCTGGCGTCTGTACGTGACGCGACCGACCGGCTGCTCACCGCAGCCGCGAAACTGAACAACGATTCGACCGCCGAGCCGTCACGCCTTCCCGGCTGGACCCGTGGCCACGTCCTCGCCCATCTCGCCCAGAACGCGGACGCGCTCGTCAATGTCCTCGCCGGGCGGCCCATGTACGTCAGCGGCGACGCGCGGGACGCCGACATCGAGCGGGACGCTCCCCGGCCGCCGGCCGAGCAGCTCGACGACGTCCGCGAGAGCGCGGCCCGCTTCGAGGCGCAGGCCGCGGTCCCCGCCGACTGGTCCCGCACCATCGAGATGCGCAACGGAGTCACCGACTCCGCGTCGCGGGTGCCGTTCCGGCGGTGGGTCGAGGTCGAACTGCACCATGTCGATCTGGGGATCGGGTACGAGCTGGAGGACCTGCCGCAGGAGTTCGTGCAGCGGGAGACCGCGTTCCTCGCGGCGCGCTTCTCGGGCAACCCCGATGTGCCGCCCACCCGGATCACGGACGGCACGCACGCGTGGCGCACCGGCCGGGACGGCGAGCCCGAGGTCACGGTCTCCGGTCCCGCGTCCGACGTGGTGGGCTGGCTCTCCGGCCGGCGCGACGGCTCCGCGCTGACGGCCGAAGGCGGCCTCCTGCCCTCCCTGCCCCCGCTATAGGCTGAGGAACATGACGTACAGCGGAGCAGTGAAGGTCGGCGGCGGCGCGGACGTGCACGAGCTGCAGGACCTGATGATCTCGAAGGTCGCGGTCGGTCCGATGGACAACAACGCCTATCTGCTGCGCTGCCGGGACACCGGCGAGCAGCTCCTGATCGACGCGGCGAACGACTCCGCGACACTGCTCACGCTGATCGGTGACGACGGCATCGCGTCCGTCGTCACCACGCACCAGCACGGCGACCACTGGCAGGCCCTGGCCGCGGTCGTCGCCGCGACCGGCGCCCGGACCTTCGCGGGCCGCGAGGACGCGGTGGGCATCCCGGTGCCCACGGACGTCCCGCTCGTGGACGGCGACACCGTCCGGGTCGGCCGGGTCCCGCTCACCGCGCGCCACCTGGTGGGCCACACGCCGGGCTCGATCGCCCTCGTGTACGACGACCCGCACGGCCACCCGCACGTCTTCACCGGCGACTGCCTCTTCCCCGGCGGCATCGGCAACACGCACAAGGACCCCCAGGCCTTCGCGAGCCTGCTGAACGACGTCGAGACGAAGATCTTCGGCGCGCTGCCCGACGAGACCTGGGTCTATCCCGGCCACGGGAACGACACGACGCTGGGCACCGAGCGCCCGCACCTCGCGGAGTGGCGCCGGCGCGGCTGGTGAGCCGCGCCCGCCGACGGGATCAGGCCGCGCCGAGCAGCGCGGCCACCCGCTCCACGGCGAACGCGTACCCCTGCACACCGCACCCGGCGATGACGCCGTCGGCGCGCTGGGAGACGTACGAGTGGTGCCGGAACGCCTCCCGCTGATGGATGTTGGAGATGTGGACCTCCAACACCGGCAGTCCGTCACAGGTGTTGAGCGCGTCCAGGATCGCGACTGACGTGTGCGAGTAGGCGGCAGGGTTGATGACGATCCCTGCGTGGTGCTCGCGTGCCTCGTGGATCCAGTCCACCAACTGACCCTCGTGGTTGCTCTGCCGCAGGTCCACGGTGCCACCGTGCGCGGCCGCCGCCTTGGCGCACAGCGCCTCCACGTCGGCGAGAGTGTCCGAGCCGTAGATCTCCGGCTGGCGCTGGCCGAGCAGGTTCAGGTTGGGGCCGTTCAGGATCATGATCGGGGCGTTGGCAAGAGTGCGCGTCATGCCGTCAGCGTACTGACGAACCTCTCCGCGCCTCCGCACACCCCCGTAACCGGCCGTGACAGCGGGTAGTTGACGCGGCCTGCGCAAGACCCACTCCCCTGCCGGGGCTCCTTCTCTGCCACGGCTCGCGGCCGCCTCGCTCGCCGGGACCGCCATCGAGTTCTACGACTTCTTCATCTACGGGACGACTCGCCGTGATCGCCGTGTATCTGCCCGAGCTGTACGAGCCGCGGGTGCGCTGCACGGGCACCGCGGTGGGCTACAACCTGGGCGGGGTCCTGGGCGGCGCGCTCACCCCGATCGTGGCGACGGCGGTGGCCCTGCTGAGCCTGGGCTGTTTCGCGCTGCCGCCCGAGACGTGGCCGGTTCCGGAACCGGCGTGACGGAGACCCACGGGGTTGGTCACCCGCTCACGGCGTGACCGCGAGCTCCAAGTACGCCGCGAACAGCACCAGATGGACCCCGCCCTGCAGCAGCGTGGCGCGCCCCGGCACGACCGTGAGCGTGCCGACGACCACGGTGAGCGCGAGCAGCACCATGTGGGTCGGGCCGAGTCCGAGCACCAGCGGCCCGGAGAGCCACACCGAGGCGACCGCGACGGCCGGGATGGTCAGGCCGATGCTGGCCATCGCGGACCCGAGGGCGAGGTTGAGGCTGGTCTGCACCCGGTCGCGGCGGGTGGCGCGCACGGCGGCGATGGTCTCCGGGAGCAGCACGAGCAGCGCGATGATCACGCCGACCACGGAGTGCGGCATGCCTGCGCTCTCCACGCCGGACTCGATCGTCGGCGAGACCCCCTTGGCGAGGCCGACCACGCCGATCAGGGCGAGGGCGAGCAGGCCCAGGCTGATCAGGGCGGTGCGGCTGGAGGGCCCTGAGGCGTCCTCGGAGTCGATCACCTCTCCCTTGCGGGTGATCGGCAGGAAGTACTCGCGGTGGCGCACGGTCTGGGTCGTCACGAAGAGGCCGTACAGGACGAGCGAGGCGAGAGCCGCGAAGGTGAGCTGCGCCGTGGAGAACTCCGGGCCCTGCTTGGTCGTGGTGAAGGTCGGCAGGACAAGGCTGAGGGTGGCGAGCGTGGCGACGGTCGCGAGGGCGGCGCCGGTGCCCTCGGACTGGAAGATGACGACGCGGTGGCGGAGGGCGCCCACCAGGAGACACAGCCCGATGATGCCGTTGCAGGTGATCATCACGGCGGCGAAGACGGTGTCGCGGGCCAGTGTGGCGCTCTTGTCGCCGCCGTCGGCCATGAGGGTGACGATCAGGGCGACCTCGATGATCGTCACGGCGACCGCGAGGACGAGCGAGCCGAAGGGCTCACCGACGCGGTGCGCGATCACCTCGGCGTGGTGCACGGCCGCGAGCACCGCCCCGGCGAGCACGAGCGTGACCACGGCCACGACCGCGCCCGGCAGGTCGCGTCCCCAGGTGAGGGCGAGCAGCACGACGGCGAGGGCCGGCACGGCCGCGGTCCACTGTGTGGCGAGCGCCCGGAGCCGAGTGATCATGCCTCCGATGCTGCACCGGACGCCTGGGCTCCGCTACTTCAGCTCTGTCATCTCCCGTACGTCGCAGTCCGTGAAGGACGGACCGCTGGTGCACAGCGCGGCGAGCTGCTCGGCCATCCTCGCCGTCTCGGGAGAGTCACTGTTGCGCTGCGCGTCCTCGGCCGATGCGAACTCGATGAGTACGCGGAAGCGGCGGGGGTTGCCCCGGTCCTGAAGGACGAGGCGGTGCGTGGGGCCGCCCTCGCGGCCCGGCGCCTGCTGGTCGGCCTGCTGGTCCGCCTGCTCGACCAGGGCCCGCATGTCGTCGATGCGGTCGGTCTCGAACTCGATGATCTGAACAAACTTCATGGATCCAAGCAAGCACGGGGTGTGGCCCGCGGCAATCCGCCGCGGGCCACACCCCGTGCTGGTAACTCCTACGTCCGATGCCGTCAGGCCTCGATGCTGTCCTTCGGAGTCTCGTCGGCCGCCTTCTCCGCGGCCTCCTTCTTCTCCTGCCTGCTGGTGGCCATGAGGCTGGTGATCGTCGTGATGACGAGGACACCGCAGATGACGCCGAGCGAGACCGGGATGGAGATCTCGGGGACGTGCACGCCGTTCTCATGGAGTGCGTGCAGGACCAGCTTCACGCCGATGAAGCCCAGGATGACCGAGAGGCCGTAGCTGAGGTGGACCAGCTTCTTGAGCAGTCCGCCGATGAGGAAGTACAGCTGGCGCAGACCCATCAGGGCGAAGGCGTTCGCCGTGAAGACGATGTACGGGTCCTGGGTGAGGCCGAAGATCGCGGGGATCGAGTCCATCGCGAAGAGCACGTCGGTGGTGCCGATGGCGAGCATGACGATCATGAGGGGCGTCATGATCTTCTTGCCGTTCTTCTGGATGAACAGCTTGGTGCCGTGGTACTGGTCGGCGACGCCGAACTTCTTCTCGGCGGCCTTCAGGAGGCGGTTCTCCTCCCACTCCTCTTCGTCGTCGCCCGCACGTGCCTCCTGGATGAGCTTCCAGGCGGTGTAGATCAGGAACGCGCCGAAGATGTAGAAGACCCAGGAGAAGTTGGCGATGACCGCTGCGCCTGCGGCGATGAAGATCGCTCGCAGTACGAGCGCGATCAGCACACCGAACAGCAGCACCCGCTGCTGGAGATGGGTGGGCACCGAGAACTTCGCCATGATCAGGATGAAGACGAAGAGGTTGTCGACGCTGAGCGACTTCTCGGTGATGAAGCCCGCGAAGAACTCGCCGCCCGCCTGACCACCGCCCCAGATCAGCAGGCCCACTCCGAAGAGCGCGGCCAGCACGATCCAGACGACCGTCCAGATTCCGGCTTCCTTGATCGATACGTCGTGCGGCTTGCGGCCGATGAAGAAGTCAACCGCGATCAGGGCACACAGACCAAGAATGGTCAGCACCCAAAGGGTCATTGAAACGTCCACTGCGCCTCCGGCGTCGTACGGCTACTGATCAGCGTCGTCGCTGCCGGAGGTCTCTTCCACCCGAGGCGGCTCACCGCCCCGCGGGCCGACGCCCCGGGACCGATGGCGGTCCGTATTGACGGGTACGTCGCGTTCGGGAGTACTCCCCTCCGCTGCAAGAAGAGTACGCGAAACACCAAGGATTGGTAAAGGAGAATCCAAACAAGAGCCAAAAGACCAGGTCAGGCGGAGCGAAAGTCGCTTTACCGTCAGTGGCCCCGACGGCTTCCCGGGCCCGGAGAGGCGTCAGCGGCCGCCGGTGCGCCGGGCCTGCGCGACCTGGTTCAGGACCTGCTGGAGCACCCGGCTGCCGGGCGGCGTCATCGGCGGTTCGTACGTCCACGCATGACCGACCCAGGGGTCGGCGAGGTGGTCGTCGGCCACCGGGGTCAGGCGCAGGAGCGCGCGCCAGAGCGGGTCGAGCAGCGGGCCGTACTCGGCGGCGTCCTCGCGGTCGGCGACCAGCATCAGGTGCACGCCGACCGCCGGGCCCTCGTCCGCGAGGTAGCGGAGCTGGGTCACGGCGCGGTCGTCGAAGCCGTGCGGGAAGTCGTTGACGATCAGGAGCTGCTCGGCGGTGTCCAGGTCCGGCGGCAGCGCGTCGGCCGCGCCCGCGCGGATCGCCATCTGCACCAGGTCCACGCGCTGGGTGAGCTTGGCGAGCACGGCGGAGACGCCTGCCGCACCGGCGGCCGGGGGCCCGTCGAGCACGCCCGCGGTCACCAGCGGGGAGAGCGCGCCGACCGCGGAGCCCGCCGCGTCGATGACGTGCACCGTGAACTCGCCCGCCGGATAGACGGCGAGCAGCCGCGCGGCGTGCGCGACCGCGCTGTCCATGGCCAGGCGGCGCAGCTGGTCCGTGTCGGCCAGGGAGTCCGTGCCGGACGAGCGGCCGCTGTCGATCCACAGGCCGCGCTCAAGGGGCAGTCGGACCAGCATCGGGATGCGCAGGTCGGGGCGCTCGGGCAGGTGGAGGTCGCCGAGGCGCAGCGCCATGGGGATCTCCATGGGGGTGCGGTAGGCGTGCCAGACCGGGCTGTCCCAGCCTGCGTACGCCATGGGCAGTGCGGGCTCGACGACCTCGGACTCGGCGGCGAGCTGGCCCAGGTCGCGGTCGAGGGCGGCCCGCGCCCTGTCGACGAGCAGGCCGTGCTTGGTGCGGGCGGCCTCGCGCGCGACGTCCCCGGTGTTGCCGATGCGGCTGCGCGGGTCGGAGAGGACCTTGTCCAGCTCCTGGTCCATGCGCGACTCGGCGAAGTCGACGGCGCTTCGGTACGCGGCCGTGGTGCGGGCCAGGTCCTCGAACATGCCCCACACCTGGTTGTAGAGGCGCTCCTCCAGGGACCAGCCGGTCGCGTCGCCCGCCACGGGCTGGGCAGGCCTGCCCGGCTCGGCCGGGGCCGCGGTCGGCGGGGGCGGCGGCGGTGCGGTGGTCTGGCGACCCGGGTGGGTGTAGTTGACGGGGCCGCCGGACGGGGGGCTCGCGTCGCCCGGCTGATGTGTCGCCGGGGTGGGCTGAGGGGGCTGGGCCGGCTGGGCGGCGGCCGTGCTGTCCGGGCCCTGCGCTCCCGGGCCGGGGGCGGCGGTCTGTCCCGTCGTCCGCACCCGGGCCTCGTCCGAGGGGCGGGGCGGTGGCGCGGCCACCGAGCGGGCGAGGCCCTGGGCCACCGCTTCGTTGATCGTGCCCGCCAGTTCACGGGCCTGCGGAAGGCCCTGGTCGGAGAGCATGTCCGCGAGACCGCCCGCATACCCCTGGCCGACGGCGCGCACCTTCCACGCGTCCTGCCTGCGGTAGAGCTCCAGGGCGACGACGGCGGACTCGGCGTCCAGGTCGGTGATGGTGTAGCTGGCGACCTCGGAGCCGTCGAGTCCGGTGACGGCGACGAAGGGGGCGGCGAGAGAGCCGAAGCTGACCGGTCCCCCGACGCCGACCGGCAGTGCGAGAAGGACGTTGACCCGGTGCACCGCTTCCGGCACGGCCCCGAGGTCCACCGCGAGGCGGTGGTCGGCGGCTGCCTGCTTGGGCACTTCGAGCCCCGGCAGCGTGGGCGAGCCGGGATGGGCCACCCACTCCGTGCCGCGCACCTTGCCCTGGTCGTCGCTGAGCGTGACCCCCGCCACGATCGGCTTGCCGACCGAGACCCGGATCTCCAGTCGGGTCTCGGGAAGCGGGTGGTTCTGCCCCCGGACCAGCTCGGCCGTCATCGCCTTCGTCCCCCTCGTGCCCTCTGTACCTACTGGTGCCGCGTGTCTACAGGTGCGGCAGGATCGACGGCATCAGGTCCTGGAACGTGCGGCCGTTGGCGGGATTGCCGATGGCCGTCATCTGCCAGCCCGTGCCCGCGCGGTGGACCTTCGCCATGATCTGTGCGGTGTACTGGCCGCCGCCGTCGAGCGTGTACCGCGCGAGCTCCTGGCCGTTGGTCTCGTCGACCAGGCGGCAGAACGCGTTCTGCACCTCCTGGAACGTCTGACCCGTGAAGGAGTTCACCGTGAAGACGATCTGGTCGATGTGGACCGGGATCCGCGCCAGGTCGACGAGGATCGCCTCGTCGTCCCCGCCCTGGCCGACACCGCCGACGAGGTTGTCACCGGTGTGCCGCACGGAACCGTCGTCACTGACGAGGTGACGGAAGAACACGACGTCCACCGGCTGCTTGTCGGCGAACAGGACCGCCGAGGCGTCCAGGTCGACCTCGCGCGTGCGGGTGCCGAACAGGCCGCGCCTCGGGGCCGCTTGCCAGCCGAGCCCCATGCGCACCGCGGTCAGGGCGCCCCCGTCGTCCTTCTGCAGGCTGATGGCCTGACCCTTGGTCATGTTGACCGTCACGCGCTGTCCCCTCTCGAACTGCCCTAAGCAACCGCCGGTCTGTGCGGTTGCCCAGCACCCTATGCAGAGGCACGGACAGTGCCGCAGTGTGGGCGGCACTTTGTGTCGGTCTTGCAACACACCAGGCAGTACGCCTACGCCTGCCCCGCCTCCCTCATCTGCCTGAGCTCCTTCTTCATCTCTGACACCTCGTCACGCAGCCGTGCCGCGATCTCGAACTGCAGGTCGGCGGCTGCCGCGCGCATCCGCGCGGTCATCTCCTCGATCTGCTCGGCCAGTTCGGCAGCGGGCCGGTCGGTGGGCACCTTCTCGGCGGCCTTGCCCTTGGCCGCCTTGCCCGCCTTCCCGCCGAGCGCGGGCACGGGCGCCTTGGCGGCTGTTTTCGCGTCGGCGCCCTTCCCCTTGCGGTAGTCGGTGCCGAGCAGCTGCTCGGTGTCGACCTCCTCGCGCGCGATCGCCGACACGATGTCGTTGATCTTCTTGCGCAGCGGCTGCGGGTCGAGCCCCTTCTCCTTGTTGTACGCGATCTGCTTCTCGCGTCGGCGATTGGTCTCGTCGATGGCCTGCTCCATCGCCGGGGTGACCTTGTCCGCGTACATGTGGACCTGACCGGAGACGTTGCGAGCCGCGCGGCCGATCGTCTGGATCAGTGAGGTGCCGGAGCGCAGGAAGCCCTGCTTGTCGGCGTCCAGGATCGACACCAGGGAGACCTCGGGCAGGTCGAGTCCCTCACGCAGGAGGTTGATGCCGACCAGGACGTCGTACTCACCGGCGCGCAGTTCGCGCAGGAGCTCGACGCGGCGCAGGGTGTCGACGTCGCTGTGCAGATAGCGGACCTGGATGCCCAGTTCGAGGAAGTAGTCGGTGAGGTCCTCGGCCATCTTCTTCGTGAGCGTGGTGACCAGGACGCGCTCGTCCTTCTCGGTGCGCGTGCGGATCTCGTGCACCAGGTCGTCGATCTGCCCCTCGGTGGGCTTGACCACGACCTCCGGGTCGATGAGGCCGGTGGGGCGGATGATCTGCTCGACGAAGCCGTCGCCGCGCGAGAGTTCGTACTTCCCCGGGGTCGCCGAGAGGTAGACGGTCTGGCCGATGCGGCCGAGGAACTCCTCCCACTTCAGCGGACGGTTGTCCAGCGCGGACGGCAGCCGGAAACCGTGGTCCACCAGGGTGCGCTTGCGGGAGGCGTCCCCTTCGTACATCGCGCCGATCTGCGGGACCGTGACGTGCGACTCGTCGATGACGAGGAGGAAGTCCTCGGGGAAGTAGTCGATGAGGGTGTTCGGTGCGGAGCCGGGCTCGCGGTCGTCGAAGTGCATCGAGTAGTTCTCGACGCCGGAGCAGGAGCCAATCTGGCGGAGCATCTCCAGGTCGTACGTCGTGCGCATGCGCAGGCGCTGGGCCTCCAGCATCTTGCCCTGCTTCTCCAGCTCGGCGAGGCGCTCGGCGAGCTCCTTCTCGATGCCGGTGACCGCCTTCTCCAGTCGCTCAGGACCCGCCACGTAGTGCGAGGCCGGGAAGACGTACAGGTGGTCGTCGTCGCTGATGACCTCGCCGGTGAGGGGGTGCAGAGTGGAGAGCGCCTCGATCTCGTCACCGAACATCTCGATGCGGACGGCCAGCTCTTCATAGACCGGGAAGATCTCGATGGTGTCGCCGCGGACCCGGAAGGTGCCGCGGGCGAACGCCACGTCGTTGCGGGTGTACTGGATGTCGACGAAGCGGCGCAGGAGCTGGTCGCGGTCGATCTCGTCGCCGACCTTGAGCGAGACCATCCGGTCGACGTACTCCTGCGGGGTGCCGAGGCCGTAGATGCAGGAGACGGAGGCGACCACGATCACGTCACGCCGGGTGAGCAGCGAGTTCGTCGCGGAGTGGCGCAGGCGCTCGACTTCCTCGTTGATCGAGGAGTCCTTCTCGATGTACGTGTCCGACTGCGGGACGTACGCCTCGGGCTGGTAGTAGTCGTAGTACGAGACGAAGTACTCCACCGCGTTGTTCGGCAGGAGCTCTCGGAACTCGTTGGCCAGCTGGGCGGCCAGCGTCTTGTTCGGCGCCATCACGAGGGTGGGGCGCTGAAGCTTCTCGATCATCCACGCGGTGGTGGCCGACTTGCCGGTGCCGGTCGCGCCGAGCAGGACGACGTCCTTCTCACCTGCGTTGACGCGCCGCTCCAGGTCGGCGATGGCCGCCGGCTGGTCGCCGCTTGGCGTGTAGTTGCTGACGACCTCGAAAGGTGCCACCGTGCGTTCGATCTTGGATACGGGCCGCATGGAACCCACCGTACGACCCCGCACTGACAACGGGGTCGGATCACCAGCTCTGCGGGGCCTTGGGGCCGGGGCGCGGCGGGGGCCTGCGGCCCGCCCGCGGGTCGTGCCGGTCGCCCGAGCGCGGGACGGGATAGGGCGCGTGCTGACCCTGCGCGGCACTCTGGAGGTCGGCCTTGCCCATCACCATCAGCGGGTCGAACATCACGATCACGCCCGCCAGGAGCAAGAAGGCGAGCGGGCCGACCATCATGGGCGCGAGCAGTTCGGCGGGCGAGTCCCCTCCGGTCGGCGCCGCGGTCGAGCCGTGCAGATGGACGCTGAGGGCGGCCATCCCCACGTAGTGCATGCCGCTGACGGCGAGCCCCATGACGAGGCTCGCGCCCAGACTCCAGAGGAAGCCTCTGACCTGTGCGGCTGCCCACAGGGCCGCGCTGGCCGCGACCACGGCGATCACCACGGACGCCGAGACGGTGAAGGTGTTGTACTCCAGCGTCCCGCGCAGACGCATACCGGCCATTCCCAGATAGTGCATCGAAGCGACACCGAGGCCGGTGATCGTCCCCCCGGTGAACAGCGCCGCCCCGGTCGCGCCGCGGTAGCCCACGATGAAGATCCCTATGCCGACCATGACGATGGCGACGGCGAGACTCGCGAAGGTCAGCGCCTTGTCGTAGTGGATCGGGGCTTCCTCGACGGTGAAGCCCATCATCGCGATGAAGTGCATGGTCCAGATGCCGGAACCGATGGCCGCCGACCCCAGCGCGAGCCAGCCGGGCCGCCAGGAGTGCGCGACGAGGAGCGACCTCGTGGTGCAGCGCAGACCGAGCGCTCCCCCGAGGCAGGCCATGAGGTACGCCGCCACCGGTGTGACCAGTCCATAGCTGAAACCGTCGACTGTCCCCTGCATGCGCGGTAGCCCTTCCGCCTGTTGTATCCAAATGCCCGGGATTGCCCCCAAGTGGCCCCAGCCGACCGTCCACTGACAGGCCATGGGCTGACGCAGAGAGTAAAGCTCACTCCGGAACTTGCGAACGATTTTCCGGGAAAGAAACCCGGCTGTCTCCGTTCAACCTGTGGCCATCCTGCACCTGTCTCGCGTTGGCCGTGGACTGTCACTCTCATCCGGTCCGTGCCCGCACATCGCGAGGAGTCACCGTTGTCCGCACGCGTTGCCGCTGCCACCACCGCCGCTCTTCTTGGAGCCGGTGCACTCGCTCTCCCATCCGCCACCGCTCACGCCGCCGACCAGCCGTCGGCGCCCACGTCCACGCGGGCGTCCGCCCAGACATCCGCCTCGCACGACAGACCGCTGGTCGTCGCGCACCGCGGCGCTTCCGCGTACGCCCCCGAGAACACTTTCGCAGCCATCGACAAGGCGGCTGACATGGGGTTCCGCTGGGTCGAGAACGACGTCCAGCGCACCAAGGACGGCGAGCTCGTGATCATGCACGACGACACCCTGAAGCGGACGACGAACGTCGAGGAGCTCTTCCCCGACCGCGCGCCGTGGAAGGTCGCGGACTTCACCGCGGCGGAGATCGCCAGGCTGGACGCGGGCAGCTGGTTCGCTCCCAAGTACGCGGGGCAGCGGGTGCCGACGCTGAAGCAGTACATGAACCGCGTCTCACGCAACCACCAGAGTCTGGTCTTCGAGTTCAAGAAGCCCGAGCTGTACCCGGGCATCGAGAAGCAGGGCCTCTCCGTCCTGCGCAAGACGGGCTGGCTGGACAAGCACCACGTCAAGAGCAAGCTCGTCATCCAGAGCTTCAGCGCCGACAGCGTCAAGACGGTGCACAAGCTGCGGCCCGACATCAAGACCGGCTTCCTCGGCACGCCCGCGGTCGCCGATCTGCCCGCGTACGCCAAGTTCTCCGACCAGATCAACTCGACCCACACCTCCATCTCCCGCGAGTACGTCGCCGCGATCCACTCGCTCAAGGGGCCGCACCACAAGCGCCTGGAGATCTTCACCTGGACCGTGAACGACGCTGCCGCCGCCCAGCGGGTGGCGGGCTTCGGGGTGAACGGCATCATCACGAACACGCCGGACGTCGTGCGCAAGGCCATCTCCGGCTAGAGCCCGGGGACGTGGGCGGGGCGGCGTTGTCAGTGCCCGGTCGTACGGTGGTCCACATGAACGCCAACGGGCAGCACGAGCAGGGCGGGCCGGGTCCGGACGGCCTGCGGCAGGTGGTGTGGGCCGTCGTCGCGAGCGACATCGGCCCGCTGATGCTCGCCGCGACCGACGACGGCCTGGTCAGCGTCGTCTTCCACGCCACGGACGAAGTGCGCGACAAGGCACTCGAGCGGCTCGGCTCCCGACTGGGGGCCGAGCCGGTCGAGGCACCCCGCTCTCCGCTCCTCGCCGAGTCCATACGGCAGCTCACGGCCTACTTCGCGGGCGAGCGGCTCGACTTCGAGCTGCCGCTCGACTGGTCGCTGATCTCCGGGTTCAACCGCCAGGTCCTGCGCGAGCTGACCACCGTTCCGTACGGCGCCGTCGTGGGGTACGGCGACCTGGCCCGCCGTGTCGGCCAGCCCGGCGCGGCCCAGGCGGTCGGCATGGCGATGGGCGCCAACCCGCTGCCGGTCGTGGTGCCCTGCCACCGGGTGGTCGAGAGCGACGGCGGCATCGGCGGCTTCGGCGGCGGCGTCGAGACCAAGCGACAGCTCCTTGCCCTGGAAGGGGTGCTGCCGCAGCCGCTCTTCTGACGCTTCCGGGGCACAGGGCACCAGGCAGCGGGCAGCTCGCAGCCGGCGGGGCAAACTCTGTTTCGCGCGTATGAACGTCCTGGCACACTGCGCCAGTGACTTCGACCCTCGGCGCTCCTGACATACCCACGCCAGAAGCGCTGCCCGCCCTGCGCCGCCGCACCACCGCGGTGCTGGTCGCCAGCCAGATCCTGGGCGGGCTCGGAGTACCGATCGGCATCGCCCTGGCCCCCATGCTCGCCACCGAGGTGAGCGGGACGGAGGCGCTGTCCGGCCTCGCGCCCACCGCGTCCGTGGCCGGCACGGCCCTGCTCTCGCTGCCCCTCGCCGCTCTGATGACGTCACGCGGGCGGCGGCCCGGCCTCGTCCTCGCGTATCTGATCGGCGCGCTGGGAGCCGGGCTCGTGGTGCTCGCCGCCGTCGTCGAGAGCTTCCCCCTGCTGCTGCTCGGCATGGCGGGCTTCGGAGCGGGCTCGTCCGCCAATCTGCAGGCCCGCTTCGCCGCGGCCGACCTCGCCGAGCCCGACCGGCGCGGCCGCGCCATCTCCCTGGTCATCTGGGCCACCACCATCGGCTCGGTCCTCGGCCCGAACATCGCGGCACCCACGAGCCGCGCCTTCTCCGGCACCTCCATACCCGAGGCGGCGGGACCCTTCCTCTTCGCCGCCGGGATCTTCGCCGTCGCCGGTCTCGTGGTGGCGGTACTGCTGCGGCCCGACCCGCTGCTCACCGCCCGCGCGCTCGCCCCGCAGGAGAACCAGTCCGCGCAGAGCCGCTCGCTGCGGGCCGGGGTCGCCGCGGTGGCCGCGTCACCGATGGCCCGGCTCGCGCTGGTTACGGTGGCCGCCTCGCACACCGTGATGGTCTCGATCATGGTCATGACCCCGGTCGACCTGGGGCACCACGGGGCGAGCCTGCAACTGGTCGGCCTGGTCATCAGCGGCCACATCGCGGGCATGTACGCGCTGTCGCCGCTGATGGGCTGGCTCTCCGACCGGTTCGGGCGGCTCTCCGTGATCGGCCTCGCGGTCGGGCTGCTGTGCTGCGCCGCGCTGCTGGCCGGCACGGCGGGGCCCCGTCACGGCCAGACCGCCGCCGGTCTCTTCGTGCTCGGCCTCGGCTGGTCCGCGGGCCTGGTCTCCGGCTCCGCGCTGCTCACCGACTCGGTGCCGCAGCCCGCCAGGGCCGCCGTGCAGGGCCTCTCGGACCTGACCATGAACACGGCGGCGGGCATCGGCGGCGCGGCGGCCGGCCTGATCGTCGCGCAGGCCAGCTACGGCTGGCTCAACCTCATCGGCGTCTGCGTGCTGCTGCCGATGGCGGCGCTTGCGATGCGCCGGGCGGTCAAGAAGGCCTGAGACGGGGAGGGCCGAAGGCTCGTGACCTCGGCGGTCACGGTCACGGGAGCGTGATGTGGTACGCCTTGCGCAGCGTCTCGTGCACGGTCCACGTCGTACGGTCGCCCTCGCGCAGGACGGCCGCGTCGCCGGGGCCGACCTCGATCACGTCGCCGCCCTCGACCTCGATCGTGGCGCGGCCGCTGACGACCACGAAGAGCTCGTTGGCCTCGGTGTCGGTGACCACGCCGGGCGTGATCTGCCAGATGCCGCGCAGCTGCTTGCCGTCGGCCGACTCCCACAGGACCTTGCCGGTGACCTCCGGGGTGCCGGAGACGATCTGCTCGGGGTCGAGCGGCTCGGCCTCCAGTTCGGCATCCGGAATGTGCACGGCAAAGGACGGCGCGAGGGCTTGATCATTCGTGGTCATGGCCGGTCACCCTAGCCGGGCGCCGCGCGGCTCCATGGAAGGGGTCAGCTTTCCCCGCCTCGCGCTCCCTCTCGCCCTCGTCGGTCCTACCCGTCCTCTCCGTAGTGCCGCGCTTCGAAGATGTTCCCGTCCGGGTCGCGGAAGTAGAAGCTGCGGCGGGCCCTGCCGCGGGCGCCGAACGCATCGTGCGAGATGTCCGACACCGGCGTCCCGCGCTCCTCCAGACGGGCGCGCAGCGCCTCGAAGTCGGTCTCCGCCAGGGCGAGGCAGACGTGGTTCACCGGGTGGCCCGCGCTCTTGTCCGCGCCCGGCACGACGTTCATGCGCTCGGCGAGCGTGAGCGGGGCGAGGTCGAAGATGGTCTCCTCGTTGAGCCGCACGGAGGGGAACGCGGCCTTGCCCGCCGTGAACTCGGCGACGCGCAGGGGTTCGAGGCCCAGCACCTCCTCGTAGAAGCCGGCTGCCGCCGCGGGGTCGCGCACCCACAGGACGACGTGGTCGAGACGTGTCGTGTTGTCCGTCATGCCCCTCAGGCTGCTGTCCCGTCCCGGGCGCCGCAAGTGTTTGGCGGGGCGCGCCGACCGCCAGGGATGAGGGGAGACCCGACAGGCAGGAGGCAGGCCCGTGTTGGTGGTGTCCGACGTGGTGGTGTCCGACGAGGTACAGGCGGCTGTGGCGGACCGGCGGCCCGTCGTGGCCCTGGAGTCCACGATCATCGCGCACGGGCTGCCGCGCCCGCGCAATCTCCAGGTGGCCGGTGAGCTCGAAGAAGTCGTACGTGAAGAGGGTGCCGTCCCGGCGACGATCGCCGTCCTGGACGGGCGGCCCCATGTCGGCCTGGACAAGGAGCAGTTGGAGCGGATCGCGAACGAGGACGGCATCCGCAAGCTGGGCCACCGTGACCTGGCGCTCGCGGTCGCGGCGGGCGCGAGCGGGGCGACGACGGTGTCCGCGACGGCGCTGCTCGCCGCGCGCGCGGGCGTGCGGGTGTTCGCCACGGGCGGGCTCGGCGGGGTGCACCGGGAGTGGACGGTGACCCAGGACGAGTCCGCCGACCTGGGGCTGCTCGCCCGGACGCGCATCACGGTCGTCTGCGCGGGCGTGAAGTCGATCCTGGACGTGGCGGCGACGCTGCAGCGCCTGGAGACGCTGGGCGTCGCGGTGGCGGGGTACGGGACGGACCGCTTCCCCGGCTTCTACCTCACCGACTCCGGGCACCCGGTGGACTGGACGCTGCGTACGCCCGGGGAGGTCGCGGCGGTGATGCGGGCCCAGGACGCGGTCGGCGGCCCGGAGTCCGCGCTGCTCGTGGCGAATCCCGTGCCGGAGTCCGAGCAGCTCGATCCCGCGCTGCACGCGCGCGTGCTGGCCGAGGCGTTGGAGGCGTGCGCCGAGCGTGGCATCACCGGGCAGGCGGTCACGCCGTTCCTCCTGGACCAGCTGGTGCGGCGGACCGACGGTGCGTCGCTGAGCGCCAATCTCGCGGCGGTGCGGGGCAATGTGCGGCTCGCGGGGCGGATCGCGGCGGCGTGGGTGGAGCGGTGACGTCGCTGCGGGGTGACGCACGGGGCGAGGGCGGGGCCGGGGGCGGGGGCGGGGGCGGGGCGCTGCTGGTCGTCGGGGACGTCGTCACGGACATAGTCGCGCGGCACGGTGCGCCGCTCGCCACGGGCACGGACACGGCGGCGGCGATCCGTACGGTGCCGGGTGGCGCGGGCGCCAACGTGGCGTGCTGGGCGGCTTCTTGGGGGTGCGGCGACGTACGTCTCCTGGGGCGGGTCGGCGTCGATTCGGCGGCGTGGCACGAGGAGGCGCTGACGCGGGCGGGGGTGCGTTCGCAGCTCGTCGTGGACTCCGACGCGCCTACGGGGACCGTGATCTGCCTGGTCGACGGGGGTGCCGGGGGCGGGGCCGAGCGGACGTTCCTGACGGACAGCGGCGCGGCGCTGCGTCTGTCGGGCGCCGACTGGGCCCCCGAACTCCTGGACGGCGTGGGGTGGCTGCACCTGTCGGGTTACTTGTTCTTCGCGGGCCCGAGCCGGGCGGTGGCCGAGACGGCGTTGGCGGCGGCACGCGCGCGTGGGGTGCCGGTGAGTGTGGATCCGGCGTCGGCGGGGTTCCTTGCGGGGCTGGGGGTGGGGCGGTTTCTGGCGGCGACGGAGGGGGTGGACGTGTTGTTGCCCAGTGAGGGTGAGGCGCGGTTGCTGGCGGGGGCGCCTGGGCTGGGGGGATTGGCGGGGCTGGGGGGTTCGCCTGGGCTGGGGGAATCGGCAGGGCTGAGGGGCTCGCCCGGGCTGGGGGATCCGGCGGGGCTGGCGGATTCGGCGGCGTGGCTGAGCCGCCGGTACCCGGTGGTGGTGGTCAAGCGGGGCGCTGCGGGTGCGGTGGTCGCACGGGGCGGTGAGGTGCGGGCCGAGATCCCCGCGCTGCCTGCCGCTGCGCGGGACTCGACGGGGGCGGGCGACGCGTTCACGGGGGCGTTCCTTGCCTCGCGACTCGGCGGCGCGGGGCTCTGCGAGGCTTCGGCGGAGGGGTGTCGGGCGGGGGCGCGGGCGGTTGAACTGGTGGGCGGAAGGCCGGGTTAGGTTGCCCCGCCCACCCGCCCATCCATCCATCCCTTGTCGCCGCGGGGCAATCGGGCGGTTGGGCGGGTGGGCGGGAAAGGCTTGTTCGGGGAGGGGCGTGCGGGGTCCCGGGGGCTGGGGGCCCGCAGGGGGCGTTACGGCTTTCGGGCCCAGGTGGAGATCAAGGGGGCCGTGGCCAGGTCCATCGGCTCTGCGGCGATGTTCGCGAGGTGGGCGGTGATGTCGTCGTCCGTGGCCAGGCCCGCGGAGGTCAGGGCCGCGCGGGACTGCTGGATCGTGGCCGTCTCCAGGGCCGCGCAGGCGGGCGAGGCCAGGGGGAAGTACACGTCGGCCTCCACCTGACGCAGGCCCGCCGCGCGGAGCAGGCGGGGCAGGCCGCGCCCGTACGCGAGGTCGGTCCCGTACTGGGTGAGCAGCGCCTGCCGCAGACGGTTCGCCAACTGCTCGGCAGGACCGCACTCGTCAGGGCAGGCCAGCGGCTGCAGGGCCGGGTCGGACTCCTCGATCAGCAGACGGCCCCCAGGGCGCAGCGCCCGGATCATCGAACGCAGCGCCAGCTCCTGGTCCGGCGCCCCGGCGAGGACCAGCCGCGCGTGGACGAGGTCGAAGCCCCCCTGGGCGGGCGGCGCGTCCGCCCCCACGTCGTGCCTGCGCACCTCGACCGGCGTACGGGCCGCCGACGTCTGCCAGGAGATGTCCGTGTCCGTCGCGAGGATCCGCCCGGTGGGGCCGACCCGCTTCGCGAGCCAGGAGACGACGGAGGTGCCGCCCGCGCCGACCTCCCAGCAGCGCCACCCGGGCCCGATGCCGAGCCGCTCGATGTGCCGGAAGGTCGTGGGGTCGAAGAGCGCGGAGAAGGCTTCGGAGCGCTGCCCCGCACCCGCACCCGCCCCCTCGGCGTGCCGATTTCGATTGCCGGTCAGATAGCCGTCAATGAGGGTCATGCGGCGATTATCCCAATTGCGGCGCTTGCTCCGGGGAGGCGGCTCCGAAGGTCCGGAGCGGAGTCTTCCGTTCCCACAGGGTCCGACCGCGCCGTCGGAACGTACTGGCAGACTGGCACGTCAAGTCACCGGAACGAGGAGCCACGCATGTCGATGGCAGGCAACCTGCGAAAGGTAGGGAACCTCCGCAAGGTAGGCGGCCTGCGGAGAGTCGCGCGGGTCGCCCAGTTCGTGCGCAAGCACAGCCGTGTCGACCTCAGCCACCCCGCCCGCTCCCCGCTGGGCTCGGCGGTCGTGAAGTGCGTGACGTACCGCGGCGGCGTGCGCCAGGAGGATGGCCGCGATCTCGTCGAGGAGGTCGAGCGCGTCCGCAAGAGCGGTGACGGATTCGTCTGGCTCGGGCTGCACGAACCGACGGAGCAGGAGTTCGCCGGCATCGCCGACCTCTTCGACCTGCACCCGCTCGCCGTCGAGGACGCGGTCCACGCCCACCAGCGGCCGAAGGTGGAGCGGTACGACGAGACGCTGTTCGCCGTCTTCAAGACCGTCTGTTACGTGGAGCATGCCGAACTCACCGCGACCAGCGAGGTGGTGGACACCGGCGAGATCATGGTCTTCGTCGGCAAGGAGTTCGTGATCACCGTGCGGCACGGCCGCCACGGCTCGCTCGGCCCGCTGCGCGAGGAGCTCGAGTCGGCGCCCGAGCAGCTCGCCAAGGGCCCGGCGGCGGTCCTGCACGCACTCGCCGACCACGTGGTGGACGACTATCTCGTCGTGACGGACGCGGTGCAGGCGGACATCGACCAGGTGGAGATGGACGTCTTCTCCAAGGACGGGGAGCGCGCCGACCCGGGCCGTATCTACCAGCTCAAGCGCGAACTCCTCGAACTGAAGCGGGCCGTGGTCCCGCTCGGCCGCCCCCTGCAGATCCTCGCCACCCAGCCGATGCAGGCGGTCGCCCCGGAGATACAGGCCTATTTCCGGGACGTCGACGACCACCTCAAGCGCGTCACGGAGCAGGTCGCCTCCTTCGACGAGCTCCTGAACTCCATCCTTCAGGCCCATCTCGCGCAGGTGACGGTCGCGCAGAACGAGGACATGCGGAAGATCACCGCCTGGGCCGCCGTGATCGCCGTACCGACGATGATCTGCGGTCTGTACGGAATGAACTTCGACTACATGCCCGAACTACGCTGGAAGTACGGCTATGGGCTGGTGGTCGGCGTCATTGCCACCATCTGCTTCTCGCTCTACCGCGGCTTCCGGCGCAACGGCTGGCTCTAGGCTGTAGTGGCCGCCAAGCGACAGACCCGGCGGATCGGCGGGCCGGCTAGGCGGTCGGCGGGGCGAGTGGCGCCGGGGTCAGCCCTTCGCGTACACGCTCTCGACCCAGCTCGCGAGCTGGTCGTCGGCGAGGTGCGTGGCGAGGTCGGCCTCGCTGATCATGCCGACCAGGCGTTTGTTCTCGATGACGGGGAGCCTGCGGATCTGGCTGCCCTTCATCTCCTGGAGGACCTCATCGACGTCCGCGCCCGAGTCGATCCAGCGCGGCGTGCCCTTGGCCATGTCTCCCGCGGTCACCCGCGACGGGTCGTGTCCCATCGCCACGCAGCCGACCACGATGTCGCGGTCGGTGAGGATGCCGCAGAGCCGCTCGTTCTCGTCGCTGATGGGCAGTGCGCCCACGTCGAGCTGGCGCATCAGTTGTGCGGCGCGGTCCAGGGTCTCGTGTGCGGGGATCCACTGGGCGCCGCGGTGCATGATGTCTCCGGCGGTGGTCATGAAGTACCTCCCGGTGCCGGGCGGCCGGCGCGGCGCGGAGGCACCGCTAGTCCCGGCGCCCTTCATTCTCGCCGCGCCTCCGGAGGTCCGCACGCCGGAGCCGGGCGCCCCTGACGGGACAGGGCCTCAGGCGGAGAAGCCGACGATCTTCTCCGGGGTGACCCTGATGATCACTCGGGCCTCCTCGTCCTTCTCGCCGGGCGGGTCGATGCCCAGGTACTTGTGCGAGAGCTCGTGAGGCAGTCGCTTCTCCGGATCGGGGAGGATCTCGGCGACGCCGCGGATCTCGGTCGACGTGTACGGGTTGGCCAGATCGAAGACCGAGATGCTGATGCGCGGGTCGCGTTCGAGGTTGCGGACCTTCTGCCGCCGCGCCGTGGAGGAGAACAGCACGGTGTCGCCCTCCCGTTTGATCCACACCACCGAGTTCTGGGGTGCGCCGCCGGGGCCGAGGGTGGCGACGCTGGCGAAGTTCTTGCCGTCGAGGAGAGTGCGGACCGATTCGCTGAAGTGGAGCGCTGTCGTTGCCATGCCCAGACTCTAACTACATGCACGTGCATATAAAAGGGGTTTCGGTGTTCTTGATGTTCTCGGCGTTCTCGGTGCCCTCGTGCTCTCGGTGCTCTCGGTGCTCTCGGTGCTCTCGGTGTCTTCGAAGCGCCTGGGTCCACATCAGCCGCCGTTCCATGCCGGGTGCCGCGGATCGTCCGCGCGTACGACCACGTCGGCCGCAGCACCGGGATCCGCCTCCGCCTCGTACCGCTCGAAGGCGGGCAGCGTCCATCGCTCGCTCTCCGCCGTACGTCGCCGCAGGGCGCCCGGCGAGAGGCGCGTGTGGACCGTCAGGTCGAAGGGGAACCAGTGGCCGAGCAGGAACGGTCCGTGCAGCAACAGCATTGATCCTGGCTGGAGTTGGACGTACGGGCTGCGCGTCGCGCGGTCCGTTGCCGGGTCCCACAGGTCGGGCAGCACCCTGCCCGTGCCGCCCGGGTCCAGCGGCCCGAAGACCTCGCGCCAGAGCGCGCCGGTGTCGAACCAGCCGCTGTAGTACGCCTCCACGTCCTCCCGCCCGTACTCGAGGCGCAGCGAGGCGGGACGCAGGAAGCCTTCCGTGCCGACGACGAGCGCGGACCGCCCGCGCACGCGCAGCGCGTCGGCCACGCCGCGGGCCAGCTCGCCGGGCCTGCCCGCCGGGGCCCCGTCGAAGGCGACGCGGGGCCAGGGGCTCGCGTCGGCCGTCTTCAGGTCGAGCAGCCGGTCGGCGAGGGTGTCCGTGAGCCGGTCCCAGGTGATCGCTTCGAGTCGCACCCGTCCCATGATGCCGTCCCATGAAGCCGGGCCTTCCTGGCGTTGAAGCCGGGCCTTCCTGGCGTGACGTCGGGCTCCCGCCCCCTCCCTCCCCATGGCGGTACGCGCCCGCCGACCGGGGGAATGAACTCTTCATGGCACCAACTCCCCTCGCCCGAAGAGGACTTCTCGCCATCCAGCCCCTGAAGCGCCGCCACTGCGCGGAATGCCACGGCGGGCCGCTTTCCCTCCTGGTCATCGAGGATGCCGAGCCACGCTGCCTGGACTGCGCCGACCTGGGGCATCTCGTCTTCCTGCCGCGCGGCGACACCGCGCTGACGCGGCGGGCCCGCGAGGGGAGCGGACTCTCGGCGGTGGTCGTCCGCTTCAACCGGCGCCAGGGCCGGTACGAACGCCAGGGGGTGCTCGTCGAGGAGGCGGCGCTCGCGCGGGCCGAGGAGCGGTGCCTCGCGGACGCGGAGGCGCGGGCTCGCCGCCGGGCGCGGGACGCGGTGCGGCGGGCCGTGGAGGACGTCCGCTTCGTGGCGGCCTTCGCGGACGAGATCCGGCGCCTTTTTCCGGGGTGCCCCGAGGAGCGGTCCCGGGCGATCGCCGCGCACGCGTCCGTGCGGGGCAGCGGGCGGGTGGGGCGGAGTGCGGCGGGGCGCGCCTTGTCCGCTGCGGCGGTGACGGCGGCGGTGGTGGCCGCCGTCCGGCACACGGATACGCCGTACGACCGCCTCCTCATGAGTGGGGTCCCCCGAGGGGAGGCGCGCCGTCGGATCGCACCGGCGGTGGATGCGGTGCTTCGGTCCTGGCAGGGGTCTGGGCGGGAGGGGGTGGCGGGCTGAGTCTCCGGCGGGCGTGGCCCGCCTCGCCTTGCCTTTCCTTGCCTCGCCGCCTTGGCAGGGGGCCTGCATGCGCCGGGTCCGGCGGTGTGACCTCGCGGTCGCGACCGCTTGCGCCTACTGAGGCCTTGCCTCGCGTCTGCGCGTCGTATGCGGAGGGCCTGAGCCGCCGCTTCGCGGCGGAGTTTTCCCGCCCACCCACCCGATTGCCCCGCGGCGCAATCGGCTGGGTGGGCGGAGTTCCGCGCGGTTACCCCCGGGGCAATCGGGCGGGTGGGCGGGAGCGATCCGCCGCGCAGCGGGCGGAACAAGCGCAGCCCGCGACGGCAGACAGCCAGCGGCCCACCCCAGGCAGCGGGCGGAAAGCGCACAGCCTCCCCCCAAGGCCCCCCGGCCAGACGCCCGCGTATGCGCCCGCGCGCCCCACGCATGGCCTCCCACCCGGTAAGGGCAATTCACTTGTGATGCGGGCCCGCGCCATGGAGGATCACTGCGGCTCGCTCACCTGACGGCTGCCTTACCGAACGCGGGAGTTGCCATGATCGAGGGACCATACTTCGTGCTCGTCGTGCTGGGCGCACTCGCCTGCGGCCTGGTCGCCGGAGCGTTCGTCGCGTTCTCGACGTTCGTGATGCAGGGCCTTGCCGCGCTGCCCCCGGCGCAAGGCATCGCGGCGATGCAGTCGATCAACGTCAAGGCGCTCACCGCCGGGTTCATGACCGTTTTCATGGGCGCCGCCGGCCTCAGCGCCGTCGTCGCCGTCGTCACCTTCGTGCTCTGGCCCGACGAAGGCACCGTCGAGCTGCTGCTCGGCAGCGCGCTGTATCTGTTCGGCTCGTTCGGGGTGACCATCGCGGCGAACGTCCCCCGCAACGACGCCCTCGCCAAGCTCGACCCGCAGGCGCCGGAGAGCGCGGAACGCTGGCGTACGTACGTCAGCGAATGGACCATGTGGAACCACATCCGGGTCGGAGCCTCACTCGCCGCCTCCGCGTCATTCATCCTCGCCCTGACCTGACCTGACCACCCTCAGGCCCCACCCCCAGGCCCCATCCCACCCCACCCCACCGGCATGCCTCCCCCGCCCACCCGTCGTACAGTGGCCGAAAGCCTGTGAAAGCACGCGAAAGCCCGTGAAAGCACGCGACGGGAGACGGCCATGGCCGACCCCAAGGGCTTCCTCACCACCACCCGCCAGGAATGGCCCCGCCGATCCGTCGGCGAGCGGATCAAGGACTGGGACGAGGTGTACGTCCCCGGCGCCCTGCTGCCCATCGTCGAGCGGCAGGCCGACCGCTGCATGGACTGCGGCATCCCCTTCTGCCACGACGCCTGCCCGCTGGGCAATCTGGTCCCCGAGTGGAACGAACTCGTCTCGCGCGCCGACTGGCGCACGGCGGCGGACCGGCTGCACGCCACGAACAACTTCCCCGAGTTCACCGGCCGCCTCTGCCCCGCCCCCTGCGAGGCGGGCTGCGTCCTCGCGATCAATCAGCCCGCCGTGACCATCAAGAACGTCGAGGTCGCCATCGCCGACCGCTCCTGGCAGGACGGCCTCAACCCGCCGCGCCCACCGGACCGGCACTCCGGCAAGGCCGTCGCCGTCGTCGGCTCAGGACCGGCCGGACTCGCCGCCGCGCAGCAACTGACGCGCGCCGGGCACACCGTCGTCGTGTACGAGCGCGAGGACCGCGCGGGCGGGCTCCTGCGGTACGGGATCCCCGCGTTCAAGATGGAGAAGCACCACCTGGAGCGGCGGCTCGCGCAGCTGCGGGACGAGGGCACGGTCTTCCGTACGTCCGTCGCGGTCGGGCGGGACATCCGGGCCGCGGAGCTGCGCACCCGGCACGACGCGGTGGTGCTCGCCGTCGGGGCCACCGCGTGGCGTGAACTGGACGTGCCGGGGCGGGAGTTGAGCGGCATCCACCAGGCCATGGAGTACCTCCCGCTCGCCAACCGCGTCTGCGAGGGGGACATCGACACCTCCCCGCTGTCCGCCGCGGGCAAGCACGTCGTGATCGTCGGCGGCGGGGACACCGGAGCGGACTGCCTGGGCACGGCGGTGCGCGAAGGGGCCGCCTCCGTCACGCAGTTGGACATCTATGAGCGGCCGGGCGACGTACGCGACGAACTGGCCGAGCCCTGGCCGACGTACCCGAAGGTCTACCGTCTCTCCGGCGCCCACGAGGAGGCGGGCGAGCTGCGCACCGCCCCCGCGGCGGACGCGGACGCGCGCTTGTTCGCCGCCTCCACCCTCCGCTTCACCGGCGACGCGGCGGGCCGGGTAAGCGCCCTGCACCTGACCGAGGTCGAGGCGGACCGCAGCCCGCGGCCGGGCACGCGGCGCGTGCTCCCCGCCGACCTCGTCCTTCTCGCGCTCGGCTTCTGTGGTCCGGAGCGGACGCCGGGCGGCCTGGTCGAGCAGTTCGGCCTGGCCGTCGACGGCCGCGGCACCCTCGCCCGCGACGCGGGCTTCGCGACCGACGTGCCGGGCGTCTTCGTGGCGGGCGACGCGGCCCGCGGCCAGTCGCTGATCGTGTGGGCCATCGCCGAGGGTCGCGCGAGCGCCGCCGCGGTGGACCGGTGGCTGACGGGCGCGACCCGGCTCGCGGCGCCGATCGGCCCGTACGACCGGCCGATGACCGTGTGAGCCCCCGCCACGCGTGGCGGGGGCTCACAGAGGACTCACGGCGGCGTCACGCCAGCTCACGGCGGCGTCACGCCAGCTCATGGCGGCGTCACGTCAGCGCTCACGACAGCAGGAAGTCGGCCTCCCCCGCCTTCGCCCCCTGGATGAACGCGTTGATCTCGCCGTGCGTGTAGATCAGGGCCGGGCCGTCCGGATCGGCCGACTGGCGGACCGCGACCCGGCCGTCGGCCAGCTTCATGGCCTCCAGGCAGTTGCCGCCGTTGCCGCCGCTCCACGGCTTGTGCCAGCCTTCGCTGCCGAGCTCGCGGGCGGGCATGCCGTTGTATATCCGGGAGTCGTCCCGTGACTCGGGGCGGGACCCGGATCCGGGCTTTGACCCCGGTCGCGTACCGGCTCGGTGTCGATCCATTCACAGCTCCTTGCGGAGGTCCCGGAGGAGCTCCTTTGTGCGTTGTGCCGTCGCGGCTTGCGCCGCCATGCGGTCCATGACCTCGAGGTGGGTGGCCACCTCGGTGCGCGCGTCCAGGTAGACCGCGCCGGTCAGGTACTCGCTGTAGACCATGTCCGGCAGCTCCGCCATGGCGAAGCGGAAGAGCACGAACGGTCCGTACGTGCCCGGGTGCGGACCCGCCGCGAACGGCGCGACCTGCAGCGTCACATGAGGGAGTTCGACGGCTTCGAGCAGCTTGTCGATCTGCTCGCGCATCACTTCGGGACCGCCCACAGGTCTGCGCAGGGCGGTCTCGTCCATCACGATCCAGACCCGCGGCGCGTCCTCGCGGGTGAGCAGCGACTGGCGCTCCATCCGCAGCGCCACATACCGCTCGACGTCCTCGGGACGGGTCTGGCCGATCGCCCCGGAGCGCATCACGCCACGCGCGTACTCCTCGGTCTGCAGGAGACCCGGGACGAAGTGCGGTTCGTAGGACCTGATCAGGCTGGCCGCGCCCTCCAGGCTGACGTACATGCTGAACCAGCCCGGCAGGATGTCGTGGAACCGCTGCCACCAGCCCGGCTTGTTCGCCTCCTCGGCGAGCGTCACGAAGGCGTCGGCCTCGTCATCGGCGACGCCGTAGGACTTCAGGAGCAGCTGGAGATACGGGATCTTCAGCGCGACCTCGGCCATTTCCATGCGACGGACCGTGGCGGGGGCGACGCGAAGGATCCGCGCCGCCTCCTCTCGCTTGAGGCCGGCGCGCTCGCGCAGGTCCTGCAAACGACGGCCTAGGACGACCTGGCCGACGGTCGGCGCGGACCGCGGTTCGCTCACGTCCTACCTCCACGTACTCCATGTAATGCCAATTCACTCCGCACCTGGAGCCGTTGCGAGCAGTGTGCCATGTGCCGTCTAGAAGGAACACGCCACTGTGCACTTTTCAGAGTGGGTCTTGCCAAGGTGTTCCCGGCGGGGCGATAGTGGATGGCGTGACTCCGCCCGCGCCGTTACACACAGCTGCCGCCGAAGCCCCTGTTGGCATGACCGCCGACGCGTGGGTCGAGAGCGGCTCCGAGCTCTGCGTCAGCTTCGCGCTGGTGCCACGGCCGGGTTCCGCATCGCAGGCCAGACGACTGGCGAAGGCCCAGCTCCTGGGCTGGGACATCGACGAGGACGCCCGCGACGCCGCGGCCCTCGTGGTGTCCGAGCTGGTCACGAACGCGATCGTGCACACCGCGAGCCACCGGATCGTCTGCGAGCTGTGCACCAGACCCGGCACGCTGCGCATAGCTGTGCGTGACGACGGATACGGATCAGGTGTCCCGCGGCCCGCCCAGGAGGGGCCCGACGCGGATGAGGAGCACGGGAGGGGACTGCTCCTCGTCGAGGCGGTCAGCAACGCGTGGGGCGTGCGGGACGAGGGTCCCGGGGCCGGCCTCACCGTATGGGCGGAACTGCGGGCGTGACGTGACTGAGGGTGCGGGCGTGAGGACGACGTGGACAGGGGGCGTGTGAGCGCGGTGACGGTGCGGCGGCTGTTGGATCTGGACACGCTGGTCCGCCTCGAACGGAGGCGGGCCTTCGCCGCCTCCCCGCCGCCGTCGGCACGGCTCGCCGTCCCGGAGGGGATGTCGCAGCCCCTGGGGTGCGACGCGGTCTCGGTGCCCTCGCGGTTCGGGCCCCGGCTGATGGCGCGGCTGCCTCGTGTGGGGTGTGTGTACGAGGACGTGGATGCCGCGCGGTGGTGGTGGATCGTGCCGGCGGACTCCGATGTCGCGCTGGAATGGCCCTCCCCCGCGTACTACGCCGCGGGGGCCGTGGTGCCGGGCGCCCGGCGCGCGCCCTCGCTGATCCACAGTCCTTCCGGCAGCGAGGTTCCCTATACGCCGCCGATTCCGCTGTATCTGGCGTGGTGCAGGGCCACGGGGACCACGCCTGCGTGGTCCCGGGCGGTGCGGGCCTAGCGTCCGCTCGCCCTCATCACCGGCTCTGCCGAGTTCGTCCTCGAACGCCGGACGGGCTGCATTCATTCAGCCCGATACCGCCGCCTCCACCGCGGCCACGACCTCCCCCGGTGCCTCCATCTGGGCCATGTGCCCCACCCCCTCGATCACCCGGACGGCGGCCCTCCCCTCCAGGGCCGCCGCGTTGGACGCCGGGATCACCTGATCCGCCCCGCCCCACACCGCGACCGTCCGCACGCCCCTCGGCAGCAGGGAACTCACGTCGAGGGCCGCCCCGCCGCCCGGGGCCACCAGCGTCGGCAGGAGGCTGCGGAGCGCCGTGTCGACTCCGTCCAGGCGCTTGTACTTCAGGAGGTCGTCCACCAGCTGCCGCGTCACGAGCCCCGCGTCGGCGAACAGCTTGCTCAGGTGGGGCCGGAGTTCGCGCCGCGTCCCGGCCTCCGCGAAGCCCCGCAGATAGGCGGCGTCCACGTCGGGGCCGTACCCGGCGGGCGCGATCAGCGTCAGGGAGCGGACCCGGTCGGGTACCCCCGCCGCCACCGCGGTGACCACCGCGCCGCCCAGCGAATGGCCCACCAGATGCGCCCGCTCGATGCCGAGCGCGTCGAGGAAGCCCGTGACGACCGTCGCCAGCGAGGCCAGGCTGCCGTCCCCCACCTCCTTGCTGGACTCCCCGTGACCGGGCAGGTCGAGCGCGTACACCGTGTGGCGCGCGGCGAGGGGCTCCTGCACGAAGAGCCAGGAGTTCTTGTCGCCGCCGTACCCGTGCACCAGGACGACCTCCTCCGCGCCACCGCCCGACGTCGCGTACGACAGTGCCCTGCCGCCCACCTCCGCGACGCCGCTCACCGGGCTGCCCTCGTCCTCCGCGGGCACCCCGCGCGCCAGCTGCTCCCGCGCCTCGGCGGCCACGCGCTCGATCTCGTCCTCCGTGACCCCCGGCCCGGCGATGACCGCGATGACACAGCCGACGGGCGCATCGCCGCCCGCCCGCGCGACGATCCTCCGCAGCACGCCGCCCCGTGGCGCCTCGAGCGTGCCCGCGATCTTGTCGGTGTCGATCTCGGCCAGCTCGTCGCCCTCCTCGACCTCGTCGCCCTCCCGCGCGATCCACTCGGTGATCTTTCCGGTCTTCATGGACAGGCCCCATTTGGGCATGGTGACCCGCTCGATGAACGGCATCCTCACGGCTTCCCATCGACGACTGACTTGACGGGCCACTTCGCCGAAGTGGCCTCCGCGTAGACGTTGTTCTCCGCGACGAAGACAGCGGGCAGCTGCCAGACGGATGCGAGGTTCAGGGATTCGAGGGTGGTGCCCTGGTTGCTGCCGCCCTTGCCGTGACACGCCCCGGTCGTGCGCCCGTAGATCTCGGCCATCATCGACTTCACGTCGACGTGCTTGGCGATGCAGTGGCCATGGCCCCGGTGCGTGGAGGCGATGACGTCGCGGTCGTCGTCGAGGTGGGCACAGACCCCGGCGGCGGACGCCTCCTCACCTGCGTACAAGTGGACGAAGCCGGGGATGTCGCCGGTCGCGAACTCCTCGTGGAGGCGCTCCTCGAAGTCACGGATCGTACGCATCGTGCGGTACGCGTCGAGCAGTGCGGGACCGTCCAGGCCGTGCTCGTGCGGGACTTGAGGTGTCCGGAGAGTGCCGGTCACGGAAGAACTCCTTTGCCTGCGCGGGTGCGGAGTTGCCTGCATGGGGTATGGCACTGCGGCCTGGGCCGACCGGCAACAGTTGCCCGGGGTTGCAAGCCCACACAGGACGTACGCAAACGGAGAAGGAGAAGCAGACGAACGACAAACAGAGCAACACCCATGACCGGAGCGGGACTTCGGAGTCGGAGTCGCTGCTCTTCGGCGGCCCCCTGCGCTACGACACCGGCTGGGCCCAGCACGAGGAGGCCTTTCTCCAGCTGGGGTTCCGGTCCATGCTGAAGCGGCTTCCCGCGCTCCTCGCCGCCAGCTTCCGGCTCGCCTGGCAGGCCGACCGGCGCGCCGCACGCATCGTCATCGGCGCCGAGGTGGGCCGCGGGCTCGCCCAGGCGGTGAGCCTCCTCGCGGTCAACAGCGTGCTGGGGCGCCTGATGACCGACGCCCCGGTGGCCGACCGGTTGCGCGGCGCGATGCCCGCCCTGGTGACCGTGGCCTCCGTCCTGTTCGTCGCCGCGCTGCTGCGCGCCGCGTCGACGTACGCGACGGGCCGCCTCGAACCGAAGGTCGAACGCGTCGCCACCGAGCAGTACTTGGAGAAGGCCGCTTCGGTCGAGCTGTCGGCGATCGAGGACGACGCGTTCCACAAGCTGCTCGACACGGCGCAGTACGGAGCGGCCTCCGCCCGCCGCATGATCGGCATCTCCACGCGCGTGGTGAACGCGATGATCTCGCTGATCGCGGCGGCGAGCGTACTGACCGTCCTGCACCCGGTGCTGCTTCCGCTCCTGGTGACGATGACCCTGCCGAGCGCGTGGAGCGCCCTGACCATCGCCAGGCGCCGCTATGTCTCCTTCCACGCCTGGGTGCAGCACGCCCGCGCGGGACGCCTCATCGGCAGCCTCCTCACGGAGGCCCGGGCGGCACCGGAGATCCGGGTGCACGGTGTGGGGCCTTTCCTGCTGCGGCACTTCCGGTCCATGTCGGAGGCCGCGGAGGAGGAGCAGGCACGCCTGGCGCGGCTCGCCGCCCGGACGGGCCTGATCGCGGCGGCGTGGACGGGCGCCGCCACCGCGGCGACGTACGCGACGCTCGGCGGTCTGCTGCTCGCCGGGGCGATGGCGCTGTCCGTCGCGGGCACCGCCGTCATCGCGATCCGCACCGGCGCGTCGAACCTCGACACGCTCGTCCTTGAGGTCAACTCCCTGCACGAGGACGCCCTGTTCGTCGGCGACCTGGAGCGGCTCTTCGTGGAGGCGGCGCAGCGCGCGATACCGGCCGGTGGCGCCGAACTGCCTCCGGATCCACGGGAGATACGGTTCGAGAACGTCACCTTCCGCTATCCGGGGGCCTCGGGCAGGGACGCGCTCAGCGACGTCTCCCTGACGCTGCCCACCGGGAAGATCGTCGCCCTGGTGGGCGAGAACGGCTCCGGCAAGACCACCTTGGTGAAGCTGCTCGCCGGTCTGTACGCGCCGAAGGACGGCCGGATCCTGTGGGACGGCGTCGACGCGGCGACCGCGGACCGGCACCAACTGGTCGAGCGCATCGCGATGGTGGCGCAGGACTTCAAGCGCTGGCCGTTCACTGCGCGCGTGAACATCGCGATCGGCCGGTCGTCGGTGCCGCTCACGGACGACCGGATCGGCGCATCGGTCGGGGAGGCCGGTGCCGGGGACGTCGTGGCCGATCTGCCGCGCGGGCTCGACACCTTGCTGGCCCGTGCGTTCACCGGCGGGCACGAGCTGTCGGGCGGCCAGTGGCAGCGTCTGGGCATCGCGCGCGCCGCGTACCGGCGCGGCAGCATCCTCATCGTGGACGAACCGACGGCAGCGCTCGACGCCCGTGCCGAGCTGGAGGTCTTCGAGAAGATCAGGGCCCTCGCGGGGACGGGCCAGACCGTCATCCTCATCACCCACCGCCTGGCGTCGGTGCGCCACGCGGATCTGGTCCATGTCCTGGACGGAGGGCGCCTGGTGGAGTCGGGCACACCGGACGAGCTCCTGCGGACCGGTGGTGTCTACGCGGAGCTTTACGCCCTGCAGGCCGACCAGTTCACGGCGAAGATCCCCTCACCGAACGGGCACGCCGAGCGCTGAGGGGCGCGCTCGGTTCGGGCCCGCGCGGCGCGCTCACTACGCGGCGGCGGCCACCTCCGCCATGTCGGTCACCCGGGTCTCGCGCACGATCACCAGGAAGGCATCGGAGGCGAGGTCCATGACGACCTCCGCCTCCTGTCCCTCCATGCGGCGGGCGCGTGCGAACTCCTCCGCGGGCCACGATCCTCGCGGCCCACCGGCCGGAAAGCGTTCCAGTACCACTCGGTTGTTCATCATCGTCCTTCTGCTCCCCCGTTGGCAGTCCTGACGGACTCTTATGGAGTAGAACGCGCCGAGGGGTGGAAAGGACTCGCAACGTGACCGACCTGACACCTGGTTGTGCCGGTTCCTCACATCTCGTACTCGTCGTGATACCTCACCCGGCTGCTGCCCGCCGGTGCCCCGATCCCCGCCGACCGGCCCTTCGGCTCCTCCCACTCCTCCTGGCGGCCGAGGGCGGTGAGATCGAAGAGGCTGGAGTACGACGCCACCCAGTCGAGACCGCGGGCGTACGTCGAGTACGTATGGAAGACGCGGTCGCCGTCGCGCAGGAAGCAGCTGATCCCCGGCTGTTCGTAGGATCCCTCGCCCTCGCCGACGGTGGCGTCGAAGTCCTCGTTGAAGTCGCTGCCGTTCGAGGAGTACCACGGCACCGTCCAGCCCATCCGCGCCTTGAAGGGCAGGATCTTGGTGAACGGCGCGCGGGAGACCGCGATGAAGTTCGTGCTGCGGGCCCGCAGATGGGCGAGGTGCCCGATCTGGTCGAGGAACGCCGAGCAGCTGCTGCAGCCCGCGTCCCACTCCGGGGCGAACATGAAGTGGTAGACGATCAGTTGGGCGTCTCCGTCGAAGAGGTCGAACAGCGTCGCCTTGCCGTCGGAACCGTCGAACAGATACTCCTTGCCGATCTCGACCATCGGAAGCCGACGCCGCTCGGCGTTGAGCGCGTCACGCGCCCGGGTCTCCGCCTTCTCCTTGGCGAGCAGTTCCTTGCGCGCGGCGAGCCACTCCTCGCGCGTGACGATGCCGGGAAGTCCCATGGTCCCTCAGTCCCTCCGCCGGATCCGCCTATCGGATCCGTGCTTCTGGGAGGGGTGACCTGCGGCATCACCGGAACTCATCGGTCGCGGCGAAGAAACTTCGAGAAATCCGGAAAGAATCTAGAACGTCACCGGAAGCGCGAGCAGTCCGCGCGCCCGCATCGAGGGCCGCCACCGCAGTTCCCGATGCGGTACGCCGAGTGCGATGCGCGGGAAGCGTTCGATGAGGGCGGCGAGCGCGGTGGCCGTCTCCAGGCGGGCCAGGGGTGCTCCGACGCAGTGGTGGATGCCGTGGCCCAGGGCGAGTTGGCCCGTGGTGTCGCGGGTGATGTCCAGGCGGTCGGCGTCGGGGTAGCGGCGCGGGTCGCGGTTGGCGGCCGACGGGGAGAGCAGCACGGTCTCGCCGGCCGGGACGGTGACGCCGCCGATGGTGACGTCTTCGAGGGGGAAGCGGCGGATGGCGAGCAGGGCGGGACCGTCGTAACGGTTGAACTCCTCCACTGCTGCCGGGAGTTGTGACGGGTCCGCGCGCAGGGCCGCGAGCTGTTCGGGGTGGCGCAGGAGCGCGAGCGTGGCGTTGCCGATGAGCTGGACGGTGTTCTCGTATCCGGCGAAGAGGATCAGGAAGGCGAGCGACATCAGCTCGTCCTCGCTCAACCGGCCCTCCTCCCCCTGCCGCGCCTCGCCCTCGTCCCGTACCGCGATCAGGTCGGAGAGCAGATCGTCGGCGGGCTCCTTCCGCTTCTCCGCGAGGAGTTGCGTGAAGAAGCCGAGCATCGCGACGACGGCCTCCTTCGCGCTCTGCGGCCGCGCGGGGTCGGGCGCGACCAGGGCGTCGGTCCAGGCCCGGAAGTCCGGGCGGTGTCCGGCGGGCACGCCGAGCAGGTCGCAGATGACGGCGATCGGGAGCGGGGCGGCGTACGAGGCGACGAGGTCGGCCTGGCCCAACGGCTCGATGGCGTCGAGGAGTTCGTCGGCGGTGCGCCGGATCGGCGCGCGCAGACTCTCCACCCGGCGCGCCGTGAAGGCCTTGACGACCAGGCGCCGGATGCGGGTGTGGTCCGGCGGATCCATGTTCAGGAGGTTCGCGTCCAGGGCGGGTGGCAGCGCGAAACCCCGGTAGGCGCCCGGCAGCGCATGGCTCTTGTCGAGCGAGAGCCGCGGGTCGGCGAGCGCCGCGCGTACGTCGTCGTACCGCGTGACCAGCCACGCCGGGCTGCCGTCGGGCCCCGCGACCCGGTGCACGGGCGCGGTGTCGCGCAGCCGCGCGTAGGTGGCGTACGGGTCGTCGATGAGGCCCTCGGCGGGGTCCGGCTGCGAGGCGTGCAGCGGATCCGGCTGCGAGGCGTGCGGGGAATCCGGCTGCGGGGCAGGTGAGGGGACCGGCTGCGGGGCGTGTGACATGGCTCCACCCTAGGCAGCCGCTCCCCCGGTCCCGCCCGCAGCCCCCGCCCCCCTCAGCCCTCGTAGTCCTGGATCCGCTTGCCGTGGCTGCGGTCGATCAGGGCGGGCAGTTCGGCGCCCAACTCCGCGACGATGCCCGGCACATCGAGGGTCAGCAGCCTTCGGTCGCGCATCAGGATCCGCCCGTCGACGATCGTCGTGGTGACGTCCGCCGAGCGCGCGCTGTGCACGAGGGTGGCCGCGAGGTCGTGCACGGGCTGGGTGTGCGGCCCGTCGAGATCGACCAGGACGATGTCGGCGCGGCGCCCCGGCGCGAGGCTGCCGATCTGCTCCCCCAGGCCGACGGCCCGCGCACTCTGCAGCGTGGCGTGGTCCAGGGCCTGGCGGGCGGTCAGCCAGGCCGGGTCGCGCTGCGTGGACTTCTGCACGAGTGCGGTGAGCGCCATGGACTCCCACACGTCCAGGGTGTTGTTCGAGGCGGCGCCGTCCGTGGCGAGGCCGACGGGGATGCCGATCCCGCGCAGGGCGCGCACGGGCGTGGTGTCCCAGCCGAACTTGAGGTAGCCGCGCGGCGCGGACGCCACGGCGATGCGGCCCGTGCCCTGCTGGAGGACGGGCAGGTCACGGTCGAGGATGCCGGTGCCGTGCGCGATGAGGACGTCGACGTCGAGCAGACCTGTGCGGTGCAGGATCTCGATGGGGGTGCGGCCGTGGCGCTCCAGGCTGTTGTCGGTCTGGGCGCGGTTCTCGGAGGCGTGCAGGTGGACCATGAGTCCGTGCTCGCGGGCGAGCTCGGCGGTCGCGGCGAGGTCCGCGTCGTCGACGGTGTACGGGGCGTGCGGGGCGAGCGACGTGGTGATGCGGCCGTCGGCGGCGCCGCGCCGCCTGAGCGCGAACTCCAGGGACGCGGCGCGGCCTTCGGGCCCCTGCGAGGAGAAGAAGGCCGCGCCGAGGTTGGCGCGCAGACCGCTCTCCTCGACGACGTCGGCGACGGTGTCCATCGCGAAGTAGTGGTCGGCGAAGGTCGTCACCCCGCCCCGGATCATCTCGGCACAGGCGAGCCGCGCGCCGAGCCCGACGACGCGCTCGGTCAGATTGGACTCGATGGGCCAGATCCAGTCGTTGAACCACTCGTGCGCCGGGAGATCCTCGGCGAGGCCGCGCAGGGCGACCATCGGCGTGTGCGTATGGCAGTTGATCAGGCCGGGCAGGGCCGCCTGGCCACGCGCGTCGATGCGCTCGGCGGCCCGCAGGCCGGCCACGGCAGGGGTGGTGGTCACGGCGTCGATGCGACCGTCGCGTACGACGACGGCCGCGTCGTCGAGGAATCCGATCTGACCCCCTTCGTCGTGGACGAGGGCCGTGCAGCCCGTGATGACGAGGTCGGCGGGGCCGTGCGCGGGAGGCGGCGTCATCCGTCCAAGGTACGGGGAGTGCGCATCCCGTGCCCTGTCCCGCCGCCGGTTTCGCGAGCACGCTGACGTCAACCCACCCACCACGCGAGCACAGTTGGAGCCCGCCATGCTCCTCGGCACTTGGAACCTGGAGAACCTCTACCGGCCCGGCGGCAAGTTCGGGCCCAAGGACAAGGCCGCGTACGAGGCGAAGCTGGCCTCGCTCGCGGCGACGATCACGGCGCTGCGGCCGAGCGTGCTCGCCGTGCAGGAGGTCGGCGATCCGGAGGCCCTCGCGGATCTGGCCGGGATGCTGGATGGCACCTGGCACACCACTCTTTCGGAGCACGCGGACGAGCGCGGCATCCGCGTCGGCTTCCTCACCTCGCTTCCGGTGTTCGTCGTCGCCGACGAGGACTGCTTCCCTGCGCCGGTGCGCCCGGTGCAGGTCGGCGACGTGGGCAAGCCGGTGGCGCGGGCGGGGCGCGGGGTCCTCGCGGTGACGGTGACGACGCGCGCGTTCTTCTTCGACGCGGCCGTCTGCCATCTGAAGTCGAAGCTGCTCTCGTACGGCGGCGGCCGGTTCCAGCCGCGGGACGAGGGCGAGCGGGCCCGCTTCGGGGCGTACGCGCTGTACCGGCGCTCGGCCGAGGCGACACTGGTGCGCTCGCTGGCCGACCGGCTCCTGAAGGGCGACGGCCGCGAGCACGACGTCGTGGTGCTCGGCGACCTGAACGACGAGGTGTCGGCGGCGACGACGCAGATCCTGCTCGGCCCGCCCGGCTCCGAGATCGGCACCCCCGGCTTCGACAAGCCGGACAAGGGCGACGCAAAGCGGCTGTGGAACGTGGCCCCGCTGATCCCCGCCGAGCAGCGCTACTCCCGCATCCACGCGGGGCGCCGCGAGCTGATCGACCACGCACTGGTGAGCCACAGCCTCCTGAACCAGGTCACGGCGGCGGGCACGGGTGTGCCGGGCTCGACGGCGACCGCGCTGCCCTCGGTCGGGGACGGGGATCCACAGGAGCGGAGGAACGCGACGGGCTCGGACCACGCGCCGGTGTGGATACGGATCGAGCGCTAGCCCCGGCTCTTCGCAGCAGCACCCCCGGCCTTTCCCGGCGGCGCCTCAGCCGCGCGGGAGCACCGTCGACAGGACGCCCGGCAGCGGATACCAGTCCGAGGACACGATGCTGGCGTTGCCGCGCGCGAGCAGGGCGACGCGGTCCCGCGCCTGGGCCTCGGTGGGGTTCACGGAGTCGATGGCCGGTGCGACGTTGTGGGCGTCGGACATGACGACGAGATAGCGCCGGTCGGCGTACCACTTGGTGTCGATGGTGCCGCCCGTGTACGTGGACGCGTCGCCGTCGAACAGCACGAACCAGGGCCGGATCGCCGCGTCCGTGTACCGCCCGCGCGGGTCGCCCGCCTCGGCGCCGAGCACGGCGGGGAAGGCCGCGGCCTCACCGAGCCGTCCGGCCGCGGCGAGGTCGCGCAGGTGCGTGGCGTACTCGCGGTCGGTCCACAGGGTGTCGGCGGGGTTGCCCTGCTCGACGGTGCCGGGGATGAGCTCGACGACGAACTTCCCCGCGAGGGCGCTCCGCTGCGGCCAGCCGTCGCTGCGTACGGCCTCGTCGAGGGTGGCGTGGTCCCCGGTGAGCTGGCCGGGGCGGTAGACGGCGTCGCCGAGCTTGCTCTTGAGGAGGGCGTCGAGATCGGCGGGGCCGCGCCCGTTCCTCCCCTGGAACCCGTCCTTCAGCTCGACCTTGACCAGGATGGGCCGGTGGCCGGGGTGGGCGTCGTGCCAGGCCTTCATGTCGGCGAGGCAGCCGGTGAGGCTCTGGTTGCGCGGCTTGGTGCGCAATTCGGCCGGACTCGCGGCGTTCTCGCAGTTGTTGTCGTTCCCGACCGGATTGCTGTGCGAGACCCGCCATCCGCTCCCGAACACATTGGTCCACACGTCGAGTTCGAGCATCCCGGCACCGGAGTCGAGCGCGTCGGCGAAGTACGGGTACTTCGACTTCTCGTAGGCGTTGTGGACGCCGACGCCGGTGGTGGACGCGTACGGCGACTGCGGCGCCGGATCGTCGGCGGCGAGGGCGGTGCCGCTCGCGGAGCCCGTACCCCCGAACGCCAGTGCGCCCGCCGCCGCGACGGCCATGGCAAGGCCTGCCCCAGTACGTGCCCTCATGTCAGCCGTCCCCTCCGTCACTCCGGTCAAGTCCTGCGAAACGTAAGGGAGTTGAGTGTCGGAAGGGAAGACGGCGACTTACGGGCAGGGAGACGGGCAGGGAGAGATATCCAGCCGTGCGGCGGCGCGCGGGAGGGCGGGGGCCGTGGCGTGTCCGCTACCGTCTGCGCCCGTTATGGATCAACGTACGCAGAGATCCACACGCTCGTGGAAGCAGCAGTGGAAACTGATCACCCCCCGTAGAAGCAGAAAGGGATCAGCCGCCATGCCCCTCACCCTCTCCCGCGTCTCCCGCACCCGTCTCGCCGTGACCGCGGCCGCCACCGCGGTCCTCGCCGTCGGCGCCCCGGCCGCGTACGCCTCGCTCGACACCGACACGCGCGCGCACGGCACGACCACCACGTCACAGGTGTCCCGCGGCGAGGCGTACACCGAGACCCGGCTCCTCTTCGGGACCGAACGTCCCGACGGGGGGCCCGATGTGACCGACAAGCAGTTCATGAAGTTCATCGACGACGAGGTGACGCCGTCGTTCCCCGACGGGCTCACGGTGCAGGACGGCCGCGGCCAGTGGCGGGACTCGAACGGCAAGATCGAGCGTGAGCGTTCGTACGAGCTGATCCTGCTGTATCCGACGTCGCAGGCGCACAAGCGCGACGCCCTGATCGAGGAGATCCGCGAGGACTACGTGAAGGAGTACGCGCAGGATTCGGTGGCGCGCCTCGACGACCGGCTGCGCGTGGACTTCTGACGCGTGGACTTCTGGCGCGTGGACTTCTGGCGCGTGGGCTTCTGACGCATGGACGGGATGGTCACGCCACCGCGGTGAGCTCCGCAAGCAGCGCGTCGAGGCGCTCCGCGTGCCGCCGCGGCAGGCGCCCCGTGTCGTCGACGTGCACGGCGCAGGCGGTCGTGGTGTCGACGAGGCGTTCGAGGGTGGCCGCCACCTCCTCCGAGCCCGCGGAGTGCCGCGCCAGGGTGGGGAGTTCGGCGGCCGCCAGGTCGATCGCGGCGCGGGCCTCGGCCAGCGTCCGGTAGGCCTCGCGCCGCAGGGCCCAGCGGGCGGCGCGGTGGTCGGCTCCGGCGGGCCCGCCGTCGCCCGCGCCGCTCAGGACGTGGCGCAGATACGCCTGCGCGGACTCACGGGCGGCCGAAAGCCGGTCCTGTACGCGGCCGCCGCGCTGCACCGGCCACGGCAGATGCCCGACGAGCAGGACGATCCCGCAGGCGAGCAGCGTCTCGCCGATCCGCCCCCAGGAAGCCTGCGGCTCCCCGCCCACCATGACGAGGGCGAGCACGAGGACGGTGACGACGGCCGTCTGGGCGGCGAAGTGCCGGGTGGCGACGGGGATCAGCGCACCGCACACGGCGACGACGGCGATGAGCCCGGCGGGCCGTGGCAGCAGGGCGGCGAGCCCCGCGAAGAGGACGGCGCCCAGGACGGTGCCGAGGGCGCGGCACAGGACGCGCGAGGCCAGCGGCCCGAGATCGGGCTTGACCAGGAAGACGGCGGTGGCGGGCAGCCAGTACCAGTGCGGGTGGTGCAAGGCCTGCGCGACGGCGGCACTCGCACCGAAGCAGAGCGCGACGCGCACGCCGTACTCGCGACCGCCGGGCCCTGCCGCCGTGCGCAGTACGTCGACGGGGCCGCGCCGGGGGCCGTGCGGAGGCTTCGCGGTGCCGCTGTCGAAGGCCTCGGCGGCGTGCAGCAGCGCGTCGTCGAGGGCGCGGAGCCCGGCGCCGGAGCGGGCGGGCGCGGGCAGCGGCCCGCAGGGAACGCCGTCGCGGACGGCGGCGGCGAGGCGGCGCGGCCCCTCTCCCACCCGCTCCGGCAGCGGCTCACCGGCCCAGGCGAGCGCGGTCGCCGCCTCGCCGAGCGGCAGTGCGGCGAGGTACTGCGCGTGCAGCCGCCGCTCGGCCGCCGAGCCGGCGTGCCGCCGCAGGCGTGGCCCGGAGAGGGCGTCCTGTGCCTGGTCGAGGGCGGCGGTGAGGGCGGCCCGGCGGGAGGTGGACCGGGAGGTACCGGCGGAGTCGAGGAGCGCGGCGACGGCTTCGTAGACGGCGCTGACGGCGGCGCGTTCGCCGTCGAGGCGATCGAGGCGGTAGGACGGCATGGCGGGCCTGCCGCCCCTGGGGCCGGCACCGGTCCACCCCTTGCCGGACGAGGGCGAGGGTGAGGGCGAGGGCAACACGAGCCGCAGCAGGATCAGCCACCCGGCCCCGGCGAGGAAGAACAGCGCCCGCTGCCACCCGGGCTCGGGCAGCGGCATCCCGGCCCCGATGGCGGCGGCGACGAGCAGTTGCGTGCCGCTGGAGGAGGCGACGGGCCCGACGGCGCTGAAGGCACCGGCGAACAGTCCGAGCAAGGCGAACAGGAGAGGCAGGACGGGCGAGCCTCCGGCCGACGCACCGACGTACGCCCCGAAGGCCAGTCCCCCCGCCCCGGCGAGCGCGGGCACCCCGATCCGCCGCACGGCGACGCGCTGGCTCCCCGGCCGGTCGTTGATCCCGGCCAGCATGGCCCCGAGCGCGGCCACGACCCCCACGGACACCCGCCCGGCGACCACGCCCGCGAACAGCAACGGCCCCGCGGCCAGCGCACCCCGCACCACGGAGTGCCACGGCACGGGCCCGCGCTGCGTACGCAGGGCATGGCCGAGCCAAGGCGGAAGAGAAGCGGAAGCTGCGCGCGGGGTCACCGGGCTCACCGTGTTCCTGTCGTCGTCGGGTACGGGTACGTGCCGCCGGACGACTTCGGCCTGGGCTGTCATCAACCGTAAACGGTGTTGCTGGGGAGGAAGGGGCCTGAGTATTTCCGTGATGTGACGTTTTCGCGGACGCCACGACCGGTCGACGTGACGAGAGGCCCGACCGGCAGTCCTGACCTGCGGGCTACACGACCCGCCCCGGCTGCTTCCTGAGCACCTCCACCAGGGCGGAGACGCTGTGATCGCGGCGGCCGTCGGCGACCGCACGCCGCAGCAGTTCGTTCATGGGCTCGTGCCAGGAAAGGTCGACGCCCGCCTCCGCGCCCGTCTGGTGCTCGTAGCCCCCGCTCCGGCGGGCCGAAGAGCTCGCCCCGCATCGACAATTCACTGGCGAGCGAAAGCACCCGCCCCGCAGGCTGACGCGCATGAACCACGCAGACGCAGACGCCGACACCGACACGGAGACCGACGCCACCCTCACCACAGCACCGCCCACCCGCCAGATCCGCGCCCTGCACACGGAGTCGACCGTCACCGTCTACCAGGCGTACGCCCCCGGGCTCGGCGAGCCGGCGGCCCGCACCGGCCGCTTCCCCGACGCATGGAAGCGGGATCGCATGACGTGGATCAAGCCGTCCTTCCTGTGGATGATGTACCGCTGCGGCTGGGCCACGAAGGAAGGCCAGGAGACCGTCCTCGCGGTGGAGATCACCCGCGAGGGCTTCGAGTGGGCCCTCCGCAACGCCTGCCTCTCCCACTACGCCCGCGGCGTGCACGCCGACCAGGCCGCCTGGAAGCGGGAGTTGAAGCAAGCCCCGACCCGGGTCCAGTGGGACCCGGAGCGCGACCTGCACCTGAGCCCCCTCCCGCACCGCTCCCTCCAGCTGGGCCTGACGGGAGACGCCGCGCGTCGCTACGCCGACGAGTGGACGCTCTCGATCACGGACGTCACCGAGCGGGCCAGGGCGATCCACACCCTCGTACGCGAGAACGACCTCGCGGCCGCCGGGAGCCTCCTCCCCGAGGAGCGCCCCTATCCGGCGGGGGACGATCTGCTGGCTCACCTCGCGGGCACCACCCCCACCCATTACGATGAGCGTAGGCTTTAACCCTACGTAGGTGGTACTGATGACGAAGAGGACGGCGGTCGGCCTTCCGCCCGAGCTGGCCCGCAGGGCGAACCTCGTCCTGCGCCCTCGGGATGCCGCCGACGTCTACGCCCACCCCCGCCCCGAGATGGCGCGCCTCGTCAAGAACGGGGCAGCGCGGCGGCTGGCCACCGGCTACTACCTCCTCGTACCCGGCCGTCATCTCGGCGACGACACCTGGCGCCCCGACCTCCACGCGGTGGGTCTCGGCATCGGGCAGGCCGACTACGGCCAGGACGGTGCGGCTCTGATGGGCGTCGGGGCCGCCCGCCAGTTCGGGGCCGTTCCGCGCGAGATCGCCATCACGTTCATCGCCGTGCCCAAGCAGCGCCCGCCGCTGGAGACGAATGTCGGGCAGGTCGTCTTCGTCCGCAGGGACATGACCGTCCTCGACCTGGAGCGGATCGAGACCGAGGTGGCTCCCGGGTGGGTGACCACGCCTGAGCAGACCCTGCTGGACCTCGCCGCCCGCCCTACCCTTGGCGGCCTGCCGCCCGACGCGATCACCGAAGCACTCCGCGCGCTCTGGCTGCGCGCCGACACCGATCTGCTGACCGAGCTGGCGGCCGGGCAGCGCAAGACGGCCGCGCTGAAGCGGGCGCGGCGCCTGATCGAGGGGGATTCGGATGCTGGACCGGAGTGATCTCGCGCGCATCGGCGCGGAGTACGGCGCCGCCGAGCAGCAGGTGCGGCGCGACCACCTGATCAGCCATGTGCTGTGGGCGCTGGCTTCGCTGGATCTGCCGGTGGTGTTCTTCGGAGGTACGGCACTCTCGCGTACGCACCTCACGACGGCGGCGTCCGGCGGCCGGCTGTCCGAGGACATCGACCTCTTCACGGACGACCGCCCGGCGGTCGCCGAAGCCCTCGACTCCCGCATCCCTCGCTTGCTCCGGCGTGAGTTCCCTCGTTCGCGGTGGGAGCCCGCGCTCACCGGCGTCCGCGGGGTGGATCCCGCCCAACTGGTGACCAGCGACGGTCTGCGTCTGCGCGTCCAGCTACTCGACACGAACACCGGCCACTCCGAATGGAGGCGCTGGCCCACCGAGCGGCGCGGTGTCGAACTGCGCTACCGCGACGTCCCGGGCCCCGCCACACTGCGCGTTCCGACGCTGGCGGCGTTCGTCGCCATGAAGGTGTCCGCGTACTGCGACCGCCACGCACCACGCGACCTCTTCGACCTGGCGGCGCTGGCACGGTCGGGCTCCATCAGCGCCGACGCGGCGGAACTCGTGCGCATGGCGACGGGCACGGCTCCCGCGCCGCACATGTTCAGCGCGCTTCCGGACATGGAGTGGGAGCCCCAACTCGCCCACCAGACGGGCCACCTCCCCTCCGCACAGGAGTGCCTCGACACGGTCAGGAACGCCTTCGCCAAGGCACTCGCCTGGCCGAAGCCGTACGACCCGTTCGCCTGACGCCGGGGCTCTGCCTGGGCCGCTCCGCGTCCGGGCGGTGACGGGCGGGCCACCTGGCCGTCAGGCCCCGATCATCCCCGCCACCGCCCCCACCGGATCCACATCAGCCTCCCCCTCCGGCCACCACTCGTCCCGCCCCGCCTCGCTCCGGTACGGGTACCAGCGGCCGTCCCTCCCGTATCGCAGTTGCAGGGAGCCCGAGGCGTTCGTGAGGTGGTTGTGGTGGATCGTCATGCGGGGGAGGTCTGCCGTGATCAGGGCGCCTCTCGCTCGGTCGAAAGGGCCCGCCGGGGGGTCCCAGGGGGATTCGAGGACCGCCAGGCCCTCCTCGCCTCCCTGGCGCCAGGCCGCTGCCGCGCGGGCGAGGTCCGTGGGGGTGCGGTCCACCGACCTTGCCAGTTCGGCGAATTGGCGGCTGAAGCTGCGGCGGCCCGTGAGGCCGGGGTGCGAGGCCGCCAGGCGGACCGCGTCGTGCCAGGGGTCGGCCGTGGAGAAGGGGTCCGCGCCGGTGGTCAAGTACGCGTGGGCCCTGTTCGCCGTGTCCGTGGCCAGGAACTCCAGGGATGTGGGGTTGGGGGCGCCCGGGAGGGAGGGCAGGAGCGGGGGTTCGCCCGGGTGCGGCGGGGGCGCGAGTGGGGGTGGCAGCGGTGGGCGGTACTCCGTGGCCAGGACGTCTCGGGCCAGCGTGCCGGGGAGCGCTTCGGTGGTCTCGCCCTGTGCCGTGGCGGACTGTTCGCGGGCCGCCTGGTGCGCGTTGCGCTGGGCCAGTTCGTCGAGCAGCGCCTGTTCGTCTCCGCCTCGCAGGAGGAGGAGCACGAAGGGGTCCGCGTCCAGTAGCCTGGCCGTCTGGTAGGTCAGCGCTGCCGCGTGCTTGCAGGGGCGGCCGTGGTCCGGGCAGGTGCAGGACGGCACCAAGTCGCCTGGACCGGGGAGGAGTTGGACCCCGGCTCGTTCCGCCGCGTCCACCAGCGCGTGCGGCATGTCCTTGTCCAGGAGCGCCGCGATGTGGGCGGGTTCCGTGGCCACCGCGTCCAGGAAACCGTCCCAGTCCTCCGGTGTGAGCGTGCGCATGCGGATTTCCGCGCGGTAGGGGCGGGGGCGACTGCCGTGTACGTACGCCACGATGCGGCCCGGCGCGACCGTGATCGTGTCGACGTGGCCCTCACGGGCGTAGGCCCGCCCGCGCGCGAGGCGACCCGCGTCGAGCGATGTCCCCTCCAGCGCGCCGATCCAGGCGTTGCCCCACCAGGAGGTCGCGAACGGGGTCTGGGGGTTGGAGTGTTGAGGCAGGGGCGGGAATACTCTGCCTGCTCCTGTGGCGCGGCTGGCCGATGTCATGCCGGTTCGGTCGGCACGACGGCGCGCAGAGGTTCCGCCGGCCCGGTCGGCTCGGTCATCACCACTCACTCCGCCGCCCCTCACGACACCCTCCGCAACGACACCAGATCCGCCAGATCCGCGTCCGAGAGTTCCGTCAGTGCCGCCTCGCCGCCGCCGAGCACCGCGTCCGCCAACGCCTGCTTCGCCGCCAGGAGTTCGGCGATGCGGTCCTCCACCGTGCCCTCCGCGATGAGGCGGTGGACCTGGACCGGCTGGGTCTGGCCGATGCGGTAGGCGCGGTCCGTGGCCTGTTCCTCCACCGCCGGGTTCCACCAGCGGTCGTAGTGGATGACGTGGCCCGCCCGGGTGAGGTTCAGACCCGTGCCCGCCGCCTTCAGGGACAGGAGGAACACCGGGGCCTCGCCCGACTGGAAGCGGTCCACCATCTCCTCCCTTCGCGGAACCGGCGTACCCCCGTGCAGGAGTTGGGTGCCGATGCCGCGCCGCGACAGGTGCGACTCGAGGAGGCGCGCCATCTCCACGTACTGCGTGAAGATCAGGACCGCGCCGTCCTCCGCCAGGATCGTGTCCAGGAGTTCGTCGAGGAGTTCCAGTTTCCCCGAGCGCGAGCGGCCCGCGCGCGTCGTGATCTCGCCGTCCTTCAAGTACTGCGCCGGGTGGTTGCAGATCTGCTTCAGCGCCATCAGCAGCTTCATGACCAGGCCCCTGCGCGCGATGCCCTCCGACGCCTCGATGCGGGCGAGCGTCTCGCGTACGACCGCCTCGTAGAGCGACGCCTGTTCTCGGGTGAGCGTGACCGGGTGGTCCGTCTCCGTCTTCGGGGGGAGTTCCGGGGCGATGCCCGGGTCGGACTTCTTGCGGCGCAGGAGGAAGGGGCGGACCAGGCGGGCGAGGCGCTCCATCGCCTCGTCGTTCTCCGCGAACTCACCGCCCTCCACCAGGCGGGCGTGGCGTGCGCGGAACGACTTGAGCGGGCCGAGCAGGCCCGGCGTCGTCCAGTCCAGCAAGGCCCAGAGTTCGGAGAGGTTGTTCTCGACCGGGGTGCCGGTGAGCGCCACCCTCGCCTGAGAGGGGATCGTGCGCAGCGCCTTCGCCGTCGCCGCGTGCGGGTTCTTGACGTGCTGCGCTTCGTCCGCCACGACCAACCCCCAGGCCTGGCCCGCCAGTTCGGACGCACTCGTACGCATCGTTCCGTACGTCGTCAGGACGAAGCCGCCCTTCACGTCGCCGTCGAGGCTTCGGCCCGTGCCGTGGAAGCGGCGCACCGGCACCCCCGGCGCGAACCGCTCGATCTCCCGCTGCCAGTTGCCGAGCAGCGACGCCGGGCAGACCACCAGCGTCGGCTCGGGGCGGGCCCGGTGCAGATGGAGGGCGATCAGGGTGACCGTCTTGCCGAGGCCCATGTCGTCGGCGAGGCAGCCGCCCAGGCCCAGCGATGTCATGCGGTCGAGCCACGCCAGGCCCCGGAGCTGGTAGTCGCGGAGGGTCGCCGCGAGAGCGGAGGGCTGGTCGACCGGGCGCAGGTCGCCGGTCAGGCGCTCCCGCATCCTGGCCAGGGCGCCGACCGGCACCGCCTCGACCCGCTCTCCCTCCACCTCCGCCGCCCCCGTCAGCGCGACGGACAGCGCGTCCACCGGGTCCAGGAGGCCCAGATCCCGCTTGCGCGCCTTGCGTACGAGTTCGGGGTCGACCAGGACCCATTGGTCACGGAGGCGTACGACCGGGCGGTGCGCCTCCGCCAGGATGTCCATCTCCGCCTCGGTGAGGGGTCCACCGGCCCCATCACCTTCGCCTTCACCGTCGCCGTCGCCGTCGCCGGGGCCCAGCGCCAGCTGCCAGCGGAATTCCAGCAGTTGCTCGGTCTTGAAGAAGTCGAAGTTGTCGGCCGCCGTGCCGGGCGCGGGGCGTACGACGGCCGTCGCGGTCAACCCGCGGGTCAGCTCCCTGGGCCAGTGCACGGCCACGCCCGCCGCGCCGAGCCTGGTCGCCGCCGTGCCGAGGAGTTCGTACAACTCCCTCTCGCTCAGCGGCAGTACGTCGGGGCGCGGGCGTTCGAGGAGGCGGGTCAGCGGCGGCCATACGCGGGCCGCGCGGCGTACCGCGAGCAGCGTGTCGACGCGGGCGCGCGGGCCGAAGTGGTCGGCGCCGGACCAGAGTTGGGACGCGTCCGCCACGAGGGTGGGGTCGGCGAGGCTGTGCACCTGGACGACGGCCGCCGCCGGGCTCGCCACGCTCTCGCGGGAGCCACCCGCCCGGCCGCCGGACTCGGCATCAGGCACATCGGATACATCGGGCACATCGGCCGACGCACCGTCGAACACCTCGTGCGCCTGCAGGTCGAGCCGCAGCGACACCCGCACCCCCGCGTCCATCCCGGCCGCCACCTCCGCGGCCCACTCCCGCGCACCCGGCAGCCGCTGCGGCTCCCGGGCCGCGAAGGGCGCGCCGACCGCGTGCGCCGCCGCGGGCGTACGCGGCAGGGTGTCCACCACCGCGTCGACGAAGGCCCTGACGAGGGCGAGCGGCTCGGGGAGCAGGAGGGGCTTGCTGCCGGGCAGCGGTACGGCGTGCGCCTCGGCCGGCAGCGCGGCGGCGATCGCCCGCAGCTGCGTGACGTCGGCGGCGTCCAGCGGACCGGCCCGCCACGCGTCCAGGTCGCCGCCGGTCAGGCCGGGCAGCAGCCTGCCCCGCGCGGCCAGGTGCAGGGCGTGCCGGGCCGCGGCGGCCCAGCACGCCACGGCGGGGTGCGCGGGCCCGGGGCGCAGCAGGAGCGCGGCGGCTTCGGCCACCGGCAGGATCAGTGCGGGGACGGTACGCGTGCGGACGCCCTTGCCGTGGGGGCGCACGACGGCGATCTCCCCCTCGACGGCGCCGGGCACCCCGCGCGCGCCGGTGGGCCCGCCATCGCCAGACAGCCCGTGCCCACCGGTGGGCCCGCCACCGCCTGACGGCTCGCGCCCACCGGTGGGCCCATCGTCGCCTGCCAGCCCACGCCCGCCAGGGAGCTGGCTCCCGCCGGGCAGCTTGCCCCCGCCGGGCAGCTCACCCCCGCCAGGGAGCTCACTCCCGCCGGACACCCCACGCCCGCCAGGGAGCCCACCCTCCCCCGGAGGCCCGCCCTCGCCCGGAAGCTTCCCCTCCGGCGCCCAGAACGCGACCCGCCCCTCCCTCGGCACCTCGGCCGGCAGGAAGACGGCAGCACAGGAGCGTAGGAGCTCGGAGCGTAGGACCTCGGAGCGTGCGAGCTCGGAGCGTACGAGCTCGCCGACCCGCCCGGCAGAAGGCTCGGCGGCAGCGACACCAGCGGCTGCGGCCGTAGCCGCGGAAGCCCCCGCCATCACGTTCACCACCTCGCTCACCCTCGGTCACCCGCGCGTCATTCCCGCACGCCACCCTAGGCCAGCCGCCGACAGGTGAGCGCTGGTAGGAAACTTTCCTAACAATAGTTCGTCCGAAGATATTGACGCGCACATGACGCATCGACAAGATGCCTGCGAATGGCCTCCGCACCGTTCACGGCCCCCCACGCCGATCTAGGAGACGGACATGCCGCCCACCCCCCGCGCCATGAACTCCCGTACGAACAAAACCCGTTGGGCCATCCCCCTGGCGGCAGGCGCCTCGCTCGCGCTCGTCGGCGGGACCCTCCTCTGGTCCCCGGCCGACGAGGCCGACGCGGCGCCGAGCGGCAAGGACACGAAAGCGGCCTTCACCGCGGTGGCCGCCGGAGACATCGCCGAACAGTGCACCTCGGACGACAGCAGCTGCGCCCACCCCAAGACCGCCGCGCTCGTCAAACAGCTCAACCCGTCCTTCGTGATGACCATGGGCGACAACCAGTACGACGACGCCCGGCTCCAGGACTTCGAGGACTACTACGACACCAGCTGGGGCGCGTTCAAGGACAAGACGCGCCCGGTGCCGGGCAACCACGAGACGTACGACCCGGATGGCGCGCTGGAGGGCTACAAGTCCTACTTCGGCAGCGTCGCCTACCCCAAGGGCGAGAGCTACTACAGCTTCGACCAGGACAACTGGCACTTCATCGCCCTCGACTCCAACAGCTTCGACGACAAGGCGCAGATCGACTGGCTCAAGGCCGACCTCGCCGCCAACTCCAAGAAGTGCGTGGCCGCTTACTGGCACCACCCCCTCTTCTCCTCGGGCGAGCACGGCAACGACCCGGTCAGCAGGCCCGTCTGGAAGCTCCTGTACGCCAACAAGGCCGAGCTGGTCATGAACGGCCACGACCACCACTACGAGCGGTTCGCGCCCCAGAACCCGGACGGCAAGGCCGACGCCAACGGCATCGTCGAGCTGCTCGGCGGCATGGGCGGCGCCAACCCGTACAAGATCGAGGAAGTCCAGCCCAACAGCCAGAAGCGGATCACCAAGACGTACGGCGTCGTGAAGCTGAACTTCACCGACACCGGCTTCTCCTGGAACCTCGTCGGCACGGACGGCGCGACGAAGGACAGCAGCCCGTCCTACAACTGCCGCTGAGTCGCCGAGATGTATCTGGCGTCAACGGACGCGGTCGCGAAGGCCAAAGCCAAGGCCGAAGCCGAGGCCGAGCCCAAGAGCAAGTCCCAGGCCAAGGCCAAGCGCCGCCGCGTCGCAGGGCCCGTCCTCGCCCTCGGCGCGGTCAGCCTGGTCACCGACATCTCCTCCGAGATGGTCACGGCGGTCCTTCCGCTCTACTTCGTTCTCCAACTCGGCCTATCTCCACTCCAGTTCGGATTCCTGGACGGCCTCTACAACGGCGTGACCGCGTTCGTACGGCTCCTCGGCGGGTACGCCGCCGACCGCGGCGGGCGGCACAAGCTCGTCGCGGGCGGCGGCTACGCCCTCTCCGCGCTCTCCCGGCTCGGCCTGCTCCTCGCGGGCGGCGCCACGGCCGGGATCGGCGCGGCGCTCGCCGCGGACCGCATCGGCAAGGGCGTGCGGACCGCGCCTCGCGACGCGCTCATCTCGCTCAGCAGTCCGCCGGACGCCCTCGGCAGGGCGTTCGGCGTGCACCGCGCGATGGACACGACGGGCGCGCTGCTCGGGCCGCTCGCCGCGTTCGCGCTGCTCTGGGCGACGGCGGACGCGTACGACGCCGTGTTCGTGGTCAGCTTCTGCTTCGGGCTGCTCGGAGTCCTGATGCTGATCGCGTTCGTGCCGGGGCGGCGGGAAAGCCCTGCCTCGCCCGCACCGATGGACGCCGGATCAACAGGCCCCCGCCTCAAGGCACTTGACCTTCTCCGCGTCCCCGCCTTCCGGCGCATCCTCTGCGCCGCTTCCCTCCTCGGTGCCGCCACCATCGGCGACGCCTTCCTCTATCTGCTCCTCCAGCGGCGGCTCGACTTCGCGGTGAGCTGGTTCCCGCTGCTCCCGCTGGGCGCCGCCGCGGTCTATCTGCTGCTCGCGGTGCCCGCCGGGCGCATCGCCGACCGGTCGGGCCGCCGCGTCCCCTTCCTGGCCGGGCATGTGGCGCTGCTCGGCGGATACGTCCTGCTGCTCTCCCCCGCCGACGGCTGGGCCCTGCTCATCGGCGTACTCCTGCTCCTCGGCATCTTCTACGCGGCCACCGACGGCGTTCTGATGGCGCTCGCCACGCCGGTGCTTCCCCAGGGGCGCCGGGCCAGCGGCATGGCGGTCCTCCAGACGGGCCAGGCGCTGGCCCGCCTTGTCGCGGCCGCCGGGTTCGGCGCGGCATGGACGCTGTGGGGCATCGGCCCCGCGCTGACCTGCGCGGCGCTCGCACTGACGGCGGCACTGGCGGGGGCGACGGCGCTCCTCCCCCGCCACGAAAGGCAGGCATGAACCAGAACACCCCACCCCCCAGGCTCTCCCTGCGCGCCCGCGTCATCGCCGTGGCCACGGCCGCCGCCGTCCTCGCGACGGTGGCCGTCGCCTACACCCTGCGCGCGGCGGAACGGGCCGAACCGACCGCCGCCACCTCGGAGTTCGCACTCGACCCCGGTCACCTCTACTTCCGCAGCACGGAGGCGGGAGCGGGCACGAGGGCGGGCTCGGGCCGCGTGGCCCGGACCGGCAGCGCACTCGGCCAAGGCCCCGTCACCACGGGCGGCCCCTCCTGCGAGCGGTTCTACGCCGCCGCGGACACCGCGCTCTGCCTCCAGCGCCGCCCGGGAATCCCGCCCAAGTCGTACGCACTCGTCCTCGACCGGCAGTTGCGCGAGAAGCGCCGCATCGCGCTGACCGGCATCCCCAACCGGGCCCGGGTCTCGGCGTCGGGCCGGATGCTGTCCTGGACGATGTTCGCGACGGGGGACTCGTACGCGGGCTCCTCCTTCTCCACCCGCACCTCGATCCTGGACATCCGCACGGGCTACTTGATCAAGAACATGGAGGAGATCCCCCTCACCCTCGACGGCCGCCGCTACCACTCCCCCGACGTCAACTACTGGGGCGTCACCTTCGCCGAGGACGACAACCGCTTCTACGCGACTGTCTCGACCAAGGGCAAGACGTACCTGGTCCAGGGCGACATGAAGAAGTGGGCTGCCCGCGCCCTGCGCACGAACGTGGAGTGCCCCTCGCTCTCCCCCGACAACACGCGCCTGGCGTTCAAGAAGCGCGTACGAAAGGGAAGTTCGGACCCCTGGCGCCTCTACGTCCTCGACCTCCGCACCATGCGCGAACGCCCCCTCGCCGAAACCCGCAACGTCGACGACCAGGCCGCATGGCTGGACGACGACACCGTGGCGTACGCCCTGCCGGGTGCCGAGGGCAGGAAGCAGGACATCTGGACGGCGCGGGCGGACGGGAAGGGGGCGCCGAACTTGCTGGTACGAGGCGGGACTTCACCGGCGGCAGTGCGCTGACACGCCCGTAGCAGTGCGCTGACGCGCCCGAGGCGCCGCCCCGGGCGGAATTCGGATGCGCACCACCGCCCGCCTGCCGCAGGATCGGCCCCATGACCACCACTTACCGCACCGTCGTGCCCACCCTCTTCCCGCCGCCCGGATACGCCCACGCCGCCCTCGTCGAGGCGGGCACCAAGCTCGCCTTCATGGCGGGCTCGGTGCCGCTCGACCCCGAGGGGAATCTCGTCGGGGAGGGGGACGTGGTCCGCCAGACCGAGCAGGTCATCGCCAACCTCGACGAGGCCCTGCGCGCGATCGGCAGCGACCTGACGCAGGTGGTGGCCAGCACGGTGTACGTCGTGAGCGACGAGCCGGGCCCGCTGAGCGAGGCATGGGAGGTCGTCCGCGCCTCCGACCTGCTCGCGAAGGGCCCGCACACCTCGACACTCCTTGGTACGACATGTCTCGGCTACACCGGCCAACTGGTGGAGATCACCGCCACGGCCGTGGTCCCGGAGTAGTCACCGCTGCGGTCCCGGAGCAACCACGGCCGTGGCCCGCAGCAACTCAGCCCCGCGCCCTGCTCGCAAGCCCCAGCGCGTACTGCGGCCACCACTGCCCCGCCCTCGGCCCGCCCCGGCAGGTTCCGTCGGACTCGCCGGGCCGCTTGATCCACAGGTAGGCGTCGAGCGCGGGGTCGCCGGTGGCGGTGGTGGGCGGGGTGCCGAGGGCGCGGCCCGGCGGGTTGCACCAGGCCTCGTCGCCACCGCCCGTGTAGGGGCCGTTGCCGTTGCGGCTGCTGTCGACGACGAAGTGCTTGGCGCCGCCGAGTGCTCTGGCCAGGCGGTGCCCGTACTCCGAACTCACCGCGTTCGTCTGGTAGTTGGACACGTTGATGGCGAAGCCGTCCGCCCTCGCGATCCCGGCCTGCCGCAGCGGGGCCACAAGACGGCTCTCGGCGGGAATCCAGCCGGCGTTGCCCGCGTCGAGATAGACCTTGGTGTGCGGGCGCGCCTTGATGCGGTCGACGGCGTAGGCGAGAAGGCCGTACCGCTCGCGGGCGTCGGCCTTCGCGCAGCCCGCGATCTTCTGCGCCACGGCGTCCGGTTCGACGATGACGTACGCGGCGCGCTCCCCGATGCCCGCGGCGAACTCGTCGATCCACCGCCGGTACTCCGCCGCGGTCTCCGCCCCGCCTCCGGAATAGTCACCGCAGTCGCGGTGCGGGATGAAGTACGCGACGAGCACCGCGGTGCGCCGCTGCGCGGTCGCCGCCTCCGTGGCCGCGCGGACCACGGGCCCGGGACCGGGACTGTGCAACCACACGGCCTGGGGCCGTCCCGCGATGCGTTCGACGAGGCGGGCGTCGGCGGTCCTGCCCTGCCGTCGCCATGCGGTGACCTGGTGGGCGGCGGCGCTGTCCGGGTCGACCCAGAACGTGGCCCCGGGGGCGTCGCCCCCCGCGTGTGCAGCGGCGTACGCGGTGCCGGCCGCGCCCTGGGGCACCGCGCCGGACGCCGCCGCGCCCAGGAGCAGCGCGGCGGCGAAGACCCGGGCAAGGCGAGGACGGGCAAGGCCGGGACGGGCGAGGCGAGGACGGCCGAGGAAAGGACGGCCGAGGCGGGGACGGCCACGCTCAGGTGATCGGAAGGGCGGCTGCGACACCGGGCACCTCCAGTTGCTCGGCACCGGACGGTCCCGGCGCGTTCCCCGGAGTCTGCGGTCGCCCGGCCCCCGCAAGGCCTCGTACGCCGCCGGTCGGGCGGCAGATCACCCGAAGAATCACTCCGACGGCGGCGCCCAAGTCCGTTTCTTCGGCAGGGGTTTGGCATAGCCACCGGCGCGGCTCGTGGTCAGTCCGAGCCCGACGAGCGACTCGGCGAGCTTCACCGCGGCGGCCACGCCGTCGACCACCGGCATGTCGAGCGCGGCCCCGACCTTCTCCTGGAGCCCGGTCATCCCGGCACAGCCGAGCACCAGGACCTCGGCCCCCGCGTCGCGGGCCCGCTCGGCCGCGGCGAGGAAGGCGCGGACGGTGACCTCGGAGTCCCCGAGGTCCAGGACGCCGAGCCCGGTCCCCACCACGGCGGCGCAGTTCTGCGCGACGCCCGCCGCGTGCAGGCTGTCCTCGATCTGGCCGCGCGCCCGGTCGAGGGTGGTGACGACCCCGTACCGCCGGCCGAGGAGGCAGGCCAGATGCGCGGCGGCCTCGGTGATGTCGACGACGGGCACGTCGAGGAGTTCCCGGGCGCCCTCGCGCCCGTGCTCGCCGAACCCGGCCATGACCACGGCGTCGTACGGCTCCTCGTGTCCGCGCAGGGTGTCGAGGACGGCGGCCGCCGAGAGATAGCTGTCGAGCCACCCCTCGGCGGACTCCGGCCCCCAGGCGGGGGTGAGCCCCACGATGGAGGTCCCGGGGGCGGCGGCGTCCCGCGCGCCCGCCACGATCTCCTCGGTCATCGCCCGGGTCGTGTTGCAGTTGGTGACGACGATGCGCACTAGCCCTCCACCGCATCCGTGAGCGCCGCGGTCCGCTCGGCACGGCACAGCACGGCGTAGAGCAGGGCGGCCGTGGCGGTGCCGATGAACCAGGAGTACGGCGCGACGTAGTCGAAGAACGGCACGAGCGCGCACACGGCCGCGAAGCCCGCTGTCGGCACGAAGGCGGCAAGCGCCTTCGGGTTGACGCCCTTCTTGTAGTAGTAGGGCGAACCCGGCTCGGCCTTGAAGAGCGCTTCGGCGTCGATGCGCCCGCGCTTCACCCAGAAGTAGTCGACCGCGATGATCCCGAACAGCGGTCCGAGGAAGGCACCGAGGCCGCCCAGGAAGTAGTTCACGACGGTCGGGTTGGAGTAGAGGTTCCACGGCGTGACGAGCAGCGCGGCGACCGTGGAGATGATTCCGCCGATCTTGAAGGTGATCTTCTGCGGCCAGACATTGGCGAGGTCGTACGCGGGCGAGACGAAGTTGGCGACGATGTTCACGCCCATCGTGGCGACGGCGAAGGTGAGCGCCCCGAAGATGAGGACCCACGTGTTGCCGATCTCGGCGACCAGTTCGGCGGGGTCGGTGATGGCCTTGCCGAAGACCTCGAGGCTGCCCGCGGTGACGATGACGGAGAGGATCACGAAGGCCGTGGAGTTGATGGGAAGACCCCAGAAGTTGCCGCGCTTGACGGTGCGGTAGTCGGGGGCGAAGCGCGAGAAGTCGCAGAAGTTGAGCATCAGCGTGCCGTAGGTGGCGAGGATGAGCCCGATGGCGCCGAACCACTGCCGCACCTGCTCGCCGGTGGAGACCGGGTTCGGGGTGCTGGTGAGCGAGATGGTCCAGCCGGCCTTCCAGAGGATCCACACGGCGAGCGCGATCATCACGACCCAGATGGCGGGCCCGCAGAAGTCCTGGAACTTCCGTACGGATTCCATGCCCCGGGTCATGATCAGCCCCTGCACGAGCCAGAGGGCGACGAACGAACACCAGCCGAGCGCGTGCAGACCGAGGAAGGAGTGCTCGGTCCACGAGTCCAAGCTCGGGAAGGCGGCGATCAGCATCACGTTGACCGCGATGGAGGCCAGATAGGTCTGGATTCCGTACCACATGATGGCGATCACGGCCCTGATCAGGGCGGGGATGTTGGCGCCCCAGACACCGAAGCTGATGCGGCTGACGACGGGGAACGGCACGCCGTGGCGCTGGCCTATGCGCCCCATCATGTTCATCCCGACGTAGATGAGCACGAAGCCGACGAGGAGCGAGGTGAAGATCTGCCAGACGTTCAGACCGAGGACCAGAAGACCGGCCGCGAAGGTGTAGTTGCCGAGGTTGTGGACGTCGGACATCCACAGGGCGAAGAGGTCGAAGACCTTCCACTTGCGTTCGGCGGAGGGGGCGAGGTCTTCGTTGGTGAGGCGGGGGTCGGGCACGAAGTCGGTTGCGGCGCCTGGGGCGTCGGCGCGCTGGGTGAGGGACACGGGGGCCTCCTGCGAGGGATCCTGCCGGGGGACGGAGGTGCGGCGCGCTTTGGTATACCAAAGTTTGGTATACCAAAGATTCCGTCATGCTCCCGCTCACGACGGCGCCCGGCAATGTCCGTACGGTTACGAATCGGTAAATCGAAGCGGGGTTCGGCAATGATGGACTCCATGACGACCGTGGAGCAGCCGCTGGCCGCCGTACGCGAACGCGTGCTCGCCGCGTTGCGGCAGGAGATCATCGCCGGACGCCTCGGCCCCGGGGACCGCCTGGTCGAACGGGAGGTGGCCGAGCGCCTGGGCGTGTCCAGGGTGCCGGTCCGCGAGGCGATCCGCGCCCTGGTCGCCGAGGGCTTCGTCACCTTCGAGACGCCGCGCAGGACCGTGGTCCGCCGCCTGACCCGCACCGACGTGACCGAACTCTTCGAGCTGCGCGAGGCGTTGGAGGTGTTCGCGGCGGGGCGCGCGGCGGAACGGGCCACGGAGGAGGGCCTCGCGGAGCTGTCCGCGCTGCTCGACAGCGCCGCGAAGGCGACGCGCACGGCGGACGGGGAGGCGATCACGGACATCAACACGCGCTTCCACGACCGCCTCCTTGCGATGGCGGGGAACGGTCTGCTCACGTCGGTCATGGAGCCGGTGGACGGACGGCTGCGGTGGATGACGCGGCGGAACGAGGAGTGGACGCATCTGCTCGCGGAGCACCGGGAGTTGTACGAGGCGGTGGCTTCGGGGGATGCGGGGCGCGCGCGGGACGTGGCGCTGGCCCATGTGCGGACCAACTACCGGTCCACGGTGCGGCACTTGTTCGGCGAGGAAGAGGACTAGTCCCCATCACCGGCTTCGCCGAGTTCGTCCCTAACGCCGGACGGGCTGGATATTCCAGCCCGTCCGGCGTTAGAGGACATCGTGTACGGGGTCGGGGGCGGAGCCCCGGTCTCGGGAAGGGGCGGGATCGGGGAAAGCCCCGCAGGGACCGCCCGAACCTCAGCCCCGCCCCCGATACCGATCCGTCGCCCCCACCAGCTCCTCCGCGATCCCCCGCGCCCCCGCGTTGTGCCCCACACCCCCCACCATCACCAACTCACTTCCCGGCCAAGCCCCTTGAAGCCGCCAGGGAATCCCCACCAGGTTCCCGAAATCAAGGTGCCCCTGCACCAGGGTCCCCGGAATCCCGGCCAGCGCCCCCGCGTCCCGGAGCACGACCTCGTCCCCGCCCAGCCAATGGTCATGGGCGAAGTAGTGCGTGACGGTCCGGGCGAAACCCGCCCGGAAAGCCGCGTCCTCGTACCGGGGGACAGACCGCGGCGCCTGCGACGCGAACGCCGTCTCCCAGTCGGTCCACCCGCGCGCGGCGGCAGCACGAACCTCCGCGTCAGGAGACTCCAGCAACCGGTTGTAAGCAGCGGCGAGATCCCCGTCCCGCTCCCCCTCCGGGACCCCGTCCCGAAACGCCTCCCACGCCTCGGGAAAGATCTGCCCGAGCCCCCGCGTCAGCACCTCGACCTCCGCCCGGCTCCCCGTGGCGAGCCCCGTGAGCACCAGCTCCGACACCCGGTCGGGATACGTCTGCGCATACCGGAGCCCCAGCACGGAACCCCAGGACCCGCCCCACACCAGCCACCGCTCGATGCCCAGGTGCCGCCGCAGCAACTCCAGGTCGGCCAGCAGATGCCCGGTCGTGTTGACGCTCATGTCGGTACGGGGATCACTCGCGTGCGGCGTCGACCGTCCGCACCCGCGCTGGTCCAGGAGCACCACCCGGTACGCCTCGGGGTCGAAGTACCGCCGGAAGAACGGCGTGCACCCCGACCCCGGCCCCCCGTGCAGTACCACCGCCGGCTTCCCCAGCGGATTTCCGCAGACCTCCCAGTACACGCGGTTTCCGTCGCCGACTTCGAGCATGCCGTGGTCGTACGGCTCGATCTCCGGATAAAGGCCCATCGGCCGAAGGTAACCCGCTCCCCACGGGCCCCACCAGCTACCCGGCCCGCAGCCCCCGCATCCGCCCGTACGCGTACACGCATCCCGCGAGCGCCAGGTCCGAGAGCAGCATGAACCCGATCGAGTACGAGTCCTTGGCGCTGTAGATCGCGCCCATGACCAGCGGCGGGACGAAGCCTCCCAGGCCTCCCACCGCCCCGACGATCCCTGTCACCGATCCGACCTGGGCCTGTGGCGTCACCTGTGAGACGAGTGCGAAGACGCTGCCGCTCGCCGTGCCGAGGCCCGCCGCCATGGCGAGGAAGCAGATCGTGCCGCCCGGATTCAGCGACGGTTCGAAGGCCTGCACGATGGCGAAGACCGCGACGACGGACAGCGCGCACGAGGTGACCGTCGCCGGGTGGATCCGGTCGGAGAGCCAGCCGCCGATGGGGCGGAAGATGACGGTGACCAGCGCGAAGCCGGCCGCCTTCGTGCCCGCTTCCGTGGGCGAGAGGTCGTACCAGGTCTTCAGGTACGTGGGCAGATAGACCCCGAAGGCGACGATGCCGCCGAACCCGATCGCGTAAAGCGCGGACAGCTCCCAGGTCACCCGCAGCCGTCCGGCCTCCCCGAGGCGGGTCGCGAGCGGGCTCGTCGGGACCGGCCGGTCGGGGCGGTCGGTGATCAGGAGGGCCGCGAGCACCGCGTACGCCGCGAGCGCGATCGCCACGACCAGGAACGGCAGGTTCTCGCCGTGCTTGGCGATCCGCGGCGTGAAGTACCCGGAGAGCGCCACGCCTCCCATGCCCATCCCGAAGACACCCAGCGCGAAGCCGCGGTGCGCGGGCGGGAACCAGGAGTTGACCAGCGGGATGCCGATCGCGAAGGTCGTGCCGCCGAGGCCGAGCAGGAAGCCGACCGCGAGCATCGCGACGAAGTTGTCCTTGGCCGGAATGATCAGCAGCACCGGCACGATGGTGAGTGCCGAGATCAGCGGGAACATCAGCTTGGCGCCGTAGCGGTCGGTGAGCGCGCCGACCGGGACACGGCCGAGCGAGCCGACGATGACCGGCACGGCGACCAGCAGGGACTGCGCGAACGACGTGAGCCCGAGCCGGTCGCCGAAGTCGCTGCCGAGCGGCGCGATGAGGTCCCAGGCCCAGAAGGTGAGCGTGAACCCGACCGTGGCCACGGCGAGATTGCGGTAGGCGGCCGCCGACGGCTTGGCCGCGGCGCTCTTGGCCTCGGCAGTTGAGGAATGCGTCATGTCATCACCGCTCCGAGCGCCACGAAGACGCAGATCAGTACGAAAAGGATGGCGAGCAGCGGCCAGACGAAGCGCAGGTACTTGTCGTAGCCGACTTTCGCGAGCGCGACGCCACCGATGGTCACGGCGGTGGTCGGCACCCACAGGTTCATCCAGCCGCTCGCGGACTGCCACGCCGTGACGACGACCGCGCGCGAGACCCCGGCGAAGTCGGCGAGCGGGGCCAGGATCGGCATGGCGAGGGTCGCGTGGCCGGACGTGGAGGGGATCAGGAAGGCCAGCGGCAGGTTCACGACGAAGACGATGATCGCGAAGAGCCCGGAGGACGTGCCCTTCACCACGCCCTCGATGGAGTGCAGGACGGTGTCCGTGACCTTCGAGTTGTTCATGATCACCGTGACGCCGCGCGCGAGCACGATCACCAGGGCGGGCGAGATGAAGTCGGCCGCGCCCTGGATGATCGTCGAGCTGAGCTTCTGCTCGCCCATCCGCGCCACGCACCCGACGAGCACGGCGGCGCAGAAGAAGAGCGCCGCCAACTGCGGGAAGGACCAGCCGAGTTCGAAGCCGTACGGCTTCGCGTCCGCCTTGCCCGTGAGCGCGCTCGCCCAGGGCACCACGGAGAAGATCATGAAGGCGAAGACGAGGGCGACCAGGACGAGCACGGACTTGTGCAGGCGCGTCAGCTCCGGCACCTCGCCCGCGTCGTCGGCGGTCTGCTCGCGGTCGCCGGGCAGGAAGCCGCTGAGGGAGCGGTCCGGGTTCTTCTGTACGCGCTTCGCGTAGCGGATGACGTAGGCGATGGTGACCGCGGTCAGGACGATCCACATCACGAAGCGCAGCACGATGCCGTCGCCGAGTGAGATGTCGGCGGCGGAGGAGGCGACTCCGGTGGCGAACGGGTTGACCGTCGAGCAGAGCACCCCGATCCCGGCCCCCAGGATGATCGCGCCGACCGCGACCATCCGGTCGTAGCCGAGGGCGAGCATCAGGGGCACGATCAGGCCGTAGAAGCCGAGTGTCTCCTCCGCGAATCCCTCGACCGTGCCGAGGACTGAGAAGACGAGCATCACGCCCGCGATCAGCATCGCGCCACGGTCGCGAAGACGGTGGGCGAGGCGGCCGATGCCGCGGTCGAGGGCGCCGGTGGCGAAGACGACGGTGATGAACGCGCCGATGGCGAGCACGAACAGGAACACGCCCGCGCTGCCGTACAGCTCACCGGCCATGTCGGGCCCGACGACGCCCGACTTCTCGTCCTGGATGCCGTACAGGCCGTTGACCGGGGCGAGGAAGAGGTCGTTGAGCCGGTCCACGAAGGTCTGGCCGGAGTCGACGCGGTGGTAGCTGCCCTCGACGGGGGCGCCCTCGGCATTGCGGTCGTAGGCGCCGGAGGGGATGAGGAAGGCGAGCAGCCAGACGCCGACGGTGACGATCGCGAGGATGGTCAGGGCGCTGGGGAAGGTGAACTTCCGTTTGTGCTGCGGCTCTTCGGTGCCGGGATCCGTCGCGGTGCTGCTCATACGCGGCGCTCCCCGCCGGTACCGGTACCTGAGCCGTTGAAGTCGGCCGCGTACTCCCGCACGAAGGCGGCCATGGCGACGACCGTGTTGCGCAGCTCGGAGAAGAGCACGCGTTCGTTCGGGGCGTGCAGATTGCACATGCTGTCCTGGGCGCCGAAGAGCAGGACCTCAGCGCCGGGTGCCGCCTTCGCGAGGCCGTTGACCAGGGGGATGGAGCCGCCGGTCGCCACGAACGAGGCGTCCTCGCCCCAGGCCTCCTTGAGCGCGGCGCGGGCGGCGCGGTAGGCGGGGCCGCCGGTGGGCGCCTCGTAGCCGGGGCCCGTGTCGCCGGGCGTCACGGTGAGGGGGACACCGAAGGGGGTGAGCGAGCGCAGGTGGTCGACCAGCTTGCCCTGCGCCTCCTTCGCGTCCTGACGCGGGTGGAAGCGGAGGTTCAACTTGGCGCGTGCGTACGGCACGACGGCTGACGCGGCATGGTCGACGCTCGGCGCGTCCAGGCCGATCACCGTGATCGCGGGGCCGCTCCAGAGCCGCTCGCCCAGGCTGCCGCTGCCGATGAGCGGCACTCCGTCACGCACACCGGCGAGCGAGCGGAACTCGTCCTCGGTGTAGCTCGTGCCGCTCCAGTCCTCGCGCCGCAGCCCCTCCACGGCCACGTCTCCGTGTACGTCGTGCAGGGTGGCCAGGGCCTTGAGGAGCACGAGCAGGGCGTCGGGCGCCGCGCCCCCGAACTCCCCGCTGTGCCGCGGCTCGTCAAGGGTGCGCACCTCGACGACCACTTCGGACGCGCCGCGCAGGGCGGTGGTAAGGGTGGGGGTGCCGGGCCGGAGGTTGCCGAGGTCGGCGACCACCATGGCATCGCAGGCGAACCGCTCCGGGTCGGTGGGCGGATAGTCGTCGAAGGCGCTGCCGTACTCCTCCTGGCCCTCGATGACGATCTTGATGCCGACGGGTGGCCTGCCGCCGTAGGCCCGCAGCATGCCCAGGTGCGCGATGACGTTGGACTTGTCGTCCGCGATGCCCCGGGCGCGCAGGCCTCCCCCCGCCTCGTCGATGGGAGTCGGCTCGAAGGGGGGCGACTTCCACAGGCTCTCGTCGCCGGGCGGCTGGACGTCGTAGTGGCCGTAGAGCAGCACCGTCGGGGCGTCGGGGGTCGGCGGCGGGATCTCCCCGTAGATCACGGGTGAGGTGTCCGGCAGATCGAGCCGCTCGACGGTCGGCACGCCCGCTCCTCGCAACAGCTCGACCAGCAGGTCGTGCGCCTCCAGCACCGGTGCGGCCGGGAAGCCGGGGAAGGCGATCGAGGGGATTGCGGCGAGCCGTTCGAGGTCGGCGCGCAACGTGTCCATCAGGTCATCGACGGTGGCTTCGAACTTCATAGGCGGCACCCCTGGGTCTGCATCCGGCTTTGTGGTGATTAGCCCGAATTATCAGACTCCGAGGGGAACGGATTCCGAACGGCTCGCCGTGCAGCCGGGGATGCCGCACTGCTGCCGCACCACGCCTGCCTGACCGCACAACGCCTGCCGGGGTGAGCGGCCATGCCGCGAGGCTCCGCCGAGCAGCCCTTCGCCGGGCATCACGAGCCCCGCCATGAACCGCCCGGCAGGCATTAAAGTCGGGGCATGGCTTCGGAGACTTCAGGCGGTGGCGGCAACGGCAACGGAGCCGGCGGTGCTCCGGCAGGCGCGGGTGCGGGCGGTGGCGGTGGCGCGGGCGGGGGTTCCGTGCGGATCGACGCCTGGATCTGGTCCGTACGCCTGGTCAAGACCCGCTCCATGGGCGCGGCGGCCTGCAAGGGCGGCCATGTGCGGGTCAACGGCGAGCGCGTGAAGCCCGCTTACGGCGTGCACGTCGGCGACGAGGTACGCCTGCGCCACGCGGGCGGCCGCGAGAACGTCGTCGTCGTCAAACGCCTCATCCGCAAGCGCGTGGGCGCTCCGGTGGCCGTCGAGTGCTACGTCGACAACAGCCCTCCCCCGCCGCCCCGCGAGGCCGTGGCCCCCGCCGGCGTACGCGACAGGGGAACGGGCCGCCCCACCAAGCGCGACCGCCGGGAGATGGAACGACTGCGCGGCGAGGCCTAGCTACGGCCTCGTCCCCGTGCCGAGAGCCCACCCGGCGCTGCCCGGTGAGCCCTCGGCACGGGGACGGAACTCCACCCCGGTACGCCGCCTTTCACTCGCCGCGTCCCACGCCCCGTCGTCCCACGCCTCGTCGCTGAAGGAGACGGACCAGCTCCGCGTTCTGCCCGCGCCGCGCCCAGGCGATCCACGCGAGCGGCAGGATGAGGATGAGCGGCGTGGCGGCGTTCTCCCCGCCGAGCGCGGTCACGCTCACGATGAACGCACCGATCATCAGCCCGACCAGACCCGTCGCGCCGACGGAACTGAGCACCGGAACCAGCAGCGCGATCCCGCCGAGCACCTCCAGTGCGCCGATCGCGTACATCCCCGGATCGCCCCACCCGAGCCTCTCGAAGGCCTCGACCGCCGTGGGGTGCGCGATCAGCTTCGGAGCCCCGCTGGCGAGAGCGAAGAACAGGGCGAGCACGACCTGGATCGTGCGCAGCGTGATGCGAACGGAGCGGCGCCCGGCAAGTGCGGGGCCTCCGGTGGCGGAGGTGCTGGGGGCTGAGGCGTTGGGGGCGGTGGTGGCCGTGGTCATGGTGATCTCCTCGGTGCGCAGGGGCTGTTGTGCTGTCACCGGGATAGACCGGCCCGCCCCGCGGAACTCATCGCCCGGCAGCACACCATCTCCGCCGGGCGCCGCCCGCCGCCCACCGCCCGCAGCCCCTATCAGCCCGCTGTCAGCGCACCGGCACCGCCCGCACCCAAGTCCCGTCCTCCGTGAGGTACTTGTCGACCCTCAGCCCCGCCTCCTCCAGCGCCTGCTCGAACTGCTCCTTCGTGAGCGGCCGGGCGCGGAACGTCTGGGTCCATACGGCGTCCGGAAAGACGTACTCCGCGCGCACCTCGTTCACCCCGTCCCCCACCGGCTCCGCCGACAGGATCCGCACCGTGAAACCACCGGGGTCGACCCGCTCCCTCGGCAGGTTCGTGTGGTAGTCCGCGCCCTCCCGCTGGATCAGCACACAGCCATCGTCCGTCACATGGCTCCGGCAGGCCCGCAGCATCCCGCGGCGCACCGACACATCGCCGGTGTGCACGAGGAACGACGCGAGCATCACCACCTCGAACCGCTCGTCCAGTTCGAGCTTCTCGATCGGGCTCCGGATCGTGCGCACCCGCCCGTCGAGCGCGGACACCTTCTCCAGCATCTCGGGGGACTCGTCCACCGCCGTGATCCGGAACCCCCGCTCCAGCAGCGGACGCGTCACCCTCCCCGCACCGCTGCCCAGCTCCAGAATGTGCGCCCCGGCCGGTACCGCACCGGCGATGACATCGGGCTCGTCCCCGACGGTCAGGCGCGCGTACAGGTCCACCGCGCAGCCGTCCGGCGTGATCGCTCCCGGGCCCGTCCCCTCGTATCCCTCACGCATCTCAGCAGTCATGCCCCGTCAACGAAGCGCTCCGAGGGCACGTTCCCACCTCTCCCCGTGGCCCCGCGGTCTACAGCGGGAACCAGCCATGCCCTCCATACCAGTGGCCTCCCGCCCTCAAGTGGTCCCCCACGGCTCTCTCCACCCTTGTCCGCCGCGGCAGTTCGGCCACGGGCAGGTCCCCGTCGCCGAAGACGAAGGTGACGGGAGCGCTGTCGTCCGACTCCCGCTCATACCCGTCCGCGAGGCGGAAGCGCTCCTGGAAGCGGACGATGTTCGAGTCCGCCGGCAGATACCTCTTCAGCTGTGGATCGAGCAGCCAGGAGTGACACACGGCTGTCTCATGTCTCTCCTCCGGGAAGTGCCGCGCGAAGAACTCCCGCGCCAGCCACATCGACCGGTCACAGGCCTCCGGGGACAGCGGCCCCCGGAAGTCGGTGATGTGGAGGTTCAGACAGGGGTCCCCCCGGCTCGCGGTATGCCCCGCCGCGGCCACCGCCCCGCCCATCCGCTCCCCCAGCACCGCGCGCTGGAACTGCAGCCGCCCCAGTTGGTAGAGCTCGCCCCGGAAATGCAGGGAGTTCCAGCTCGGGTGCAGCAGACCGGGACCACCGCGCGCCCTGCGGTGCACCGCGATGTGCCGTCCGAGGTCGGCGAGCGTGTGCCGGGAGACGTCGTCCGGGATGCCGTGGCTGACGTGATACGCGCGTACGTACGGCAGGGTCGCCACGAAGACGTACACGTAGAAGTAAGCCCCAAGAGCACCCAACTCAACCGGCAAGGAAGCGTACTTGGGACCCGCTCCGGGCTTGCCCATGTCCCGCACCGTCCCGGCGACGCTGCGGTCGAGCAGCCACCGCGCCTCCGGGTCCTCCGCAAGCCGCCCGCGCAGGGCCAGCAGGTCGTTGATGTCCTCGTGCGGCACGGCCAGGTCGAGCAGCACGTCCGGCAGCGCGTCGGCAGAGGGCAGCACCGCCTCGGCCCGCGGCTCCTCGATGCCCTCAAGATCCTTCAGCCACGCGGCGAGCCGCTCGTCCGACCTCGCCCGGTTCCTCAGTACGTCCAGCACAGCCCTACCCCCGATCGACACATCTACGATCTTGAAGCCTCCGGCCCTTCCGGTCCACCACCCACGGGTGGATCCTTGAAGGTGGAGACGCCCAGGGAACAGGGTGGAGAGGGTGGAGAGGGTGGAGAGGGCAGCGAGGGAGGAGATGACCTCTCGTGATGCGCACAGGCAGTGAACCGGTGACCGCGCGCAGTCCGCTGCGCATGCGCTTCTGGTTCAGCGTGTGGGGCCTGATCTGGGCCACGTTCGGCACCGTCGCCTTCGCCCTCGTGGGCCGCCCCGAGTGGGCGCTCGCCTGCGGAGTGCTCTGGCTGATCGTCACCGCCGACATGGCGGTGATCCTGCACCACATCCACCAGGGCCCGCACTACCAGCCGGGCCGCGACATCCCGCCGTACGAGCCCCCTCGGACCGGGCGGACCGGGCGGACCGGGCGGACCGGGACGGGTTAGCCGGACGCGGGTCCGGGGGCGGGTCAGCCCTCGGCGCCCGCGGCGTCGCCGTCGTCGAAGCGCGCCGCCGCCAGATACTCCGGCTGCGGGTCGAGCGCGGCGGCGAGGCGGAAGTGGCGGCGGGCCTGGTCGGGCCGCGCCGCGCGTTCGTACGTGCGCGCCAGGGCGAAGTGGGCGAACGCGTTGTCCGGCTCCCGCTCCAGGACGATGCTGAACTCCAGCTCGGCGGCGCGCAGTTGAGCGGCGGCGAAGAAGGCACGGGCCCGCAGCAGCCGCGCCGCCGTGTTCTCGGGGTGGGCCGCGATGACCGTGTCGAGCAGCTTCACCGCGCCTCGGGGATCCCGCGCGGCAAGGAGCTGCTCCGCCGCACGGAAGTCGATGACATGGGTCTCCGGGGTAATTTCGGGCACGCGTGACTCCTTCCCTCGCTGCTCTGTGTCAACGCCCGTCACGCCGACGCCTATTCCGTCCATTCTCCCCATGAACGCGGCCCCCACACTCCGGCCCTCACACTCCGGCACCCGCCACGCCCTGCCCGCGCCCTGCCCCGCCCCTCACAGCGCCAGGGCCGTCAGCACGAGACCGAGCACCAGCACCGCCGCGCCCGCCGCCACGAATCCCCGGTCGATGCCCCTGCGCTCACGCCCCAGCATGACGGTCTCCCGGGGGTCGTCGCTGTCGTAGGCGATGCGCACCCGGTCGCCCGCGGCGAGCGGCGCCCTCCTGCTCTGCGGCACCGGGGACACCACCTCGACGACCTGCCCGTCCCCCGTCTCGAACTGCAGCGTCGGCCGCCCAGAGCGGTGAACACCGCCAGTACGACCACTCCCGCCTCCTTCTAGGCCGCGCGCGCCCGCCGCGCGAGGTCCGCCCATACGGCGCCGACCCGCTGCTCCAGGCCCTCCAGCGGGCCGTCGTTGTCGATCACGATGTCCGCGATCTCCAGACGCTTCTCGCGGGTCGCCTGAGCGGCCATCCGCGCGCGGGCGTCCTGTTCGCTCATGCCGCGCAGCCGCACGAGACGCTCCAGCTGGGTCTCGGGGCTCGCGTCGACGACGACCACGAGGTCGTACAGCGGTGCCAGGCCGTTCTCCGCGAGCAGCGGCACGTCGTGCACGACCACCGCGTCCTGCGAGGCTGCCCCCTCCAGCTCGGCGGAGCGGGCGCCGACCAGGGGGTGCACGATCGAGTTCAGTACGGCCAGCTTCTCCGGGTCGGCGAAGACGATCGAGCCCAGCTTCGGCCGGTCGAGGGTGCCGTCCGGAGCGAGGATCTCCTGCCCGAAGGCGTCAACGACCTTCGCCAGGCCCTCGGTTCCCGGCTCCACGACCTCTCGCGCGATCTTGTCGGCGTCGATCAGGACGGCTCCCGACGCGACAAGGAGACGCGATACTTCACTCTTGCCGGCGCCGATACCGCCGGTCAGGCCCACCTTCAGCATGACCGGCAGCTTAGGGGGTGGCGTTACACCCCGCCCTCCCGGCTGCGCGTCGAGCGCTCCCGGCTACGCGTCGCCCTCGCGCTCGGCGAGGAAGCGCTCGAATTCCTTGCCGATCTCGTCCGCCGACGGGATGTCCACGGGCTCCGCCAGCATGTTGCCGCGTGCGTCGGCACCCGCCGCGGCGTCGTACTGGTGCTCAAGTCCCTGCACGAGGGCGACCAGTTCCTCGTCGCCCTCCTGGATCTGCCGGTCGATCTCGGTCTGGGTGCGGTGCGCCTCGGTGCGCAGGCCGTGCGCGACGCTCGGCAGCACGAGGCCCGTCGCCGCGGTGATCGCCTCGAGGACCGTGAGCGCGGCGTCCGGGTACGCGGAGCGCGCGATGTAGTGCGGGACGTGCGCGGCGACGCCGAGCACGTCGTGGCCCGCTTCCAGGAGGCGGTACTCGACGAGCGACGCCGCGCTGCCGGGCACCTGCGCCTCGTCGAAGGGGCTGCGGTGCCCCGGCACCAGGTCGGTGCGGTTACCGTGCGGGGTGAGGCCCACGGGGCGGGTGTGCGGCACGCCCATGGGGATGCCGTGGAAGTTCACCGAGAGCCGCACCCCGAGCCGCTCCACGATCTGCCCGATGGCGGCTGCGAAACGCTCCCACTCGACGTCCGGCTCGGGCCCGGAGAGCAGCAGGAAGGGCGCGCCCGTGGCGTCCTGGAGCAGCCGCACGTCGAGCGTGGGCACTTCATAGTCGGTCCAGCGGTCGCGCCGGAACGTGAGCAGCGGGCGGCGCGCGCGGTAGTCGACGAGCCGGTCGTGGTCGAAGCGCGCCACCACCTGGCCGGGCAGGCTGTCCGTGAGGCTCTCGACGATCTGGTCGCCGGTCTCGCCCGCGTCGATGTAGCCGTCGAAGTGGTAGAGCATGACCAGTCCGGCCGACTCCTGCGCGAGCGCCATGTCGACGACGGCGAGGCCCTTCGGCTCCCATGCGTACAAATCCTGCGGATCAAGCACTGTGACCGCTCCTCGCCCTCTTCTTCGTGACTCGTACAGCAGAACGCGCGCAAGGGCGTGGACATTCCCTCTCGGGCTTCTTCACAGCGGCTTCTTGCGTCACGTGCACCGTGGGGTTCGTGTGCATGAACCCCCTTTGCGGGACGCCGAGTTCACCGGCCTGGTCCAGACCTTGACGCGGACATGCCTCACCTCTACGTTCAGATGCACACCCAGTGTTCACGTACAAGAACCGGAGGGTCACCCCACATGCGCACCCGACGCACCTTGCTCATCTCCCTCTCCGCGCTCGTCGCGACGGCCGCCACCGGAGGCCTGGCCGTCGTGGCCACCGCTTCCCCCGCATCGACGGCGGCCGGGACCATCGAGGTCTCCACGGCCGCCGAGCTCAAGTCCGCGCTCACCGGCGCCTCCCCGGGCGACACGATCCACCTCGCCGACGGCACGTACACCGGCAACTTCAAGACGAGCACGGCCGCGAGCTCAGGCTCCCGCATCACCCTGACCGGCTCCCCGAAGGCAGTGCTCACGGCGGGCGGCGGATACGGCCTGCATCTGAACGGCGCCTCCTACTGGACGGTCAAGGGCATCACCGTCACGGGCGGCCAGAAGGGCATCATGATCGACTCCGCGAAGGGCGTCGTCGTGGACACCGTCACGGTCCACGGCCTCGACATGGAGGGCGTCCACTTCCGGAAGTCGAGCACCGACGGCGTCATCAAGGGCTCGAAGATCTACGACACCGGGAACGACGACCGCGGCATGGGCGAGGGCGTCTACGTGGGCAGCGCGGGCGGCGTGAGCGACAAGAGCGACAACGTACAGATCCTGAACAACACGATCGGCCCCGACGTGGGCGGCGAGGCCATCGACCTCAAGGAAGGCACCACCGGCGGCAAGGTCACCGGCAACACCTTCGACGGCAAGGGCCTGACCGGGAACAACTACGACGACTCGTGGATCGACGTGAAGGGCAACAACTACGTCATCGAGAACAACACCGGCAAGAACACCACGAACAACGGCTACGAGACCCACAGCCAGCAGTCCGGCTGGGGCTGCGGCACGGTCTTCCGCGGCAACAGGTCGACCCTGTCCGGCGCGACGGGCGACAAGCAGCTCGCGATCAACGTGACCAACTTCAGCGGCAGTTGCAAGACGACGGTGTACGCGAGCAACACGGTGACGGGCGGCAAGGGCCTGACGAACATCATGGTCACGCCGTAGGGCCCCGTCAGGGGCGCGGGGAACTGCGCGCCAAACCCCCACCGGGCTGCGGAAGATGAACGACCCGGGCGCGAAGCGCAAAAAAGCGGGCCCGCACCCAAGGGGTGCGGGCCCGCTCCTAACTACCTGCTAGGGCAGAGCAATTCAGCTCTGTCCACCTGCGAGCTTCTCGCGAAGTGCGGCAAGCGCCTCGTCCGACGCCAGGGCGCCGGAGTTGTCGTCCGACTCCGAGGAGTACGAACCGCCGCCGCCACCGGTGCCACCGGCAGCCGGGGTACCGGTCGAGGAAGCGGGAGCCGCAGCGCCCTCCGCCTCGGCCTGGGCGTCAGCCTCGCGGGACTTGATGACCTGGGCCTGGTGCTGCTCGAAGCGCGTCTGCGCCTCGGCGTACTGCGTCTCCCAGACCTCACGCTGCGACTCGAAGCCCTCGAGCCAGTCGTTGGTCTCGGGGTCGAAGCCCTCGGGGTAGATGTAGTTGCCCTGGTCGTCGTACGACGCGGCCATGCCGTACAGGGTCGGGTCGAACTCGACGGCCGACGGGTCGGCGCCGAAGGCCTCGTTGGCCTGCTTCAGCGAGAGGCTGATGCGACGACGCTCGAGGTCGATGTCGATGACCTTGACGAAGATCTCGTCGTTGACCTGGACGACCTGCTCCGGGATCTCCACGTGGCGCTCGGCCAGCTCGGAGATGTGGACCAGACCCTCGATGCCCTCGTCGACGCGCACGAACGCACCGAAGGGAACGAGCTTGGTGACCTTACCGGGAACAACCTGCCCGATCTGGTGCGTACGGGCGAACTGCTGCCACGGGTCTTCCTGCGTCGCCTTGAGCGACAGGGACACGCGCTCGCGGTCCATGTCCACGTCGAGAACCTCGACGGTGACTTCCTGGCCGACCTCGACAACCTCGGAGGGGTGGTCGATGTGCTTCCAGGAAAGCTCGGAGACGTGCACGAGACCGTCGACGCCACCGAGGTCCACGAACGCACCGAAGTTGACGATCGAGGAAACGACGCCGGAGCGGACCTGGCCCTTCTGCAGGGTCGTGAGGAAGGTCTGGCGGACCTCGCTCTGGGTCTGCTCGAGCCAGGCACGGCGGGACAGGACCACGTTGTTGCGGTTCTTGTCCAGCTCGATGATCTTGGCCTCGAGCTCCTTGCCCACGTAGGGCTGGAGGTCGCGGACGCGGCGCATCTCGACGAGGGAAGCCGGCAGGAAGCCACGGAGGCCGATGTCGAGGATGAGACCACCCTTGACCACCTCGATGACGGTGCCGGTGACGATGCCGTCCTCTTCCTTGATCTTCTCGATCGTGCCCCAGGCGCGCTCGTACTGTGCGCGCTTCTTGGACAGGATGAGACGGCCTTCCTTGTCCTCCTTCTGGAGAACAAGAGCCTCGATCTCATCGCCCACGGCGACGACCTCATTGGGGTCGACGTCGTGCTTGATGGAAAGCTCGCGGGAGGGGATGACGCCTTCGGTCTTGTAACCGATGTCGAGCAGGACCTCGTCCCGGTCGACCTTCACGATGACGCCGTCGACGATGTCGCCGTCGTTGAAGTACTTGATCGTCTCGTCGATCGCGGCGAGGAAGGCTTCCTCGTTACCGATGTCGTTGACCGCTACCTGCGGGGTGGTGGAAGCGGTGGTCTCGGTGCTGCTCGTCATGTGGGTAAGGGCTCCGGTACGGACGGTGAGTCGTAGGTACTGCTAGCGCCGGAGCCGATTTCGCTCTGAAGAAGCCGGACAGCCTGGGAAGCGCCGATTCCTGAGTTTCCGGAGAAACGGAAGGCGCCTCGACAACCGAGGGGACATACAACAGATGCGAGCGCATCCTGCTATGTCTGAGGAAGGCAGGCTCGCAGCGCAACTTGTAGCATACGGGGGCAGCCGGACAGGGTCAATGCGCGAAGGCGCACACCCGGGGCGGAACGCCGCATACCCGGCACAAATGCTGTCGCATGAGGCCACACGGGCCGCACAGCGCCCTGCCGCGACCACTTTCGGCCCGCCTCGCCACTGTCCCGCCGCGACGAGCCGTATCAAGCCAGACGGAAGAGTACGACGATGGAGCCGATCATCCAAGAGTCCGAGCTGCACGAGACGCCCGAACCGGAAGCCACCCGCCGTGACGCCGACGTCACGGAGAGCAGCCGCGCCAATCGTGGCTGGTGGGACAGGAACGCGGACGACTACCAGATCGAGCACGGCACCTTCCTGGGTGACGACCGGTTCGTGTGGGGTCCTGAAGGACTCGACGAGGTGGAGGCCGAGCTGCTCGGTCCGCCCGAGGAGCTGAAGGGCAAGGACATCCTGGAGATCGGCGCGGGTGCGGCGCAGTGCTCGCGCTGGCTCGCCGCGCAGGGTGCGCGTCCGGTCGCCCTCGACCTCTCCCACCGGCAGCTGCAGCACGCGCTGCGGATCGGCGGCGGCGTGCCGCTGGTGGAGGCGGACGCGGGGGCGCTGCCGTTCGCGGACGGCAGCTTCGACCTCGTGTGCTCGGCCTACGGAGCGATGCCGTTCGTGGCCGATCCGGTGCGGGTCCTCAAGGACGTGCACCGCGTGCTGCGGCCCGGCGGCCGGTTCGTGTTCTCGGTGACGCACCCGATGCGCTGGGCCTTCCCCGACGAGCCGGGCCCCGAGGGTCTCTCGGTCGCGGCCTCGTACTTCGACCGCACTCCTTATGTGGAGCAGGACGAGAACGGGAACGCCGTCTACGTGGAGCACCATCGGACGATCGGCGACCGGGTGCGCGACGTGGTGGCAGGCGGTTTCCGTCTCGTCGACCTGGTGGAGCCCCAGTGGCCCGCGTGGAACACCCAGGAGTGGGGCGGCTGGTCCCCGCTGCGCGGGAATCTGATCCCGGGGACGGCGATCTACGTCTGCGTACGAGACTGAGTGCGTGATCCGTCTCCGTAACGAAGCCCTGGACCTTCCCGTACGCAGCGCGCTGCCCGCGTTGCGTTCCGCATTGGAGGGGCCGGGCAGCGCCGTGCTGTGCGCGCCTCCCGGCACGGGCAAGACGACGCTGGTGCCGCTGGCCCTCGCCGGGCTTCTCGGGGACGGGCCTGTACGACGCGTGGTGGTCGCCGAGCCCCGGCGCATCGCCGCCCGTGCCGCCGCGCGGCGGATGGCGTGGCTGCTCGGCGAGAAGGTCGGGGAGAGCGTCGGGTACACGGTGCGCGGTGAGCGCGTGGTGGGGCGCCACGCGCGCGTGGAGGTCGTCACCACGGGTGTCCTGCTGCAACGGCTGCAGCGGGACCAGGAGTTGACCGGTGTCGACGTGGTGATCATCGACGAGTGTCACGAGCGGCATCTCGACGCCGACACCGTGGCGGCGTTCCTGGTCGACGTGCGGGCCGCGCTGCGGCCCGAGCTGCGCCTGGTGGCCGCGTCCGCGACGACGGACGCGGAGGGCTGGTCACGGATCCTCGGGGACGCTCCGGTGGTGGAGGCGCAGGGCACCTCCTACCCGGTCGAGGTCGTCTGGGCGCCGCCCGCGCGACCGGTGCGGCCGCCGCACGGGATGCGGGTGGATCCGGCGCTGCTCACGCAGGTGGCTTCGGTGGTGCGGCGGGCGCTGGCCGAGCGGGACGGGGACGTGCTGTGCTTCCTGCCCGGGGTCGGTGAGATCGCGCGCGTGGCAGGGCAGTTGGGGGATGCGCCCGCAGAGGTGCTTCAGGTGCACGGGCGGGCGCCCGCGGCGGTGCAGGACGCGGTGCTCGCAGGCTCGGCGGGAGGTGCGCGCCGGGTGGTCCTCGCGACGTCGGTGGCGGAGTCGTCCCTGACGGTGCCCGGGGTGCGGGTCGTGGTCGACTCCGGGCTCGCGCGTGAGCCGCGCGTCGACCATGCGCGCGGGCTGAGCGCGCTGACGACGGTACGGGCTTCGCAGGCGGCGGGCCGGCAGCGGGCGGGCCGCGCCGGGCGTGAGGCGCCGGGGGCCGTGTACCGGTGCTGGGCGGAGGCGGAGGACGCCCGTCTGCCGCGCTTTCCGGCGCCGGAGATCAAGCTGGCGGACCTGTCCGCGTTCGCTCTTCAGGCGGCCTGCTGGGGCGATCCCGACGCCTCCGGCCTCGCCCTGCTCGATCCCCCGCCGGGTGGCGCGATGGCGGCGGCGCGTGCCGTTCTGACGGCGGTCGGGGCGGTGTCCGCGGAGTCGGGGCGGGTCACGGAGCGGGGCGCGCGGATGGCGCGGGTGGGGCTGCACCCCCGCTTGGCGCGGGCCCTGCTCGACGCGGCGCCCCTCGTGGGGGCGCGCCGTGCGGCGGAGGTGGTGGCCCTCCTCAGCGAGGAGCCGCCGCGTGAGTACGGGGACGACATCGCGGCGGCGTGGCGCGCTGCCCGGCGGGGCGGGGACGGGTACGCGGCGCGGTGGCGCACGGAGGTGCGGAGGCTTGCCGCAGCAGGGGCACCGTCGCCGCCGGGGGCTGGTACGCCGTCGCCGGAAGCCCCGGCGAAAGAGCTCATCCACCCGCCCGCCCGGAACCCCGCAGCCGATGCGAACAGCATGAGCGACGACCGCGTCGCCGGACTCGTCGCCGCGCTCGCCTTCCCCGAGCGGGTTGCCCAGGGGCGTGGGGACGGCGCGTACCTCATGGTGAACGGAACCCGCGCCGAGGTGCGGCCCGGGTCCGCGCTCACCGGGGCGGAGTGGATCACCGTGGCCGTGGCCGACCGGCCGGTGGGCGCCGGGCACGCGCGCGTGCTGCTCGGCGGGCACATCGACGGGGACGTGGCCCGGAGCGCGGCGGCGTCCCTGTACAGCGAGGGGGACGAGGTCGCCTGGGCGGACGGAGATCTCGTCGCACGCCACGTCGAGCGGCTCGGTGCCGTGGAGCTGGCGGTGCGGCCCCTCAAGAAGCCCGCCCCCGGACTCGTACGAGAAGGGCTGCTGGCCGGGCTCAAGGAGGAGGGGACCTCGCTGCTGCACTGGTCCCAGGGCGCCCGGGAGCTGCGGGAGCGGCTCGCCTTTCTGCACCGGCATCTCGGGGCGCCCTGGCCCGACGTGTCCGAAAGCGCCCTGCACGCGCGCGTGGACGAGTGGTTGGAGCCCGAGCTGTCGAAGGCACGGCGCCGGGCCGACCTGCGGCGCATCGAGGCGGGGCAGGCGCTGGGCCGGCTCCTGCCGTGGGCGACCGGCGAAGCCACCCGGCTCGACGCGCTCGCTCCGGAGCGGGTGGCGGTGCCCAGCGGTTCCAGGATCCGGATCGACTACTCCGACCCCGAACAGCCCGTGCTCGCCGTGAAGTTGCAGGAGATGTTCGGGCTCGCCGAGACCCCGCGGATCGCGGACGGCGGCGTGCCCGTCCTCGTGCATCTGCTGTCCCCCGCCGGACGCCCCGCCGCCGTCACCGCCGATCTCGCCTCCTTCTGGCGGGACGGCTACCGGGCGGTGCGGGCGGAGCTGCGCGGGCGGTATCCGAAGCATCCGTGGCCGGAGGATCCGGCGGCCGCCCAGGCGACGCGGTTCACCAACGCGCGGCTCAGGCGTTGACCGGCTCCGGCTCGGGCGCCGCCGTGGCCTCCGGATCACCGGGCCTGCGGCTGCGGGCCTCCAGCCACAGGGAGAGGGCGAGCAGGAGCAGGCCGAGGCCCAGGAAGCCCCAGGGGAGATAGGACGTCAGGAGGAGCACCAGGACGCGCTGGGACTTCACCAGGTCGACCGTGCTCTTGATGTAGTCCTCGCGCATCTTCACGTGGCCTTCGAACACGGTGACCTTGTCGCGTCCGCCGAGCAGGGTGCCGCCGCGCAGCTCGTTCTTCTGGATCTCCTCGCCGTAGACCGGCGCCCCGGTGGTCGGGTCGACCCAGAACTTGCGGACGGTGGTGTACCAGCGTGTGGTGCCCGTCTTGGCGAGGGACTCCGGGGTGATGCCCTTGACCGGCATGGTCTTGGGGAAGGGCACCTTGGTCCAGGGGATGGTCTGCTCGAAGTAGTAGACCTCCACGCCGCGGAACGTCTGCGTGCCCTTGTAGTGGATGGGCTTGGTGACGCGGGCCTGTGCGTCGAAGTACTCGTAGTCCCGCTTCTCGGTCAGGAAGGGCCACTTGAACTCGATGCCCTCGCGCCTGACCGCGTCGCCGTCGACCATCTCGCCCTTCGCGTGCACCGGTTCCTGGCTGTGCGCGTCGAAGATGTAGCGCTCGGGGACCTTGGAGACCATCTTGCCGTCGGCGTCCTGGACGTAGGAGAGGGCGTCCCAGACGACGACGTCGCGGTCCGCCGTCTTCTCGATCTTCTCGGACGCCTCCACGTTGCCCTTGAGCGTCTGCACGATGGTGACCTTGTCGACCTTCTTGGCCTTCATCGAGCCGTAGTCGATGAGCGTCGGGTTCTTCGCCTCCAGGACCGCCTCCTGGTACTGGCTCGGCGGGATCTTCGCGAGGCGCGGGAAGGCGTACCAGCGCATGAGCGGGGACATCGCCGTGAAGAACACGGCGAAGGCGAGCAGGATCAGGCTGGCCTTGCGGCGCATCGCGGCGGCCCTCCCTACGGGTGCTTGGGGACGGTGGTGAGCAGTGGCTCGGGCGATGTCTCGCCGGGCGGGGCCCCCATCGCCGTGATCGTCAGGACCAGGGCGAAGGCGACGGCAAGACCGGTCGCGGCGGCGATGAGAGCGCGCATGCGGATCCTCCCGAGGCGGGAAATCTGACGGTGTCCAGGACGCCGGCCATGAACTGACAGGGCGTCAGGGCTGGGGCACCGTAGCAACGCGGCGGCCAGATGAGAACACGTTGCACACACACGAACGCCCCTGCGCCGGGCGGGCGCAGGGGCGTTGCGTTCAGGAGGTGCGGATGCACTGTGCGTGCGGATGCACTGTGCGTGCGGCTAGGCCGCCGGTGCCGCCACCTTCAGTTCGACCGTGAGCGTCGCGCCGCCCACGGTGGTGACACGGAGCAGGTACGTGCCCGCCGCGTCGTCGGCGTACATCTTGGGGAGCTTGAGCACGCCGTTCGCGTCCGTCTTCAGGGCCTTGAGGGTGCGGACCGGCTTGCCGTCCGCGTCCTTGAAGTACGGGCCCTTGTCGTTGGCCGTGGCGTCGGCCGCCGACTTGATCATGGTCGCGGTGGCCGCGACGCGACCGGCGGCCTCTCCCTTGTACGTCGCCTTGACCTCGACCTGGTCGGCGAACTCCCCGCCCGGCGCGCAGGTCAGCGCCTTGTCGCTGGTCCTGGCCAGGGCGTCGGCCTGACGCGCGGTGACCGTCGCCGTGTAGTCGAGGCCGGGCAGCGAGCGGCCGACGACCGTGGCCCTGACCGTGAACTCACCCGTCTTCTCGCCCGCCTTGAGCGCCGGGGCGGTGGCCTTGCCCGCCGCGCTCGTGGTGACGGTCGCGCTGGTGGCGCCGCCCGGGAAGCGCGCGTCGGTGTCACCGACGATCGCGAACCTCACCTTGGCCTTGGCCACGGCCGAGCCCGACGCGGACTGCGTGCGCACCTCGACACGCTCGGCGAAGGAGTCACCCGCCGTCGCGGAGAGCTTGCCGGTGCCGGCGTCCTTCAGGCTCGCCACCCGGTCGCTGGGCGAGGGCGAGGGGCTGGGGTCGGGGCTCTCGGAGCCGCCACCGTTCGGCGGTGGCGTGGTCGGGCCACCGCTGCCGCCGCCGTTGCCGGGCTTGGACGGCTTGTCGTCGCCGGGCTTCGACGGGCTCGGCGAGGGCGAACCGGACGCCGGGGGCGTCGGGCTCGGGCTCGCGCTCGGGCCGTTGCTGTCGCTGCGGTCGTTCGGCAGGACGCCCGTGCCGTCGGGGATCTCGTGGGTGCCCTTGCGGTAGTACTCCAGCCACGAAAGGACCGTGTTCAGGTAGTCCGTCGAGTGGTTGTAGCTGAGGATCGCCTTGTGCAGATCGGCGTCGACGGACAGGTCGCGGTCGTTCGCGCAGAGGTAGCGCCCTGCGGCGAGCGCGGCGTCGTAGATGTTGTTCGGGTCCTTCTTGCCGTCCGCGTTGCCGTCCTGCGCCCAGGTGTCCCACGTCGAGGGGATGAACTGCATGGGGCCGACCGCGCGGTCGTGCGTCTTGTCGCCGTCGTACGCGCCGCCGTCGGTGTCGGTGATCTTCGCGAAACCGTTGCCGTTCAGGACCGGGCCGAGGATCGGTGCGAGCGTCGTGCCGTTCGCGTCCACGCGACCGCCACGCGCCTGGCCCGACTCGACCTTGCCTATCGCGGCGAGCAGCTGCCAGGGCAGCTTGCAGCCGGGCTTGGAGGTGGCGAGGGACGCCTCGGCCTTCTTGTACGCGTCGAGGACCGTGGCCGGGAGGCCCGCCTCGGTCTCGTCGTCGCCGCCGTTGGGCGCCCCGGTCGGCGGGACCGGGGTGTTCAGGGGCGGCAGGTCGGTGTAATAGGGAGAGTTGCCGGTCGCGGAGTTCTCGGGTGGCGGCGTGGCGCCGGATGCCCCCGCCCGCTCGTCGCGAGGGACGTCCGTCACGCCCGGGGCCTGGGACGCCGCGAGCGCCGCCACCGCCGCGGCTGCCACCGCGGTGGTCACCGCTCCCCTGCGCAACCGCCTGCCGAATACCGCCGCCATGACCGTGAACCCCTCCCCTTGACGACTGTGCGTGTCGTCGCCCGCTCTGTTGTGCTCCCCGTTGTGCTCCCCAGCGGGCCGACTCAGGCGACACTACGACAACTTCCGGCGCCCAGACACCCGTTCGTGCCCGATTTTCACCGGTTGGCCTCGTCCTGTTCGGGCGGGGCCTCGGTCGGCACCGATCCGTCGGGCACTTCGCTGATCTCGTTCTCCGGGGTGAGCTCCTGCGCCGCGGAGCGGCCCTTGTTGAGCGCGCGGTGCACGGCCTGGGCAACGCGCTCGATGGTACGGACTCCGTACTTCATCGTGGGGTTGTCGTGCGAGAGGACGACGATGCGGTACGTGCGGCCGCCGCCCTTGTGTGCGCCGGTTCCGGTGAACGCGCCGATGCTGTGCACCCGCCAGCCGTGCGTGGACCGGGGCAGCCAGCCGTTCTTGAGGTACGCCTTGGTGCCGCGCGGCATTCCGGCGGGCACGCCCCAGCGCTGGTCGCGCCGCACCTCGTTCAACTGCTTCAGGCCGTACGCACGTGAACTCGGGCTCAGCAGGGCGCGGGCCCTGGCTCCGGTGAGGACGCCGAGGAGGCGGAGCTGGTCGGCCGCGGAGGTGCGGGTCAGGCCCCAGAGGCCGTACGGGTTGAGCGTGGTGGCGGTGGTGCCCGCGCGGCCGAGGAAGCGGGCGATGTAGGACTGGCCCAGGTCGTCGAAGAGGCGCCGGGCCGCGGTGTTGTCCGAGCGGATGATCATCGGGCGTATCTTGCGGCGCTCCCAGGCCGTGAGCCCGCGGCCCCAGTCCTGTGCGCGGCGCAGGGCGGCCTCCATGATCATGACTTTGGCGACGCTCGCGGTGTCGTAGCGGTGGCTGCTGCCGAAGGTGCAGCTGAGGCCGGTCGCGGGGTCGTGGAGGGCCACGGAGACGGTGCCTCGCCGGGCGGTCAGGACGGCGCGGATGTCGCGGGAGAGCTGGGCGGCGAGGGCGGAATCGCTGCGGGCGGTGCAGGAGGCCGCGCGTTGCGCGCGTTGCGCTGCGCTGGCTTGAGCGGCGGTCGCGGGGAGGGGGGTGAGGAGGGTGGTGAGCAGTGCCGTGGCTATCGCTATGCGGCACTTTCGCAGGTGAAGGGCCATGCGGTCATCGTGGCCGGGGCGTCTTTGCGGGGCTCGGGGGCGAGGGCCACAAGGGTGAGAGCGGAGTTCTGTACAGGATGTCCTCAGATGCCGGACGGGCTGGATATTCCAGCCCGTCCGGCATCTGAGGACGAACTCGGCGGAGCCGGTGATTTCCGGTGCGCCCAGGGTTTGCTCAAGCCCGACGCCGTCAGTGCGCGGCGGACTCCCAGTCCGCCCCCACGCCCACCGACACATCCAGCGGAGCCCGCAGCGACACCGCGCCCGCCATCTCGCGGCGGACGAGCTCCTCGACCTTGGCGCGCTCGCCCGGAGCGATCTCCAGGACGATTTCGTCGTGGACCTGGAGCAGCATGCGGGAGTCGAGCTTCGCCTCCGTGAGCGCGCGGTGCACGTTCAGCATGGCGATCTTGACGATGTCCGCGGCCGTGCCCTGGATGGGCGCGTTCAGGGCCATCCGCTCGGCCATCTCGCGGCGCTGGCGGTTGTCGCTGTTGAGGTCGGGGAGATACCGGCGGCGGCCCAGCATCGTCTCCGTGTACCCCGTCGCGCGGGCCTCGTCGACGGCTCGGCGCAGATAGTCGCGTACGCCGCCGAACCGCTCGAAGTAGGTGTCCATCAGCGAACGGGCCTCGCCCGCCTCGATGTTCAGCTGCTGCGAGAGACCGAACGCGGAGAGGCCGTACGCCAAGCCGTACGACATGGCCTTGATCTTGCGGCGCATCTCGGCGTCCACGGCGGAGCCCTCGACGGAGAAGACCTGGGAGGCGACCGTCGTGTGCAGGTCCTCGCCCGAGCCGAAGGCCTCCAGGAGGCCCTCGTCCTCGGAGAGGTGGGCCATCACGCGCAGTTCGATCTGGCTGTAGTCCGCGGTCATCAGGGACTCGAAGCCCTCGCCGACCACGAAGCCGCGGCGGATCGCCCGGCCCTCGTCCGTGCGGACCGGGATGTTCTGGAGGTTCGGGTCGGTGGAGGACAGGCGGCCCGTCGCCGCCACCGTCTGGTTGAACGTCGTGTGGATGCGGGTGTCCGCGGCGATCGCCTTGATCAGGCCCTCGACCGTGACGCGCAGCTTCGCCTGCTCGCGGTGGCGCAGCATGATGACCGGCAGTTCGTTCTCGGTCTGGGCCGCCAGCCAGGCCAGGGCGTCCGCGTCCGTGGTGTACCCGGTCTTGGTCTTCTTCGTCTTGGGGAGGTTCAGCTCGCCGAAGAGGACTTCCTGGAGCTGCTTGGGCGAGCCGAGGTTGAACTCGTGGCCCGCGGCCTCGTGCGCCTCCTTCACGGCCTGCTGCACCGCGCCCGCGAACTGCTGCTCCATCGCCTCCAGATGGGCGCGGTCCGCCGCGATGCCGTGCCGCTCCAGGCGGGCCAGGAGGATGGACGTCGGCAGTTCGATGTCCGTCAGGAGGTCACCGGCGCCGACCTCCTTCAGCTTCTCCCCGAAGGCGGTGCCCAGGTCGAGGATCGTGCGGGCCTGTGCCATCAGCGACTCGGCCTCGGCCTGGTCGTCCTCCTCCGTGCCGAAGGCGAGCTGTCCGTCGGCCGCCCCTGCGGGGGCCAGCTCACGGCCCAGATACTCCAGGGACAGGGCGTCCAGGGCGAAGGAGCGGCGGCCCGGCTTGACCAGGTACGCGGCGAGCGCCGTGTCCATGGCGACGCCGTCCACACTCCAGCCGTGCTCGGGGAAGACCCGCATCGTGGCCTTGGCGTTGTGCAGGACCTTGGGCTTGTCCGGGTCGGCGATCCAGGCCGCGAACGCGTTCTCGTCGGCCTCGTCCAGGCCGGCCGGGTCGAACCAGGCCGCCGCACCCCCGGCCGCGGCGAGGGCGACCTCGGTCACCGAGCCCGTGCCGAGCTGCCAGGTGTCGACCGTGGCCACACCGAGGACCGCCGTGCCGTGCTCGGCGAGCCACGGCGCGACCTCACCCGCGCCGAGCACCGAGCCGTCCAGCTCCACGCCCGGCTCGGCCGGGGTCTGCTCGGCCTCCTCCGCGCCGGGGTCGACGGCCAGGAGCCGCTCGCGCAGCGAGGGGTTGCGGATCTCCAGGGTGTCGAGGACCAGGGCGAGGGCCGTGCGGTCGTACGGAGCGCGCTCCAGGTCGGTGACCGCCTTGGGGAGCTCGACGTCGCGCACCATCTCCGTGAGGCGGCGGTTGAGCTTCACCGCGTCCAGGTGGTCGCGGAAGTTCTGTCCGGCCTTGCCCTTGACCTCCTCGGCGCGCTCGACGAGGTCCGCGAACGAGCCGAACTGGTTGATCCACTTCGCGGCGGTCTTCTCGCCGACGCCGGGGATGCCGGGGAGGTTGTCCGACGGGTCGCCGCGCAGGGCCGCGAAGTCGGGATACTGGCTGGGCGTGAGGCCGTACTTCTCCTCGACCTTCTCCGGCGTGAAGCGCGTCAGCTCGGAGACGCCCTTCGTGGGGTAGAGCACCGTCACGTGGTCGGTGATCAGCTGGAAGGAGTCGCGGTCGCCGGTGACGATCAGGACGTCGAATCCTGCCGCCTCGGCCTGGGTGGCGAGCGTGGCGATGACGTCGTCCGCCTCGAAGCCGTCCACCGCGAACCGCACCGCGTTCATCGCGTCGAGGACCTCGCCGATCAGCTCGACCTGACCCTTGAACTCGTCCGGGGTCTTGGAGCGGTTCGCCTTGTACTCCGGGAACTCCGAGGAGCGCCACGTCTTGCGCGAGACGTCGAAGGCCACCGCGAAGTGCGTGGGCGCCTCGTCGCGCAGGGTGTTCGCCAGCATCGACGCGAAGCCGTAGATCGCGTTCGTCGGCTGGCCCGTCGCGGTCGTGAAGTTCTCCGCGGGCAGCGCGAAGAACGCCCGGTAGGCCAGGGAGTGCCCGTCCATGAGGAGCAGGCGCGGACGCTGCTCGCCACTCGGCTTCGTCGCGGTCTCGGACTTCTTCTTCGCTGCTTTTTCTGCCACGTCCCCGATCCTGCCACGCCCCACTGACACTCAGGCCCAACCCTCACCCGCGACCGCGCCGTCACTGCCGCGTGGGAGGATCGGAGACGTAGCTCACGCACGTGCTCGAAGGGGAGCCGATCATGGCAAGGAAGTCGCCCAAGGGTGATCCGGTCCAGGACGCGCCGCAGGTCGCCGAGGCACAGCACGCCGCGGCGGGGCTTCCCGCCATCGGGCACACGCTGCGCATGGCCCAGCAGCAGATGGGCGTGCGCCGCACGGCGCTGACGCTGCTGCGGGTCAATCAGAAGGACGGCTTCGACTGCCCCGGCTGTGCCTGGCCCGAGCCGGAGCACCGGCACAAGGCGGAGTTCTGCGAGAACGGCGCGAAGGCGGTCGCCGAGGAGGCCACGCTGCGTCGCGTCACCCCGGACTTCTTCGCCGCGCACCCCGTGGCCGACCTCGCCACCCGCAGTGGGTACTGGCTGGGGCAGCAGGGCCGCCTCACCCACCCGATGTATCTGGCGGAGGGCGCCGAGCGCTATGAACCCGTCCCCTGGGAGCGGGCCTTCGACATCATCGGCGAGGAACTGGCCGCGCTGGACAGTCCGGACGAGTCCGTCTATTACACATCGGGCCGCACGAGCAACGAAGCGGCGTTCCTCTACCAGCTGTTCGCCCGCGAGCTGGGCACGAACAATCTGCCCGACTGTTCGAACATGTGCCATGAGTCGTCCGGCTCCGCCCTCACGGAGACCATCGGGATCGGCAAGGGCAGCGTCCTGCTGGAGGACCTCTACAAGTCGGACCTGATCATCGTGGCCGGGCAGAACCCGGGCACGAACCATCCGCGCATGCTCTCCGCCCTGGAGAAGGCGAAGAACAACGGCGCGAAGATCATCACGGTCAATCCGCTGCCCGAAGCGGGCCTGGAGCGGTTCAAGAACCCGCAGACCCCGCAGGGCATGTTCAAGGGCACCGCCCTGACCGACCTCTTCCTGCAGATCCGCCTCGGCGGCGACCAGGCCCTGTTCCGGCTGCTCAACAAGCTGATCCTCGACACGCAGGGCGCGGTCGACGAGGAGTTCGTCCGCGAACACACCCATGGGTACGAGGAGTTCACCGAGGCCGCGCGGGACGCCGACTGGGACGAGACGCTGACGGCGACCGGCCTCAGCCGCGACCGCATCGAGGAAGCGCTCGCCATGGTGCTCGCATCGAAGCGCACCGTCGTGTGCTGGGCGATGGGCCTGACCCAGCACAAGCACGCCGTGCCGACCATCCGCGAGGTCGTCAACTTCCTTCTGCTGCGCGGCAACATCGGCCGTCCCGGCGCGGGCGTGTGCCCGGTGCGCGGGCACTCGAACGTGCAGGGCGACCGCACGATGGGCATCTTCGAGCGGCCCGCGCCGGCCTTCCTGGACGCCCTGGAGAAGGAGTTCGGCTTCGCGCCGCCGCGCGAGCACGGCCTGGACGTCGTGCGCGCGATCAAGGCGCTGCGGGACGGCGAGGCGAAGGTGTTCTTCGCGATGGGCGGCAACTTCGTGGCGGCGTCGCCCGACACGGAGGTGACGGAGGCGGCGATGCGCAAGGCCCGCCTGACCGTCCACGTGTCGACGAAGCTGAACCGCTCGCACGCCGTCACGGGCGCGCGGGCGCTGATCCTGCCGACGCTCGGCCGCACCGAGCGGGACGTCCAGGGTGGCGGCGAGCAGTTCGTGACCGTCGAGGACTCCATGGGCATGGTGCACGCCTCGCGCGGCCGACTGGAGCCCGCGAGCCCGCATCTGCTCTCCGAGCCGGCCATCGTGTGCCGCCTCGCCCGCCGCGTCCTCGGTCCCGAATCGGCCACGCCCTGGGAGGAGTTCGAGAAGGACTACGCCACGGTGCGCGACCGCATCGCGCGCGTGATCCCCGGCTTCGAGGACTTCAACGCGCGCGTGGCCGACCCCGCGGGCTTCGCCCTTCCGCACGCCCCGCGCGACGAGCGGCGCTTCCCCACGGCCACCGGCAAGGCGAACTTCACCGCGGCGCCGGTGGAGTTCCCCGCACTGCCCAAGGGCCGTCTCCTGTTGCAGACGCTGCGCTCGCACGACCAGTACAACACCACGATCTACGGCCTCGACGACCGCTACAGGGGCATCAAGAACGGCCGCCGTGTCGTCCTGGTCAACCCCGACGACGCCCGCGAGCTGAGCCTCGCCGACGGGTCGTACGTGGACCTCGTGAGCGAGTGGAGGGACGGCGTCGAGCGGCGCGCGCCCGGTTTCCGGGTCGTGCACTATCCCACCGCCCGTGGCTGCGCCGCGGCGTACTACCCGGAGACGAACGTCCTGGTCCCGCTGGATGCGACGGCCGACACGAGCAACACCCCCGCCAGCAAGTCCGTCGTCGTGCGCCTGGAACAATCAGGCACCGACTGAGCGTTCGCTCAGCGACACGTGAGGACGAAGAACGGAGCAGGGCCCATGGGCGAGCAGCACAGCGTGAAGTTCCCGCAAGAGGTCATCGACGAGTACGCCGCGCTCGGCATCGACCTGCCCGCCCTGTTCTCCGCCGGGGATCTGGGCGTCCGGATGGGCGTCCAGATCGTCGAGGCCTCCGCCGACCGCGTCGTCGGCACCATGCCGGTCGAGGGCAACACCCAGCCGTACGGCCTGCTGCACGGCGGCGCGTCCGCCGTCCTCGCCGAGACCCTCGGGTCGGTCGGCTCGATGCTGCACGGCGGGAGCGGGAAGCTCGCCGTCGGCGTCGACCTGAACTGCACCCACCACCGCGGGGCGCGTTCGGGCCTGGTCACCGGCGTGGCGACGCCCGTGCACCGGGGCCGCTCCACGGCGACGTACGAGATCGTCATCACCGACGAGCAGGACAAGCGGGTGTGCACCGCGCGGCTGACCTGCCTGCTGCGCGACGTCGAGCCCAACGGCACCGCCGGCTGAGGGAGTTGAAGGCGGCGCCCCACGCATTGTCGGAGCGTGGGGCGCCGGTCTAGCTTCTGTGCATGAGGCACCGGAAACCGCTCTGTGCGCTCGCCTGCACCGCCCTCCTCACCACCCTCTTCACCGCCACCGGATGCGGGAGCTCCCCTTCCGGAGACACCCCCGAGCCCTCCCCCGCCACCACCTCCCCCGAGGACCTCTGCACGGCCCTGATCACCAAGTGGGGGCGGCAGATCTACGACTCGGGCAAGGAGACGTACGGCGACTACCAGTCGATGGGCCTCTCCAACGGGCAGTACATGATCCTGCGGGACACCCTCGACCTGGCGCGCGCCGAGCGTGAGCGCCAGGGAGCCGCCGCAGGGCGGAAGTTGCTCACGCGGGAGGCCCGCGAGCGGTGCGAGAAGCGCTACCGCCACGGGCAGCCGAGCGGCGGGCCGTGGGTGTGAACGCCATCGGCCCCATCGAGCCCGGCGACCACACCTACGACGCCCGCACCGCCTCCCCGGACCGGGGCGCCGCACACCCCGTCAGGCCCCGCCCGCTCCTCACCCGTCACCGCCGCACCGCCCTGGCCGTCGCCACCGCCGCGGTCGTCGGGGCCGCGGGGCTCAGCCTCTACCTGACCCGTCCCCGGCCCCCTGCGCCGCCGCCACCGCTCTACCCGTCGCAGACCGTGTCCGTGACGTACAAGGGCGACATGACGCACCCGCGGGCGGGCGACCGCACGTTCAGCTTCAGCGTCAGCCTCGGCCAGGACTCGGGGCCGCCCGTGTCCGTCAGGCGGATCGGCCAGCCGTCTGCGGCGCTGTCGGTCACCGCCGCTCCCCATACCCCATTCACAGTGAAAAGCGGAAGCCCTCGGACGGCACGTATTTCCATGCACATTCGCGAATGTGGAAATGTGCCACGGAATGCCGGACTCCCTTTCCTGGAAGTAACACTGCGTAATGTGCGCGCAAAGCAGACGCAGAGCTTCATCCTCGGCTCGGCGTACGCAAAAGATCTCTCCGAGGCCCTGACAGCCGCATGCCCCCCGAACACTGATGTCATGAGTAAAACACCCTGACAGTCCTGCAAGTTCTCAGCATGCGGGATGCGCCGAAGGTGGCGCATTCCGCCCCAACCACCCCCTGAGTTCCAGCCCGGAATACTCCGTGGCATAACAAGAGCGTCACACCTTTGGCCTGACCACTCCACCAGGAACAAAGCGGCCCTTAGAGTCACGGCCAGTCACCGCGCCCACCGGATTCCTGTCAGTTCGGTTCTGCGCTCGACTCGGCCACCCAACAGGGGACGGCCGTGCCAGGGGAAAGGACTGATCGTGCGTCAACGTTCGCTCATAGCCATCACCGCTGCATTCACCGCGGGGGCACTCACCCTCACCGCCTGTGGCTCACGCGACGACAAGGACAAAGACGACGCCGGGGGTGGCGGTACCACCGTGGTCATCGGCGTCGACGCGCCGCTGACCGGCGACTTGTCCGCGCTGGGCCTCGGTATCCGCAACTCCGTGGATCTCGCCGCCAAGCAGGCCAACGAGAAGAAGTACGTCGACGGCATCACCTTCAAGATCGAGGCCGCCGACGACCAGGGCCAGCCCGCGTCGGGCCAGACCAACGCGACCAAGTTCGTCGCGAACAAGGAAATCCTCGGCGCCGTCGGGCCCCTGAACTCCTCCGTCGGCGAGTCGATGCAGAAGGTCTTCGACGACGCGAAGCTCGTACAGGTCTCCCCCGCCAACACCAACCCGGCCATGACCCAGGGCCAGGACTGGAACGGCGGCAAGAAGGTCCGGCCGTACAAGGCCTACTTCCGCACGGCCACCACGGACGCCATCCAGGGCCCGTTCGCCGCGCAGTACCTGTACAACGACGCGAAGAAGAAGAAGGTCTTCGTCGTCGACGACAAGAAGACCTACGGTGCCGGCCTGGCCGCCACCTTCAAGGACGAGTTCACCAAGCTCGGCGGCAAGGTCGCCGGCACGGAGCACGTGAACCCGGACACCAAGGACTTCGGCGCCGTCGCCACCAAGATCAAGAACTCTGACGCCGACGTCGTCTACTACGGCGGCGAGTACCCCGCGGCCGGCCCGCTCAGCAAGCAGATGAAGAAGGCAGGTGCCAAGATCCCGCTCGTCGGCGGTGACGGCATCTACAGCGCCGACTTCGTCAAGCTCTCCGGCAAGGAGGGCAAGGGCGACATGGCCACCTCGATCGGCCAGCCGGTCGAGGAACTGCCGTCCGCCAAGGAGTTCATCGCGAACTACAAGAAGGCCGGCTTCAAGGAGGCCTACGAGGCCTACGGCGGCTACTCGTACGACTCGGCCTGGGCGATCATCGAAGCGGTCAAGAAGGTCGTCGAGGACAACGACGGCAAGCTGCCCGACGACGCTCGCGCCAAGATCGTCGAGGCCATGCAGGACGTCTCCTTCGACGGTGTGACCGGCAAGGTCTCCTTCGACGAGTACGGCGACGCGACCAACAAGCAGCTCACCGTGTACCAGGTGAAGTCCACCGAGGACCCGACCAAGGGCTGGGAGCCGGTCAAGTCCGGCACCTTCACCGGCTGATCCACCCCGCAGCACGACACCACCGCGCGGGGCGCTGCCTCTGCAGCGCCCCGCGCGGCGTCGCATCCGTCACCTAAGCCGTTCGGCCGCCGGGGCCCACAGCCACCGCACACAGGCCGCACGACACCGAAAGACTCGGAGGACCTGCGGTGCACGAACTGCCGCAACAGCTGGTCAACGGCCTGCTACTGGGATCCATGTACGGCCTGATCGCCATCGGCTACACAATGGTCTACGGCATCGTCCAGCTCATCAACTTCGCCCATGGCGAGATCTTCATGGTCGGCGGCTTCGGCGCCCTCACCGTCTGGCTCTGGCTGCCGGGCGGCACCAGCATGTGGCTCGCACTGCCACTCATGCTCATAGGCGCCGTGATCGTCTCGACCCTCATAGCGGTCGGAGCCGAACGCTTCGCCTACCGCCCGTTGCGCGGCGCACCCCGCCTCGCCCCCCTCATCACCGCCATCGGCCTCTCCCTCGCGCTGCAGCAGGCCGTCTGGGCCTGGTACCCCAACGCGAAGTCGTCCCGCACCTTCCCCGAGATGCCCGGCGACTCCATCCACATGGGCTCCGTCACCATCCAGCCCGGCGACATCTTCCTGCTGATCACCGCCCCGATCTGCATGTTCGCCCTCGGCTACTTCGTGATGAAGACCCGCGTGGGACGCGGCATGCAGGCCACCGCGCAGGACCCCGACACCGCCAAGCTCATGGGTGTCAACACCGACCGCGTCATCGTCGTGGCCTTCGCGATCGGCGCCGCCTTCGCCGGCATCGCCGCCGTCGCCTACGGCTTCCGCTACGGAGAAGTCCAGTTCCGCATGGGCTTCCTGTGGGGTCTCAAGGCCTTCACCGCGGCCGTGCTCGGAGGCATCGGCAACATCTACGGCGCGATGCTCGGCGGCCTCGTCCTCGGCGTCGCCGAAGCCATGGCCACCGCCTACATGAACGACATCCCCGGCATGAGCCAGCTCGGCGGGCAGTCCTGGGCCGACGTCTGGGCCTTCGTACTCCTCATCGTCGTACTCCTCGTCAGGCCACAAGGTCTCCTTGGCGAGCGCGTCGCGGACAGGGCGTGACAACCATGACCACACAGACCACAGCGGCCGACGCGCCGAGCCCCAAGCAGGACCACACCGCCACCGGCCTCATCGCCATCCCCGTGGGCCCCGCCCGCGCACTGGCCACCGGCGGCGGCATCCTCACCGTCATCTCCACGTTCATGGCGTGGACCTGGACCTCGGCCTTCCCCGGCGACCTCACCGTCTACGGCTACCCCGGCGGCCTCCAGGTCCTCGTCCTGATCGCCGGCATCCTCACCACGCTCTTCGGCCTCGCCTCCTACGGCGTCAAGGGCGTACGGGCACTGGCCCCCGGCGGAGCCGACGCCGCACTGAAGTACGCGGCACTCGCCGCCTTCGCGACCACCTGGTACACGATCCTCTCGATCAGCTACCAGCTCGGCGGCCTCGCCAACCTCGAACCCGGCGGCTGGGTCGCCGCGCTCGCCACGCTCGGCGCCTTCGTCGGCGCCCTCGCCCTGCCCTTCACCCGGCCGCACACCTACGCGGTCGACGCCGAGGACAGCGGCAGCGAGCAGTTCAAGCACCGCGTGCGCAACGGTCTTGTCGTCTTCAAGGGCGCGTTCGCCGCCGAGGCCCCGCCCACGCCGCGCAAGCTCCCCAGCTACGTCGAGATCCTGATCATCGTCGCCGCGCTCGCCGTGGGCCTCGTGGTCTTCACCTACGGCATCGGCACCGAGTACGACGAACTCTTCGTCGGCTTCCTGGTCACCGTGGCGTTCAGCTTCGCCGCGCTGTCCAAGGCGGGGCTCGTCGCCCAGGTCTCCACGTACACCGCGCGGCACCGCAACATCACACTCGGCGGTGCCTTCGCCGCAGCGGCGGCCTTCCCGTTCACGCAGAGCGACGACCAGTACGCCACCATCGGCGTCTACATCCTCATCTTCGCCACCGTCGCGCTCGGCCTGAACATCGTCGTCGGCCTCGCCGGACTCCTCGACCTCGGATACGTCGCCTTCCTCGGCGTCGGCGCCTACGCGGCGTCCATGGTCTCCGGGTCGCCGTCCTCGCCCTTCGACGTCCATCTGCCGTTCTGGGGCGCGATCCTGGTCGGCGCGAGCGCATCGCTCGTCTTCGGTGTGCTCATCGGCGCCCCGACGCTGAGGCTGCGCGGCGACTACCTCGCCATCGTCACCCTCGGCTTCGGAGAGATCTTCCGGCTCGTCGCGATGAACTCCGACGGCACGTCGGGCCCGGACATCACGAACGGCTCGAACGGCATCTCCTCGATCCCGAACCTCAAGATCCTCGGCTTCGACTTCGGCCTCGAGCACACCATCTTCGGCGTCACCATCGGCCGATTCGCGAACTACTTCTTCCTGATGCTGCTCATCACCCTCGTCGTCGTGCTGGTCTTCCGGCGCAGCGGCGACTCCCGCATCGGGCGCGCCTGGGTCGCCATCCGCGAGGACGAGACCGCGGCGCTCGCCATGGGCATCAACGGCTTCCGCGTGAAGCTCATCGCCTTCGCGCTCGGCGCCACGCTCGCCGGACTCGCGGGCACGGTGCAGGCGCACGTCACCTACACCGTGACGCCCGAGCAGTACCAGTTCGCCAACACGGTCCCGCCGAACTCGGCGTTCCTGCTCGCCGCGGTCGTCCTCGGCGGCATGGGCACCATCAGCGGACCCCTCGTCGGCGCCGCGCTGCTCTACCTCATCCCGAGCAAGCTCTCGTTCCTGGGCGACTACCAGCTCTTCGCCTTCGGCCTCGCGCTCGTGCTGCTCATGCGCTTCCGCCCCGAGGGCCTCATCCCCAACCGCCGCCGCCAGCTCGAGTTCCACGAGGCCGATCTGGCTCCCGGCGACACGCCGCCACCCACAGTCCTCAGCAAGACAGGGGCCTGAGCCATGACCACCGACACCACCACCAGCAAGGACAGCCCGGCCGCGACGCCGGCCGGAGAGACTGTCCTGGACGCCAAGGGCGTCACCATGCGCTTCGGCGGCCTGACCGCCGTGCGCTCCGTCGACCTCACCGTCAACAGCGGCGAGATCGTCGGCCTCATCGGCCCCAACGGCGCGGGCAAGACCACCTTCTTCAACTGCCTCACCGGCCTGTACATCCCCACCGAGGGCGAAGTCCGGTACAAGGGCACGGTCCTGCCCAGCAAGTCCTTCAAGGTCACCGCGGCGGGCGTGGCCCGCACCTTCCAGAACATCCGTCTGTTCGCCAACATGACGGTCCTGGAGAACGTCCTCGTGGGGCGCCACACGCGTACGAAGGAGGGTCTCTGGTCGGCTCTTCTGCGCGGCCCCGGCTTCCACAAGGCGGAGGCCAAGTCCAAGGCCCGCGCCCTGGAGCTGCTCGAGTTCGTCGGCCTCGCCGACAAGGCGGAGCACCTCTCCCGCAACCTGCCCTACGGCGAGCAGCGCAAGCTGGAGATCGCCCGGGCACTCGCGAGCGAGCCGGGCCTGCTCCTCCTGGATGAGCCGACCGCGGGCATGAACCCGCAGGAGACCCGCGCCACCGAGGAACTCGTCCTGGCCATCCGGGACATGGGCATCGCCGTCCTCGTCATCGAGCACGACATGCGCTTCATCTTCAACCTGTGCGACCGCGTGGCCGTACTCGTCCAGGGCGAGAAACTCGTCGAGGGCAGCAGTGAGACCGTCCAGCAGGACGACCGCGTCATCGCCGCCTACCTGGGCGAGCCCTTCGAAGGTGCCCCCGGCAGCACAGAGGCCGACGCGACGGGCAACGAGGAGACCAGCTGATGACCGCACTGCTCGAGGTCGAGGACCTCAAGGTCGCCTACGGCAAGATCGAAGCCGTCAAGGGCATCTCTTTCAAGGTCGAGGCCGGCGAGGTCGTCACCCTGATCGGTACGAACGGCGCAGGCAAGACCACCACGCTGCGCACGCTCTCCGGACTGCTCAAGCCGGTCGGCGGCTCCATCAAATTCAACGGAAAAACGCTGCGGAAATACCGCGCCGACCAGATCGTGGCGCTCGGCCTCGCCCACTCTCCCGAGGGCCGGCACATCTTCCCGCGCATGACGATCGAGAACAATCTGCGGCTCGGCGCCTATCTGCGCAGCGACAAATCGGCCATCGAAAAGGACATCGCGCGCGCCTATGAGCTCTTCCCCATTCTCGGGGAGCGCAGAAAGCAGGCGGCGGGCACGCTCTCGGGCGGCGAGCAGCAAATGCTCGCCATGGGACGCGCGCTCATGTCCCAGCCCAAACTGCTCATGCTCGACGAACCCTCCATGGGCCTTTCGCCGATCATGATGCAGAAGATCATGGCGACCATCTCCGAGCTCAAGTCGCAGGGCACGACCATTCTGCTCGTCGAACAGAACGCCCAGGCGGCGCTCTCGCTCGCCGACCACGGTCATGTCATGGAGGTCGGCAAGATCGTCCTTTCCGGTTCGGGGAGCGACCTGCTGCACGACGAGTCCGTGCGCAAGGCGTACCTCGGCGAGGACTAGGCACTTCGCGTACGTACGAGGAAGGCCCGCACCCCGAAGCCGGGGTGCGGGCCTTCCTCGTGTGCGGCTACTGCCCCTTGGCCGCCTTCTTCTCGTCGGCGTCCTCGATGACCGCCTCCGCGACCTGCTGCATCGAAAGGCGCCGGTCCATCGACGTCTTCTGGATCCAGCGGAACGCGGCGGGCTCGGTGAGGCCGTACTCCGTCTGAAGGATCGACTTCGCGCGGTCCACCAGCTTGCGCGTCTCCAGACGCAGGGTGAGGTCCGCGACCTCGTTCTCCAGCGTCTTGAGCTCCGTGTAGCGCGAGACGGCCATCTCGATGGCGGGCACCACGTCGGTCTTGCTGAAGGGCTTGACGAGGTACGCCATCGCGCCGGCGTCCCTGGCCCGCTCGACCAGGTCACGCTGCGAGAACGCGGTCAGCATGAGCACCGGGGCGATGCTCTCCTCGGCGATCTTCTCGGCCGCCGAGATGCCGTCCATGACGGGCATCTTCACGTCAAGGATCACCAGGTCCGGCTTGTGCTCGCGGGCCAGCTCGACGGCTTTCTCACCGTCACCGGCCTCGCCTACGACGGTGTAACCCTCTTCCTCGAGCATCTCCTTGAGGTCGAGCCGGATGAGAGCCTCGTCCTCGGCGATGACGACACGGGTCGTCAGCGGAGGCACGTGCGACTTGTCGTCGTCATCGGCTACGGGCTGGGGCGACTCGGGGGAAGTCACGGGGGCTCCTTGTTGCGGGCCGGGCAGGTACTGCTGCCTCTGCAGCCTACCTAGCTGCAGCGTCCGGCGGTGACCCGGTATAGTTCCGGCAGTGCCTGCCGGGTTGGTGGAACGGTATACACGGAGGTCTCAAACACCTCTGCCTGAAAGGGCTTGCGGGTTCGAGTCCCGCACCCGGCACATCGAAGGAAAAGCGGGTGCTCACGATTGCGTGAGCACCCGCTTTTTTGCTACGTATGGCCATCTGCCGTCACGGACAGTAGTCCCGCGATATCGCGCCCGATCCTGCACCCGCCCCGCGCCGCCCGCGCAATAGGACGCGTCACTCCCCTTTTCCGCCCTCCCTGGGAGCTGCCCCAAATCCCCGGCGAACCCTTGCCCCGCCCCGTTCCCCGCTGCGATCTTCGGCCGCATGACTCCCTTGAACCGCCGCAGCTTCGTCGCCGCGGCCGCGGGTGCCGCCGCGGCGGCCGTGGCCATGAATCCTCACACCGCCTTCGCGGTCGACCGCGAAGGCACCGACCAGGGCGGTGACGACTTCGCCGACGCCGACAAGGGGTTCATCGCCGCCCTCACCCCCGGTGTCGTGAAGAACGCCAAGGGCCAGGTCGTCTGGGACAACGACGCGTACGGCTTCCTCAAGGGCGACGCCCCCAGGACCGCGGACAAGAGCCTGTGGCGCCAGTCGCAGCTCGTGTCGAAGCAGGGGCTCTACAAGGTCACTGACCGTGTCTACCAGGTGCGCGGCCTCGACCTGTCGAACATGACGATCATCGAGGGCGACACCGGCATCGTCGTCATCGATCCCCTGATCTCCGCGGAGACCGCGGCCGCCGCCCTGAAGCTGTTCCGCGAGCACCGCGGGAAGAAGAAGGTCACCGGGCTCATCTACACCCACCCCCACGTCGACCACTTCGGCGGCTGCCGCGGCGTGCTGCCGGACGGCGCGGGCGACGTGCCGATCCTCGCGCCCGAGGGCTTCATGGAGCACGCCGTCTCGGAGAACGCCGGTACGGCGATGCAGCGGCGCTCCGGCTACATGTACGGCGCGCTGCTCCCCAAGTCCCCCGCGGGACAGATCGGTTGCGGCCTCGGGCAGAGCGTCTCGGTGGGGTCGATCGGGCTGATCCCGCCGACCAAGGACATCACCGAGACCGGTCAGGTCGAGACGGTCGACGGCGTGAGGTTCGAGTTCCAGATGACGCCGGGGACGGAGGCGGCCGCGGAGATGAACTTCGTGCTCCCCGAGCTGCGTGCCGTCTGCATGGCGGAGAACGCGACGCACACGATGCACAACATCATCACGCTGCGCGGCGCGCAGGTGCGGGACGCCCGGCAGTGGGCGCACTACCTCAACGAATCGGTGGTCCTCTTCGACGGGCGGGTGGATGTCGCCTTCGCCTCGCACCACTGGCCGACGTGGGGCGGGGAGACGATCGTCGAGCTGCTCGAACAGCAGCGGGACCTGTACGCGTACATGCACGACCAGACGCTGCGGATGATCAACAAGGGGATGACCGGGCGGGAGATAGCCGAGGAGATCGAGCTGCCGCCCGCGCTGGCCGGCGTCTGGGCGAACCGCGGGTACTACGGATCGCTGAGCCACAACGTGAAGGGCATCTACCAGCGGTACATGGGCTGGTTCGACGGCAACCCCGCGCACCTGTGGGAGCACCCGCCCGTCGAGGAGGCCAAGCGGTATGTCAAGGCCATGGGCGGCCGTACGGCCACGGTCGCGAAGGCCAGGGCGTTCGCGCGCGACGGCGATCCGCGGTTCGCGGTGACGCTGCTCAACCACGTCGTGTTCGCGGACCCCGGCCACAAGGCCGCCAAGTCGGAACTCGCCGCGCTGTACGTGAAGTTGGGGCAGGCATCGGAGAACGCCGTGTGGCGGAACTTCTATCTGATGGGCGCCCAGGAGCTGCGCGAAGGCGTACAGGACTCCCCCACCTCCGTGGCGAGCGCGGACATGCTGATGGCACTCTCCGTGGACCAATTGATCGACTCGGTGGCGATCCGCGTGAACGGTCCGAAGGCGTGGGACCTGAAGCTGCGCATGGACTGGAGCCTTCCGGCCCTGGGCAAGATCTGGCATCTGACGTTGCGGAACGGCGTGTTGACCTACCGCAGCGACACGAAGAAGGACCCGGACGCGGGCGTCACTCTGACCATGACCAAGCCTCAGCTGCTCGCGATGCTGGGCGGCAAGGGGCTCGGTGACATCAAGGTCGAGGGGGACGCGAAACTCCTCGCCGAGCTGCTCGGCGTGGTGGACAAGCCGGACCCGAATTTCGCGATCGTGACGCCCTAGACACGCTCGCACAAAAGCGAGGGGCCGCTCCCCCCGGAGCGGCCCTTCGTTCCACGTACGCGATCCGCCTACTTGGGGCTGTCGTCCTCGCCGATGTGGTGGATGCGTACGAGGTTGGTGGAGCCCGCGACTCCGGGCGGGGATCCCGCGGTGATGACCACCACGTCGCCCTTCTCGCAGCGGCCGTACTTCAGGAGCAGCTCGTCGACCTGGCGGACCATGGCGTCGGTGGATTCGACGTGCGGGCCCAGGAACGTCTCCACGCCCCAGGTGAGGTTCAGCTGCGAGCGCGTCGCCCGGTCCGGGGTGAAGGCGAGCAGCGGGATCGGCGAGCGGTAGCGCGAGAGGCGGCGGACCGTGTCGCCGGACTGCGTGAAGGCCACGAGGAACTTGGCGCCGAGGAAGTCGCCCATCTCGGCGGCGGCACGGGCCACGGCGCCGCCCTGGGTGCGGGGCTTGTTCCGCTCGGTCAGCGGCGGAAGGCCCTTGGCGAGGATGTCCTCCTCGGCGGCCTCGACGATGCGGCCCATCGTGCGGACCGTCTCGATGGGGTACTTGCCGACGCTGGTCTCGCCGGAGAGCATCACCGCGTCCGTGCCGTCGATGACGGCGTTCGCGACGTCCGAGGCCTCGGCGCGCGTGGGGCGGGAGTTGTCGATCATCGAGTCGAGCATCTGGGTCGCGACGATGACCGGCTTCGCGTTCCGCTTGGCGAGCTTGATGGCGCGCTTCTGGACGATCGGCACCTGCTCGAGGGGCATCTCGACGCCCAGGTCACCGCGGGCGACCATGATCGCGTCGAAGGCGGCGACGATGTCGTCGATGTTCTCGACGGCCTGCGGCTTCTCCACCTTGGCGATGACGGGGAGGCGGCGGCCCTCCTCGTCCATGATGCGGTGCACGTCCTCGATGTCGCGTCCGCTGCGGACGAAGGACAGGGCGATGACGTCGAACCCTGAACGCAGGGCCCAGCGCAGGTCCGCCTCGTCCTTGTCGGAGAGCGCGGGGACGGAGACGGCGACGCCGGGGAGGTTGAGCCCCTTGTGGTCGGAGACCATGCCGCCCTCGACCACGGTGGTGGTGACACGAGGACCGTCGACCGCGGTGACCTCCAGGGTCACTTTGCCGTCGTCGACGAGGATGCGCTCACCGGGAGTGACGTCATCGGCGAGGCCGCCGTAGGTCGTGCCGCAAGTCTGGCGGTCGCCCTCGACGCCCTCTTCGACGGTGATGGTGAACTCGTCACCGCGTTCAAGGAGTACGGGTCCTTCGCTGAAGCGGCCGAGGCGGATCTTCGGGCCTTGAAGGTCCGCGAGGACGCCGACGCTGCGGCCTGTCTCGTCGGAAGCCTTCCGTACGCGCTGATAGCGCTCCTCGTGCTCGGCGTACGTGCCGTGGCTGAGGTTGAAGCGGGCCACGTCCATTCCGGCTTCGACCAGTGCCTTGATCTGGTCGTACGAGTCGGTGGCGGGGCCCAGGGTGCAGACGATTTTTGCTCGGCGCATGCTTCGAGCCTAGGCCTTACCGGCCGGTAGAGAATTGGCCGGGCATGACTACTCAACAACCTTTGCATGAAAGGTTATTGACAAGTGTTGAATTGTGCGGGGCGCTGCTCTGATGAGCGATCTACCGGGCGCCCCGCCGTGTAAATCCCCTCCGCGGCTACAGCTGCGGCGGTGTCATCGTGAAGCGCGCGTTGACCTGTGCGTACACGTGTTGCCGCTGGGGTTCGAGGTCGAGGGGGGCGGCTTCCTGGTACGGGTCGGGCGCGCCGCCGTACGCGACGGTGCGCATGGCGGGCGTCGGGCCGCCGTACCCGTACGGCTGGGCGTTCTCGGCGCCGATGTCAGCGAGCTCGACGAGCGCGGCGAGCGTGGTCCCCAGCGCCTGCGCGTACTCCCGGCCCCGCTGCACCGCTTCCCTGACCGCGTGCTGGCGGGCGTCGCGGCGGGTGGGAGAGTCGGGGCGCAGGGCCCAGTAGGGGCCGTCGACACGGGTCAGTTCGAGGTCCGCGAGGCGCGTGGTGAGCTCGCCGAGCGCGGTGAAGTCGGTGAGCTCCGCGGTGATGTTGACCCGGCCGTGGTAGGCGCGGACGCGTTCGCCGCGGCCGTGCTTGGTCAGTTCGGGGCTGATGGAGAAGGCACCGGTCTCCAGCGTCTCGACGGCTTCGCCGTAGGCCTTCACGAGGTCGATGACAGTGGCGTTGCGGCGCGTGAGGTCGTTCAGGGCGTCGCGCCGGTCGGTGCCGCGCGCGCTGACCGTGATGCCGATGCGGGCGATCTCGGGGTCGACTTCGAGGTGCGCCTCGCCCTTGACGGCCAGGCGCGGGGCGTCGGGGGTGCCGTAGGGGGCCGGAGTGGGGGTCGTCTCGTCCATGCGGCCACTCTCGCACTGGGGGACGGCACCGGACAGTCATCGGATCGAAACCTGCGGGGTCTGTTGCCGGTGGCGTGGTCGGGGTCAGAATCTACGCGCGTTACATCGATCGACCAAGGGTCCAAGGGGAGTACGAAATGCCGCTGAACCGCCGGAAGTTCCTGGGCAAGTCCGCCGCAGCCACGGGTGTGGCGCTCGCGGGCGGCGTGGCCGTCGCGCCCTCCGCGTCGGCGCGGGCGCCCCAGAAGCCCGCCAAGCGGAAGAAGCGGTACTCGTTCACCGTCATGGGCACGACGGACCTGCACGGCAATGTCTTCAACTGGGACTACTTCACGGACAAGGAATTCGACGACAAGGACCACAACGACGTAGGCCTGGCGAAGATCTCCACCCTCGTGAACGAGATCCGCGAGGAGAGAGGCCGCCGCAACACGCTTCTCATCGACGCGGGCGACACCATTCAGGGCACCCAGCTCTCGTACTACTACGCCAAGATCGACCCGATCACCGCCGCGCGCGGACCGGTCCATCCGATGGCACAGGCGATGAACAGCATCGGCTACGACGCGGCGGCGCTCGGCAATCACGAGTTCAACTACGGCATTCCGGTCCTGCGGAAATTCGAGGAGCAGTGCGACTTCCCGCTGCTCGGCGCCAACGCCCTCGACGCGAAGACGCAGAAGCCCGCTTTCCCGCCGTACTTCATGAAGCGTCTGCGCACCCCGCACGGCCGCGACGTGAAGGTGGCGGTCCTCGGCCTGACGAACCCCGGCATCGCGATCTGGGACAAGGCCAACGTCCAGGGCAAGATGACGTTCCCGGGCCTGGAGGAGCAGGCGGCGAAGTGGGTGCCCAAGCTGCGGTCCATGGGCGCCGACGTCGTGATCGTCTCGGCCCACTCCGGGTCCAGCGGCACCTCTTCGTACGGTGACCAGCTCCCGTACATCGAGAACGCGGCGGGTCTGGTGGCCGAGCAGGTGCCCGGCATCGACGCGATCCTCGTCGGACACGCGCACACGGAGATCCCCGAGTACTTCGTTCAGAACAAGGAGACCGGCAAGAAGGTCGTCCTGTCCGAGCCGCTGAAGTGGGGCCAGCGCCTCACGCTCTTCGACTTCGACCTGGTGTGGGCCAAGGGCCGCTGGACGGTGGAGAAGGTCGGCGCGAAGGTCCTCAACTCCAATACGGCGGCGGAGGACAAGAAGGTCACCCGGCTCCTCGCCGACGAGCACAAGAAGGTCGTCGCGTACGTCAACCAGGTCATCGGCACCTCGACGCAGGCGATGAGCACGGCCGAAGGCCCGTACAAGGACGTCGCGATCATCGACCTGATCAGCCATGTCCAGGCGGAGACGGTCAAGGAGGCGCTCAAGGGCGGGCAGTACGCGGCGCTGCCCGTGCTCTCGCAGGCCTCGTGCTTCTCGCGCACGGCGGGCATCCCGGCGGGCGAGGTGACGATCAAGGACGCTGCGGGGCTCTACCCCTTCGAGAACACCCTTGAGGCGCGGCTCATCACGGGCGCGCAGCTCAAGGAGTACCTGGAGTTCTCGGCGCGCTACTACGTGCAGACGGCGGCCGGCGCCCCGGTCGACCCGGCGAAGCTGACGAACGCGGACAACACCCCGGACTACAACTACGACGCGCTGTACGGCGTGACGTACGAGATCGACATCGCCAAGCCCGCCGGTTCCCGCATCGCGAAGCTGAGCTTCGGCGGCTTGGACATCGACCCCAAGGCCGAGTTCGTGCTCGCGGTCAACAACTACCGTGCGAGCGGCGGCGGCAACTTCCCGCACGTGCCGGCCGCCAAGCAGCTGTGGGCGAACTCGGACGAGATCCGGAACACGATCATCCAGTGGGTCCAGGCGAAGGGAACGGTCGACCCGGCCCAGTTCGCGTCGGTGGACTGGAAGCTGACCCGGGACGGCACTCCGGTCTTCTGACCTTCAGCTCTTGAGGGGCACCAGGTTTCCGCGCTGTTCGCCGATGAGGCCGGTGGCGGTGCGGGCCTGGGGTCCCTGGAGGCCGAAGCTGGTGAACGCGGTGCGCTGCGGGAGCGGGTAGGGGGACGTGCCCGTCAGGGTGTTGAGGATGGTGGCGCTGCGCCAGGCGGCGAGGCCCAGGTCGGGGGCGCCGACGCCGTGGGTGTGGCGTTCGGCGTTCTGGACGTACACGCCACCCGTGACGGAGGGGTCGAGGACGAGGCGGTACTGCTCGTCGATGCGGGGGCGCTCCGAGGAGTCCCGGCGGATGTAGGCGTCGAGGCCCCCGAGCACCTTGTCGAGGGGGCGCTCGCGGTAGCCCGTGGCGAGGACGACCGCGTCCGTGGTGAGGCGGGAGCGTGTGCCCTGCTGGAGGTGTTCCAGGTGGAGTTCCACCCGGGTGGTGGCGACGCGGCCCGCGGTGCGCACACAGACGCCCGGGGTGAGGACGGCGTCGGGCCAGCCGCCGTGCAGGGTGCGCTGGTAGAGCTCGTCGTGGATGGCGGCGATGGTGTCGGCGTCGATGCCCTTGTGGAGCTGCCACTGGTGGGGGACGAGGCCGTCGCGCACGGTTTCGGGCAGGGAGTGGAAGTAGCGGGTGTAGTCCGGTGTGAAGTGCTCCAGGCCGAGCTTGGAGTACTCCATGGGCGCGAACGCCTCGGTGCGGGCGAGCCAGTGGATCTTCTCCGCGCCCACCGGGCGGTGCTTGAGCAGGTCGAGGAAGACCTCAGCGCCGGACTGTCCCGAGCCGATGACGGTGATGTGGTCGGCGGCGAGCAGCCGGTCGCGGTGCAGGAGATAGTCAGCGGAGTGGATCACGGGGACGGCGGGGGCGTCCGCGAGGGGCTTGAGGGGCTCGGGGACGTGGGGCGCGGTGCCGACGCCGACGGCGACGTTCTTCGTGTAGGTCCGGCCGAGCGCCTCGGCCTCTCCCTCGGCGTCGAGCTGCGTGAAGTCGACCTCGAAGAGGTCCCGTTCGGGGTTCCAGCGCACCGCGTCGACCTGGTGCCCGAAGTGCAGCGCGGGCAGGTTCTCGCTGACCCAGCGGCAGTACGCGTCGTACTCGGCGCGCTGGATGTGGAACCGCTCGGCGAAGTAGAAGGGGAAGAGCCGCTCGCGGGTCTTGAGGTAGCTGAGGAAGGACCAGGGGTTCGCCGGGTCGGCGAGGGTCACCAGGTCGGCGAGGAAGGGCACTTGGAGGCTGGCGCCGTCGATGAGGAGCCCCGGGTGCCAGTGGAAGGCGGGCCGCTGTTCGTAGAAGGCGGCGTCGATACCGGCCAGGGGCTGGGCGAGGGCGGCGAGGGAGAGGTTGAAGGGGCCGATGCCGATGCCGACCAGGTCCCGGGGTTCCTCGGGGGTGGTGAGCGGCGGGGCGGGCTTGTCGTTCTGGCCGGTCATCGGGGGGTGGTTCCTTCCACGAGCTTCAGGAGCTCGGCGAGGTCGCCGGGCCGGGTGTGCGGGTTGAGCAGAGTGGCCTTGAGCCAGCGGCGTCCGTCGATCCTGGCCCGCCCGAGCACGGCACGGCCCTGGCCGAGCAGCTCGCGCCGGACGTACGCGATGTGGTCGTCGTCGGCGCCGACGGGCCGGAAGAGGACCGTGCTGATGACGGGCCGGTCGTACAGCTCGAAGCGGGGGTGCGCGGCGACGAGGGCGGCGAACTCCTGTGCCTGGTCGCAGACCTGGTCGAGGAGCGCGCCGATCCCCTCCCGCCCCAGGGCCTTGAGCGTGACGGCGATCTTCAGTACGTCGGGGCGGCGCGTGGTGCGCAGGGAGCGGCCCAGGAGGTCGGGGAGGCCCGCTTCGGTGTCGTCGCCCGCGTTGAGGTAGTCGGCGTGGTGGCCGAGCGCCACGAGGTCGTCCGGGTCGCGGACCAGGAGCAGCCCGGCGGCGACGGGCTGCCAGCCGAGCTTGTGCAGGTCGAACGTGACGCTGTCGGCGCGCTCCATGCCGTGCAGCAGCGCTCTTCGTACGTCGCTGAAGAGCAGCGGACCGCCGTACGCGGCGTCGATGTGCAGACGGGCGCCGTGGCGCGCGCAGAGGTCGGCGATCTGGTCGAGGGGGTCGATGAGCCCGGCGTCGGTGGTGCCCGCGGTGGCGGCGACGAGGAACGTGCCGGGCGGGCCGGTGAGTTGGGAGAGTGCCTCGTCGAGCGCGGCCGGGTCGAGGACGCCGGCGGGCGCGGGGACGGTGACCGGTTCCGGCATGCCGAGGAGCCAGGCGGCGCGGCCGAGCGAGTGGTGGGCGTTCTCGCCGACGACGAGCTGGACGGGGCCGTGCGCGGCGGTGCGCTCGCGGGCGAGGAGCAGGGCGAGCTGGTTGGACTCGGTGCCGCCGGTGGTGACGAGGGCGTCTCCCCTGCCGGTGCCGTAGGCCTCCGCGGCGAGGGCGCGCGTGACCAGGGTCTCGATCTCCGAGGCCGCGGGCGCCTGGTCCCAGGAGTCCATGGAGGGGTTGAGCGCGGACGCGGCGAGGTCGGCGGCGACGGCGAGCGCGAGCGGCGGGCAGTGGAGGTGGGCGGCGCACAGCGCGTCCGCGGGGTCGGCGGCGCCCTCGGCGAGTGCGTGGACCAGGGTGCGCAGGGCCGCTTCGGCGCCTTCGCCCCGGGCGGGCAGGACCTCGCCTGCGGCCTCGCGCACCCGGGCGGCGACGGCGGTGGGGCCGCCCGCGGGGAGCGGCCCCCCGCGCGCGGTCGCCCCGGTGCGCAGGGCGTCCAGGGCCGCGGCGAGCAACGGCCTCAGCGCATCGGGTCCTTGGGCGCCTCCGGCGAGGGGCGGCGGAGTGCTCATGGGCGACGTCCTTCGGGTGCACGCGGGCGGGGTCACCAGCCTGTCTGCCGAGCAGGCGGCACGCCCGGAGAGCTCAACGATCCGAACCCGAAAGTGGTACTGCCGTGCGGAGAAAGCGTGTTGGCGGGGGCCGCAGTGCTAGGTGCTCCGCGGGGTGGGCGGATTCTGGCTGCGGGTGCCCTGCGGCTGGCGCGCCGTTCCCCGCGCCCCCTTCGGGGCGCCCCCCTCCCGCCGGGGAATCACCTGCGGGTGCTGTGTGGTTGATCGCGCCGTTCCCCGCGCCCCCTTCGGGGCGCCCCCCTCCCGGCGAGAGATCTCCTGCGGGTGCGTCGTGGTTGCTCGCGCCGTTCCTCGCGCCCCCTTCGGGGCGCCCCCTCCCGGCGGGAGATCTCCTGCGGGTGCTGTGTGGTTGATCGCGCCGTTCCCCGCGCCCCTTGCGGGGCGTCTCTCAGGTGCTTTGGGTGAAGTCGTTCTTGTGGTCCCTTGCCCAGTCCGTGAACGTCCTTGCCGGTGTGCCCGTCACTGACTCCACGGTGGTGGTGATCTCCGGTGCGACGCCCACCGCCTCGGCGAAGGATTCCAGGATGGCCGGCAGCATCCCCGCGGGGACGTGCGGGAACATGTCCTCGGTCACCTCCTCCGGCGGCACCTCGACGAACTGCACGTCGCGGCCGAGCGCCTGTCCTATCGCGTGGATCTGCTCCTCGGTCGACACCGCGGTGGGCCCGGTGAGGCGGTGGACGGCACCCCGGTGTCCGTCGTCGAGGAAGGCGCGGGCGGCGACGGCGGCGATGTCGGCCTCGTGGATCGGCGCGGTGAGCGCTCCCGCGAAGGGGCCGCGCACGGTGTCGCCCGCGCGGATCTGGTCCGCCCACTGGAGGGAGTTGGTGGCGAAGGCGTTGGGGCGCAGGAAGGTCCAGTCGAAGCCGCCCCCGCGCACCCGCTCCTCGAGGTCCGCGTGCGCGACGTAGATGGGGTGGGTCTCGTCGGCGCCGTCCTCGATGATCCCCGACGACAGCATGACGACGTGCTCGACGCCGCCCTCTCGGGCCGCCTTGAGCACCGCGTCGGCGTGCTCACCGACGGCCGCCATGTGCAGGAACAGCGCGGACGCGCCCTCGAACAGCGGGGCGAGGGCGGCCGGTTCGGCGGCGGGGTCGAAGCGCGCCACCTCGGCGCCCGGGGGCAGCTGCGCACGGCGTGGGTCGCGGGTCAGCGCGCGGACGGGAGTCTGTGCGGCGGCGAGCTGGGTGACGAGGGCGCGGCCCACGTTTCCGGTGGCACCGGTGGCGACGATCACGAAGGGCTCCTAGGGATCTCGTGCTGGATCTTCGAGCCTAGGGCGGTGTGCGGGTCCGCTGGATCGTCGGCTGGGACCAGGTCCGTGTAGGTCCGCGGACCTAGTCCCAGCCGGGCCGGGGACTAGGCCTCTGCCGCCTCCCGCACCCTCAATGCCCTCTCCAGGTCATCCAGTTGGTCGGCCAGCTTGCGGCGCAGGGCGGGAATGGGGTCGGCGTCGCGAAGGCACTCCCGGCCGAGGCGGAGCGTCTCGGCGTCCACCGAATCGGCGGGGAAGGCCCACCGTCCGGCGACGTCGGCGATGGCGGGGCCGCGCCGGGCCGCGACGGCGACCGCGTCCTCGTAGTACCGGGGGATGTACTCCCGTACGAGATCGGCGTGTTCGGGCTGCCAAAAGCCCTGGGCGGTGGCGGTGAGGAGGTAGTTGGAGAGGTCGTCCGAGGCGAACATCGCCTCCCAGGCGCGGCGCTTGGCCTCCGGGTCCGGCAGTGCGGCACGGCAGCGGGCCGCGCCTTCCTGGCCGGTGGCGCTGGGGTCGCGCTCCAGCTCGGCGGCGATCGCGGACTCGTCGGCGGCGCCGAGGACGGCGAGGCGGGTCAGGACGCGCCAGCGCAGCTCGGGGTCGAGCTCGGGACCGCCGGGGACGGTGCCCTCGGAGAGCCACTCCTGGAGCGGGTCGGGGCGCGTCGCCACGTCGATGAAGCCGCGCACGGCGGTGAGCCGCAGACCCGGGTGCGAGCCGTCCTCCGTGCGCCGGATCAGGTCACGGCACAGTTCCGTGAGGGTGGTGAGGGCGGAGGTCCGCCGGGCCGGGGGCAGGTAGCGGTCCGCGACGTAGCCGGTGGCGAAGGCGAGGACGCCCTGGACGAGGGCGAGGTCGGTCTCGTCGGGGAGGTGCGCGCGGGCCGTCTCCAGATAGGCGGTGCCCTCGAGTTCGCCGTCGCGGACCATGTCGCGCAGGCTGTTCCACAGGACGGCGCGGGTGAGGGCGTCGGGGACGCGGGAGAGGCTGCGCAGGGCCGTCTCCATGGAGACGTCGTCGAGGCGGATCTTGGCGTACGTGAGGTCCTGGTCGTTCGGCACGATCAGGGCGGGCCGCCCGCCGTCGCTCGGCGGCACGGAGGGACCGGAGTGCGGGACGTCCGTCTCGTACCGCTCGCGCAGGACCAGGCCCTGGGGGTCGGTGAGGTCGCGGTCGAACACCCCGACGGCGACGCGGTGCGGGCGGCTGCCCTCGCGGTCGACGGTGAGGGTCCACTCACGGGCGTCGTGCGCGACCGTCGAGGTGAGCGTGTCGACGCCGGTCGTGCGCAGCCAGGCCTCGGCCCATCCGTGCACGTCGCGGTCGGTGTTGTGCGCAAGTGAATCGATGAAGTCGGCGAGGGTGGCGTTCGAGAACTTGTGCCGGGCGATGTGGGTGTTGATGCCGGCGAGGAAGTCCTTCTCGCCGAGCCAGGCGACCAGTTGACGCAGGGCGGATGCGCCCTTGGCGTACGAGATGCCGTCGAAGTTGAGCATCGCGGACGCGGTGTCGGGCACGGCGTCCGGGTCGGGCGCGACGGGGTGGGTGGAGGGGCGCTGGTCGGCGTCGTACCCCCAGGCCTTGCGGGCGACGCCGAAGTCGGTCCAGGTGTCCCGGAAGCGGGTGGCTTCGGCCGTGGTCTGGAAGCCCATGTACTCGGCGAAGGATTCGTTCAGCCAGATGTCGTCCCACCACCTGAGCGTGACGAGGTCGCCGAACCACATGTGGGCCATCTCGTGCGAGATGACCATGGCGCGGGTCTGCCGCTCGGTCTCGGTGACGGCGGAGCGGTAGATGAACTCGTCGCGGAAGGTGACGAGTCCGGGGTTCTCCATCGCTCCGGCGTTGAACTCGGGGACGAACGCCTGGTCGTACGAGTCGAAGGGGTAGGGCTCGTCGAACTTCTCGTGATACCGGTCGTAGCACGCGCGCGTGACGTCGAGGATCTCGTCGGCGTCGGCGTCCAGGAAGGGCGCGAGCGAGCGGCGGCAGTGGATGCCGAAGGGCAGTCCGCGGTGTTCGGTGCGGACCGAGTGCCAGGGGCCCGCGGCGACGGCGACGAGGTACGTGGAGATCAGCGGGGTGGCCGCGGCCCGCCAGGTGCCGCCGCCCACGTGCTCGGTCACGCCGTTCGCGAGGACGGTCCAGCCCTCCGGGGCGGTGACGGTCAGCTCGAAGACGGACTTCAGGTCGGGCTGGTCGAAGGCCGCGAAGACGCGCTGCACGTCCTCCATGAACAGCTGCGTGTACGCATACGTCTCGCCGTCCGTGGGGTCGGTGAAGCGGTGCATGCCCTCGCCGGTGTGCGAGTAGCGCATGGCCGCGTCGACGCGCAGTTCGTGCTCGCCCGTGGTGAGTCCGGTGAGCGCGAGGCGGTTCTCGACGAGACCCGCCGGGTCGAGCGGCTGCCCGTCGAGGGTGACGGAGCGCAGCTCGGCGGGCTTGACCTCGACGAAGGTGTCGACCGCGGCCGCGGAGCCGTCCGCGGGCTCCCCGAGCACCGTGAAGCGGATGACCGTGCGGGAGTCGAAGGTCTCGGCTCCCGTGGTCAGATTCAGCTCCACGCTGTACCGGTGGACGTCGAGGAGCCGGGCTCGGGTCTGCGCTTCGTCGCGCGTCAGTACGGACATGGGTCCATGCTGCCTGATGTCACTGACAACGGTGCGGGAGCCCCGGATATCGGCGGACTCAGCCCTGGGCGGTCTCGCGCCCGCGGCTCACGCCGACTTGGCGATCGTCTCGTGGTGGCGGATGACCTCGGCGATGATGAAGTTCAGCAGCTTCTCGGCGAACGCCGGATCCAGCTTCGCGCTCTCCGCGAGCTCGCGCAGGCGGGCGATCTGGCGGGCCTCGCGGTCCGGGTCGGCGGGCGGGAGGTGGTGGTTGGCCTTGAGATGGCCGACCTGCTGGGTGCACTTGAAGCGCTCGGCGAGCATGTGGACGACGGCCGCGTCGATGTTGTCGATGCTGTCGCGCAGGCGGGACAGCTCGGCGCGCACGGCCTCGTCCGCGGGCCCGGCTCCGTTGGCGTCACTTGTGTGGCTGGTGGTCATGGTCGACGAGCCTACGTTGCCGGTCCTTCGCCGCCGACGGCGGAAGAGCGCAAAATCGGCGGGTGGTCGGGGTCGGGAATCTGCTGCGACCAGCCGCCGGGTACCGCGCGTCCCTGCTGCTCACGGAAGCGCACGGGCGCCATGCCGACGCGGCGTGTGAAGAGCCGCGAGAAGTACGCCGGGTCGTCGTAGCCGACCCGGCGCGCGACGGCCGCCACCGGCAGCTCCGTGGCCGCGAGCAGCTCCTTGGCGCGCCCGAGACGGATGCCGAGGAGATAGTCCTTGGGGCTGCAGCCCGCGCCCCGGCGCACCGCCGTGCGCAGCTCCGCGGGCGTCATGCCGTGCCGCGCCGCGTGCTCGGCGACGGAAAGTGGCTGGAAGGCGTCGCGGGCGAGCGCCTGGAGCACCGGGTCGCCGTCGGGGGCTATGTCGGCGCGGGCCCGGCGGAGCGCGACGAGGAGTTCATGGACGGCGGCGCCCGTCTCGACCTCCAGGAGCGGGTTGCCGCGCCGCGCCGCGCGCGCGATGCGCCCGACGGCGGCCCGCGCGCCGGTCGCGTCGGAGAGCGGCACCACGGGCCGGGTGGGTTCGATGTAGCCGAGCTCGGTGTACGTCGCCGTGGCGGGCCCCGTGAAGTCGACGAAGCACTCGTCCCAGCCGCTCTCCGGGTCGGGCCCGTAGTGGTGGCGCACTCCGGGGGTGAGCCAGATCAGGGCGGGCGCCGTCACCGTCGTCCGTCTGCCGTCGGGTCCCTGGAACCAGCCGCCGCCCGCGCTCACGACCACGGCGACGTGGTGGTCGAGGGTGCGCGGGCCCACGGTCGGCAGGGCGCCGTGCTGCAGGCCGACCCCGAGGCAGGCCAGGCCGAGGCGGTGGTGGGCCGGGCTCGGCGTGAAATACCGCATCCACGTGTGGTACATCCGCTTGTGCCCCTTCCGTCCGGGCCGCGGCCCCGCTCGCTGCGTCCAACCCGCCTAGATCTTTGTCCATGGACCCCGCTGCCCGCCAGAGGTGATCGTGGCTGATCAGTGGTGAGCGAGAGGGATTCAGGGACACGATGAACGGCTTCAGGGTGGGCGAGGACGATTTCGAACTGGACGGGCGGCCCGTACGGCTGCTCTCCGGCGCGCTGCACTACTTCCGGGTGCACGAGGCACAGTGGGGCCACCGCCTCGCGATGCTGCGGGCGATGGGGCTCAACTGCGTGGAGACGTACGTCCCGTGGAACCTGCACGAGCCGCGCCCCGGAGAGTTCAGCGACGTCGAGGCGCTCGGCCGTTTCCTGGGTGCCGCCCACGAGGCGGGCCTGTGGGCGATCGTCCGGCCGGGACCGTACATCTGCGCCGAGTGGGAGAACGGCGGCCTTCCGCACTGGCTGACGGGCGCGGTGGGAGCACGCGCGCGTACCCGCGACGCGGAGTACCTGGGACACGTGGACCGCTGGTTCGGCCGCCTCATGGCGGAGGTCGTCCCGCGCCAGCACGACCGGGGCGGCCCGGTGATCATGGTGCAGGTGGAGAACGAGTACGGCAGCTACGGCTCGGACCAGGTCTACCTCCGCCACCTCGCCGACCTGCTGCGCTCCGAGGGCGTGACCGCACCGCTGTTCACGTCCGACGGCCCCGAGGACCACATGCTCACCGGCGGCTGTGTCCCCGGCGTCCTGGCGACGGCCAACTTCGGTTCGCAGGCCCGCGCGGCCTTCGAGACGCTGCGGGGGCACCGCCCCAAGGGGCCGCTGATGTGCATGGAGTTCTGGTGCGGCTGGTTCGACCACTGGGGCGCCGAGCATGTCGTGCGGGACGCGGCGGACGCAGCGGACGCGTTGCGCGAGATCCTGGAGTGCGGGGCCTCGGTCAACCTCTACATGGCGCACGGCGGCACGAACTTCGCCGGCTGGGCGGGGGCGAACCGGGGCGGTGGCGCGCTGCACGACGGCGTCCTGGAGCCGGACGTCACGTCCTACGACTACGACGCGCCCATCGACGAGTTCGGGCGCCCCACGGAGAAGTTCTGGCGCTTCCGCGAGGTGCTCGCCCCGTACGCGGAAGCGCCGCTGCCGGAGCTGCCCGCGCCACCGCCGCGGCTCGGGGCGCGCGCGGCGGCGAACCTGTCCCGGTGGGCGCCGCTGTCCGCGGTCATGGAGTCGCTCGGCGGCCCCGATGCGGAACACGCCGTACCGCCCACCTTCGAAGAGCTCGACGTCGACCGCGGCCTGGTCCGGTACACGGTGACGGTGCCGGGCCCGCGGCGGCCGTACCCACTGAGTGTGCGGGGGCTGCGGGACCGGGCCGTGGTGTACGTGGACGGGGTGCGGGCCGGTGTCCTCACCGAGGACGAGCCGTCCCTCCCCGAGTCTGTCGCGGGGCACGCGCGCGTGGAGCTGTGGGTGGAGTCCCTGGGGCGGGTCAACTACGGGCCGCGGACCGGCGAGACGAAGGGCATCACCGGCGGGGTGCTGCACGAGCGGCAGTACCTGCACGGGGTGCGGGCCCAGGGGCTGCGGCTGGACGCGTTCTCCTCGGCGGAGGCCGTGCGGGGGATTCCTGCCGCTGGGGACGGCGGCGGTCGTCCGGGGCTGTACCGGGGGTCGGTCGACGTCCGTGGCGCCGCCGGTGACGCGCTGCTCGAACTGCCCGGCTGGGAGCGGGGGTTCGTGTGGGTGAACGGATTCAATCTGGGCCGGTACTGGGCGGTGGGCCCGCAGTCCTCGCTGTACGTTCCCGGGGCCGTGCTGCGGGAGGGCGAGAACGAGGTGTGGGTCCTTGAGCTGGAAGGGGCGGCCGAGGCGGGAGCGGTCTCCCTCTCCCCGGTCCCGCCCCTCCCCCGGACCGACTCCATCGGCCAGTAGCCGCAGGGGGACACCCGCGACGGGCTGAGAAATCAGCCCGTCGCGGGGAGCTGTCGCGAGGAGCCGTCGCGGGGAGCCTCAGACCTCTCGCACCTCGAAGGCGTCCAGGACGAACTCCGCGGTGCCGTCGTCCCCGCTCTTGCGCAGCCCGACCCACGCCTCGCCCTTGGCGGGGGCGGTGAACTCGTACGTCAGAGCGGTCGGCTCGGTCGCCACGGGCAGCTCCTTGCGGTCGGTCTCACGCGCCGCGGGTTCGTCGACGGCGGTGATCCACGCGTACTGCCCCGCCTTCTCGTTCTCGTACCGGAAGGAGACGCGGTAGCGCTTGCCCGCCTCGAAGCGGGCGGTGTGCGGGACCGTGCGGTAGACGAGCCCGGCGTTCTCGCCACGGGACTTGAGGGACTGCGCGCCGTCGATGACGTCGTCGATGGCCTTGCCGTTCCAGCCCCGCTGGGTGAACGGGGCGTGCCGCTGCGCGATGTGCGTACGCGGGTCGGTGACGTCGCCCGCGTCCCCCTTCACGAACGGCCCCCATCCCTGCGGCACGTGCTCGAAGTCCTCGGAGGCGAGCGTGCCGTCTCCGGGGGCGCCGGCGCCCGTGGCGGAGACGATGCGCACGTTGTCGAAGCGCACGCGCGCGTGGCCCGCGTCGGCCCGGAGCGTCAGCTCGGCCGTGCCGCCGCCGTCGGGGACCGTGAAGGGGACGGACATCCGCTGGAAGCGGGTGCCGTGCTTGCGGTCGGCCGCCACGTAGTTGCCCGCCGTGGAGGTCCGCGTCCAGTTGGCGGCGGTGACACCGTCGGCGGTGCGCACCTCCAAGGTGGCCTTCCGCTCGTCTCCCGCCTTCTCCCCGACCTCGACCTGCACGGAGGCGACGTACGCCCCTGCCTTCAGACGGCGCAGCCGCTGACCGACGGCGGCCTTGCCGCCCGGCGCGATGACGAGTTCGTGGTCACCGAGCTTGCTGAGCTCGACGGAGGCCGGTCCGGAGACCTTCCAGCCACGCAGAGAGCCGGAGTTGAACCCCGGGTCGTACAGAGGCGTGCCCTGCCCCCAGCCGGGATCGGGCACGGCGGCGGCACGCGAGCGGTACAGGACGTAGGGCTGCTTGGCCTTGGCGTCGAGGGTCACTTTCCCCCCGCGCACCGGAACATCGGCGACGAAGACGCGCCCCTGATCGGTGAGCCGGTACAACGCGACCTTGCCGAGCCCGGACCACCCGCGCGGCAGCTGCCAACTCCCCTTTCCGCCCTTCGGGTTGTAGTGATAGAGCTTCGCGGGATCGGTGGCCTTACGGGGCTCCCAGGGCAGCAGATAGCTCCCCCCGTCATAGACGACACGGCCATCCGTGACGACCCGACGGGTACCTCCGGTGTCGGAGACCTTCGTCTGCCCTTCCCCGAAGAAACTGATCTCGTGCTCGCCCCACGACTTGATGGGATGGGCCTGGAGATACTTGGCGGGCAGCGAGTCGGTCCAGATCAGATCGTAGAAGTAGGCCCAGTCGGTCTTCCCGACCCACCCTTCGAAGTTCCCCATGCGGGCAATGCCCAGAAGGGTCGGCCATTTGTCGGCGAAGACATCCTTCTGATGGTTGCGGATGAAGCGGATCAGCCGCGAATTGATGCCGCGCGACGTATCGGGACCGTAATCGGGCTCCGTCGCCCAGTGCGACCAGACGGACGAGCGCTCGAAGCCGTGCCCCCACTCGCTGGTGACGATCCAGCCCTGCTCGCGCAGGGCGCGCTGGAGCCGGTCGGAGGTCCACCCGGACTCCCGGAACACATCAATGTAAAGAGCGTTGAGCGCATCGTCGGCATCATCGCGAAGGTCGGCAAACCGCTCGATGATGTCACCGGACACCAGGTCGCGCCGCTGATCGATGCGATAGCTCTGATCGAGCCAGTCCCACTGCTCATTACCCTTGTCGACAAGCTTTTCCGAGAACGAATGCGCGACGGGATAGGACTCGGTGGCATTCACATGCACACTGAAGTCGCTGTTCCACTTCTTGCCTTCCCTGACCAGGGTGTTGAGGTCGTCGAGACCGCCCGCGCGCGTGTTGTAGTTCCCCGCGTAGTCGGGATGCGCGGAATCATGCCCCTCCGACTGATAGCCCTTGAGCAGCGTGTACTGCCGCAGGCCGTCCGTGGCCAGGTGGATCCGCTTGACGTTGTCGAGGGTCGCGAGGAACGGGTTCGTGGCCTGCGAGGCGAAGTTGAACGGAATGTGCGGGACGACGCGCAGATGCTGCTCGTCCGCGCCCAGCGGCTTCACCATGATGTCGCGGAACGCGATGGCGGCGTCCTGCCAGTCGACCTTGCCGTCGCCGTTGCGGTCACCGGTGATGACGACGGTGGCGTACGGAAGGGGCTCGGTGTCGCCGACGGCCGCGGTGGCCGCGCGGTGCGTCCACTGGCCGGGGGCCAGCCGGGCCTCCACGTACCCGCTCTTCTTGACGGTCTCCCGCCAGAGCCTGCCGTTGTCCCAGGTGGTTCCGGCCTCGGTGGTGGGCTTGTCGTAGACGGTGTTGGTCTCGACGGCGCCGCCCAGCGCGTCGTGCGCGACGACGGCGTAGGCACATCCGGTGGCCGCCTCGGCGGCGGTGTCCGGGGCGAGCCTGACCTCGGTGTCCCCGCTCTTGGCCTTGTCGAGCTGGACCTTGGCGGCGAGGAGGGTGGCGCCGGGCTGATCACTCCGTACGGCGAGAAGGGCGAGCCCGGGGACACGAAGGGTGCCGACGCGCAACTCGTCGCTGTCGTCGATCTCCGTGACCCGCCACTGCACTTGACGCCCCTTGAGGGCGATCTCGACGCGGATGGTGGCGCCCCCGCCGAGAGCGAGAAGGTACGCGACCCGGTCGTCACCGGTGGCGGTGACGGTCACCTTCGGGGTGTGCGTCACGTCGTCCACCAGGAGCGTGGTGACGGGCTCCGACTGTGCGTGCAGGACCGCCTTGGTGGCGCGGTCGGTGTACGAGATGACGCGGGGGAAGTCGGTGGCGACGCGTACGTCGAGGTCGGCGGAGCGGAGGACGGCCTCGCCCGCCGCCGCGGGCCTCGCCGAGGCGGGTACGGCGCCCCCGAGGCCGACGGCGACGGTGACGCCGGCCAGCGCGCCCGTGGCGACTACGGTTCTGCGGCTCGGGCCGGACGTGTCTGACGGCTGCATGGCACCCCTCCGTGGGACGGATCTCGGTGCGGTCACCCTGCGCCGGGAGGGACTTCTGCGCCCATGGACAAAGGCGACCCAGGTCTTGGACTAACGCCACCAGCCCGATTACTCCGCAGCCACCACCGATTGGCCGCAGTCGGCGACGCTCGTGAGGGGACGTGCCGGTATGTCCGCCCGGAGCACGGTTCGCGGGACTCCGGCGCCGCAGCAGCCCCACGGCCACCGGACGATAGCGAGGACGGACATACCGGCACGGCCCCGCCCCCGAGACGGAGCAGCCCCGCAAGCACGAACGCGGGCCCGGACCGCCAACCGGTCCAGCCCCGCGTCCAGCGTGCAGCGTGCAGCGAAACTCAGAGTTCCGACGCCGCCTTCTCTATGTCACCGGCGAACGTGGACACCTCGGTGTACACCCCGGGGAACTTGGGCCGCGCGCACCCGTTGCCCCAGCTCACGATGCCCACCTGGACGTACTCCCCGGCCTCGTCCTTGCGGAACATGGGGCCACCGGAGTCACCCTGGCAGGTGTCCGTGCCGCCCTCGGCCAGCTTGCCGGCGCAGAGCTCCTCGCCGGGCGTGAGGTCGCCGCCGTACGCGGCCTCGCAGTCGGCGTCGCTCACGAACGGGACCTTCGCCTTGAGGAGGTAACGCTGCTGCTCGCCACCCTCCTTGTCGGCACCCCAGCCGGCGATGTCGAAGTCGCCGTTGTTGAGCTTGTCGTCCTTGGCGATCTTCAGCGTCGGCTGGTCGATCTTCTTTTCGAGCTTGATGAGCGCCCAGTCCTTGCCCTTGCCGTCGTAACCCGGCGCCTGCAGGACCTTGGTGGACTTCACGGTGATCGCGTCCGGGCTCTCCAGGTCCACGACACCACCGGTGGCGGTGATGCTCGTGTTGTCGCCCGAACCGTCCACACAGTGCGCGGCGGTCAGCACGATGTCCTGGGCGTACAGCGCGCCGCCACAGCCCATCGACAGACGGACCATGAACGGGAATTCACCCTGCTCGGCGGGGGTACCGCCGACCACGCGCTCACCCGGCGTGGGGCCGGGGTGCGGGGCCGCGGAGGCGGCGACGGGCTGGAGACTGACGGCGGCGAGGGCGATGGCACCGAGGGTGGCGGCTCTCTTGACTCCACGCAGCTTGGTGTTCAACGGGCTTCCCTTCGTGGGGGGTTCGTGGGGGGTTGCACGCGTCCACGGACCCACTCCCTCCCCGCGAAACCACGAGAACGACGACGAGAATGGCATGAGCCCGCCAAAGCGTTGTTGCGGATTATGGAGATCGGTGTCCGCATAGAGCAAGGGGCGGTTTTCGGCCACGGACCCATGCGTGGGCTGGTTCCGGGCACGGGAGTGCGCCTTACAGTGGAATCGAGTCGAGGTGAGTCGAGACGGCTCGCTCCTGCTCGACACAGGCCGACACGACTCGATGCGACTCGATGCGACGCGGACATCTCCAGGGGGTGCGCACGTGACGGACGGCGGGCCTGTGGTGCACGGCTACCCCCACCTGGAGACGGTGCGCTCCGCGATCACCGCGCTCTACAAACGCCTGTCGTACGACACCGTCCACACCTTCGACACCAGCATCACCCCCGCCGACGTCGCCTTCTCCGACCAGGACGACCTTCATCTGGGCGTGCAGCGCGTGGCCCGCGAGATGGTGCGGCACCTGCGGCTGCCGGACGCCCGCGTGATCGTCAGCTTCCGCGAGATGGAACACGCGGCGTACGTCGAACTCGCCGCGGGGCCCGAGTACTTCATCGAACTCAACGACCGGTTCCGCACACACCGCAGGGACATCGGCGCGGCGCTCGCCCACGAGGTCATGCACGTGTATCTGCACCGGCTTGATTTGGCGTTTTCCGGCACACGCGACAACGAAATACTCACGGACACCGCGACGACCTACCTGGGGGCGGGGTGGCTCCTCCTGGACGCCTACCGGGAGGACGGCGCCTCGTCGCAGAAGCTCGGCTACCTCACGCCGGAGGAGTTCGGGTACGTACTGGCCAAGCGGGCCATCGCCTTCGGGGAGGCACCGGAGACGTGGTTCACCAGCGCGCAGGCGTACACCGCCTACACGAAGGGGCTCGCGCAGGCCCGACGCGACGAGCAGCAGCCGCCGTTGACGGCCGCGGGGTGGGCGGGGCGGCGGCGGTACGCGAAGGACCGGCGGTACGCGCAGGAGCGTGGCTCCGGTGGAGCGGGGGTGGCGCCCCGGGGCGGTGCGTACTCGTTCACCCCGCCATCGCGGGGTGGCGCCGAGCCTCTGCGGGTCTCGTTCCCCTGCCCCACGTGTCAGCAGCGGATCCGGCTGCCGGCTCGGGGGCGGATGCGGGCGCGGTGCACGTTGTGCCGGACGGTGCTGGAGTGTGACACGTAGGGCGCGTTCGTGCTTGCGGTGCCGCTGGCCCCAGTGCCGCTAGCCCCAGTGCGCGGGGCGCGTCAGGGACGGCGGCAGCTTCGTCTCCGCGTCGCCCTTTGCCGCGTTCACCTGTGACTGGGTCAGGAAGATGCTGCCGGTGAGGTCCGCTCCCCGCAGGTCCGTGTCCCGGAGGTCCGCGCCGATCAGGTCGGCCTGACGGAGGTCGGCGCCGCGGAGGTCGGCGGCGATGAGGTACGCGCCGCGGAGGGTGACGCCTCGGAGGTCGGCGCCCTTGAGGCGGGCGCCGAAGAGGTCGGCGCCCCGGCGGTCCTTCTTCTTCTGACGGATGCCCGTACGGACGAGTTCGCTGGTGCGGAGAAGGAGGACGTTGATGTCCTCACGGTGTGCGGCCACGTCCGTCTCGGCGACGGTGGCGGGGGTGCCCTGAGTGAGGTGCTCGGTCTTCTCCAGCGCGCTCTGGAGCTCGGCTCTGATCGGGCGGGTCTGCGGCAGGGCGAGCGCCTCGGTCAAGTACCAGAGCAGTTCGTGGAGTTGGCGCATCACCGGGAACACGTCGAACATCTGGCGGGCCGTGTCGCGGTCCTGCCGCCAGTCGGTGCCGCCGTAGGTGGTCTGGGAGACCTTCTGGCCGGCGCCGAAGCAGTCGTAGACCGTGCAGCCGGAGAAGCCCTTCTGGCGCAGCTTCTGGTGGATGCCGCAGCGGAAGTCCTGCTGGAGGTTGGTGCAGGGGGTGCCTGCGGCCTTGTTGACGGGGAAGTCCGAGGACTTGGAGAAGGTGAGGGCTACGCAGCAGAGCCCGAAGCAGCTGCCGCAGTCCGCGCGCAGGTCGTGGCGGTCGTCGCCGGCCAGGGGCAGCAACTGGCGCTGACGCTGGGCCTGGGCCTGGGCCTGGGCCTGGGCCTGGGCCTGGGGGTGCTTCTCGCTCATGGGGCCTCCCTCAGGCCGTGGCTGGTGCTGCGGGGCTGGTCCGTCTGTGGGGGCGGGGCCGCGCCGGTATGTCCGTCCTCGCTATCGTCCGGTGGCCGCGGGGCTACTTCGCTGCCGGAGCGCCGCGAACCGTGCTCCGGGCGGACATACCGCCACGCCCCCTCACGAGCGCTCCCGACTACCGGGTAACGGGCGGGCGGGAAAGCAAGTTCGCCCAGGGTCGGATGCGGAGTGTCGGGCGGGTGGGCGGGAGGGGGGCCTGACCGGCGGCAGGGCAAGGCCCCGCCGCCACGCGCAGGCGCTACGCCGCCCGGCGCCCCGCGCCCCCGCCGCTGCGGCGAGCACGGCCGGCGCCACTGCCACCGCCAGAGGGGCGACCCTGGCCACCGCCGGAGGGACGACCGCCACCCTGCGACTGGGACCGGGGCTGACCTCCACCCTGGGAGGACTGCGACTGCCCCTGGGGGCGAGACCTCCGCTGGCCCTGCCCCTGACCGCCACCGCTCCCGGCGGGCCGCCTCCGCCCCCGCTGCGGCGAAGCCTGCTGCTGCTGGGGCACCTCGATGACCACTGGCACCCCGGAGGGCTCCCGCGCACCGGTGATGCGCGCCAGCTCCTCGTCCGTGGACTTCACTCGCGCCGTCTTCGGGCTGATCTCCGCGTCGGACATCAGACGCGTCATCTCCCGCTTCTCGTCCGGCAGGACGAGCGTGACGACACTGCCGGACTCACCTGCGCGGGCCGTACGGCCGCCGCGGTGCAGGTAGTCCTTGTGGTCGGTCGGCGGGTCGACGTTCACGACCAGGTCGAGGTCGTCGACGTGGATGCCGCGGGCCGCCACGTTCGTGGCGACCAGCGCGGTGACCTGCCCGGTCTTGAACTGGTCAAGGGTCCGGTTGCGCTGCGGCTGCGAACGGCCGCCGTGCAGACCGGAGGCCCGCACACCGTTGGCGAGCAGCCGCTTGGTGAAGCGGTCCACCGCGCGCTTGGTGTCCAGGAACATGATCACCCGGCCCTCTCGGGCGGCGATACGGAGGGCCACTGCCTTCTTGTCGGTCTCGTCGGCGACGTACAGAACGTGGTGTTCCATCGTCGTGACCGCGCCCGCGGACGGGTCGACCGAGTGCACGACCGGGTCGTTGAGGAACATCCGGACCAGGCGGTCGATGTTCTTGTCGAGCGTGGCGGAGAAGAGCATCGTCTGGCCGCCCTGCTCCACCTGCTTCAGAAGCGCGGTGACCTGCGGCATGAAGCCCATGTCGGCCATCTGGTCGGCCTCGTCGAGGACGGTCGTCCGCACCTGCGAGAGATCGGCGTCGCCGCGCTCGATGAGGTCCTTGAGACGGCCGGGGGTCGCCACCATGATCTCGGCGCCGCGGCGGAGCGTTCCCGCCTGCTTGGTGATGGAGAGGCCGCCGACCACCGTCGACATGCGGAGGTTCACGGACGTCGCGTACGGCGTCAGGGCGTCCGTCACCTGCTGCGCGAGCTCACGCGTGGGGACCAGGACCAGGGCGAGGGGCGAACGCGGCTCGGCGCGGCGGCCCGCGGTACGGGCGAGCAGCGCGAGGCCGAAGGCGAGGGTCTTGCCGGAGCCGGTGCGGCCACGGCCGAGGATGTCGCGGCCCGCGAGGGAGTTGGGGAGCGTGGCTGCCTGGATCGGGAAGGGCTCGGTCACGCCCTGTGCGGCCAGCGTCTTCAGGAGGGCCTCGGGCATGTCCAGGTCGGCGAACGCCTCGACCGAGGGCAGCGCGGGCGTGATGCTCTCGGGCAGCGCGAATTCGCCGCCGACGGGCCTCGGCTTGGCGCGGCCGGGCTTCTTCGCGGCGCCCCTCGCCTGGCCGCCGCCGGCCACCGGGGCCTTTCCGCGTGCGTTCGTGGAGCGCCCGCGGGCAGGACGTGCGGGGCGTTCGGAGCGATTCATACGGAAATGCCTTCCTGGACCTGGTGACAGCACAAGCCGGGACCCGCACCTTTCCGGTGCGGGCCCCGGCTATGAGGTTCGCGTGCTACGACGATCAGGCGGGAACGATGTTCTCGGCCTGCAGGCCCTTCTGGCCCTGCGTGACGTCGAAGGAGACCTTCTGGCCCTCGAGGAGCTCACGGAAGCCCGAGGACGCGATGTTCGAGTAGTGGGCGAAGACGTCGGGGCCGCCGCCGTCCTGCTCGATGAAGCCGAAGCCCTTTTCTGCGTTGAACCACTTAACGGTGCCAGTTGCCATGTCAATCTCCTCAACAGGGGCAGAGTAAGGAAAACCACGGAATTGTGGATTCCAAGCGCTGCAATGACCCCCATCCCGGAGAGACCGGAAAAAAACAATAATGCGCCTTCGGAGCATTCCCGTCAGGCGCACATAAAGTTCATGGGTACCAAAACTGCGACGCATAAGCCTAACACGGACGAGGGACCCCTCGTTTCGGGGTCCCCGCGGGCCGGACGGGGACGGAGCGGACCTCTTTACTCCACTCGCCGCACCACCGGCACCCCCTCGCCACACCGCGGGCCGGGCAGGGCCGCCAGGGCCAGATACCTGGTGCACGCACCTTCCTCCTGTCAGGGCACCCCGCTACCTTCAACCAAACAATCGCTTGGTTGAGCGACGAGTGGCCATGGCGACCGCTACGAGGAAGGCGGCCCAATGCGCATCACCCGCACACGTACGGCGGTCGGAGTCGCGGTCTCCGCGCTCGCCCTGGGCACCCTGCCCGCCTGGGCAGCCCACGCCGAACCCTCCGCACCCGAGCGCGGCACGGCCCTGCACGCCCCGCACCACCACTCCCGCCCCGCATCCGACGGCGTACGCCGGATACCTCTCCAAGGGGCCGTCAACGTAAGGGACCTGGGCGGCTACCGCACCTACGACGGGGAGCGGGTCCGCTACGGCCAGGTCTTCCGCGCCGACGCCCTGGCGAAGCTCACCGACGCCGACGTGGCCACCCTCGGCGGGCTCGGCCTGAAGAAGGTCGTCGACTTCCGGGTGCCCGCCGAGGTCCAGTACGACGGGCCCGACCGGCTGCCCGCCGGACTCACCCCGACGTCCCGGGCCATCAACGACAACGGCCTCTTCACGACGCTGATGACCGTGATCGGCTCCAGGGACCCGGTCAAGCAGGAGGAGATGCTGGGCAACGGCAAGGCCGACGCCTTCATGCACGACGTCTACCGCACCTTCGTCTCCGACGGCGCGAACCGCGCGCAGTTCGCGGCGACGCTGCGCGACATCGCCCACGGCGGCAAGAAGTCACCGCTGCTCTACCACTGCACGGCGGGCAAGGACCGCACCGGCTGGACCAGTTATCTGCTGCTGAGCGCCATCGGCGTCCCCGAGCGGACCGCCGTGGGCGACTTCCTGGCCTCCAACACCTACCGGGCCGCGTACGACGCGAAGGTGCGCGAGGGCCTGAAGCAGAGCGGTCTGATGCAGAACCCCGATCTGCTGATCCCGCTCCAGGAGGTCCGCACCGGCTATCTGGAGGCGGCGCTGGACGAGGTGAAGGAGAAGTACGGGAGCCTGGGCGGCTATCTGAGGAAGGGACTCGGGCTTGATACGCGGACGATTCTCGCGCTGCGGGAGCGGATGGTCGACTAGGTCACGCAGTCACGATGCCCTGCGCCCGCGCGGCCGTGAGCCAGGTCGGGAACTCCCCCACCAGCTGGTCGTACAGCCGGTCGTCCGGCACGGTCCGGGGGTCGTGACCCGCGTGGAAGAACCCCGCGTTGTCGACGGCGCGCTTGGCGGGGACGGCCAGTTCGTCGAGCTTGCGGAGGTAGTCGAACTGCTTGCTCTTCGCGTCACCGAACCCGATGAACTGCCAGAACAGCGGCAGCTTCGACGCCTTGCACAGATACCGCTCGGCGGCGAGCTTGTTGATGGGGCCGCCGTCGGTCTGGAAGACGACCAGGGCCGGTGCCGTGGAACCGCTGTCCACGTAGTGGTCGATCACGGCATCCATCGCCAGGTGGTAGCTGGTCTTGCCCATGTGGCCGAGCCCGGCGACGATCTCGTCGATCCGCCCGTGGTGCCGGTCGAGCGCGATCTCCGTGACGGCGTCGACGTCCGTGGAGAAGAAGACCGTGGGCACGGTGCCGTCGTCGTCGAGGTTCGCGGACAGCCCGAGGACCCGGTCGGCGAGGGCTTGGACGGTGCCGTCCTTGTAGTACGGCTTCATGGAGCCGGAGTAGTCGACGACGAGGTAGACGGCGGCGCGCTCACCCTCCAGGCCGTGCTTGCGGAGGCTGACGCCCGCGGTCTTGTAGAGGCTGACGAGGGCGGGCGCCGCCTCTTCCACCTTGCTGAGGCTGATCGCCGGTCCCATGTGCCGCTCCACTCTCCCGTCCGTCCGTTCCGAGGAGCCGAGGTTACGGGAGAGGCCGGTGGTGTGAAGTGATCTCCTACGGACTTGAGGGCAAGGCCGTCCTGATCACCGGTGCGGGCCGCGGGCAAGGGGCGGCCGAGGCGCGGCTCTTCGCGGCGGCCGGGGCGCGGGTCGTCGTCACGGACGTGCGGGAGGAGGAAGGGCGCGATGTCGCCAAGTCCCTTGGCGGGCAAGGCCTCTTCGTACGCCATGACGTCACGGAGGCGGAGAGCTGGGCGTCGGCCGTGGCGGCCGGTCTCGAGGCCTTCGGCCGCCTGGACGCGCTCGTGAACAACGCGGCGCTGTGGCGGACGGCGTCCGTGGAGGACGAGACGTACGAGAACTTCGAGACGCTGATCCGGGTCAATCTGCTGGGCCCGTTCCTGGGGATCCAGGCGGTGCTGCCCGCGCTGCGGGAGGTGGGCGGCGGTTCGATCGTGAACGTCTCGTCGACGGCGGGGCTCGTGGGGATACGGGGGCATGCGGCGTACGGGTCGACGAAGTTCGGGTTGCGGGGGCTGACGCGGAGCGCGGCGCTGGATCTGGCGGGGTATGGGGTGCGGGTCAACTCCGTGCACCCCGGGGCGATCGACACTCCGATGATCTCCTCGGCCTCCGCCGGGCGGGACTGGTCGCATCTGCCGCTCGGCAGGATGGGCCGCCCCGAGGAGGTCGGGGAGCTGATTCTCTACCTTGCGTCGGAGGCGTCCTCGTACATCACGGGGGCGGAGTTCGCCGTGGACGGCGGGTCGACGGCGGGGTGATTTCTTGTCCCCGACCCCGCCCCTTCCCGGCTGCATCCATTAGCGGCTCCGCGGGGTCTGGGGCGGAGCCCCAGTTTCGGGAAGGGGCGGGATTGGGGAGAGCCCCGCAGGGACCGCCCTACCCCACCTGCCCCTGAAACGCCGGCAACTCAAAGATCCGCGTCTTGGCCTCATCGTCCATCAGCTCGACCAGCGGCATGACCAGTTCCCACAGGTCCTGCTTGTCCACCTCCAGGGCGAGCGCGTCGAGGTCAGAGGCAGGCAACGCCCCCGCCTCGTCCGCCACCACCTTCCGCCCCGCATCCGGCAGCACACCCACCAGCGGCAAGAACTCCGCCCACAGCCCAGTCGCCACCACCGCCCGAACCACCCCGCCAAGGACCCCCGCATCCCGCAGGGAAGGCAGCACCGCGACAGCCCGCCGCTCCTCGTCCCCCAGCAGCGCGACCAGCGGCAGCAGTGACTCCCACAGGTCCTGCTCCGCCACCGTCACCACCAGCGAGTCCAGCTGCTCCTGCGGCCGCGCGGCGGCGAGCGAGGCGATGCGGCTCCGCTGCTCCCCCGTCACCATCCCGGCAACGGCCAGCGCCTCCGGCCACAGCCCCTCCCCCGACGCCGACGCGATGACCGACGCGAGCCTCTCCGCGCCCATCAGCTCGATGATCTGGCCGAGCCGTTCCGGCACGTCGATCGTGAAGCCGGTCCGCAGGACGGCCGCGTCGTCCACCTGCGGCAGGATCCGGCTCAGCGAGGAGTCCCGGAGGTAGCCGACGAAGCGGCCCATCGTCAGGTGGTCGCCCCGCTCGGCGAGCGCCACCGCGATCCGCACCACCAGGCCCTCGTCGAGCCGGTCGACGATGCCCTTGATCCTGCGCGGGTCGAGATGCCCGCACGACTCCGCCGTGAACGGCACCGGCAGCTTCTCGATGATGTCCGCGGCCCGTGCCGGTTCGAGGCGTCCCGCGACCCCTGCGGCGAGCCGCGGGCCCAGCGCCTTCTGCGAGATCGCGGCCGCGACCCCGGCCGGCACCAGCTTCGTCGCGGACGCGATCCGGTCCAGCATCTCGGGCGTACGGTCGAAGAGCGCCGCGACGCAGCTCTCGCGGAAGCGGCGTACGTCCTCGACGGGAAGCGTCGCCAGGAAGGCGAGCTCGTCCGGCCCCACGTCCAGCAGTCGCGCGATCTTCAGGGTCTCCGCCCTGTTCCGCAGCTTGTCCATGGCCTGCTCCCTCCCCATCCCCTAGCGGAACAGAATCCGGCGTACGGGTCCCCTGGCGAGGGCGGGCACCAGTTTCAGCGCCTCCTCGGCGGCCTCGTTCAGGCCCGACGCGCGGCTCTCGCGTTCCCGCTTCAGCGCGTCGGCGAGCAGAGTCAGCTGCTCGGGTGCCAACTGCCCGAAGGATTCCGGTGGTTCGTCCCGCAGCTCCTTGCTCAGCTGCTCCCGCGCTTCGGTGCTCATAGGGCCTCCCATGACCATCACGACCGGTACGGATCGACCCCGAGACTGATGCGAAATTGACTATTAGTCAATAGAGTCGGATCCGGAAGGCGCGCTACCGCGAAACCACCCGTAATCTTGTGCGAATGAAACGTGCAGGCCTCCTTCTTCTCGCCGTCGCCCCGGTCGCCACGGTCGCGGTCTACCTCCTGGGCGGAGACTCGGACAGCGATGCCTCCGGGGCCGACGGGATGCCTTCCGGCACCCAGCGTCCGTACGACAAGGACAAGTCGGCGGCCGAGATCGAGGCCGACGACGAGCTCATCGCGGACCTGCCTGCCGGCCTCGCGGCGCCCGCCAAGAAGGAACTGGCACAGAAGCTCGTGACGAGCGCGGAGAACTCCACGCTCAACTGGCGCGGGCAGTACGGCTACATCGAGGACATCGACGACGGGCACGGCTACACCGCCGGGATCATCGGCTTCTGCACCGGCACGCACGACCTGCTCACCCTCGTCGAGCGGTACACGAAGGACCACCCGGACAACGGCCTCGCCCGCTATCTGCCCGCCCTGCGCAAGGTCGACGGCAGCGACTCGCACGAGGGCCTGGACCCCGGCTTCACCAAGGCATGGAAGGCGGAGGCCGACGAGCCCGACTTCCGCAAGGCCCAGAACAGCGCGCGCGACCGCATCTACTTCGACCCGGCGGTGCGCCTCGCCAAGCTCGACGGGCTGGGCACGCTCGGCCAGTTCATCTACTACGACGCGATGGTCCTGCACGGCCCCGGCACAGGACCGCGCGGCTTCTACGGCCTGCGCGAGGCGGCGCTGAACGAGGCGGACACGCCCGCGCAGGGCGGCAAGGAGAAGGCGTACCTCGACATCTTCCTGGACATCCGCCGCACGGCGATGAAGTCCGAGAAGGCGCACCGCGACACGACGCGCGTGGACACGGCGCAGCGTCAGTTCCTCTACGACGGCAATCTGGGCCTGAAGACGCCGCTGACCTGGAAGGTGTACGGGGAGACGTTCAGGGTTCCGTAACGCTGGAACCCTGAACGCCTCCCCCTGGAGCTCACCCCTTGACGGCTCCCGCCGCCAGGCCGGAGCCCAGCTTCCGGTGCACGATCACGAAGAAGATCATCACCGGCACCGTGACCAGGGTGGAGCTGGCCATGACCGGGCCCCAGGCCGTGGAGTTCTCACCGAAGAACTGGTAAATGCCCACGGCGGCCGTGTACTTGTCGCTGCCCTTCATGAAGGTGTACGCGAAGACGAACTCGTTCCACGCCGTGATGAAGGCGAAGATCGAGGTCGCGACGAGTCCGGGCGCCACCAGCGGAAGCAGCACCGAACGGAACATCCGGAACCAGGACGCCCCGTCGATGTACGCCGCCTCCTCGACCTCCTTCGGCACGGTCTGCACGAAGCCGCGCAGGGTCCAGATCGCGAAGGGGAGCGAGAGCGCGACGTAGACGATCGTCAGGCCGAGCAGCGAGTTGAGCATGTCGTAGTCCCGCATCTGGATGAAGAGCGGGATGACGAGCGCCTCAAGGGGCACCATCTGCACGATCAGAACCATGATCAGTACGGAGGTGCGGAACCGGAACTTGAAGCGGGCCACCGCGATCGCCGCGAAGAGCGAGAGCACCCCGGCGGCCAGGATCGTGCCGAAGCCGACGATGGCCGAGTTCAGCAGGTAGGTGCCGAAGTTGCCCTTCTCGAACACGTAGGTGAAGTGCTCGAAGCTGATCCCGCTCGGCAGCACGTCCGAACCACGGGTGATCGCCTTCGGGTCGAGTGCCGTGGAGATCATCCAGTACACGGGGAAGAGCGCGAAGAGCAGGAGCGCGGCGACCGCGACGGGAAGGCCGATGCGTGCGGCGAGTGTGGTGCGACGGACGCTCACAGGTCCTCCTCCCCCTGCCGGAACAGCGTACGGATGTAGACGATCGTGATGGCCAGGAGCAGCAGCGTGAGCAGGACCGCGGCTGCCGCGCCCGTGCCGTAGTCGTTCTTGGCGAAGGCCTGGATGTACGAGAAGACGCCGAGGTTGTAGACCTCTTCGTTGGCTCCGTCGCCGCCCGGCATCAGATAGATCTGGGTGAAGACCTTGAAGTCCCAGATGGTGGAGAGGATGGTCACGACGAGGAAGACGGGCTTGATCGTCGGCACGGTGATCTTCCAGAACCGCTGCCAGGCGTTGGCGCCGTCCAACTCCCCTGCTTCGTAGAGCTCCTTGGGGATCGTCATCAGGCCCGCGAGGACGGTGATGGCGACGAACGGGAAGCCGTGGTGGACGACGTTCAGGGTCGCGATCGCGTAGAACGGCCCCCGCTCGGTGAACCAGTTGGTGGTCTCGGGATCGATGAGTCCCATCGAGCCCGCGATCTGGCTGACCATGCCGTCCTGCGGCTGGAAGAGCCAGATCCAGACGTACGTCCCGGTGACGGCCGGCATCGCCCAGGCGGCGAGGACCGCGATGGAGCAGATCAGCCGCCAGGCCGGGCCGAGGCGGTTGAGCAGCAGCGCGACGAGCGTGCCGAGTGCGACGGTCAGGCCGACGCAGGCGACCGCGAAGAACGCCGTGTTGGGCAGGACCGTCTTCCACAGGAGTGCGCTGCCGAGCAGGTCCGTGTAGTGGTCGAAGCCGGTGAACGTGCCGACTCCGCCGCCGAACTTGACGGCGTAGTCCTGCATCGAGAGCTTGCCGACCTGGATCAGCGGCCAGAGCAGCAGGCCCGCGAGGACCAGGAGGGACGGTGCGAGGAGCAGCCACGGCCGGGTGAGGCTGACCAGCTTCTTCTTGCGGAGGGCTGCCGCGTGTTCGGGTCGGGTGGCGGGGCGGCGGTCCGTGGCGTCTTCCTTCGGTCCGCCGCCGACGAGCGTGTCTTTCACAGTGCCGACTCGCCCCTGCCTACTTGTCCTTGGCGAAGATGGCGTCCATGTCCTTGGCGGCCTTGTCCGCCGCTTCCTGGACGGAGGACTTCCCGGTCAGGATGGACTGCACCATGCCGGGGATGACCTTCGACGCCTGGATCTCGCCGTACGCCTTGGTCTTGGGGACGGTCGCGCCGGCCTCCAGCATCTGCTTGGCGAACGGCTCGACCAGCGGGTCCTTCTTCGCCTCGATCTTCTTCAGCTCGGAGTTCTGACCCGGGAAGTAGTTGGTCTCCTCGGCCCACTTGGCCGCGAAGTCACCCGTGGTCAGCATCTTCACGAACTCCCAGGCGAGGTCCTTCTTGTCCGTGTTGAACGTGGACAGGTAGGAGCCGCCGAGGAAGGACTTGCTCATGCCGCCGGTCTGGCCGGGGATCGGCACGGCGGCGAGCTTGCCCTTGAGGTCCGGGTTGGCCTCGACGATGGCCTTCGGGGTCCAGTTGCCGTTGACGGACATGGCGACCTCGCCCTTGCCCCAGGCGTCGCCGACCTCCTTCTCCGTCCAGGTGTTGACCTTGGCCGGGGAGACCTTGTCCTTGGTGGCGAGGCCGGTGTAGAACTCGATGCCCTTCACGGCCTCCGGGGAGTTGATCCCCGACTTCCACTTGCCGCCCTGCTCCGTGGCGAGTTCGCCTCCGGCGCCCCAGATGAAGGGGGTGGCGAACATTTCGGCGCCGCCCGCGACCGGGAAGGGAATCATCTTGGGCTCCTTGTCCTTCAGCGTCTTGGCCGCGGACTGGAGCTCCTTCCAGGTGGTCGGTGCCTTCAGGTCGTGCTTCTCGAAGATGTCCTTGCGGTAGACGATGCTGCGTACGCCCGCGTACCACGGCATGCCGTACTGCTTGCCGTCGAGCGTGCCCGCGTCCTTGAGGCCCTCGACGAGGTCGTCGTTGAGACCCGACTTCTTGACCTCGTCGGTCACGTCGACGAGCGCGTCGGTCTCGGCGAACTGCGGCACCCAGGTCGTACCGACCTCGGCCACGTCCGGGACCTGGTCCGCGCCGCCCTCGATGGCGGTGGTGAACTTCTTCTGCGCGGTGGCCCACTGCTGGTACTCGACGTGGATCTTGGCGCCGGTCTTCTTCTGGAACGCCTTCTCGGCCTCCTTGAAGAAGGGCCTGGCGTCGGGGTTGGTCCCCTCCATGATCCATACGGTGAGGGTCTTGCCCTTGCCGTCGGTGGCCTTGTCGCCGCTGTCGCTCCCGTCATCGCTGCCGCATGCCGTCGCGGTCAGTCCGAGCGTCATGGCGATACTTGCCGCGATGACCCGTCGCTTCATACCGGCCCCCTCATGGGTTCGTGCTGGTTCCTGCGCCGATCCGTTTGTGGGAGCGATTGTGGACGCCGGGGCTCGGTGCGGTCTAGACCCATTCGGCTAAGCGGGGCCGAAACGTGATTTGCGTTGCAAGCAATGCACGTTGCGCACACTGCAACGCATGGGTACGCCACCGCGGCCTGGAAACGCCACGACGCCCGCCCTGGTCCGGTCGGGGACTAGGCGGGCGTCGCATCAGTTCCGTACGCCGTTGTACGGGACGAATATGGGGTTGTGCCGCAGGGACTAGACCATCAGAGAACGGTCCGTGGGTCGAATCGGCGACGGCAGGTCGCTCGCACCGGTCAGGAATCGGTCCACGCCCTGCGCAGCGGAACGGCCCTCGGCGATCGCCCAGACGATGAGCGACTGCCCGCGGCCCGCGTCACCGGCCACGAAGACACCGGGGACGTTCGTCTGGAACTCGGCGTCGCGGGCGACGTTGCCCCGCTCGTCGAGGTCCAGGGAGAACTGGTCCACCAGGCCGTTCTCGCGGTCCGTACCCGTGAAGCCCATCGCAAGCGTGACCAGCTGGGCGGGGATCTTGCGCTCCGTGCCCGGCTTCTGCGTCAGCTTGCCGTCGATGAACTCGACCTCGATGAGGTGCAGGGACTGGACGTTGCCGTCCTCGTCGCCCTCGAAGTGGGTGGTGGAGACGGAGTAGACCCGCTCGCCGCCCTCCTCGTGCGCGGAGGTCACCTTGTACAGCATCGGGAAGGTCGGCCACGGCTGCCCCGCCGCCCGCTCCTCGCCCGGACGCGGCATGATCTCCAGCTGCGTCACGGACGCCGCGCCCTGGCGGTGGGCCGTGCCCACGCAGTCCGCGCCGGTGTCGCCGCCGCCGATGACCACGACGTGCTTGCCCTCGGCGGAGACGGGCGTGGTGACGTAGTCGCCCTCCTGGACCTTGTTGGCCAGGGGCAGGTACTCCATCGCCTGGTAGACACCCTTGAGCTCACGGCCGGGGACCGGGAGGTCGCGTGACGTCGTGGCGCCCGCGGCGATGACCACCGCGTCGTACCGCTTGCGCAGCTTCACCGCGTCGATGTCACGGCCGATCTCCACGCCCGTACGGAACTTGGTGCCCTCCGCGCGCATCTGCTCGATGCGGCGGTTGATGTGGCGCTTCTCCATCTTGAACTCGGGGATGCCGTAGCGCAGGAGGCCGCCGATGCGGTCGGCGCGCTCGTACACGGCGACCGTGTGGCCGGCCCGCGTCAGCTGCTGGGCGGCGGCCAGACCCGCCGGGCCCGAACCGATGACGGCGACCGTCTTGCCGGAGAGCCGGTCGGGCGCCTGCGGCTTGACGTCGTTCGCGTCCCACGCCTTGTCGATGATCGAGACTTCGACGTTCTTGATGGTGACGGCGGGCTGGTTGATGCCGAGCACGCACGCCGACTCACAGGGCGCCGGGCAGAGGCGCCCGGTGAACTCCGGGAAGTTGTTCGTGGCGTGCAGCCGCTCGGAGGCGGCCGACCAGTCCTCGCGGTACGCGAAGTCGTTCCACTCGGGGATCAGGTTGCCCAGCGGACAGCCCTGGTGGCAGAACGGGATGCCGCAGTCCATGCAGCGCGAGGCCTGCTTGGAGATGATCGGGAGGAGGGAGCCCGGAACGTAGACCTCGTTCCAGTCCTGGACGCGCTCGCCGACCGGGCGGGTCTTCGCGACCTCGCGGCCATGGTTCAAAAAGCCCTTGGGATCAGCCATTGGTCGCCGCCTCCATCATCTTCTCGGTGATCTCGGTCTCGGAGAGACCGTCTCGCTCGGCGGCGTCCTTGGCGGCGAGCACTGCCTTGTACGTGCTGGGGATGATCCTGCTGAAGCGCTCCACGGCGGAGTCCCACTCGGCGAGCAGCTTCTCGGCGACGGTCGAGCCCGTCTCCTCCTGGTGGCGGCGCACGACATCGTGCAGCCACTGCTTGTCGGAGTCGTCCAGGGCCTCGACGGCGCCCAGGTTCCCGGAGTTGACGTTGTCCCGGTCGAGGTCGATGACGTACGCGATGCCGCCGGACATGCCGGCCGCGAAGTTGCGTCCCGTCTCGCCGAGGACCACCGCGTGGCCGCCGGTCATGTACTCGCAGCCGTGGTCGCCCACGCCCTCGGACACGACCGTCGCGCCGGAGTTGCGGACGCAGAACCGCTCGCCCGTGCGGCCGCGGAGGAACAGCTCGCCACCGGTCGCGCCGTACGCGATGGTGTTGCCCGCGATCGTCGAGTACTCGGCGAGGTGGTCGGCGCCGCGGTCCGGGCGGACGATGACGCGGCCGCCGGAGAGGCCCTTGCCGACGTAGTCGTTGGCGTCGCCCTCCAGACGGAGGGTCACGCCGCGCGGCACGAACGCGCCGAACGACTGGCCCGCCGAGCCGGTGAAGGTGATGTCGATGGTGTCGTCGGGCAGGCCCGCGCCACCGAACTTCTTCGTCACCTCGTGGCCGAGCATGGTGCCGACCGTGCGGTTGATGTTGCGGATCGCGACCTGGGCGCGGACCGGCTGGGCGTCGGTCGCGCTCGATGCGGAGAGAGCGTCGGCGGCGAGCTTGATCAGCTCGTTGTCGAGCGCCTTCTCCAGGCCGTGGTCCTGGACCGCGATCTGGTGGCGCACGGCGCCGCCGGGCAGCGACGGCACGTGGAAGAGGGGCTCGAGGTCGAGGCCCTGCGCCTTCCAGTGGTTCACGGCGCGCTCGGTGTCGAGGAGCTCGGCGTGGCCGACGGCCTCCTCGATGGTGCGGAAGCCGAGCTCGGCGAGGATCTCGCGGACCTCTTCGGCGATGAACTCGAAGAAGTTCACGATGTACTCGGCCTTGCCGGAGAACCGCTCGCGCAGCGCCGGGTTCTGCGTGGCGATGCCGACCGGGCAGGTGTCCAGGTGGCAGACGCGCATCATGACGCAGCCGGAGACGACGAGCGGCGCGGTCGCGAAACCGAACTCCTCGGCGCCGAGCAGCGCGGCGATGACGACGTCACGGCCGGTCTTGAGCTGGCCGTCCGTCTGGACCACGATGCGGTCGCGCAGGCCGTTGAGAAGCAGCGTCTGCTGGGTCTCGGCGAGGCCGAGCTCCCAGGGACCGCCCGCGTGCTTGAGCGAGGTGAGCGGCGATGCGCCCGTACCGCCGTCGTGACCCGAGATGAGCACGACATCGGCGTGCGCCTTGGAGACACCCGCGGCGACCGTGCCGACGCCGACCTCGGAGACCAGCTTCACGTGAATCCGCGCCTGCGGGTTCGCGTTCTTCAGGTCGTGGATCAGCTGGGCCAGGTCCTCGATGGAGTAGATGTCGTGGTGCGGCGGCGGGGAGATCAGGCCCACGCCCGGCGTCGAGTGACGCGTCTTGGCGACCCACGGGTAGACCTTGTGGCCGGGCAGCTGGCCGCCCTCGCCGGGCTTGGCGCCCTGCGCCATCTTGATCTGGATGTCGTCCGCGTTGACCAGGTACTCCGAGGTCACACCGAAGCGGCCGGAGGCGACCTGCTTGATGGACGAGCGGCGGGCCGGGTCGTACAGACGGTCCGCGTCCTCGCCGCCCTCACCGGTGTTGGACTTGCCGCCCAGCTGGTTCATGGCGATGGCCATGGTCTCGTGGGCTTCCTGCGAGATCGAGCCGTACGACATGGCGCCGGTCGAGAACCGCTTGACGATGTCGGCGGCCGACTCGACCTCGTCGATGGAGATCGAGGGGCGGTCCGACTTCAGGTTGAACAGGCCGCGCAGCGTCATGAGGCGCTCGGACTGCTCGTTCACTCGGTCCGTGTACTTCTTGAAGATGTCGTAGCGGCGGTTGCGCGTGGAGTGCTGGAGGCGGAAGACCGTCTCCGGGTCGAAGAGGTGCGGCTCGCCCTCGCGGCGCCACTGGTACTCACCGCCTATGTCGAGCGCGCGGTGTGCCGATGCGATACCGGAGACCGGGTACGCCTTGGCGTGCCGGGCGGCGACCTCCTGCGCGACGACGTCGATGCCGACTCCGCCGATCTTGGAGGTCGTGCCGACGAAGTACTTCGCGACGAAGTTCTCCTGGAGGCCGACGGCCTCGAAGACCTGCGCGCCGCGGTAGGAGGCGACGGTCGAGATGCCCATCTTGGACATGACCTTCAGGACGCCCTTGCCGAGCGCGTAGATCAGGTTCCGGATGGCCTGCTCGGCCCCACCATTCTCATCGGCGTGCAGGAACGTACCGGCGCGGACCAGGTCCTCCACCGACTCCATGGCGAGGTACGGGTTGACCGCCGCGGCGCCGTAGCCGATGAGGAGGGCCACGTGGTGGACCTCGCGGACGTCGCCCGCCTCGACGAGCAGGCCCACCTGGGTGCGCTGCTTCGTGCGGATGAGGTGGTGGTGGACGGCCGCGGTGAGCAGCAGCGAGGGGATCGGCGCGTGCTCGGCGTCGGAGTGCCGGTCGGAGAGCACGATCAGGCGGGCGCCGGCCTCTATGGCGGCGTCGGCCTCGGTGCAGATCTCCTCGATGCGGGCGGCGAGCGCGTCGCCGCCGCCGCTGACGCGGTAGAGACCGGACAGGGTCGCGGCCGTCATGCCCGGCATGTCGCCGTCGGCGTTGATGTGGATGAGCTTGGCCAGCTCGTCGTTGTCGATCACCGGGAAGGGCAGCGTGACGCTGCGACAGGTCGCGGCGGTCGGCTCCAGGATGTTGCCCTGCGGGCCCAGCGAGGAGTGCAGCGAGGTGACGAGCTCTTCACGGATGGCGTCCAGCGGCGGGTTGGTGACCTGCGCGAACAGCTGCGTGAAGTAGTCGAAGATCAGCCGCGGGCGCTCGGAGAGGGCCGCGATCGGCGTGTCCGTGCCCATGGAGCCGAGCGGCTCGCCGCCGGACTTGGCCATCGGCGCGAGGATGATGCGCAGCTCTTCCTCGGTGTAGCCGAAGGTCTGCTGGCGGCGCGTGACGGAGGCGTGCGTGTGCACGATGTGCTCGCGCTCGGGCAGGTCGGAGAGCTCGATCTCGCCGGCTTCCAGCCACTCCTGGTACGGGTTCTCGGCGGCGAGGGCGGCCTTGATCTCGTCGTCCTCGACGATGCGGTGCTCGGCGGTGTCGACGAGGAACATCCTGCCGGGCTGAAGGCGGCCCTTGCGGACGACCTTCGCGGGGTCGATGTCGAGGACGCCGACCTCGGAGCCGAGGACGACGAGGCCGTCGTCGGTGACCCAGTAGCGCCCGGGGCGCAGGCCGTTGCGGTCGAGAACGGCGCCGACCTGGGTGCCGTCGGTGAAGGTGACACAGGCCGGGCCGTCCCAGGGCTCCATCATCGTGGAGTGGTACTGGTAGAAGGCGCGGCGGGCCGGGTCCATCGAGCCGTGGTTCTCCCACGCCTCGGGGATCATCATCAGGACCGAGTGCGGAAGCGAACGGCCGCCGAGGTGGAGGAGTTCGAGCACCTCGTCGAAGGACGCCGAGTCGGACGCGTCCGGGGTACAGATCGGGAATACCCTGTCGAGGCTTCCGAGCTTGTCGGTGCTGCGCTCACCGGCGGAGGCGAACAGGTCGGAGGCGAGCTGCGACTCGCGCGCCCGCATCCAGTTCCGGTTGCCCTTGACCGTGTTGATCTCGCCGTTGTGCGCGACGAAGCGGTACGGGTGCGCGAGCGGCCAGCTCGGGAACGTGTTCGTGGAGAAGCGCGAGTGGACGAGCGCGACGGCCGTGGCGAAACGGCGGTCGGACAGGTCGGGGAAGAACGGCTCCAGCTGGCCGGTGGTCAGCATGCCCTTGTAGACGATGGTCCGGGCGGAGAGCGAGGGGAAGTACGTCCCGGCCTCACGCTCGGCGCGCTTACGCAGCACGAAGGCCTTGCGGTCGAGCGCGACGCCGGAGCTCTCGCCGTCGGCCACGAAGATCTGCCGGAAGACCGGCATCGTCGAGCGTGCGGTGGCTCCGAGCAGCTCGGGGGCGACGGGAACGTCGCGCCAGCCGAGGACCGTCAGGCCTTCCTCGGAAGCGATCGTCTCGATCTGTGAGACGGCGGCGTCGGTCGTGCCCGCCGTGTCGACCGGCAGGAAAGCGATGCCGACGGCGTACGCGCCGGCCTCGGGGAGCGCGAAGCCGGTGACCTCGCGCAGGAAGGCGTCCGGGACCTGGAGCAGGATTCCGGCGCCGTCGCCGGAGTCCGGCTCGGAGCCGGTGGCACCACGGTGTTCGAGATTGCGCAGTACGGTCAGCGCCTGTTCGACCAGCTCATGGCTGGCTACACCGGTGAGGGTGGCCACGAACCCGACACCACAGGCGTCGTGCTCGTTACGGGGGTCGTACATGCCCTGAGGGGCGGGGCGACCGTCCATGGGCGACCAGGCGTGCGTACGCATTGGCTCTCCCGTCGTCGTCGTGGCATAGGCAAAAAGCGAGGGACGACGTTGGCCCAGGCGAAATTTCGTGCAGGTTACATGATGGAACGCTTCTCGAAAAGCGGATAGCTCATTCCACCATGTGGACATCGCTCATAGGTGTGGAGAGCGACAAAGAGGGGACCAACGCGGACAGATCCATGACCGAGGGCCCGAGAGCGGCACAGGCCTCATTGCCCGCAGCGCTTACGGCTCATGCCCGGTGGTTAAGGACTCGAAACCGCCGAGTAACGACTACTTATGCATGGCCCCGCATAGGACTGCAAGAGTTCATCCTACGGCGGTACCGAACAAGCTGCCCAGGGCGTACGTCACACCGGCCGCAGCGCCACCGAGGGCGAGCTGCCGGAGTCCGCTGAACCACCAGGAACGCGCGGTCACCTTCGCCACGACGGCACCGCAGGCGAAGAGCCCGATCAGCGCGAGCAGCAGGGCCGGCCAGAAGGTGTCGGCGCCGAGCAGATACGGCAGCACCGGAAGCAGGGCGCCGAGCGCGAAGGCGCCGAAGGAGGAGACCGCAGCGACGGTCGGCGAGGGCAGATCGCCGGGGTCGATGCCCAGCTCCTCGCGCGCGTGGATCTCCAGGGCCTGCTCGGGGTCCTTGGACAGCTGCTTGGCGACCTCACGGGCGAGCCCGGCCTCGACGCCACGCGACTCGTACAGCGCGGCGAGCTCCTTCTCCTCGTCCGCCGGGTGCTTGCGCAACTCCCGCCGCTCCACGTCGAGTTCGGCCTGGACGAGCTCACGCTGCGAGGCGACGGAGGTGTACTCGCCCGCTGCCATGGAGAAGGCGCCCGCGGCGAGTCCGACCAGGCCCGTGACGACGATGGTCTGCTGCGCGACGGCTCCGCCCGCGACACCGGTCATCAGGGCCAGGTTGGACACCAGGCCGTCCATCGCGCCGAAGACGGCGGGGCGCAGCCAGCCGCCGTTGACGTCGCGGTGGGTGTGGTTGTCGCGATGCGCCTCGTGCAGCGTCGCTTCGGTCTCGATGATCGCCATGGTGGGCCCCCTCAGTGCTTGGACGATCTCGAAAGTACGCGCGAAAAATCGCCCTCGCCAGCAAGGAAGGCCGTACTTACCTGCATGAACATGGGTTCCTCGAACCGGTGATCGCATGGGTCGGAGGGGTGACTTCGGTGTCCCGGATGCTCGCGTCGGGGGTGCCGCGTGGCAGGGATGCAGACAGAGACGCAGGCAGACGCAGCCAGCGACTGCAGGCACACGTCTCGGCACCAGGAGGCACAGCATGACGGGCTTGACCGGTGTGACTGGAGTGACCGGAACAACCGGAGTGACCGGAACGACCGGCCTGAGAGAGCGGGCGCGCGGCGCGCTTCTCGGCCTCGCGGTCGGCGACGCGCTGGGCGCGCCCGCCGAGAACATGAAGCCGTCGGAGATCCGCCGCCGTTGGGGACGCATCACCGGGTACGTCGCCGAACATCCGGCGGGCACGGACGACACCGAGTACGCGATCTTCTCGGGGCTCCTCCTCGCCCGCCACGGCTCCGCGCTCACCGTCGCGCATGTCGAGGCGGCCTGGCACGAGTGGATCGCGGACCTCGACGAAGGCCCCTTCCGCGGCGCGGGCTTCAGCGAACGCGGCACGCTGGAGAACCTGCGCCGTGGCCTCGCGGCGCCCATCTCTGCGCAGCACCGGCACGCGTGGAGCGACGGCCTCGCGATGCGGGCCGCCCCGTTCGGGGTCTTCGCCCCGGGCCGCCCGGCCGAAGCGGCCCGGCTCGTCGCGATCGACGGCTCGGTCAGCCATGACGGCGAGGGCATCTACGGCGGGCAGGCGGTGGCCGCGGGGGTCGCGGCCGCGATGGGCGGGGCGCCGGTGCACTCCGTGGTGGCCGCGGCCCTGTCCGTCATCCCGATGGACTGCTGGACGTCCCGTTCGCTGCGGCGGGCGGTGGCGGTGGCCCACCGCGGCGAACGCGCGGTCCGCTCCGCGGTGGTGATCGGCGGCTACCCCTGGACCGACCTCGCCCCCGAGGCGGTGGGGCTCGCCTTCGGGGCGTACGCGTCGGCCTCCGGCCGTTTCTCCGACGCGGTGTTGACCGCCGTCAACATGGGGCGGGACGCGGACACCACCGCGGCGGTGGCGGGCGCGCTCGCCGGTGCCACCTGCGGCGCCTCGGTGATTCCACCGCCGTGGGCTGCGGCGATCGGCCCTGCGCGGGGCAGTTGCCTGCCCTCGATGCGGGGGCAGCATGTGCTGGACGTCGCGGACTTGCTTGTTTCTGACCGGGGGGTCTCGTGAGCGCGGACAGGCCCGCAGTCGACGTCCCTGCTGTGGGCAGGCGTTCCGCACGGCGGAACGGGTGGGCACAGCCCTTGATGCCGGGTGCGGATGAACCACGCGCTCAGAGAATCGCGGGCCTGCTTCTGGGCCTCGCCGCAGGCGACGCCGCCGGTTGGCCCGCGGCCAGGCACCGCGCAGCCCGCATGCCCGAGTGGACCCGCAGACTGACCCGCGAACTGGACACCTTCGCCGAGCAGAACGCCACCACCACCCTCCCCGTCCCCATCGCGCTCAACCAACCCCCGGAACCCCTCCGCCTCGGCCCATCGGACGACGCCGAATGGGCAGCCTTCACCGCCGAGGCACTGCTCCACGCAGCGGACGGGGCACTGGCCCCCCAGCTGCCCCAGGGCCGCAAGGTCCACGCAGCCCTGGACCGCGCCTGGAACACCCTCGCCGGCGAAATCGCCGCAGCAGCGGCCCGCGCCCCCGAGGTCGAGTCCGCGGTGCTCCCCCTTCGCGCCCGCATCTCCGTCCGCGCGGGCCTCGGCAACCTCGCCGCCGGTCTGCGCCCACCCGCCACCGGTCACGACAACCCCCACTTCTTCGACGACGCCGCCTGCGTACGCGCCTGCGTCCTCGCCCTGGTCCACCCGGGCGACCCCGAACAGGCCGCCGCACTGGCCGAGTTCGACGCCCGCTACACCCAGGACGGCGACGGCGTGCACGGCGCCCGCGCCATGGCCGCGGCGATCGCGGCGGCACTCGGCGGGTGGGACGTCGACGCGACGGTGGACGCCGCCCTGGCCCAGCTCCCCGAACACACGGAGATCGGCCGCAACGCCTGGCACGCCGTCAAACTCGCCCGCACCCAGGCCGAGGAGGACGGCGCGTTCGGCCTCGTCCCCCTCCTGGAGCACCAGATCGTCGACCACGTCTACAGCTACGGCATCGCCGCCGCCGAGACCGTCCCGGTCGCCCTCGCCCTGACCACCGCGGCCCGCGGCCGCATCCGCGACGCGGTGCCCGCCGCCGCCTGCCTCTCCCGCGTCGCCGACTCCGCCCCCGCCCTGGCCGGCGCGCTGACCGGCGCGCTCGGCACGGCATCCGCCATCCCCGAGGCCTGGCGCGACGCCTGCCGCACCCTCTCCGGCTGCGCCCTGCCCCGCCTCGCGGGCACGGACCTGGTGGAACTCGCCGGGCGCCTGGCAGCCACGGAACTGACCACTCCGGGAGGACAATTCCGACATGACGCCATCAACACCCCGGACACGCCCCGCTGAACTGCCTCCCACCGACCTGCCCCTCCCCGAGCGCATCACCGCCTGCCTGGTCGGAGCCGCCGTCGGCGACGCCATGGGCGGCCCGGTCGAGGGCTACTCCCCCGAGCAGATCGTCGAACGGCACGGCGGCCGCGTACACGGCATCGTCGGTCCCTGGAACGGCGACCGATGGCGCACCGCCCGCCCCATCGCGCCGTACCACAAGGGCGACGGGAACGTCACCGACGACACCTTGATGACGCACGCGCTCATCCGCGTGTACGCCGCCGTCCGCGACCACTTGGACGCCTACGCGGTCGCCGACCACCTGGTCCCCGACCTCATGACGAACCCCCGCTGGATCCCGGAACTCGAATCGGAGACGATCCCCCTCCACCGGATCTTCCTCGCCGAGAAGTGGATCGTCGCCCGCATCCATTACGGCCACGTCGACCCGCGCGAGGCGGGCACCGGCAACATCGTCAACTGCGGCGCGGCGATGTACATGGCGCCGGTCGGCCTGGTCAACGCCGCGAACCCGGAGGGTGCGTACGCCGAGGCCCTCGACATCGCGGGCGCGCACCAGTCGTCGTACGGACGTGAGGCGGCCGCGGTCTTCGCGGCGGCGGTGGCGGCGGCGTGCGCGCCGGGCGCGACGCCGACCTCGGTGATCGACACCGCCCTCAGTCTCGCGAAGGACGGAACGCGGGCCGCGATCGAGTCGGTGGCCGAAGTGGCCGCCCACCACCGGGACTTCGAGTCAGCGCTCGTCCCCCTGCGCACCGCGGTCACCCCCTTCGACACGGTCGGCACGGACTACCGCGCCCCGTCCCTCGGGGCCCGCCGCCCCTCCCGCCTGCACGCCATCGAGGAACTCCCGATCGCGCTCGGCATGCTCCTGGTGGGCGATGGCGACTACCGCCACACGGTCCTCGGCTCGGTCAACTACGGCCGCGACTGCGACTCCATCGCCACGATGAGCGGCGCGATCGCGGGCGCCCTGGGCTCGGGCGCACCGCCCGAGTGGGCCAAGACGGTCGCGGAGGCGAGCCGCCTGGACCTGCACGCCCCCGCGAGGACGCTCACGGAGGTCACCCAGGAGATCTTCACCCGCGACGTACGGCGCCGCCGCGCCCACGAGACGGCATACGCGACCCTGACGGCCACGCCATGATCCGCCTCACCTGGGTCCAGCCGGAGGACTTGGTGGGCCACGAACTCCGCCAGGCGGAGGAAGAGGGCAAGGACGCAAGCTCGGTACGCTCCCGCTGGCTGACAGCAGGCGGCCACCTGGCCCCAACGAGAGCGGGCGCATCCCCGACCGCACCGTCCCCCCAACTACGGGCCCTGGCTGTACAGCTCTTGGACGAACTGTCCTCGCCGTTGTGGGCAGGCGTTCCGCAAGGCGGAACGGGTGGGCACAACGCCACCCACCGACCCGCACGGGAGAACAAGGCCCCGCGGCAGGCGGTTTCGGGAAGGGGCGGGATTGGGGAAAAAGAAGCCCTACGTCACCGCCTGCACGCCGCCTGGCTGGGCAGAGCAGCAGGGTGCCTCCTGGGCAAACCAGTGGAGAAGCTCCCCCTCACCGCCATCAGAAGCCTCGCCCAAGCAACGGGCAACTGGCCCCTGAACACCTGGTTCACGGAAAGAGGTGTCCCGAGGGAACTCCGAGAGGCCCACCCCTGGAACAAGCGCTCCGCACAAAACTCCCTCGCCGAAAACATCAACGGCATGCCCGAGGACGACGACCTCAACTACCCCCTCCTCAACCTCCGCCTCCTCCAACGCCACGGCAGCGACTTCACCACCACGGACGTGGCAAGGCTCTGGCTGGACGAGCTCCCCGCGGCCCGCACCTTCACCGCCGAACGCATCGCCTACCGCAACCTCCTCAACGGCATCGAGCCCCCGCACACCGCCACCCACCACAACCCCTTCCGCGAATGGATCGGCGCCCTGATCCGCGCCGACGTCCACGGCTGGACCCACCCCGGCGCCCCCACGGCGGCAGCCGCCGGCGCGTACCGCGACGCGTGCCTCACGCACACCGCCAACGGCGTGTACGGAGCGATGTTCGCGGCGGCCACCATCGCCGAGGCGGCGGCAGGCACCGGAGACGTCCACCACTGCCTCCGCACGGGCCTCACCGTCGTACCACCGGACTCGCGCCTGGCCCGAGCGGTACGCCACAGCATCCAACTGGCCACGAGAACAGCGGACTTCGACCAAGTGGTCGACGAGCTGCACGCCACCTACGGCCACCACCACTGGGTACACGTCATCCCCAACGCCGCCCTCCTGTCCGCCGCCCTCACCCACGCCGAAGGCGATTTCACCGGCTCCATCACCCGCGCGGTCTCCGGCGGCTGGGACACCGACTCGAACGGCGCGACCGCGGGCTCGATCGCGGGCCTGCTCGCGGGCCACCCGGACGCGCTGCCCGACCGCTGGACGTCCCCCCTCAAGAACCGCCTCGCCAGCTCCGTCCCCGGCTTCGACGGCATCGGCTTCGACACCCTCGCGGACCTCACCACCGAACTCGCCCTCACCACCGAACGCGCCCAGGAGATCCAGGAGACCCCCCGCCCATGACCCACATCGCCGTGCTCGGCAGCACGAACATGGACCTCGTCGCGTACGTCGCCAAGGCCCCGCAGCGCGGAGAGACCGTCACCGGGCGCGAGTTCCGTACGCTCCCCGGCGGCAAGGGCGCCAACCAGGCCGTCGCGGCGGCCCGCGCGGGCGCCGACGCCGTGTCGATGATCGGCGCGGTCGGCGCCGACGCCTTCGGCACCCAGCTGCGCGCCGCGCTCGAACACTCCGGCGTCGACACCGACCTGCTGCGCACGGTCGACACCGCGGCCACCGGCACCGCGCACATCGTGGTCGACGACGAGGGAGGCAACGCCATCGTCGTCATCCCCGGCGCCAACGCCACGCTCACCGCGCTCGCCCCCGGCGACGAGGGCCTGATCGCCTCCGCCGACACCCTGCTGCTCCAGCTGGAGATCCCCGTCGAGGGAGTGCTCGCCGCGGCGCAGGCCGCCCGCAGGCACGGCGTGCGCACCATCCTCACCCCGGCACCCGCCCAGCCTCTGCCCCCCGAACTCCTCGCCGCCACCGACCTGTTGGTCCCCAACGAGCACGAGGCGGCCACCCTCACCGGCCTGCCCGATCCGCACGCCGCCGCCCGGTCGCTGCTCTCCCAGGTCCCCGAAGTCGTCGTCACGCTCGGCGCGCGCGGCAGCCTGTACGCGGCGCGTGGCGCGGAGCCGGTCATGGTGGAGGCCCCGCACGTCACCGCCGTGGACACGACCGGCGCGGGCGACACGTTCGTCGGCACCCTCGCGGTGGCCCTTGCCGAGGGCGCCTCCGTGCCGGAGGCGCTCGCGTGGGCGTCGTCGGCGGCCGCGCTCTCCGTCCAGCGCCCGGGGGCCTCTGCGTCCATGCCGTACCGCTCCGAGATCGACACCCTGACGAACGGAGCCGCATCATGACGGCACCCCTCTCCGGCACCACGGCCCCCCTCACCGGCCTCCGCGTCCTCGACCTGGCGACCCTCTTCGCGGGCCCGCTCGCCGCCACGATGCTCGGTGACTTCGGTGCGGAGGTCATCAAGGTCGAGCACCCGCGCAAGCCCGACCCGTCCCGCGGACACGGCCCGTCGAAGGACGGCGTCGGCCTGTGGTGGAAGCTCCTGGGCCGCAACAAGCGCACGATGACGCTGGACCTCTCCGCACCGGGCGGCCGCGAGACCCTCCTGCGCCTGGCCGCCACGGCGGACGTGATCGTCGAGAACTTCCGCCCGGGGACCCTGGAGAAGTGGGACCTGGGCTGGGAGGAGCTGAGCGCGGCGAACCCCCGCCTCGTCCTGACCCGCGTCACGGGCTTCGGGCAGTTCGGCCCGTACTCCCGCCGCCCCGGCTTCGGCACGCTCGCCGAGGCGATGAGCGGCTTCGCCGCGATCACCGGCGAGCCGGACGGGCCGCCGACCCTGCCGCCCTTCGGCCTCGCCGACTCGATCGCGGGTCTCGCGACGGCGTACGCGGTGATGACGGCACTCGCGGCCCGCGACCGGACGGGCAAGGGCCAGGTGGTGGACATGGCGATCATCGAGCCGATCCTCACGGTCCTCGGCCCGCAGCCGCTCTGGTACGACCAGCTGGGCCACGTGCAGCCCCGCACCGGCAACCGCTCCACCAACAACGCGCCCCGCAACACCTACCGCACGGCGGACGGCAGTTGGGTCGCCGTCTCCACGTCCGCCCAGTCGATCGCGGAGCGCGTGATGCGCCTGGTGGGCCGCCCGGAGCTGATCGCCGAGCCCTGGTTCGCGTCGGGCGCGGACCGCGCGGCCCACGCGGACGTGCTCGACGGGGCGGTCGGCGGCTGGATCGCGCGGCACACCCGCGCGGAGGTCATCGAGGCCTTCGAGAAGGCGGAGGCGGCGGTCGCCCCCATCCAGGACGTACGCGACGTCATGACCGACCCCCAGTACGCGGCTCTGGACAGCGTCACCACGGTCGACGACCCGGAGCTCGGCCCGCTGCGCATGCAGAACGTCCTGTTCCGCCTCTCCGAGACCCCGGGCTCGATCAGCTGGGCGGGGCGCGCTCACGGAGCGGACACAGAGGCCGTGCTGACCGAACTGGGCCTGACGGGCGAGGAGATCGCGGGCCTGCGCGAGGCGGGCGCGCTGTGAAGGAAACTCCTCTGACCTGGCTGTACGCGCCCGGAGACCGGCCGTCCGTCGTGGCGAAGGCGCTGCTCGCGGGCGCCGACGTCGTCATCGTCGACCTGGAGGACGCGGTCGGCCCCGACCGCAAGGAGTACGCGCGAGCGGCGACGGCCGAGCTGCTCACCGACACCCACGCCGTCCCGGTCCACGTCCGCGTGAACGCCCTGGACGGGCCCCTGGCCGACGCCGACCTCCGGGCCATCGCCCACCTGCCCGGGGTCTCCGGTCTGCGGCTGCCGAAGGTGACCTGCCCCGCCGACGTCGTCCGCGTCGCGGAGCGCTCGGCCCCCGCGGACGGCGGCGCCCCCGCCCTGCACGCCCTGATCGAATCGGCCGTGGGCCTGGAGCACGCCTTCGCCATCGCCACCGCGCACCCGGCCCTGCACGGACTCTCCATCGGCGAGGCGGATCTCCGCTCGGACCTGGGAGTACGTGACGACGCGGGCCTCGACTGGTCCCGCGCGCGCGTGGTGGTGGCCGCGCGGGCGGCGGGCCTGGCACCGCCCGCGCAGTCGGTCTACGCCGACATCCGTGACATCGCGGGCCTGACGGCGTCCTGCGCGCACGGCCGTTCCCTGGGCTTCCTGGGCCGCGCCGCGATCCACCCCCGTCAGCTCCCCGCCATCGAACGCGCCTACCTCCCCACCGTGGAGGAGATCGACCACGCCGAGCGGATCGTCAAGGCGTCCACGACGGAGTCGGGCGCCCTGGCACTCCCGGACGGCACCTTCGTGGACAAGGCCGTGGTGGAGGGGGCGCGGCGAGTCCTGGAGCTCGCGCGGCGGTGCCCCTAGCGATGCGTGGTTCATGGCGATGGGGCCGCCGGATCGGTGATCCGGCGGCCCCATCGACGTACGAAGCAGGGAGCGTGTCAGCCCTTCTTGGCGGACCCGGCTCCGTCCTTGTCCTTGTCCTCGTCCTTGTCCCCTGTGTCCGGAGAGGCGTCGGCTTCGGCGTCGTCGGCCTTGTCCTTGTCCTTGTCCAGGGACGGCTTCGCGTCAGCGTCGCCCTCCGCGGCTTCCTCACCGGCAGGCACGGGCTCGACGATCTCCTCGCGCCCGGGGCGGGACCGCGCGGAGAGCACGAAGTACACGACGGCGAGGATGAACACGCCGATGGCGGTCCACACGTTGAGCCGCAGACCGAGGACGTGGTGCGCGTCGTCGACCCGCATGTACTCGATCCAGCCGCGGCCCGCGCAGTACGACGCGACGTACAGCGCGAACGCCCGGCCGTGTCCCAGCTTGAAGCGGCGGTCGGCCCAGATGACCAGGAAGCCGACGCCGATGCACCAGAGCGACTCGTAGAGGAACGTCGGGTGGTACGTGCCGGGCACCCGGCCGTCCTCCGCCGACGTGATCTTCAGCGCCCACGGCAGGTCCGTGGCCTTGCCGTACAGCTCCTGGTTGAACCAGTTGCCCCAGCGGCCGATCGCCTGGGCGAAGGCGATGCCGGGGGCGAGTGCGTCGGCCCAGGCCGGCAGCGGGATGCCGCGCCGGCGACAGCCGATCCAGGCGCCGACCGCGCCGAACGCGATCGCGCCCCAGATACCGAGGCCACCCTCCCAGATCTTGAAGGCGTCCACCCAGTCACGGCCCTCGCTGAAGTACAGCTGGTAATCCGTGATCACGTGGTAGAGACGCCCGCCGACGAGGCCGAACGGCACGGCCCAGACGGAGATGTCGGCCACGGTGCCTGGGCGGCCTCCGCGAGCGATCCACCGCTTGTTGCCGAGCCAGACGGCGACGAAGACGCCGATGATGATGCAGAACGCGTAGCCGCGCAGCGGAATGGGTCCGAGTTCGACCACACCGCGCGACGGGCTGGGAATGAAGGCAAGGTCCATGGCAGGTCCGACGCTACCGTGCCGGGCGGTGCCCAAGGCAACCAGCCCGGCTACGTCTCCATAACAGGGGCTCATTACAGACGCCCATGACGAACCCTGGAGAGACCCGCTCCGAGGCGCCGCTAGCCCTGGTTGGCTTCCTCGACCTTCGCCTTCAGCTTCGCCGGGGTCAGCGGATTCTTCTGGTCACCGAAGATGTTCTTCCCGTCGAGCAGCACGCTCGGTGTGCCCTGCAGGCCCGCTTCCTGGAATGCCTTGTTCGACTTGTTGGCCCAGCTGTCGTGCTTGCCGTCGTCCACGCACTTCTTGAAGGTGTCGGTGACGAGGCCGTCCACCCCGCCCGCGAGCTCGATCAGCTTGCTGTTCTTGCTGAACGCGTCGTCCGTCTCCGGGGGCTGGTTCGTGAACAGCACGTCGTGGTACGGCGTGAACTTCCCGGCGTCCTGGGCGCACGCCGCCGCGTTGGCCGCGCGCAGGGAGCCGCTGCCGCCCATGTTCCCGTCGATGATCGTGGCCAGGTGATACTCGACCTTGAGCTGGCCCTTGTCGGTGAGCTCGTGGATCGTCTTGCGATACGTGTCCTCGAACTGCTTGCAGGCGGGGCAGCGGAAGTCCTCCCAGATGGTGAGGGTGGACTTGGCGCTGTCCTTGCCCACGGGGATCGCGAGCTGATCCTCGCCGCTCGCCCCCTTGGGGGCGGACAAGGGGCCCGAAGTCTCCTTGTCGTCACCCGAGTTGGCAGCGACCAGACCGGCCACGGCGGCGAGCGCGAGCACGCCCACGACGGCGGCACTCACGATCAACACCCTGCGCCGCTTGTCCCGCGACTTCTGCCGCTCTCGCTCTTCCGCCAGCCGGTCGCGGGCCGCGCGCTTTCCCTCACGGTTCTTCTCGCTCACACCCCGCCAACGAACCGGGGAGGCACGAGCAGCCTCCCCGGTCCCAGGTCCACCCATACGAGTTACGCGGTGCCGCGAACTCCCTTTGCGAGATCACCCGCGAGTTCACGGACGGCGGCGAGGCCCGCGGCCTCGTCCTCGGCGTCCAGCATCCGCTGGACGAAGGCGGAGCCGACGATCACGCCGTCGGCGAAGCCAGCGACCTCGGCGGCCTGACTGGCGTTGGAGACGCCGAGGCCGACACAGACCGGCAGGTCGGTGGTGGCCTTGGTGCGCCGGACCAGCTCCTGCGCCTGCTCGCCGACGGACGCGCGGGTGCCCGTGACGCCCATCAGCGAGGCCGCGTACACGAAGCCGGAACCGGCCGCCGTGATCGTGGCGAGCCGCTCGTCCTTGCTGCTCGGCGCGACGACGAAGACCGTCGCGAGGCCGTGCTTCTCGGCGTGCTCCCTCCAGAGCGCCGACTCCTGGACGGGCAGGTCGGGCAGGATGCACCCGGCGCCGCCCGCTTCGGCGAGCTCGGCGGTGAAGCGCTCGACGCCGTAGCGGTCGATCGGGTTCCAGTACGTCATGACGAGCACCGGCTTGCCGGTCGCCTCAAAGGCCTCGCGCACCGTGCGCATCACGTCGGCGATCTTCAGGCCCGCCTTGAGCGCGATGTCGTCGGCGGTCTGGATGACGGGGCCGTCGAGGACGGGGTCGCTGTGCGGCAGACCGACCTCCACGACATCGGCGCCGCCCTCGAAGACGGCCTTGACGGCCGCGATGCCGCCGTCCACGGTCGGGAACCCGGCAGGGAGGTAGGCGATGAGGGCGGACCGGCCCTCGGACCTGGCCGCGGCGAGGGTCTCGTCCAACAGCTGGATGTTGCCGCTCACTTGGCGTCCCCCTCGATCTCCGCGGCACCGGTGCCCGCGTCCGCCTCGACGGCGGCGTCCGTGTCGTACAGGCCGAAGTAGCGGGCGGCCGTGTCCATGTCCTTGTCGCCGCGCCCGGACAGGTTGATGATGATCAGCCCGTCCTTGCCCAGCTCCTTGCCGACCTCCAGCGCCCCGGCGAGCGCGTGGGCGCTCTCGATGGCCGGGATGATGCCCTCGGTGCGCGACAGGAGGCGCAGGGCCTGCATCGCCGCGTCGTCGGTGACCGCGCGGTACTCGCCGCGGCCGCTGTCCTTGAGGTAGGCGTGCTCGGGGCCGATGCCCGGGTAGTCGAGTCCGGCGGAGATCGAGTAGGGCTCGGTGATCTGCCCTTCCTCGTCCTGGAGGACGTACGACCGCGAGCCGTGCAGGATCCCCGGCTCACCGGCGGTCAGCGTGGCCGCGTGCTCGCCGGTCTCGATGCCGTGGCCCGCGGGCTCGCACCCGATGAGCCGGACACCGGCGTCCGGGATGAAGGCGTGGAAGAGGCCGATGGCGTTCGAGCCACCGCCCACACAGGCGACGGCGGCGTCGGGCAGACGTCCCGCGCGCTCCAGGATCTGGCGCCTTGCCTCGACCCCGATGACGCGGTGGAAGTCGCGCACCATGGCGGGGAAGGGGTGCGGGCCCGCCACGGTCCCGAAGAGGTAGTGCGTGCGGTCCACGTTGGCGACCCAGTCGCGGAACGCCTCGTTGATGGCGTCCTTCAGGGTCCTGCTGCCGGACTTCACGGCGATGACCTCGGCGCCGAGCATGCGCATGCGGGCCACGTTCAGGGCCTGGCGCTCGGTGTCGATCTCGCCCATGTAGATGGTGCATTCGAGGCCGAAGAGCGCACAGGCGGTGGCGGTGGCGACGCCGTGCTGACCGGCGCCGGTCTCCGCGATGACGCGGGTCTTGCCCATGCGCTTGGTGAGCAGGGCCTGGCCGAGCACGTTGTTGATCTTGTGCGAGCCGGTGTGGTTCAGGTCCTCGCGCTTGAGGAAGACCCGTGCGCCACCGGCGTGCTCGGCGAACCGGGGCACTTCGGTGAGGCTGCTGGGGCGGCCGGTGTAGTTGACCAGGAGGTCGTCGAGCTCGCGGGCGAACTCGGGGTCGCTCTTGGCCTTGTCGTACTCGACGGCGACCTCGTCCACGGCGGCGACGAGAGCCTCCGGGATGAACTTGCCGCCGAACGCGCCGAAGTAGCCTTCGGTGCTGGGGATTTGCCCCTCCGGGTCAGGGATGAAGTACTCACTGGGCATGGCAGATCCTAGGTAGGGCTGGCGATGACGATGAGCGCTGGTGCGCCCCGTCAGGGGCGCGGGGAACTGCGCGACAAGCCCAGGACGGGCCGCAGGCGCGACGAAACCCTGGCCGGCAACGGCGCGGGGCTCCTCAGTTCAGGCGGCGCACAAGGCGCCGCTCGGCCATCGCATCCCGGGGATCTGCCCCGGCTCCGCACCGATGTGGTACCGCACCCGCCGCCCCCGCACGCGCCGCGCAGGCGCCCGGCAGCCGCGAGGGCGGCAGCCGGGTGCGAGGCGGGCGAAGGCGGTCATCGGGAGGGGTCAGCTCCGCCCGTGGCGCAGGGCCGGGTGCGCGCCCGCGGCGACCAGGTCGGAGACCGCGCCCTTCGGGTCGCGGCCGGTCACCAGGGACTCGCCCACGAGCACCGCGTCGGCGCCCGCGTTGGCGAACGCGATGAGGTCGTGCGGCCCGCGCACGCCGGACTCGGCGATCTTGACGACGCTGTCCGGCAGCTCGGGCGCGACGCGCTCGAAGGTGGAGCGGTCGACCTTCAGGGTCTTGAGGTCGCGGTTGTTGACGCCGATGACCCGCGCGCCCGCGTCCACGGCCCGCTCGGCCTCGTCCTCGTCGTGCACCTCGACGATCGGCGTGAGGCCGATCGAATGGGCGCGCTCGATGAGGGACTCCAGGGCGGGCTGCTCCAGGGCGGCCACGATCAGCAGGGCGAGGTCGGCGCCGTAGGCACGCGCCTCCCACAGCTGGTACGAGGTGACGATGAAGTCCTTGCGGAGCACCGGGATGTCGACCTTGGCCCGGACGGCCTCCAGGTCGGCGAGCGAACCGCCGAAGCGGCGCTCCTCGGTGAGCACGGAGATGACGGCCGCGCCGCCCGCTTCGTAGTCGGCGGCGAGTCCTGCCGGGTCGGCGATCGCGGCGAGCGCGCCCTTGGACGGGCTGGAGCGCTTGACCTCGCAGATGACCTTGACGCCGTCGCCGCGCAGCGCGGCGACCCCGTCCTTGGCCGCGGGAGCCTTGGCCGCGCGCTCCTTGAGCTCGTCGAGGCTGACGCGCGCCTGCCGTTCCGCGAGGTCGGCACGGACTCCGTCGATGATCTCGTCGAGCACACTCACGCGAGCGGCCCCCTTCCCTGACGGTGAAGCTTTTGTTTGAACCTCAAGCTGTTCGGTTGCCTCATCCGGCATTCCGATGGTCACTGCGATGGTATCCGCAGGAGGGCGAAGGCCCCGCATCCGGTTGACGCCAGTCCCACGACCTGGACACCTGAAACCCCCGCTGCCTGCGGTTTCTCGAAATATCAAGGGTGCAGCCATGCCCCGAACGGCAGATTGCGTACGAGGGTGAACACGGCGATCAGCACCCCGATCCCGTACAGCTGTGCGGGCCCCAACTCGATCCGCAGCCGTCGTCCGCGCGCCGCGCGGGCCGCCCAGAGGGTCCATACGACCGCGAAGACGCCGTAGCCCACGACAGCGAGCGCGTTGGCGCCCAGTGCCGTGGTGAGGTCTCCGTGGATGAAGGCGTGGGCGCTGCGCAGTCCGCCGCAGCCGGGGCAGAAGACGCCGGTGAGCTGCAGCAGCGGACAGGTGGGGTAGTGGCCGGGTTCGTTCGGGTCGACCGTCCCGACGTAGGCGAAGGCGGCGATCACCGAGCCGAGCACTCCGACGGGCACGGCGAGCCGCCGCAGTGCGGTGCCGGCCGGTGGTGCCGCGCTCTCGGGTTCAGCGTTCACCCGATGCATTCTGCCCTTCGGCGGCGGCCCGTGCCCGGCAGGGAAACGCGAAAAGAGGCCGCCCCGGCACCTGCCGGGACCGCCTCCCACGTACGTCGGTGAGCCTCAGCCCTCGGAGTGCGCGAGCTGCCCCTGCGGCTGCCGCTGGCGCTTCGTCTGGCCGAGGCCCGCGGCGCGCATGACCATGCCCACGACGCCACCGGCGGCGATGATGACCATGCCGGCCCAGAAGCCCAGCGGGTTGGCCATCACCATGAAGGCACCCGATACGCAGAAACCGATGAAGGCGATGATGACACCGGTCCAGGCGGCCGGGGTGTGTCCGTGGCTCGTGCCCGCCATGACTTGCTCCTCGTTGCTGTATGCGTGGTGGTGATGCGTGGGGTGAGCCGAACGCTCACCGCTCCATTGTCCCGTACTCGCGCGCGGGTAACGGACGCGGGGTCATGCCTCGCGCGTCGGGTCCTCGCCGCGGTCGAGGGCCTTCCACAGGTCTTCGGGGCGGTCCGGGTCGACCTTGGGCGGCGCCTTGCGCGGGCGCGGCGCTCCGTCGCGTTCGTAGCGTCCCGACATCGCGGGCCAGGACTTGCCGTACGTCAGGGCGAGCAGCCCGGCGATCAGGAGCAGCAGGCCCGCGCCCGCAGCGGCGTACGGCCAGGCCGTGTGGCTGAGATCACCGATCGTCGCGGCGGCGTCGCCGGAGGCCTCCGCGGCCTTCTCGTCGAGCGCGCTGCTGTCGTCGGCGGCCAGGAGCGCGGCGGCCACGGTGCCCGCGCCGCTCAGCGTGAGCAGCAGCGAGACCAGCATCCGCCCGGCCTTGCGGACGGCGAAGACGGCGACGAGCGCGGCGAGCCCCACTATCGCCAGGGCCGCGGGCACGCCCGTGACGTCGCTGCCCGTGGCGCTCAGCGGCAGCTCGCCGCCCGCCACGGAAGCGGTGCCCTTCGCCCAGGTCTGGCGGGACGCGAGCAGCGTGAGGGCCGCGCCGACCGCGCCGAACAGCAGGGCCACGGCGATGCTGCGGCGACCGCTGCGCTGGGCCCGGGTCTCGGGCTCGGCGTCGGCCTCGGCTGCGTCGGCGGCCTGGGTGCGGGGCGGTGGTACGGCAGAAGTCACCCCTCCACTATCCCTCACGTCCATCGGGACGCCGCAGCCGGTTCGCCGTGTGGATGGCCCGCAGGACCGCCGCCGCCTTGTTGCGGCACTCGGTGTCCTCGGCCACGGGGTCGGAGTCGGCGACGACCCCGGCGCCCGCCTGGACGTATGCCGTGCCGTCGCGCAGGAGCGCGGTACGGATGGCGATGGCGGTGTCGGAGTCGCCTGCGAAGTCGAGATATCCGACACACCCGCCGTACAGGCCGCGCCGGGAGGGTTCGAGCTCGTCGATGATCTGCATCGCGCGGGGCTTGGGTGCGCCGGAGAGGGTGCCCGCGGGGAAGCAGGCCGTGAGGACGTCGAAGGCGGTGTGCCCTTCGGCGACCTGTCCCGTGACCGTCGACACGATGTGCATGACGTGCGAGTACCGCTCGATGGACATGAAGTCGACGACCTCGACCGATCCCGGCTCGCAGACGCGCCCCAGGTCGTTGCGGCCCAGGTCGACCAGCATCAGGTGCTCGGCCCGCTCCTTGGGGTCGGCGAGCAGCTCGTCGGCGAGTGCCTGGTCCTCCTGCGGGGTCGCGCCGCGCGGCCGGGTGCCCGCGATGGGGTGCACCATGGCGCGCCCGTCCTCGACCTTGACGAGGGCCTCGGGCGACGACCCGGCGACGTCGAATCCGTCGAAGCGGAAGAGGTACATGTACGGCGACGGGTTGGTGGCCCGCAGCACGCGGTAGACGTCCAACGCGCTTGCTTCACAAGGGGTTTCGAAGCGCTGGGAGGGCACGACCTGGAAGGCCTCGCCCGCGCGGATGCGCTCCTTGATGTCCTCGACGGCTTCCTGGTACTGCTCGCCGCCCCACAGCGCGGTGCACTCCGGGAGCTCGGACGGCGGCAGCGCGGCCGGGGGCTGGGAGACGGCCCGCGACAGGTCGGCCTCCATGGCGTCGAGGCGGGCCACCGCGTCGGCGTACGCCTCGTCGACGCCCGTCTCCAGGTCGTTGTGGTTGATCGCGTTGGCGATCAGCAGGACGGACCCGTCCCAGTGGTCGAGGACGGCGAGGTCGCTGGTGAGCAGCATGGTCAGCTCGGGCAGCTTGAGGTCGTCCCGCTCGCCGGGGCCGATCTTCTCCAGGCGCCGCACGATGTCGTAGCCGAGGTACCCGACCATGCCTCCGGTGAAGGGCGGCATCCCGGACGCCAGGTCGTGCGGGGTGTGCAGGGCCTCGACGGTGGCGCGCAGGGCGTCGAGCGGGTCACCCGATGTGGGGACGCCGACGGGCGGGGTGCCCAGCCAGTGGGCCTCGCCGTCGCGGGTGGTGAGGGTGGCGGCGCTGCGGACGCCGACGAAGGAGTAGCGAGACCAGGACCGGCCGTTCTCCGCGGACTCCAGGAGGAACGTGCCGGTGCGCTCTGCGGCGAGCTTGCGGTAGAGCCCGACCGGAGTGTCACCGTCCGCGAGGAGCCTGCGGCTGACGGGGATCACTCGGCGGTCGCTCGCGAGCTTGCGGAAGGTCTCGAGATCCATGGGAGGAGCTTACGGCCGTGCGGGTGGCAGGCGGTGTTGCGGGCCGACGGGCACAGCGCCTGCCACTAGAACGGGACGATGACGACCAACCGCCGTACGCTGCCCGCCCTTGCCCTCCTCCTCGCCTCGACCGCGTTCGCGGCCTCCGCCCCCGGCCCCGTGGTGTGGCCCGCCCCCAAGGACGTGCCCGAGCGGGTCCGGGCCGCAGGTCTGGAGATGCTCGACTCCGAGGCGATGGACATGCACATCCACACCACCCTGAAGGTGTACTCGGGCGGCCGTCCCGTCACCGTCCCCGCGGACATCGGCATCGACCGCTCGGGCCCGAAGCCCCGCTACAGCCCGCTGCACACGCACGACACGACGGGCACCCTGCACGTGGAGTCGGAGGAGTGGCGGGACTTCACCCTGGGTCAGTTCATGACCGAGTGGGGCGTGAGCGGCGTCCGGGAGAAGTGCGGCGCCGATGTCGCCGGGCGCCGCTGGGCCGGGGACCCGTCCCGCATCGTGCTGCGGGACGGCGAGACGATCACTCTCCGGTGCCGGTGAAGGACACGGTGAGGGAGTCGGCGTCGAAGCACGTGCGGGTGCCCGTGTGACAGGCGGCGCCGATCTGGTCGACCTGGACCAGGACGGTGTCCGCGTCGCAGTCCAGGGCCACGGACTTCACGTACTGGAAGTGCCCGGACGTGTCGCCCTTGACCCAGTACTCCTGGCGGCTGCGCGACCAGTAGGTGCAGCGCCCCGTGGTGAGCGTGCGGTGCAGCGCCTCGTCGTCCATCCAGCCCAGCATCAGCACCTCGCCGGTGTCGTACTGCTGGGCGATGGCGGGGACGAGTCCGTCCGCGTCGCGCTTGAGGCGGGCGGCGATCTCGGGGTCGAGGCTGCTGGGCGGGGGCGTGGCGGTCATGAGGCCATTGTGCCGCGTGCCCGCACCCCTGTGGCCCGTGTCCACTGGATGAGAGGTGCGGCGCGAATGGGCCTCGATGAGGGGTGGCGGCCGGGTGACGGGTGGGCGGACCCCGACCCGAGTCGTAGGCTGGGTGGCATGTCGACCCATGCCAAGCGTGAACGACTTCTCCTCGCCGATCTGTTGGAGGCGCAGGGCCCTGACGCCCCCACCCTCTGCGAGGGCTGGAACACCCGTGATCTCGCGGCCCATGTGGTGGTCCGCGAGCGCCGCGCGGACGCCGCGGGCGGGCTGCTGATCAAGCAGCTGGCCGCGCGCCTGGAGCGTGTGCAGGCCGAGTTCGCCGCGAAGCCGTACGAGGAACTGATCCAGCTGATCAGGACCGGTCCGCCGCGCTTCTCGCCCTTCTCCCTCAAGCAGATCGACGAGGCGTCGAACGCCGTCGAGTTCTACGTCCACACCGAGGACGTGCGCCGCGCCCAGCCGGACTGGACGCCGCGCGAGCTCGACCCGGTCTTCTCGGACACCCTGTGGTCCCGCCTGGAGAAGATGGCCCGCCTGGTGGGCCGCAAGGCGCCGGTGGGCGTGGTCCTGCGGCGCCCCGACGGCCAGACGGCGGTGGCGCACCGCGGCACCCCCGTGGTGACGGTGACCGGGGAGCCCTCCGAGCTGCTGATGTTCGTGCACGGGCGCCAGGACGCGGCCAACGTCGAGCTCGACGGGGACAAGGACGCGATCGCCCGGCTGCACGAGACCAAGCAACTGGGCATCTGATGATCAGGGTCGCGATGACCGGGGTGTACGTCGACGACGTGGCCAAGGCCCACGCCTTCTACACGAACGTCCTGGGCTTCGAGACCCGGCATCACGTCGACATGGTGGCGGGGCAGGTCTTCGTCACCGTGGGCGCGGCGGGCGCGCAGCCGGACGTGGAGCTGCTCCTGGAGCCGGGCGAGGGCCCCATCGCGGGGCCCTATCGCAAGGCGCTGTACGAGGCGGGGATCCCGTGCATCGTCTTCGGGGTCGACGATGTGCGGGCCGAGCACGAGCGGCTCGTCGGCCTCGGGGTCCGGTTCACGCAGGGGCCCGAGGAGCAGGGGCCGGTGATCACCGCGGTGCTCGACGACACGGTGGGGAATCTGGTGCAGCTCATGCAGGACGCGCCCGCGAAGTAGGACGCGAAGCAGGAGGGGCCGCTTCAGTGCGGCAGCTCGGCGTGGCGCAGGGCGCGGGAGCAGAGGCCGATCACTCCGCCGGCCGCGCTCACCGCCGCGCTGGCCGCGAAGACCGGCTCGACGCCCCAGGCGCCGATCGCCGCACCGACCACGGGGTACGTCATGGGGGCGATGCCCACGGTGAACAGCGTCGCCACGGAGGTGACGCGCCCCAGGTAGGCGGGCGCGGTGACGGTCTGGACGAGGGCGCCGATGAGCGCGCCGCCGAGTCCGGTGCACAGGCCCACGCAGAGTCCGGCCACCGCGGCGGCGCCCACCGACGGCGCGAAGCCGATCGCGGCCAGCGCCACGGAGCCCGCCACCACTCCCCAGGCCTGCACGGCTCCGGCTCGCGCCACCCGCCCGCGCACGGCGAGCAGCAGCGCCGCCGCGCCTGCGCCGACGCCGAAGCCGCCCACGGTCCACGCCATGCCTGCGGCGCCCCAGCCACGCTCGTCGGCGAGCAGCACGACGCCGATGTTGGCGGGTCCGGCGAAGCCGAGCTCCATCACGGCGGCCACCAGGAGCAGCGGGGCGAGCACCCGGTGTCCGCGGATGTACCGCAGCCCGCCCACGAGTTGGCGCCGGGCGGTCTCACTCGTCCCCGCCTGCTCGTCCGGGGCCGGTTCCCGGACGCGTACGGCCATCAGGAGCGCCAGTGAGACCGCGAAGAGCACGCCCGCCACACCGAACCCCGCCGCGGGCCCGCCCACCGCCACCGCGAGGCCGCCCACCGGCGCGGCGGCGACCGTGGCGACGCGCTGCGCGAAGCCCCGCATGCCCTGCACCCGGCCGAGCTGCCCCGGGGCCGTGATGCGCGGCGGCAGGGCGCCGACGCTCGGCAGGAACAGCGCGTCGACGGCGCCGAAGACCAGGGCGACGAGCACCAGGAGCCAGCTGCCGGGGGTCGTGACGAAGAGCAGCACGGCAACGGCGAGGATCACCGCGCAGCGCACCGCGTCGCTCCCGATGACCACACGGCGGGGCCCGAAGCGGTCGGCGATCACGCCCCCGCCCAGCATGAGCACGGCGCGCGGCACGGAGCCGACGGCGAGGACGAGGCCGGCCTGCGCGGGGCTGCCGCTGCGGGCCGCGGCCCAGGAGAGCGCGACGAAGTAGACGCTGTCGCCGATCATCGAGGCGGTGTAGGCGCTCAGCCAGCGCAGGACGTTGCCGTCCCGGTGCGCGGGTTTCCCGGTGGGCGGGGCCGTGCGTATGCCGGTGGTGGTCACGTGGGTCAGCCCTCTCAGATCCGGAACGGAAAGCTGGCCAAGTGCACGGCGACGTTCTCGCGCCCCTCGGTGTCGCCCGCCGCCTCGGCGGCCTTGCCCTGCGCCTCGTACGTCTTGATCAGGGCGTGGATCTCGGCGTTGAGCCGGGTGAGTTCGGCGGGGTTCAGGCGGGCGAGGAAGTCCGACTGGTCGGCTGCCTTGCGCCACTCGGCGCCCCAGGCCTCCTGCTGAGCGAGGTAGGTCTCGTACTGCTCCTCGCGCTGGGCGATCAGCGTGCGGACGACGGCCGTGTGCGCGGCGGCGCCCTCCGGTGTGTCCTTGAAATCCTCGTGCCGGAAGCTCAAGGTCTCCTGCGCGGCCTGCCACCACCGCTCCCGCGCGTCCTCGCTCTGCGTCTGGGCCTCCTCGATGAGTCCGTGCTCGGCGAGCTTGCGCAGGTGGTAGCTGACCAGCGAGACCGCCTCGTCGACCTGCCCCGCCAGCTGCGACGCGGTCGAGGGGCCCGCCACCCGCAGCGTGCTGTAGATCTTCAGGCGCAGGGGGTGCCCGAAGGCCTTGAGCGTGCCGACGTCGGTGATGCGGCGGAGCTCGCGGGATTCACCGGGTTCGCGGGACTCGGGCTGGTTGGCGTTCATGCTTTCACCGTAGATACGAAAGAAAGCTTGCGCAATATAAATTGCGCAACTTTCCCTTCGCATCCTGGCAGCAGAAAGCCCCGGCCACCACAGCCAGGGTGACCAGGGCTTACGCGCAGGAGCTGCTCAGCGGACCGGGTGGCCCGCCTCCCGAAGAGTGTCCTTGACCTCGCCGATCCGCAGATCACCGAAGTGGAAGACCGACGCGGCGAGCACCGCGTCCGCGCCCGCCGCGATCGCGGGCGGGAAGTGGTCGAGGCGGCCCGCTCCCCCGGACGCGATCACCGGGACGGTGACGTGACGGCGTACCGCCGCGATCATCTCGATGTCGTAGCCGTCCTTCGTGCCGTCCGCGTCCATCGAGTTGAGCAGGATCTCTCCCGCGCCGAGCTCGGCGGCCTGGTGTGCCCATTCGACGGCGTCGATCCCGGCGGACTTGCGGCCGCCGTGGGTCGTCACCTCGAAGCTCCCGGAGGCAGTCCTGCGGGCGTCCACCGAAAGGACAAGCACCTGACGGCCGAACCGCTCCGCGATCTCGCGGATCAGCTCGGGCCGTGCGATGGCGGCCGTGTTCACGCCCACCTTGTCCGCGCCGGCGCGCAGCAGCTTGTCGACGTCCTCGGCGGTGCGGACGCCGCCGCCCACCGTGAGCGGGATGAAGACCTGCTCGGCGGTGCGGCGGACCACGTCGTACGTCGTCTCGCGGTTGCCGGAGGAGGCGGTGATGTCCAGGAAGGTGAGCTCGTCGGCGCCCTCGGCGTCGTACACCTTGGCCATCTCGACGGGGTCACCCGCGTCGCGCAGGTTCTGGAAGTTGACGCCCTTGACGACCCGGCCGTTGTCCACGTCCAGGCAGGGGATCACGCGTACGGCGAGGGTCATGACGTCTCAGCTCCCCGGTCTCCCCGGTCTCCCCGGTACGCCTCGACCTCGACCTCGACGACCAGGCTCGGGTCGATGAAGCCGGAGACGATGATCATCGATGCGGCGGGGCGGACGTCGTCGAAGAGCTCCTTGTGGGCCCGGCCGACCTCCTCCACGTCCCGCGCGTGGGTCAGATACATGCGGGTGCGCACGACGTGCTCACGACCGAGGCCCAGCTGCTTGAGCGCCTCGACGGCGGTGTGGAAGGCGTTGGCCGCCTGCTCGTAGGGGGTCCCGGCGTCTATGACGCCGTTCACCACCGACGTGCAACCCGACACCAGGACAAGGCCGTTGGGCAGCTCGACGGCGCGGGAGTAGCCGATGGCCTCCTCCCACGGTCCGCCCGAGCTCACCCGGCGCACGACGTCACTCATGACGAGGCCACCGCGGCCAGGGCCTCTTCGAGCGTGAAGGCCTTCGCGTACAGCGCCTTGCCGACGATGGAGCCCTCGACGCCCTGCGGGACGAGCTCGGCGATCGCGCGCAGGTCGTCCAGGGAGGAGACGCCGCCGGAGGCGACCACCGGGCGGTCCGTGGCCGCGCAGACGTTGCGCAGGAGCTCCAGGTTCGGGCCCTGCAGCGTGCCGTCCTTGGCGATGTCGGTGACGACGTAGCGCGCGCAGCCCTCGGAGTTGAGGCGCTCCAGGGTTTCGTAGAGGTCGCCGCCGTCGCGGGTCCAGCCGCGGCCGCGCAGGGTCGTGCCGCGTACGTCGAGGCCCACCGCGATCTTGTCGCCGTGCTCGGCGATGACCTTGGCGACCCACTCCGGGGTCTCCAGGGCGGCGGTGCCGAGGTTCACGCGGGTGCAGCCGGTGGCCAGGGCGGCGGCGAGCGTCTCGTCGTCACGGATGCCGCCGGACAGCTCGACCTTGATGTCCATGGCGCCCGCGACCTCAGCGATGAGCGCGCGGTTGTCGCCGGTGCCGAACGCGGCGTCCAGGTCGACCAGGTGCAGCCACTCGGCGCCCGACCGCTGCCAGGAGAGGGCGGCCTCCAGCGGGGAGCCGTAGGAGGTCTCCGATCCGGACTCGCCGTGGACGAGGCGCACGGCCTGGCCGTCGCGGACGTCGACGGCCGGGAGGAGTTCGAGCTTGCTCACAGAATTCCCTGACATCCCTAGAGGGTTCCGATCCAGTTGGTGAGGAGCTGGGCGCCGGCGTCGCCGGACTTCTCGGGGTGGAACTGCGTGGCCCACAGCGCGCCGTTCTCGACGGCGGCCACGAAGGGCTCGCCGTGCGTGGTCCAGGCGACCTTGGGTGCGCGGAAGGCGGGGTTGCCCGCCTCGAAGTCCCAGTGGTGCACGGCGTACGAGTGCACGAAGTAGTAGCGGGCCTCGGCGTCCAGGCCCGCGAACAGCTGCGAGCCCTCCGGTGCCTCGACCGTGTTCCAGCCCATGTGCGGGACGATGTCGGCCTTCAGCGGCTCGACGGTGCCGGGCCACTCGTCGAGGCCCTCGGCCTCCACGTCGTGCTCGATGCCGCGCGCGAAGAGGATCTGCATGCCGACGCAGATGCCCATCACGGGACGGCCGCCCGCGAGCCTGCGGCCCACGATCCAGTCGCCGCGCGCCTCCTTGAGCCCCTGCATGCAGGCGGCGAAGGCGCCGACACCGGGGACGAGGAGTCCGTCGGCGTTCATGGCCGTGTCGTAGTCACGGGTTATCTCGACCTCCGCGCCCGCGCGCGCGAGGGCGCGCTCGGCGGAACGGACGTTCCCGAAGCCGTAGTCGAAGACGACGACCTTCTTCTGGGGAGTGCTCATCTCGCGTACGCCCCTCAGTTCCAGTAGTCGAGCCGCATGATCCCCGCGACGAGGCACATGGCCGCGCCGATGGAGAGCAGCGTGATGAGGCTCTTGGGCATCCCCTGCTTGACGAAGGAGATGATGCCGCCGATCAGGAAGAGGCCGACGACGATGAGGATGGTGTTGAGGCCGGTCATGGCTTTACAGCGCGCCCTTCGTGGAGGGGAGGATCCCGACGGCGCGCGGGTCGCGCTCCGATGCGTAGCGCAGCGCGCGGGCGAGGGCCTTGAACTGGCACTCCACGATGTGGTGGGCGTTGCGGCCGTAGGGCACGTGCACGTGCAGGGCGATCTGGGCCTGCGCGACGAAGGACTCCAGGATGTGCCGGGTCATCGTCGTGTCGTACGTGCCGATCATCGGCGCCATGGTCTCGGGCTCGGTGTGCACGAGGTACGGGCGGCCGCTCAGGTCGACGGTCACCTGGGCGAGCGACTCGTCGAGCGGGACCGTGCAGTTGCCGAAGCGGTAGATGCCGACCTTGTCGCCGAGCGCCTGCTTGAAGGCGGCGCCCAGGGCGAGGGCGGTGTCCTCGATGGTGTGGTGCGTGTCGATGTGCAGGTCGCCCTCGGTCTTGACCGTGAGGTCGAAGAGGCCGTGGCGGCCGAGCTGGTCGAGCATGTGGTCGTAGAAACCGACACCCGTCGACACCTCGACCTTGCCGGTGCCGTCGAGATCGATCTCGACGAGGACCGACGTCTCCTTCGTGGTCCGTTCGACCCGTCCAACGCGGCTCATGCCTGCTGCTCCTTCTTGAGTTCGCGTACCGCATCGAGGAACGCGTCGTTCTCTTCCGGGGTTCCTGCGCTGACCCGCAGCCATCCCGGCACTCCGTTGTCCCGGACCAGGACGCCCCGGTCGAGGATCCGCTGCCAGACCGCGTGGGCGGCCCCTTCGCCCTCGAACCGCCCGAACTGGACGAAGTTGGCGTCGGAGTCGGTCACTTCATAGCCGATCGCCCGCAGCTCGCTCACCAGACGGTCGCGCTCGCGCTTCAGCTGCTCGACGTACTTCAGGAGCGTGTCGGTGTGCTCCAGGGCGGCGAGCGCGGTGGCCTGCGTGACGGCCGACAGGTGGTACGGCAGGCGTACGAGCTGTACGGCGTCGACGACCGCCGGGTCGGCGGCGAGGTAGCCGAGGCGCAGCCCGGCCGCGCCGAAGGCCTTGGACATGGTGCGCGACACGACGAGATTCGGCCGTCCCGCGAGCAGCGGGAGCAGCGAGTCGCCGTGGCTGAACTCGACGTACGCCTCGTCGATCACGACCATCGAGGGCTTGGCTGCCTGCGCGGCTTCGTAGAGCGCGAGGACCGTGTCGGCCGAGACGGCGTTGCCCGTGGGGTTGTTGGGCGTGGTGATGAAGACGACGTCCGGCTGGTTCTCGGCGATGGCCTTCGACGCCGCCTCGACGTCGATCGTGAAGTCGTCGCCGCGCGGGCCCGAGATCCAGCCGGTGCCGGTACCGCGCGCGATGAGGCCGTGCATCGAGTACGAGGGCTCGAAGCCGATGGCGGTGCGTCCGGGCCCGCCGAAGGTCTGCAGGAGCTGCTGGATGACTTCGTTCGAGCCGTTGGCCGCCCAGACGTTCGCCAGGGTGACCTCGTGGCCGCCGGTGTCCGTGAGGTAGCGGGCGAGCTCGGTGCGCAGCTCGACCGCGTCGCGGTCGGGGTAGCGGTTGAGGTCGCGGGCCGCCTCGCGGACGCGCTCGGCGATGCGCTCGACGAGCGGCTCGGGGAGCGGGTAGGGGTTCTCGTTCGTGTTCAGGCGTACGGGTACGTCGAGCTGGGGCGCGCCGTAGGGGGACTTGCCGCGCAGTTCGTCGCGTACGGGGAGATCGTCGATGGTGGTCACTTCTTCTCCGGCACCTTCCATCCGAAGCGGGCCTTGACGGCCGCGCCGTGCGCCGGCAGGTCCTCGGCCTCGGCGAGCGTCACCACGTGGTGGGCCACATCGGCGAGCGCCTCGCGGGTGTAGTCGACGATGTGGATGCCGCGCAGGAACGACTGGACGCTGAGCCCCGAGGAGTGGCAGGCGCAGCCGCCCGTCGGCAGGACGTGGTTGGAGCCCGCGCAGTAGTCGCCGAGGGAGACCGGGGCCCAGGGGCCGACGAAGATCGCGCCCGCGTTCTTCACGCGCTCCGCGACGGCGGCGGCGTCCGCGGTCTGGATCTCCAGGTGCTCGGCGCCGTACGCGTCGACGACCCGCAGGCCCTCCTCCAGGCCGTCGACCAGGACGATCGCGGACTGCCTGCCCTCCAAGGCGGGGACGATCCGGTCCTCGACGTGCTTGGTGGCCGCGACCTGCGGCTCCAGCTCCTTGGCGACCGCGTCGGCCAGCGCCACGGAGTCGGTGACCAGGACGGCGGCGGCGAGCGGGTCGTGCTCGGCCTGGCTGATCAGGTCGGAGGCGACGTGCACGGCGTCGGCCGTGTCGTCGGCGAGGACCGCGATCTCGGTGGGGCCCGCTTCGGTGTCGATGCCGATGCGGCCGGTGAAGTAGCGCTTGGCCGCGGCGACCCAGATGTTGCCGGGCCCGGTGACCATGTTGGCCGGGGCGCAGGTCTCGGTGCCGTACGCGAACATCGCGACGGCCTGGGCGCCGCCGACCGCGTACACCTCGTCGATGCCGAGGAGGGCGCAGGCGGCGAGGATCGTCGGGTGCGGAAGGCCGCCGAAGTCGGCCTGCGGCGGGGACGCGAGCGCCATCGACTCGACGCCCGCCTCCTGGGCCGGGACGGCGTTCATGATCACGGAGGACGGGTAGACCGAGCGGCCACCGGGCGCGTAGAGCCCGACGCGCTCGACCGGCACCCACTTCTCGGTGACCGTGCCGCCGGGCACGACCTGCGTGGTGTGCGGGGCGCGGCGCTGCTCGCGGTGGACGATGCGGGCGCGCCGGATCGACTCCTCCAGCGCCTCGCGCACGGCCGGGTCGAGGCCGGTCAGGGCTTCGGCGATGGCGGCCGCGGGAACGCGGACCTGCGTCAACCCCACGCCGTCGAACTTCTCCGCGTACTCGATCAGTGCCGCGTCGCCACGATGATGCACGTCCTCGCAGATGGGCCGCACCTTCTCCAGGGCGGCCGCGACGTCGAAGTCGGCACGGGGCAGCAGGGCGCGCAGGGCGGGACCCTCGGGGAGGGCGTCGCCGCGCAGATCGATTCGGGAGATCACGTGGCCAATTCTCTCAGACCCGGATTCCGCGCCCGACCCCGTATCACTGGCTGATATAGACCCGCCCGTCACCCACCGCCGCCCTACCTGAAGCGCTTCGCGCTGCCCCTCGCTTTTCGTAAGACCACGTTCACCACTAGCGTTCAGCCCGTCACTGAGCGGGCATGAAACAGGTGTACGAGACACAGGCGCATCGCAGTACGAGAACGCGTACGGGATCGCGGTACGGGGAGGACAACAGCAGTGGTCGACGACACCGGCATCGGTGACCCGCCGGACGGACTGACCGCGGCCGAGATCGGCATGTGGCAGGCCTTCCGCAACGGCAGCGTCTATGACCTCCGGTCGGGGGACCCGATGGCGGACGATCCGCACGGCGGCCACCCCTGGGGTCCGGAACGCAGTGTGCGCGCGCGCATCGTGTGCTGGCTGCTCCTGGAGGGGCCGCCCGCGCTCTCGGGCCGGGTCTCGTCACTGAAGCTCTCGGGGCTCCAGATCACCGACGTACTCGATCTTGCGGGCGGCGAGGTCCTTCCCTACGCGGAGCTGAAGCACTGCCGCTTCGAGAAGGAAGTCCTCGTCCCCGAGGCCAAGTTCACCACGCTGCGCCTGGTCAACTGCTCGATCCCGCGCGTGGAGGCGGCCCGCGTCCACACGGAGGGCGACCTGCATCTGCCGCGCTGCCGGATCCACAACGGCATGCGGCTCACGGACGCCCAGATCGGCACCGACCTGCTGATCAACCAGGCCGTGATCTACCGCGACCGGCGCGGCAACTCGATCATGGGCGACGGGCTCTCGGTCGGGCAGGACCTGCAGGCCGAGATGATGGAGTCGCACGGCCAGCTGAGCCTGCGCGGCGCGAAGGTCGGCGTCTCCTTCAGCCTGCGCGGCAGCAAGCTCGCCAATCCGTACGGCCAGCGGGCGCTCAACGCCCCGCAGATGACCGTGGAGCGCACGCTCTACATGACGCCCGCCGCGCTCGGCGATCCCCCCATGACCAGCGGCACGACTCCCCCGCGCGGCACCCGCATCCAGCGCTTCGAGTGCGCGGGCGGCATACGGCTCGACGACGGGCGCTTCGGCGACGCCGTCGACCTGGCCCAGGCGCGCTTCACCCTGGAGAACGACCAGGAGGTGTCGCTGCGCCGCGTCCAGACCCCCGAGCTGCGCTTCCTCGGCGAGGCCCCGCAGCGCGGCAAGATCATTCTGTCCGGCGCCAAGGTCGTCAACCTCATCGACAAGTCGACCAGCTGGCCGGGCCCCGGCGGCCTCCAGATGGGCGGCTTCAGCTACGAGAACCTCGTCCCGCTCGGCAGCTTCCCGCTCTCCCGGCGGCTGAGCTGGGTGGCGGCCGCGACCGCCGAGTACAACCCGGAGCCGTACGAGAAGCTGGCCACCGTCCTGCGCAACGGCGGCGAGGACGCCGACGCCCGCGAGGTCCTGCTCGCCAAGCAGCGACGGCGCCGCGAGACCCTGCCACTCGCCGCCAAGCTCTGGGGCTTCGCCCAGGACTGGACGGTGGCCTACGGCTACCGGCCCGGCCGGGCCGCCCTGTGGATGGCGGTGCTCTGGGCGGTGAGCGCGGTGGCCTTCACGCGCGCCGACCACCCGGCGATCAAACCGGGCGAGCACCCGAACTGGAACCCCGCGCTCTTCTCCCTCGACCTGCTGCTCCCGGTCATCAACCTCGGCCAGGACAGCTACTGGCAGCTGCGCGGCGGCTGGCAGTGGTTCGCGGCGATCCTGATCCTGCTCGGCTGGGTGCTCGCGACGACGGTCGCGGCGGGGGCGACGCGACTGCTGCGCAGGAACTGAGGGGCCCGTGGGGGGGGGGCTGAGCGAGGACTGACGGAGGACTGCCGGAGGGCAGATATTTTACCTGCCCTTGACCATGTGTCAGGCAACCGAACGACCGATGCAAAAGCTTCACCGGCTACCCCCTGGCCCTACCCCCACCTGCGGTTTTCAATACCCACACGATGGCACTCCTGCGCGCCCTGATCCGCACCGCACGCATGGTCAGGAACACCCCTCTCCTGGCCGCCGGTCTGACCCCCGACGACGAGGTGCTCCTCGACGCGCCCGACGACCGGCTCGGCCCCGCCCTGGTCGCCGCGGGCCGTGGCGACTACGACCCCGCGGCCAAGCTGCTCGCCATGACCCGCGAGGGCAACGAGTGGGAGAACCGCGACCGCTACACGACACGCCTCGCCGCCTTCGCCCGCTCCCGCTCCGAGTGGTTCGACGACTGGCAGTCCGCCGCGCCGCACGACCCGGACGCGCTGCTCGTCAAGGCCGAGCTCGCGGTCGTCCGCGGCTGGGAGTCGCCCGCCCGCGCCGAGCTCCTGCGCGAGACGGCGCCCCTGCTCACCGCGGCCGCCGAGGCCGACCCGCGCGACCCCGTGCCCTGGCGGATCGCCCTGGACCACGCGCGCGGCACCCACGCCCCGCACTCGGTCTTCGACGAGCTCTGGGCCGAGGCGGTGCACCGCTCCTCGCACCACTACGGCTGCCACGCCTCGGCCCTGCAGTACCTCTCGGCCTCCTGGTACGGCTCGCACCGGCAGTGCTTCGACTTCGCCGAGCGCGCCGCGCGGGACGCGCTGCCCGGCTCGCTGATCCAGGCGCTGCCCGCGCGGGCCGCGTTCGCCTACCTCACCAGTTCGTCCGGGAGCGTGCCGCGCGAGCGCCTGGACGCCGCGGCCGACCTCGGGATCGCCGTGTCCGCGGAGTACGAGGCCGGGGATCCCTGGCCGGCCGAGGTCCGCAACCTCCTCACGTACGTCCTCGTACGCCTGGAGCGGTGGAGCGACGCCCTCGAACAACTGCGCCTCATCGGGCCCCATGCGACGTCCTTTCCCTGGGACCGCATGGCCGACGACCCACTGGGTCAGTTCCTGGAACTGCGCGACGGCATACGCATCGAGGTGGCCTCCGAGACCCCGCTGCGCACCGGCGGCGGACGTCCGCGCCCAGACGACCATTAGGCTTGAGGCTCGTGACCACCGTCCGGCTTCCGCTCTTCCCGCTCAACTCGGTGCTGTTCCCGGGACTCGTGCTCCCGCTGAACGTGTTCGAGGAGCGTTATCGCGCCATGACGCGCGACCTGCTCAAGACTTCCGACGAGGAGCAGCGCCTCTTCGCGGTCGTCGCGATCCGCGACGGCCTCGAGGTGGCGCCGAGCGCCCCGGGCCTCCCCGACCCCACCGCGCAGCCCGAGCAGGGGCCGACCGCCGGCTTCGGCGACGACCCGCTCAAGGCCTTCCACGCGGTGGGCTGCGTGGCGGACGCGGCGACGATCAGGGAGCGCGCCGACGGCGGCTTCGAGGTCCTCGCCACCGGCACCTCGCGCGTGCGCCTGCACTCGATCGACACCTCGGGCGCCTTCTTGACCGCGGAGGTCGAGGAGCTGCCCGAGGAGCCGGGCGAGGAGGCGGGCGCGCTGGCCGCGGGCGTCCTGCGGGCGTTCCGCGCCTACCAGAAGCGCCTCGCGGGGGCGCGTGAGCGGTCCCTGTCCACGGGCGCCGAACTGCCGGACGACCCGTCCGTGGTGTCGTATCTGGTCGCGGCCGCGGCCGTCCTGGACACCCCGACCAAGCAGCGGCTCCTGGAGGCGCCCGACACGGCGTCGCGCCTGCACGACGAGCTGAAACTCCTTCGCGCGGAGACCGCCATCATCCGTAATCTGCCGTCGTTGCCCGCGACGGACCTGACGCGCGGCACCACAAGCCTCAACTGACGTAAGGCGCGAGCGCTTTGGCGAAGAAGCAGAAGAAACAGCAGTCGGGCGCGGGCGGCACCCCGGCGACGGTGGCCCTCACCGCGGCGGGCGCGACGTACACGGTCCACGCCTACGAACACGACCCCGCGCACCCCTCGTACGGCGAGGAGGCGGCCCAGGCCATGGGCGTCTCCCCCGACCGGGTCTTCAAGACCCTGGTGGCGGAGGTCGACGGCGAGCTGACGGTGGCCGTGGTCCCCGTGGCGGGCACCCTGAACCTCAAGGCCCTGGCCACGGCGGTCTCCGGCAAGCGCGCGGTGATGGCCGACCCGGCGGCGGCCGAACGCACCACGGGTTACGTACGGGGCGGCATCTCGCCCCTGGGCCAGCGCAAGAAGCTCCGCACGGTCCTGGACGACTCGGCCCCGTCGCACGCGACGATCTGTGTGTCGGCGGGCCGCAGGGGCCTTGAGGTGGAACTGGCCCCCGGCGACCTGGCGCGGCTCACGGGCGCGGTACTGGCTCCGATCGGGCGTGAATAGGCCCTCGACGGAGGGCCTCGGCTCGACTAGTACCACCCTCATGTCGAAGAAGACGCGCAAGAGGAAGTGGCGGGTGCGCAAGGGCAAGGCCAACCACGGGAGGCGCCCCGCCTGACGCCGGACGGGCGCGGGGCGGCTTCCGCGGCGTCCTCACGCCCCGGTCGGGCCAGGGCTGCCCTCGGCCCGGTCGGGGTCCCCGTAGGGCAGGGGGTACGGCTCGGGGTCCCGCGGCCCGAAGAGCCCGGTGAGACCGAGGTGGACAAGGAGCGCCGCCACGGGCCAGGCAAGCAGCGCGCCCTTGGCCTTGAGCTCCAGGGGCGCGTCGAACGCGACGCCCTTGCCCACGGACTTCGCGTGGGCGACGACGTCGGTCTCGGGGCCCAGGAAGATCCCGAGCCGCCAGCCGATCACCGCGGCGAGCAGCCCGCCGGCCGTGAGCCCGACGACCAGCGGGATCCCGCCCCGCTTGCGCAGCAGGAACACCACGGCCCCGGTCACGGCGCCGAACGCGAGCCCGAGCAGAGTGAACGTTCCGTCGACCCCGATCGCCTGCTCGCCCTCGGTGTCCTTGAGGTACACCGCGTCGCTGTCGGCCACCAGCGGGACCCGTGGCGCGAGCCACAGCCACAGGAGGCCGAGCAGTACGCCACAGACAGCAACCGCGACCATGATCACTGCGGCCTGCCGCACTTCGGTCTTCATGCCAGGACCGTCCTCCTCATGGACCGGCGCGGGAACGGCTCCGGACGGCTGAGCGGCTTGCTGCCAGGGGTCGTGCGGGGGCCGGTCATGGGGCGGCTGGGAGGGCGTCAGCGGTGCAGTCACCCACACATGGTGCCAGTCCTTCCTGAGGACCGCGTCACCGCACAGCCGCACGGCGGTAGGCCCAGGTGGCGATCGCCAGCGAGGCGACGCCGACCCCCGCGCAGACCGCGAGATCGAGGGCGACGGCCGCCCAGTCCGGATGCGGCCCGAAGGTGTGGGCGAACGCCTCGACTCCGTACGTCGAGGGCAGCAGGTCACGGGCGTACTGCAGGAAGCCGGGCATCCGCTCGGCCGGGAGCACACCGAGGAGCAGCGCCGCCGACATGCCCAACTGGCCGAGCAGCGTGGCCAGTTCGGGCCGGGGCGCGAGCAGCCCCAGGGCGGCTCCGAGACCGGCGAGCGCGGCACCGGCCAGCGGGATCACCGCGGCGAGCACCCACAGGTTCGCCAGCGGCAGCCCGAAGAGGCCGCATCCGACGACCGCGGTGACGAGGGTGCCCGGCACGGTGAACGACGCGTAGGCGGCAGCCGCCCCCAGGACCACCGACGCGGGCGGCACGGGCAGCGTCGCGTAGTGGTCGAGTCCGCCGTCGGCCCGCAGCTGCCCGAAGTACTGCGCGAGCAGGTTGAGCGCGACGAACGCGACGACGAGCACGGAGGACCCGGCGACGACGGCACGCGCCTCGCCGCCCCCGTCGACGACGCCCCGCATCAGGATCATGATCCCGACGGACTGGAAGGTCGCCACGAAGAGCAGCGGGATCCGCGCGACCCGCGCCCGGGACAGCTGCGCCCGGTAGACGGCCGCGAGCGCGGGAAACAGCCGCGCACGGGGCCCCAGAGGGGCGGCGACGTCGCTCTGCCGCTCGCGCTCGTCGGCCCGTACGGCCGCTTCCAGGGGAACGGCACTCACCGAACGGCCCTCCTGTTGCAGTTCATCCGCCCGGCGAAGGTCACCCCTTCACCAGCCCTTCCCCGTTCCCGCCCAGGGCGAGATACACATCCTCCAGGCTCGGTGTGGCCAAGGTGAAATCGTCCAGGGCGGCGAAGGCGGCCCCGCCGGTGACCGCCGCGACCGCGGCCCGCGCCTCGTCGGGGGCGAGCCGCAGGGACCACCGCCGCCCGGACTCCACCGCGGACGAGCGCAGCGCGGCGACCTCGGGGACGTCCAGCGGCGCCCGCTCCCGCCAGACGAGCTCCACCCGCACCTCTCCCGCGACCTGCTCCTTCAGCCCCAGGGGGCTGTCGCAGGCGATGACCTTGCCGTGGTCGAGGACGGCGACGCGGTCAAGGACCGTCTCGGCCTCGATGACGTTGTGGGTGACGAGCAGCACCGTCGTGCCGCGCTCGGCCCTGCGCCGGTCGACCGCGCCCCACACCGCGCGCCGCGCGATGGGGTCCATGCCGGTCGTCGGCTCGTCGAGGACGAGGAGCGGCCGCTCCCCCACCAGCGCGGTGGCGAAGCAGGCGAGCCTGCGCTGCCCGCCGGAGAGCTTCTTCAGGGGGCGCGACGCGAGCGGGGTGAGCGCGAGTTCTTCGAGTACGGCGTCCCGCTCGGCCCGCGCCGCGCGCACATCGAGGCCGCGCAGCCGCGCGGTCGTCTCGACGGCGAGCGAGACGGTCAGCTCGTCGAGCGCGGTGGACTCCTGCCCCAGGTACGCGAGGATCCGCGCGGCCCGCTCGGGGTGGCGCAGGATGTCGTGCCCGAGGATCTCGACGCTCCCGCTGTCGGGCCGCATCAGGCCGGTCAGCTGGCGTACGAGGGTGGACTTGCCGGCGCCGTTGGGCCCGAGAAGGCCGAAGATCTCGCCGCGCCTGACCTCCAGGCTGATGCCGTCGGTGGCGCGCACCTCGGGCGTCGCGGGCGTGCCGCGCCTGCCACGGGCGGCGGGATACGTCTTGACGAGGTCGCGCACCGCGCAGACGGCATCGCTGCCGTGACCCTGTCGGAGCCCCTGTCGGACTGCCTGTGCCGAGCGCGTACTCACGAAGGACGAGGGTACGGGGTCCCGTGCCCGCTGCGACGCCCGGGGCGCCCCGTACGCCCCGTATCAGTCATCTGCGGGACGTGTCCCCTCATCCGTTCGCGTACCTGTTCGGTCACTCGCCGGAGCGGTCGCCCACCGGTGCGTGCTCGACCGCGGTGTGGACGTCGATCTCGCGCCAGAAGCCCGCCCGGATCGCGTACCGGTCGTGCTCGTCGATCTGGTCGTCCTTGTGGGCGAGCAGACCGAAGCGGGCCGCGTACCGCAGGAGCTCGCCGTCGACGCGGTGCGGGATGCGCGGATACATCGTCGAGAGCTTCTGCAGGTTGTGCTGTTCCGGCAGGCGGGCCATCCAGCGGCGCGCGAACACCTGCCCGACCTCGAAAGGATCACCGCCGACGGTGGTGATGTCCTCCTCGCGGTCGGCCCAGCGCTGCTCGGCCGTCGTCAGCTGGGCGAGCGTCGGCAGGGCCGCGGCCTCCGGGCTCTCGGCGGCGCCGCCGGGGCGCTCGACCCAGCCCTTGTCGGAGGACCAGCGCAGCGTCGCGTTCGTGGGGTGCGGGGCGGCGGGCTGGGTGCCGGGGCCGCGCAGGGCGGCCAGGTCCTTGGGGGTCGGCACGCCCTTGCCCGGCGGGTGGTGGGTGGCGCCGCTGTCGCCGTTGGCCCCGGCTTCGGCGTGCTGACCGTGCTGACCGTGCGGACCGGGGTGCACCCCGGCGGCCTCGTCGGCGGCCCGCTGGGCGCTGGCCGCGAGCGCGGACTCCGGCAGGGGCGCGGAGAGGATCGCGGCGATCTCGGGGCGCGGGACGGGAGAGGGCGCGCAGACGCCGGTGAGCTCCTTGGGGCGTACGGCCTTGGTGATCCAGGCACGGTCGAGGACGCGGCGCTCGTCGGCCTCGGCGACGAGGTCCTCGGACTGGTTGTAGTCCCCGTCGGCGGCCTGCACGGCCCACAGGTGGACGGCGACACCGTGCTCCTTGGCGGCCATCATGCCGGGCAGCAGGTCCCCGTCACCGGTGACGAGCACGATGTCCGAGCAGGCGCGGTTGCGGGCCAGCTCCGTCAGCTCGGCGTGCATGGCGGCGTCGACGCCCTTCTGGGCCCACCGCCCGTCGCTGCGGGTCAGGGCGCCGAGCCGGACCGTCACGCGCGGCATGACCCGCAGCCTTCGGTGCTCGGGCTGCGGTACGCGGTCGGGGGCGCCGTCGAACCAGTAGATCCGGAGCAGGGGGCGCTCGGTGTCGGATTCGGCGCGCTCACGGATGCCCTGGATCAGGGCGGTGTGATCGACGGTGATCCGGGACCGGGAGGGCTCGCCCGCGAGGAGACTCGCGGCGGCACCCAGCAGATACCCGGCGTCCACCAGGACGATGCAGCGGTCCACGCGATCCACCCTCTTTCCCTGGAGATTCCCTGGAAGCAATGGTTCGGGTTTCCTTCGAGTCTGCCCGACCAGCGGGAGGTTAACGGCCGGAACTCGATCTTCGGCGTGGCGTATCCCGACTTCACTCTCCGACAGGGCTTATTACGCACGGTAATTCTCTGAAATGCGCAGCTTGTCGCCATATGTGAATCTGGTCGCGTCCTGGCCCCCAGATCCCCTTCAGGAGGAAGATCACCATGGCCAAGAACAAGAACCGCAAGCAGGGCGACGATCACAACCGCGCTTCGGCCGCGGAGCAGGCACAGGAGCAGGCCAAGTCGTCCGCGGAGCAGGCCGAGTCGAGGATGAAGGACGCCGTGCAGTCGCAGGGCAGCCCGGCCGAGGTCGCCCGCAAGCACCAGCGTCGCTTCGGCCACAACTGACGTACACGCAGGCGTATATGCGCGAAGGGGCGCACCCGGACTTCCGGGTGCGCCCCTTCTTCTTGCTTCTTCTATGAGCTATCCGGCCAGACAGGACGCTCCGAGCAGCACCTTCAGATCGCCGAAGAGCGCCGCGTCCGGCTGTACCCGGTGGCGGTCGAGCCGCAGCACCGTGGTCTTCTGCGCCCCCTGGAGCTTGATCCGCACCTCGCTGTTGCCCCGGTGGTGGCTGAGGATCTCGCCGAGGCGGCTGACCATCGGCGGGGTCACCCGCACCGTCGGGATGGTGATGAGGACGGGCGCGTTGGTGCCCGCGTTCGACAGGTCGGGAACCTGCATCTCCATCGCGACGAGGCGCGGCACGTCCTCACGCTTGTCGAGGCGGCCCTTGACGAACACCACGGCGTCCTCGACGAGTTGGGTGGACACCAACTGGTAGGTCGCCGGGAAGAACATGCACTCGATGGAACCCGCGAGGTCCTCGACCGTGGCGATGGCCCAGGCGTTGCCCTGCTTGGTCATCTTGCGCTGGAGGCCGGAGATGATGCCGCCGATGGTGACGATCGAGCCGTCCGAGTAGTCACCGCCGGTGAGCTGCCCGATGCCCGCGTCGGCCTTGTCGGACAGGACATGCTCCAGGCCGAAGAGGGGGTGGTCGGAGACGTAGAGACCGAGCATCTCCCGCTCCTGGGCGAGCAGATACGTCTTCTCCCACTCGTCGGTGGAGAACTCGACGTCGAGCCCGAAGCCCGGCTCGTCCCCGGCGCCCTCGTCGCCCATCGCCCCGAAGAGGTCGAACTGCCCTTCCGCTTCCTTGCGCTTGACCTGCACGACGTTGTCGATCATCGGCTCGTACTGCGCGGTCAGACCCTTGCGGGTGTGCCCCATGGTGTCGAAGGCGCCCGCCTTGATCAGCGACTCCGTGGTCCGCTTGTTGCAGGCGGCGGCCTCGACCTTGTCGAGGTAGTCGGGGAAGGAGGCGAACTTCCCCTTCGCCTTGCGCGACCGGATGATCGAATCCACCACGTTCGTACCGACGTTGCGGACCGCCTCCAGGCCGAAGAGGATCACGTCGTCGCCCTGCGCGGCGAAGTTGTGCACGGACTCGTTCACGTTCGGGGGCAGGACCTTGATGCCCATGCGCCGGCACTCGTTCAGATAGACGGCCGACTTGTCCTTGTCGTCCTTCACCGAGGTGAGCAGCGCCGCCATGTACTCGGCGGGGTAGTTCGCCTTGAGGTAGGCGGTCCAGTACGTGACCAGGCCGTACGCCGATGAGTGCGCCTTGTTGAACGCGTATCCGGCGAAGGGCACCAGGACGTCCCACAGGGCCTGGATCGCGGCGTCCGAGAAGCCGTTCTTCTTCGCTCCCTCCTGGAAGAGGACGAAGTTCTTCGCCAGCTCGTCGGGCTTCTTCTTGCCCATCACGCGGCGCAGGATGTCGGCTTCACCGAGGGAGTACCCGGCGATGATCTGCGCGGCCTTCTGCACCTGCTCCTGGTACACGATGAGGCCGTAGGTCAGGCCGAGCGTCTCCTTCAGGGGCTCTTCGAGCTCCGGGTGGATCGGCGTGATCTCCTGGCGGCCGTTCTTGCGCTCCGCGTAGTTGATGTGCGAGTTCATGCCCATCGGGCCCGGCCGGTACAGGGCCGAGACGGCGGAAATGTCCTCGAAGTTGTCGGGCTGCATCTGGCGCAGCAGCGAACGCATCGGGCCGCCGTCGAACTGGAAGACACCGAGCGTGTCACCGCGGCAGAGCAGTTCGAAGGTCTTGGGGTCGTCGAGCGGGAGCGAGAGCATCTCCAGGTCGATGCCCTTGTCGTTGCGCACCATCTTGACGGCGTCGTCCATGATGGTGAGGTTGCGCAGGCCAAGGAAGTCCATCTTGAGCAGACCGAGCGACTCGCACTGGGGGTAGTCCCACTGCGTGATCGTCACGCCGTCCGTGTGCCGCACCCAGATCGGCGCGTGGTCCACGATCGGCTCGCTGGACATGATGACGCCGGCCGCGTGCACGCCCATCTGCCGGACCAGGCCCTCCACACCCTTGGCGGTGTCGATGACCTTCTTCACGTCCGGTTCGTTCTCGTACATCCCCCGGATCTCGCCCGCCTCGCTGTAGCGCGGGTGCTTGGTGTCCGTGATGCCGGAGAGGTCGATGCCCTTGCCCAGGACGTCGGCGGGCATCGCCTTGGTGAGGCGGTCGCCCATCGCGTACGGATATCCGAGCACGCGCGCGGAGTCCTTGATGGCGTTCTTCGCCTTGATCTTTCCGTACGTGCCGATCATGGCGACCTTGTCGGCGCCGTACTTCTCGGTCACGTACCGGATCACTTCGACGCGCCTGCGCTCGTCGAAGTCGATGTCGACATCGGGCATGGAAACGCGCTCGGGGTTGAGGAACCGCTCGAAGATCAGGCCGTGCGTGATGGGGTCGAGGTCGGTGATGCCCATGGCGTACGCGACGATCGAGCCGGCCGCGGAGCCACGCCCGGGGCCCACCGCGATGCCGTTGTTCTTGGCCCACATGATGAAGTCGGCGACCACGAGGAAGTACCCCGGGAAGCCCATCTGGATGATGATGTCCATCTCGTACTCGGCCTGCTTCTGCCGGTCCTCGGGGACACCGCCCGGGTATCGGCGGCCCATGCCGACCCGGACCTCCTCCTGGAACCAGGTGACTTCGGTGAAGCCGTCCGGGATCTCGAACTTCGGCATGAGGTCGCGCTTCTCGAACATCCCGGTGGTGTCGATCTGCTCCGCCACAAGGAGCGTGTTCCGGCACCCCTCCTGCCAGGCGTCCGAGGAGTCGATGGCGTACATCTCGTCGGTCGACTTGAGGTAATAGCCGGTGCCGTCGAAGCGGAAGCGGTCGGGGTCGGAGAGGTTCTTGCCGGTCTGGATGCAGAGCAGGGCGTCGTGCGCGACGGACTCGTGCGCGTACGTGTAGTGCGAGTCGTTCGTCACCAGCGGCGGGATGCCGAGCTTCTTGCCGACCCGGAGCAGGTCGTCGCGGACCCGGCGCTCGATGTCGATGCCGTGGTCCATCAGCTCCAGGAAGTACCGGTCCTTGCCGAAGATGTCCTGGTACTCGGCGGCGGCCTTCACCGCCTCGTCGAACTGGCCGAGGCGAAGACGGGTCTGGAGCTCTCCGGAGGGGCAGCCGGTGGAGGCGATGAGCCCCTCCGACCACTGGGAGATCGTCTCCTTGTCCATGCGCGGCCACTTCTGCAGCCAGCCCTCGGCATACGCGTCCGAGGACAGCCGGAAGAGGTTGTGCAGGCCGGTGCTGTTCGCCGCCCAGATCGTCTTGTGGGTGTAACCACCCGAACCGGACACGTCGTCGCGCTTCTGGTGCGGCTGGCCCCACTTGATCTTCCGCTTGTCGCGGCGGGACTCCGGCGCCACATACGCCTCGATGCCGATGATCGGCGTGACGCCCGCCTTCTGCGCCGAGTGGAAGAAGTCGTACGCCCCGTGCAGATTGCCGTGGTCGGACATGGCGATGTGCGTCATGCCCATCTCATTGGCGGCATTGAACATGTCCTTGAGCCGCGCGGCACCGTCCAGCAGCGAGTACTGGGTGTGGACGTGGAGGTGCGTAAAGGGCGGCTTGGTCACGGCGGAAGGCCTCCGGAGAACGAATGGTGACAGGCTGCGGGCAGTCTGGGGGGACAGCGTGGAAGTCTAATCCGCGGCACTGACAAGCGACGGGCACTCGGGGGTACCGTCGTGCGTTGGACAGGTCGGAACACCTGTCCCAAATGTCATGCACGACCTGGCACCACCTGTTACCTGGAGGCACCCCGCGATGTCGGAACCGCAGCCCACCGCTGAGCAGCGCGGCGAGCAGATCCTCTCCGTCTTCGACACCGCGTTCGGCGAGCTGCTCGCCGCGGACCCCGCCGCGTTCCGGGTGAAGTTCCGGAAGATGGCCGCCTCCGCCTTCGCGTTCTACCGCGGCACGGCCTGCCTCTTCTACGGGGACCTGGAGCGCGAGCAGCACGGCGGTCCCTACCTGGACGAGCGCACGGGACGGGTGTGGATCCACGGCGACCTGCACGCGGAGAACTTCGGCACGTACATGGACGCCCAGGGCCGCCTGATCTTCAACGTGAACGACTTCGACGAGGCGTACGTCGGCCCCTTCACCTGGGACCTGAAGCGCTTCGCCGCCTCCGTGGCCCTGATCGGGTACACGAAGGCGCTCAGCGACGAGCAGATCACCGACCTGGTGCGGATCTACGCCGCCGCGTACCGCGAGCGGATCCACGACCTGGCCACCGGCGCCAAGAGCGACGAGGTGCCGCCCTTCACCCTGGACACCGCCCAGGGCCCGCTCCTCGACGCCCTGCGCGACGCGCGCTCGCTGACCCGCTTCGGGCTCCTGGAGTCGATGACGGAGATCCGCGACTTCGAGCGCCGCTTCGCCCCGGGCGGCGGTTCCATCGAGCTCGACGCGGCCACACGCTACAAGGTGCTCGCCGCCTTCGACGGCTATCTGGAGACGCTGCCCGAGTCCTCGCTCACCCGCCCCGACTCGTACCGCGTGAAGGACGTCGTCGGACGCCGCGGCATCGGCATCGGCTCCGCGGGCCTGCCCTCGTACAACATCCTCCTGGAGGGCAACAGCGACGCGTTGGAGAACGACGTCGTGATCTACCTCAAGCAGGCCCAGACCCCGGCCGTCTCGCGCCACATCACCGACGGCGCGGTCCGTGACTACTTCCAGCACGAGGGCCACCGCACGGTCATCTCGCAGCGCGCGCTCCAGGCGCACGCCGACCCGTGGCTCGGCTGGACCGAGCTGGACGGCGCGGGTCAGCTGGTCGCCGAGGTCTCTCCGTACGCGGTGGACCTGGACTGGTCGGACATCGACGACTGGGACGAGATCGCCGCGGTCATCGCCGACCTGGGCCGCGCCACGGCCACGATGCACTCCGCCGCGGACGACGAGAGCGGCCACTCGGACCTGGTGCCGTTCTCCACGGAGCGCGCGATCGACGCAGCCATCGCGGCGGACGAAGAGAGCTTCGGCGACCTCCTCGTGGACTTCGCGCACGAGTACGGCGCAACGGCCCGCAGGGACCACCAGATCTTCGTCGACCTGTTCCGTAACGGTCGGATTCCGGGTCTGTAGGCACGAAGAGGACGCCGCGTAACTCATAGCCACCCTTTAGGGCTGCCTTACGCGCGCACATGGCACACTCGGCTGCGCGATGGACATATCCGGGACCCAGCTCAGAGCCGTGCGCGCGGCGCTCTTCACGACGCTCGTCGTGACGCTCTCCGCCGCGTCGCACGTCCTGCTGTCCCGCGCCCCGCTGCCGCTGACCACCGTCGCGGTGATCGCCGCCGCGGTCTTCGTCATCGCGTACGCCCTGGCGGGGCGCGAGCGTGGCTACGGCCGCATCGCAGCCCTCCTGATCCCGCTGGAACTGGCCGCCGACACGGTGTTCACCACGGGGCAGCACGTCTGTTACGGCCAGGCGGGCGGTCCCGTCGCGGGCCCGCTGCGCTCCGTCGGCTTCGACGTGCTGTGCGGCGGTACGAACGTCGGCACCCCGCTGGCCCAGATGACCGGCGGCGACGGACACCGTGCCGCCGCCGTGCTGCTCGCCGACGCCGATCCGGGCGCCGCCTGGCTGCTGCTCGGCGCGCACATCGGGGTCGGCCTGCTCGCGGCACTCTGGCTGCGGCGCGGCGAGCGCGCCCTGGCCCAGGTCCTGCGCGCGGTGGCCGCGTCCACCTTCCGGCCGCTGCTCGTCGCGGTCGCCGCCGCGGGCATCCGCCTTCGGCCGCCGCGCCGCGCCGCGCGGCCCGCCCGCCGGGTCCGGACCGCTCGTACGCGGCTTCTCGTGCACTTCGTGGGACGGCGTGGACCGCCGTGCTCGGCCGTCTTCGCCTGAGCACCACCGTCCCCACGCACGTCACCCCTACGGAGAACATCATCATGAGCAAGCGCAACAGCCAGGCGGCCAAGTCGGCGGCCCGCGAGCGGATCCGCGCCCAGCAGGAAGCCGAGCGCAAGCGGGAGAAGCGGAAGCGGTCGCTGATCGTCGGCGTCTCCGTCGTCGCGGTCCTCGCGATCGCGGGCGGCGTCGGGTACGCCGTCATGCAGTCCAACAAGCCCGGTCACTGGGAAGCCGCCAAGGACGAGAAGCTGGTCAAGCCGGCGAACTCCACGGGCACGGACGGCACGACCGTCGTCATCGGCAAGGACAGCGCCAAGAAGACCCTCAAGGTCTACGAGGACCCGCGCTGCCCGGTCTGCGCCAGCTTCGAGCAGACGGTCGGCCCGACGGTCGAGAAGGACCTGAAGGACGGCAAGTACAAGATCCAGTTCATCGGCGCCTCGTTCCTCGACCGCAACCTCACCGGTGAGGGCTCCAAGAACGCGCTCAGCGCGCTTGGCGCCGCCCTGAACGTGAGCGACCAGGCCTTCCTCGACTACAAGAAGGCGATGTTCTCCAAGGAGAACCACCCCTCCGAGACCGAGGACAAGTTCAAGGACGACGCGGTCCTGACCAAGATCGCGAACCAGGTCCCCGAGCTCAAGAAGAGCAAGACCTTCGCGAAGGACGTCAAGAACGGCACGTACGACCGCTGGGCCCTGGAGATGTCGAAGAAGTTCGACGACAACAAGGACGGCGTCGACGGCACCCCCTCCTTCGTCATGGACGGCAAGAAGCTGACCGGCTCCGACAAGAAGAACGCGCCCTCGACGGTCGAGGATTACAAGACGGCCATCGACGCGGCGCTCAAGGGCTGAACCGACCGCAGAGCCGCACGCTGAGCGGCAGAGAGCGGAAGAGCGGGCGAACGTTTCGGAGTTCGCCCGCTCTTGGCGATTACTGATCAGTAAGGTAATCGCCCGTGACCAGTCGAAACAGCGCCCCCAGTTCGCTCAACTCCGCGGCCCCGAGCCGCCGTACGGTCGTGAAGGCCGCTGCCGCCACCGCGGCCCTCGCGCCCCTCGCCGCCGCTCCCCTCGCGCACGCCGCCGAAGGGCCCGCCTTCCACCACGGAATCGCCTCGGGTGACCCGCTGCCCGACGGAGTCCTGCTCTGGACCCGGGTGACGCCGACCCCGGAGGCCTCACCGGGCTCCGGCAGAGGGCCGGACACCGAAGTGAGATGGGAGATAGCCAAGGACAAGGGCTTCACCCAGGTCGTCGGCCACGGCAGCACGACCGCCCGAGCCGCGGCCGACCACACGGTCAAAGCCGACGTAAGGGGCTTGAGCCCTGCCACCACCTATTACTTCCGCTTCTCCGCGGGCGACTCGGGGGGCGACGGCACCCCGGTGCACTCCCCCGTCGGCCGCACCCGCACCACCCCCGCGCACGAGGCCGCGGCCCCCGGAGTCCGCTTCGGCGTGGTGTCCTGCGCCAACTGGGAGGCCGGCTACTTCTCCGCGTACCGACATCTCGCGGCCCGCACCGAACTCGACGCGGTCCTGCACATCGGCGACTACATCTACGAGTACCAGAGCGGCGAGTACCCGGCCGCCGAGTACGGGGTGCGCCTGCACGAGCCGCGGCACGAGATCGTCAGCCTCGCCGACTACCGCACCCGGCACGGCGCCCACAAGACCGACGCGGACGCGCAGGCGATGCACGCCACGCACCCGCTGATCGCGATCTGGGACGACCACGAGTTCGCCGACAACACCTGGTCGGGCGGCGCGGTGAACCACTCCCCTCAGACCGAGGGCGGCTGGGCGCAGCGCATGGCGGCCGCCAAGCAGGCGTACTTCGAGTGGATGCCCGTACGCCCTTCCACCGAGGGCACCGTCTACCGCCGCCTGCGCTTCGGCAAGCTGGCCGATCTGCACCTGCTCGACCTGCGCTCCTTCCGCTCCGAGCAGGCGGGGTTCGGCAGCGGCGACGTGGACGACCCGGACCGTACGATCACGGGGCGCGCCCAGCTCGACTGGCTGAAGGCGGGCCTCGCCTCGTCCGATGCCTCCTGGAAGCTGGTCGGCACCTCGGTGATGATCTCGCCGGTCGCCTTCGGTTCCGTGCCGGCCCATCTGCTCGAACCCATCGCGGAGTTGCTCGGCCTGCCCAAGGAGGGCCTCGCGATCAACGGCGACCAGTGGGACGGCTACACCGACGACCGCAAGGAGCTCATCTCCCACCTGGTCGACAAGGCCATCCGGAACACGGTCTTCCTCACCGGTGACATCCACATGGCCTGGGCGAACGACGTGCCGGTCAGGGCCGCCACCTACCCCGCATCGCCCTCCGCGGCCACGGAGTTCGTGGTCACCTCCGTGACCTCCGACAACGTGGACGACATGCTGCACGTCGCCCCGCACACCCTCTCGCTGGTCGCGGTGGGCGCGGTGAAGGCGGCCAACCGCCATGTGAAGTGGCTGGACATGGACTCGCACGGCTACGGCATCCTCGACGTCACCGCCGAGCGGTCCCAAATGGACTACTACGTCCTGTCCGACCGCAAGGACCCCGGGGCGACCTCCTCGTGGGCCCGTTCGTACCGCACCCTCAGCGGCACACAGAGGGTCGAGCGGGCGTACTCCCCGGTGCGCTGACCCGGGTCACGCGCGTCTCCGGCGCCCCTTACTCTTGCGTCATGAGTGGCCAGGGGGACGTGGTGGACGGGCGCTTCGAGCTGCTGGAGCGGCTCGGCAGCGGGGGCATGGGCACGGTGTGGCGGGCGCGCGACACCGTGCTGCACCGCGAGGTGGCCATCAAGGAGGTCCGGCCCACCGAGCGGGAGCTGACGGGCGAGCAGTCGCGCGTCCTGCGGGAGCGCGTGCTGCGCGAGGCCAGGGCGCTGGCCCGGATCAACCACCCGCATGTGGTGACGATCCATCACATCGTGGACACGGGCCCGCACCCCTGGCTCGTGATGGAACTGCTGCCGGGGCGCACGCTCCAGGATCTCCTGGAGCAGGGCACGTTGCCGCCGCACGAGGCGGCCCGCATCGGCCGCGAGCTGCTCTCGGCGCTGCGCGTCGCCCACGCGGCGGGCATCCTGCACCGGGACGTGAAGCCCGCCAACATCCTGCTGCGGGGCGAGACTCCCGGCAGCGCAGGCCCCTCCGTGGTCCTCACGGACTTCGGCATCGCAACGCTGCATGGCTCCACGCAGCTCACCGCGACCGGCGACCTGATCGGTTCGCCGGAGTACATGGCGCCCGAGCGCATCCGCGGCACGGACCAGGGCCCGGCGGCCGACCTCTGGTCGCTCGGCCTCGTGCTCTACCTCGCCGTGGAGGGCGTCAGCCCGCTGCGCCGCGCCACGACGCTGGCCACGCTCGCCGCCGTGCTCGACGACCCCGTGCCGCCGCCGGTGCGCTCCGGGCCGCTCGCGCCGGTCCTGAGCGCCCTGCTCGTACGGGATCCCGCGCTGCGCCCGGACGCGGAGCGCCTGGACGCGATGCTCGCCGCGGTGGCGCACGGGATCGCCTGGCAGCCGACGGAGACCTCGGAGCGCCCTCCGGTCACGGTGGGGCAGCTGCCCACCGAGCCCCGCAGGCGTACACCGGTGATCGCCGCGGTGGTCGCCGTGGCGCTCGCCCTGGTGGGCGGTGCCGCGCTGGTCCTCGCGCTGCGGGGCGGGGACGGCACGGGCGGGGAGGAGGACAAGGGCGGCGGGAGCTCCTCCGCTTCCTCCCAGGCGTCACCGGAACCCACGAAGGCGTCCAAGAGCCCGGACCGCGGCGAGAGCCCCGACCCGACCACGTCACCGGAGTCCTCCTCCCCCGGCGCCCCGCCCGCATCGGGCAGTTGGGTCGCCCAGCTCTTCTCCGAGCCGGTCAGGTCGGGCGCGGACGCCCGCGACCGCCGGCTCGCGGCCGTGCGCAAGGACGTGCCGGAGGCGGAGTACGTGCGCAGCGACGACTACGCGTCGCTGCGGCCCGGTTTCTGGGTGATCTACGCCCCAGGGCCCTTCGCGGACGGCCGGGCCGCCCTGCGGTTCTGCGCCGAGCGCGGCAGGACCGCAGGGGACGAATGCGTCGGGCGGTATCTCAGCTCCAGCGGCGGGGACTACGACCTCCAGTGCAAGCCGCCCGTGAGCGCCCCGGTGGGACGCTGCACGCGCGCTTGAGCTGCACGGCCCCGCGCAGCGGCTAGAGCGTCTCCAGGAAGCCGATCGCCGTCCGCCACGTCGCCTCCGCCGCCTCGGCGTCGTAGTCGTCAAGGTCGGGGTCGGTGTAGATGTGACCGGCTCCGGCGTAGCGGTAGACCTCGACGTCGGCTCCGGCCCGCCCCATCTGCAGGTACCACGCGCTCAGCCAGTCGTCCGTCTCGAACGGGTCCGGCTCGGCGACGTGCAGCTGCACCGGCAGCTCGTCCACCGTCGCGTTCTCCGCGATGTCGGACGTGCCGTGCAGGAGCAGCAGCCCGCGCGCCTTGGCGTCGCCGAGGGCGAGGGTCTGCGCGGTGGCCGCGCCGAACGAGAACCCGGCGTAGACGAGACCCCGCTCGGAGTAGGGCGCGGCGGCCAGGATCGCCCTCTTCAGGAGCTCCTCCTTGCCGAGCTCGTCCCTGAAGGCCATGCCTTCCTCGACGGTGTCGAAGGTGCGCCCCTCGAACAGATCGGGCGTCGTCACCTCGTGCCCCTCGGCGCGCAGCCGGTCGGCCGCCGCGTGCACCGCGGGCCGCAGCCCGTACGTCGAGTGGAAAAGCATGATGTTCATGGGGCCATCGTGCCACTTACCCTCGGGGGCATGGAGAACGTACTGCGTCCGTTGATCGTGGTCGGCGGCTCGGTCGTGCTCACGCTGGCCGTGGTTTGGCTGGCCGACGTGCTGCTGCGCCGGGCCGACGACCGCCACCCCGACAATCCGCTGTGGGGTCTGCTGCGTCGCTGCCGACTGCCGCTCCAACTTGCCCTGTGCGCCGCCCTGCTGCGCGGCTCCTTCGAACAGGCGAAGATCGCCGAGGACCACTCGGCGGGCATCGCGCAGACCCTGACCCTGGTGCTCATCGGTTCGGTGGCCTGGCTCCTCGTCCGCATCGCGACGGCCGTCGTCGAGGCCACCTACGCGCGCTACGCGGGCGCCCACCGCGACCCGGCGCGCGTCCGCCGGGTGCGTACGCAGGTCACCCTCATCCAGCGGGTGGTCACCGCGATCGTCGGTGTCGTAGCCGTCGGAGCGATGCTGCTGACCTTCCCCGCCATGCAGGCGGCCGGGACGTCGCTGCTGGCGTCGGCGGGCGTTCTGGGCATCGTCGCGGGCGTCGCGGCCCAGTCCACGCTCGCCAATCTCTTCGCGGGGCTGCAGATCGCCTTCGGCGACATGGTGCGGATCGGCGACACGGTCGTCGTGGACGGCGAGTGGGGCACGATCGACGAGATCACGCTGACCTTCCTCGCCGTGCGGACCTGGGACGAGCGCCGGATCACGATGCCGGTGTCGTACTTCGTGTCGAAGCCCTTCGAGAACTGGTCGCGCGGCGGCTCCCAGATGACCGGCACGGTCTTCTTCCAGCTGGACCACACGGCGCCCATCACCGAGATGCGCGAGCAGCTCCAGGACATCCTGCGCGAGTGCGCCGCCTGGGACGGCCGGGACTGGGGCCTGGCGGTCACGGACACGACGCCGAACACGATCCAGGTCCGCGCCCTGGTCACGGCCAAGGACGCCGACGACATCTGGACGGTGCGGGTCACGGTGCGCGAGCACCTCGTCCGCTGGCTGACCGAGCACCACGCGTACGCGCTGCCGCGGGTCAACACGGCCTGGGCCGAGCTGCCGCCGGAGGACGACCACCCGCATCCGCCCCCGCCGATCGTGCCGCGCACGGGCCGCGGCTGAGCCGCACCCGGGTCCGCGGCCCGCGCCCGCGTCAGGACCGCAGGCTGCGTACGTCGAGGTGGTGCAGGACCCGGTCGACGATCTCGGGATCGGCTCCGGGTTCGCTGCGCGCCGCGAGGATCTCGTGGCGGGCGGCCGACATCATGTCGCGCTGGATGCGCTGGACCGCCTTGAGGCGGTCGGCGCGCTTGGAGTACCGCTCGCGCCGTTCGTCGTCGACGATGTCGGGGCTGATCCTCGCGCCGATGTCGAACGCACCGCGCAGCAGCCGCTCCGAGAGGTCCTCCGGCAGCTCCTCGACCTCTTCGATCTCCTTGAGGCGCCGCTTGGCCGCCTTGGCCGCCCGGATGGCGAGATCCCGCTCGATGGCCCGCTCGACGTCGGTGTCCGCGCGCACGCCGAGCTTCTTCACGAGCCAGGGCAGCGTGAGCCCCTGGACGACGAGGGTCGCCATGATGACGCAGAAGGCGATGAAGATGATCTCGTCCCGGGCCGGGAAAGGATCCCCGCTGTCCGTCTTCAGCGGAATGGCGAGGGCGAGGGCCACCGAGGCCACGCCGCGCATCCCCGACCACCACATGACGACGGTCTCGCGCCAGGTCGTCGGGATCTCCTCGTCGACGTCCCGCAGCTTGTGCAGGCGCTTGGCGAGCCAGGTCGCGGGCAGCAGCCACATCAGGCGTACGCCGACGACGACCGCGACGACGGCCGCTCCCCAGCCGAGCATCTGCAGCTCCCGGCCGCTCGCCGTGCCGAAGACGTTGTGCAGTTCGAGCCCGATGAGCCCGAAGGCGACGCCGGTGACCAGGGTGTCGACGATCTGCCAGAACGTCTGCCCGGTGATCCGCCCGAGCACGTCGTCGGCGTCGGCGGCGTGCTCCGCGAGGTAGAGCGCGGTGGTCAGCACGGCGAGCACGCCGGAGCCCATCAGCTCCTCGGCGAGGACATAGCTCACGAAGGGCACGAGCAGCGTCAGGCCGGTCTGCAGGGTGGCCTCACCGAGCAGCCCCATGAGCTTGTTGGTGAGCCAGCCGAGCGCGAACCCCACGGCGACGGCGACCACCGCGGAGAGCGCAAGCTGCCCCACCGCCTCCGGCCACGAGAACGTCCCGCTCACCGCCGCCGCGATCGCCACGTGGTAGAGCACGATGGCCGTGACGTCGTTGAAGAGGCCCTCCCCCTCCAGGATCGACACGAGCCGCCGCGGCAGTCCGAGCGACCCGGCGACGGCTGTCGCGGCGACCGGGTCGGGCGGCGCCACGAGCGCGCCGAGCGCCACGGCGGCGGCGATCGGCAGCCCGGGAACGACCGAGCCCGCGACCGCGGCGACCGCCGCCGTCGTCACGAAGACCAGGGCCACGGCGAGCAGGAAGATGGGGCGTCTGTTGGCCGCGAACTGCCGCCACGAGGTGCGCTGGACAGCCGCGTACAGCAAGGGCGGGAGGACCAGCGGAAGGATGTAGTCGGGCGGGATCTCGACGTTCGGGACCCAGGGGGCGAAGGCGAGAACGATCCCGGCCAGCGTCATGAGAACGGGCGCTGGCAGCCCGAGCCGCTCCCCCAGGGGCACCGTCACCACGGCGCCGAGCAACAGAACGAGCAGCAGCGCCAGTTGGTCCACGGTGCGCCCTCCGGCGGTTTCGAGGCGGTTCGGGGCTCAGACGATCAAGACCTCAACCCTGCCACGCATCCCCCGCGAACCGGGACTTTGCCCCTCCGGCACCCTCGCCCGGCGAGGACCCGCGGTTCAGTCCAGCGGCTTGCGCATCGCCCGGTGCGGGATCCCCGCGTCCGGGAACTCGGGGCCGTAGACCACGTACCCCAGTCGTTCGTAGAACCCCAGCGCATGCGTCTGCGCGTGCAGGTCGATCGCGGTGAGGCCACGCGCGCGTGCCGCTTCCTCGATCGCCCGCACCAGGGCCGCACCGACACCGAGTCCGCGCGCGGCCCGCGTCACCGCGAGGCGGCCGAGCGCGCCCACCTCGGGATCTCCGCCGTTCTTGGCCGCGGCCGCCGCTCCGAAGAGCAGGCGTCCCGTGCCCAGCGGCAGGCCGTCCTCACGGACCGCGAGGACATGCACCGCCCCGGCATCGTACGCGTCGTACTCAAGGTCCTCGGGGACCTGCTGCTCGGCGACGAAGACTTCCTTGCGGACCGCGAAGCAGGCCTCCAGGTCGTCGGCCTCGACCGCGACGCGGCAGGTGACCCCGGTACTCATGAGCTCTCGGCTCGCACCCGGTCGAGCGCCTGCTGGAGGTCGTCCGGATAGGTGCTCTCGAACTCCACCCACTGCCCGTCACCGGGGTGCTCGAAGCCGAGCCGCACCGCGTGCAGCCACTGGCGCGTGAGGCCGAGCCGCTTGGCGAGCGTGGGGTCGGCGCCGTACGTCAGGTCGCCCACGCACGGGTGCCGGTGGGCCGCCATGTGCACGCGGATCTGGTGCGTGCGCCCCGTCTCCAGCTTGATGTCGAGCAGGGAGGCCGCGCGGAACGCCTCGATGAGGTCGTAGTGCGTGACGGAGGGCTTGCCCTCGGCCGTGACCGCCCACTTGTAGTCGTGGTTCGGGTGGCGCCCGATGGGGGCGTCGATCGTGCCGCTCATCGGGTCGGGGTGGCCCTGCACCAGCGCGTTGTAGCGCTTGTCGACCGTGCGCTCCTTGAACTGGCGCTTCAGGGAGGTGTACGCGCGCTCCGACTTGGCGACCGCCATCAGACCGGACGTGCCCACGTCGAGGCGGTGCACGATGCCCTGGCGCTCCGCGGCGCCCGAGGTCGAGATGCGATACCCGGCGGCCGCGAGGCCGCCGATCACCGTGGTGCCGGTCCAGCCGGGGCTCGGGTGCGCGGCCACGCCCACCGGCTTGACGATCACGAGGATGTCGTCGTCGTCATGGATGATCTCCATGCCCTCGACGGGCTCGGCGACGATCTGCACCGGAGCGGGCGCCTGCGGCATCTCCACCTCCAGCCAGGCGCCGCCGTGCACACGCTCGGACTTGCCGACCACGCTGCCGTCGACCATCACCTTGCCTGCCGCCGCCAGCTCGGCGGCCTTCGTGCGGGAAAAACCGAACATGCGAGAGATGGCGGCGTCTACGCGCTCGCCCTCCAGGCCGTCCGGCACGGGCAGGGTACGGATCTCGGGAATCGTGCTCACCCATTGAGTATGCAGGAGGCCACCGACACTCCCGCACCACGCGTCCCGCCGGGCGGCCCGCTCAGTCCTTGTGGACGGTCCCGTCCGGGTCGAGGCCGCGGAAGGACAGAATCACGATCAGGAAGCCGCCGCACACGATCGCCGAGTCCGCGAGGTTGAACACCGCGAAGCCCTTCGGCGCGATGAAGTCGACCACCGCTCCCTCGAACACGCCGGGGGCGCGGAAGATCCGATCGGTGAGGTTGCCCAGGGCGCCGCCGAGCAGCATGCCGAGAGCGATCGCCCACGGCAGGCTGTAGAGCTTGCGGGCCAGGCGGGCGATCACGACGATCACGGCCGCCGCGATGCAGGTGAAGATCACGGTGAAGGCCTCGCCGATCCCGAAGGCGGCGCCCGCGTTCCGGATGGCGTTGAACTGCAGCCAGTCGCCGATGATCTCGATCGGCTCGTGGTGCTCGAGCTTCGCGACGACGATCATCTTGCTGACGAGGTCCAGGGCATACGCCAGCACGGCCACCGCGAACAGGACGAGGATCTTGCGCTTGCCCTTGGGGCGCTGCTCCTCCGACGAGGTCTGCTCGTCCTTGGCGCCTTGCTCGCTCTGCCCCGTCGCCTCGCCGGAGCCCGAGGCGGACTGCTCCGGCTCGGTCCCAGCCGCCTCAGGGATGTCCGGCGTACCGATGATGCGCTCCGCCTCTGCCACGTGAGTCCCTCAACCTAGGTACCTGACTGGGGACGAGGGTACGGCACACACGTACGGCATCAGGTGGTCAGGCCGCGTTCGGTGGCTCCGGTCTTCAGTAGCGCCTCTCCTGCTTCTGCTTGCAGTCCATGCACAGGGTCGCGCGGGGGAAGGCCTGCATCCGCGCCTTGCCGATGGGATTGCCGCAGTTCTCGCAGATGCCGTACGTCCCGGCGTCGAGGCGCTCCAGGGCGCGCTCGGTCTGTTCGAGCATCTCGCGCGCATTGGCGGCCAGCGACATCTCGTGTTCCCGCGTGATGTTCTTCGTGCCGGTGTCCGCGTCGTCGTCGCCCGCGCCGTCCCCGGAGTCACGCATCAGGCCCGCGAGGGCGTCCTCGGAGGAGGAGATCTCGGCTCCGAGCCGCAGTGCCTCGCTCTGGAGCTCCGCGCGGGCCTCCTCGACCTCGTCCGGGGTCCAGGGGTCCTCGCCGGGCCGGACCGCCAGCTCACCGGGCTCCGCGGCGGCGACACGCGCCTTGGGCACCGCCGTCGGCTTCTTCGCTGCCGTCGCCGTGCCCGGAGTCTTCTTCGTGACCACTGTCGTGGCTCCCGTCGTCTCCGCGGCCTGAGCCGCACCCTCGGCCGCTGTCGCGGCCGTCTTCTTGGCTGTGCTCTTCTTGGCGGTGCTCTTCTTGGCAGCTGTCTTCTTCGCCGGCGGAGCCTTCTTGGCGGCGGGAGCCTTCTTGGCCGCGGCGGCCTCCTTGGCGGGGCCCTCCCCGGCTGCCGTCTTCTTGCCGGCATCGGCGACCTTGACGACCGCCTTCTTGGCGACGGCCTTCTTGGCGGCCGCCTTCTTCGTGGTCTTCTTGGCTGCGGTCTTCTTGGCCGCGGCCTTCTCGCCGACGGGCTTCGCGGCCTCGTGCGTGCCGTGGGAACCGTGCGTTCCGCCTGCTCCCTGTGTGGCCGCGCCCGTGGATCTGCCCGACGCCGGATGCTGTACGGCGGTCTTCTTCGCCACCATGGCCGCGGCCCCTTCACATTTTGTGATCTTGCTCGCGCAATCGTGCTGGGACGATAAATCGACTCAAGGCCCGCGGCAACGGGGCACGCCGCTCGATACGCCCGCCCCACGGGTGCAGCGCGGCGAGCATGCATGCGTTGTGCCCAGCTCCCAGCCGGGTAATCCGGCCGGTACGACGGGCCAGGATCCGAACCCTCCACGTGTCGCCATTCGGGTCAGTCCCCCGGCCCAGGCGGCGTGGGATCCAAGGCGGCTCCGAGGCCGCTTCGAGACGGAAATCAGGCATAAAATGGGACATGACAAGAGAAGGTGCGTCATGCGCAAGACAGCCGACTGCCGCGAATTCCCCAGCGAGACCAACTGCACCCTCGCCATCTCCGGCGAAGAGGAGGAAGTGGTCCGCGCCGCCAGCGAGCACGCCGTGTCCGTCCACGGGCACACCGACAGCCCGGAGCTGCGGAAGATGGTCCGCGACTCCCTCCGGGACGAGGTCCCTCAGCACGCCTGAGACGGCCGCCCGAAATCCGGTCGGCCCCGTACACCCCGGCCCCGTACACTGGGCGGAGCGAGAAGCGTGGATGGGGACGAGTAGCGGCGTAAGCGGCCAAGAGCGACCCGGGGACGGTGTGAGCCCGGGGGCAGGCGCGACGCGAAGATCACCCCTGAGCCGCCGGAAGAACCACCGGCAGTGGACCCCCGGGCCCGCCGCAGGCCAGTAGACCCGGCATCGCGACCCCAATGAGGGGGCTTTCCCGGGCGTCACACACGCCTGGAAGGCCAAGGAGGGTGGTACCGCGGGAGCGCGACAAGCGGCTCTCGTCCCTCCGACGGAACGGAATCGTCCGCCGGAGGAAGCGCGTTGAACACGCAGCCGCAGTACCGCCAGGTGCCCGCCCAGGTCGACCTGCCCGCCCTTGAGCACGCCGTGCTCGACTTCTGGCGCGAGCAGAAGATCTTCACCAAGAGCCTGGAGCAGTCCGAGGGCCGCCCCGAGTGGGTCTTCTACGAGGGCCCGCCCACCGCCAACGGCATGCCGGGCGCCCATCACATCGAGGCCCGCGTCTTCAAGGACGTCTTCCCGCGCTTCCGCACCATGCGGGGCTACCACGTCGCCCGCAAGGCCGGCTGGGACTGCCACGGCCTGCCGGTCGAGCTCGCGGTCGAGAAGGAGCTCGGGTTCAACGGCAAGAAGGACATCGAGGCGTACGGCATCGCCGAGTTCAACGCCAAGTGCCGCGAGTCCGTGACCCGGCACACCGACGCCTTCGCCGACCTCACGACCCGCATGGGCTACTGGGTCGACCTCGACGACGCGTACCGCACCATGAACCCCGAGTACGTCGACTCCGTCTGGTGGTCCCTGAAGGAGATCTTCAACAAGGACCTCCTGGTCCAGGACCACCGCGTCGCCCCCTGGTGTCCGCGCTGCGGCACCGGCCTCTCCGACCACGAGCTGGCACAGGGCTACGAAACGGTCGTCGACCCCTCCGTCTTCGTGCGCTTCCCGCTCACCTCCGGCCCCCTCGCGGGCGAGGCGGCCCTCCTGGTGTGGACGACCACTCCGTGGACCCTTGTCTCGAACACCGCGGTCGCCGCGCACCCGGACGTCACGTACGTCGTCGCGACGAACGGCGAAGAGAAGCTCGTGGTCGCCGAGCCGCTCGTCGAGAAGGCCCTCGGTGAGGGCTGGGAGGTCACCGGCAAGACCTTCACCGGCGCCGAGATGGAGCGCTGGAACTACCAGCGCCCCTTCGAGCTCGTGGAGTTCCCGGCTCCGGCCCACTACGTGGTCAACGCCGACTACGTGACCACCGAGGACGGCACCGGTCTGGTCCACCAGTCCCCCGCCTTCGGTGAGGACGACCTCAAGGTCTGCCGCGCGTACGGCCTCCCGGTCGTGAACCCGGTGCGTCCCGACGGCACCTTCGAGGAGGACGTACCGCTCGTGGGCGGTGTCTTCTTCAAGAAGGCCGACGAAAAGCTCACCGAGGACCTCCAGGACCGCGGTCTGCTGTTCAAGCACATCCCGTACGAGCACAGCTATCCGCACTGCTGGCGCTGCCACACCGCGCTCCTCTACTACGCGCAGCCGTCCTGGTACATCCGCACGACGGCCATCAAGGACCGCCTCCTCCAGGAGAACGAGAAGACCAACTGGTTCCCCGACTCGGTCAAGCACGGCCGCTTCGGCGACTGGCTGACCAACAACGTCGACTGGGCCCTGTCCCGCAACCGCTACTGGGGCACCCCGCTGCCCATCTGGCGCTGCGAGGAAGGCCACTTGACGTGCGTGGGCTCGCGCGCCGAGCTCTCCGACCTGACGGGCACCGACCAGTCGGAGCTCGACCCGCACCGCCCGTACATCGACGCGGTGACCTTCCCCTGCCCGACCTGCCAGGAGACCGCGACGCGCGTCCCCGAGGTCATCGACGCCTGGTACGACTCCGGTTCGATGCCGTTCGCGCAGTGGGGCTACCCGCACAAGAACAAGGAGCTCTTCGAGAGCCGGTACCCGGCGCAGTTCATCTCGGAGGCCATCGACCAGACCCGCGGCTGGTTCTACACGCTGATGGCGGTCGGCACGCTCGTCTTCGACAAGTCGTCCTACGAGAACGTGGTCTGCCTCGGCCACATCCTCGCCGAGGACGGCCGCAAGATGTCCAAGCACCTGGGCAACACCCTGGACCCGATCCCGCTGATGGACCAGCACGGCGCCGACGCCGTGCGCTGGTTCATGGCGGCCGGCGGCTCCCCGTGGGCGGCACGCCGCGTGGGCCACGGCACGATCCAGGAGGTCGTCCGCAAGACGCTCCTGACGTACTGGAACACGGTCGCCTTCCAGGCGCTGTACGCCCGTACATCGAAGTGGGCCCCCAGCGACGCCGACCCGGCGCCCGCGGAGCGCCCGCTCCTGGACCGCTGGCTGCTCAGCGAGCTGCACGCGCTCACCGACCAGGTCACGCAGGCCCTGGAGGGCTACGACACCCAGCGCGCGGGCAAGCTCCTGTCCACGTTCGTCGACAACCTCTCCAACTGGTACGTACGCCGCTCCCGGCGCCGCTTCTGGCAGGGCGACAAGGCGGCCCTGCGCACCCTGCACGAGGTCCTGGAGACGGTCACCCGCCTCATCGCCCCGCTGACTCCGTTCATCGCGGAGCGCGTCTGGCAGGACCTGGTGGTGTCCGTCACCCCGGACGCCCCGGAGTCGGTCCACCTGACGTCCTGGCCCGAGGCCGACCTGTCGGCGATCGACCCGGACCTGTCGCGGCAGATGGTGCTCGTGCGTCGCCTGGTGGAGCTGGGCCGCGCCACACGCGCTGAGTCGGGCGTCAAGACCCGCCAGCCGCTGTCCCGCGCCCTGGTCGCGGCCACCGGCTTCGAGTCGCTCAACCCGGAGCTGCACGCCCAGATCACCGAGGAGCTCAACGTCTCCTCCCTTGCGTCGCTCTCCGAAGTCGGCGGCTCACTGGTCGACACGACCGCCAAGGCCAATTTCCGCGCCCTGGGCAAGCGGTTCGGCAAGGGCGTCCAGGCGGTCGCCAAGGCCGTCGCCGACGCGGACGCCGCCGCGCTGTCCCTGGCCCTGCGCGAGGGCACGGCGTCGGTCGAGGTCGACGGCGAGAAGATCACGCTGGCCCCGGACGAGGTCATCATCACGGAGACCCCGCGCGAAGGCTGGTCGGTGGCGTCCGACTCCGGTGCCACGGTCGCCCTCGACCTGGAGATCACCGAGGAGCTGCGCCGGGCGGGCCTCGCCCGTGACGCGATCCGCCTGATCCAGGAGGCCCGCAAGAACAGCGGCCTGGACGTCGCGGACCGGATCGCCCTGCGCTGGACCTCCACGGACCCGGCCGTGATCACGGCCCTGTCCGACCACGCCGACCTCATCGGGGACGAGGTCCTCGCCACGGACTTCGCCCAGGGCGAGGCCGACGAGGCGTACGGCGAGACGTTCACGGACGAGTCCCTGTCCCTGACGTTCCGCCTCCGCAAGGCGTAACCACCGGGAGTCACCGAAGGCCCGGTCCCTCCAAAGATCTTGGCGGGACCGGGCCTTCGGCGTTGCGTCCCACGCACAGATGAACGTTTCTGCACCCTCTCCGCACCCTCAGGCGAGCGGGCACGCAAAAGGGCGAGGCCCCCAGAAGAACTGGGGGCCTCGCCCTGAACGCTGCCGACGCCTAAGGCGTGGAAACGGCCGTCAGTTGTCGTCCTCGTCGATGAGGAAGCCACGCATCGGCGACGGGGCCTGCTGCATGGGCTGCGGGGCCTGCGGCCGCACCGGCGCCATCGGCTGGGTCATCGCCGGCGACATCTGCTGCTGGCCGCCGTAGGACGGACCTGCGGTGGGCTGGTTGCCGCCCATCGACTGCTGACCGCCGTACGACGGGGCGCCCGCGCCGGCCGGTGCCATGGAAGGCGCCGGGGACGGCGGAAGGGAAGCCGTCGCCGGGGTCCGCGGCGGGGCCAGCGAGTCGTCGGCCTGGGTCTCCAGCTGACGGAGCTGCGACTCCAGGTAGGACTTCAGACGCGTGCGGTACTCGCGCTCGAAGCCGCGCAGGTCCTCGACCTTGCGCTCCAGCGTGGCGCGAGCGGACTCCAGGGAGCCCATCGCCACGCGGTGCTTCTCCTGCGCGTCCCGCTCCAGGGCGTCGGCCTTGGCACGGGCGTCACGCTCGAGGCCCTCGGCGCGCGAGCGAGCCTCGCCGACGATCTTGTTGGCCTCGGAACGGGCCTCCGCGATCGCCTGGTCAGCGGTCTGCTGAGCAAGGGAGAGCACGCGAGCGGCGCTGTCGCCACCGGGGCCCTGGCCGGGCTGGGGCATCTGCGGACCGTGGCCGCCCATGGGACCACCCATGGGGCCGCCCATCGGGCCGCCCTGGCCCATCGGGCCGGGGCCCTGCGGACCACCCTGCGGGCCGTGCCCACTGGGCCCTGCGGGCAGCTGCGGCGCGCCACCGGGCAGCTGCGGCGGACCGCCCATCTGCTGGTGCTGCGGATGCTGCTGCGGGTGCTGCTGCTGCGGCGGCACCGGCTGCGGACCCGATATTGCGGCGGGCACAGGGGCGCCAGGACCGCGCTGGTCCTGCGGTTCCGGAGGCTTGCGCATCCCGCCCTGCTGCTGGTTCTGCGCAGCGGCGCGGGTCGCTGCTGCCAGTTTGGCGCGCAGGTCTTCGTTCTCGCGGAGCAAGCGAGTCAGTTCGGCTTCGACCTCATCGAGGAAGGCATCGACCTCGTCCTCGTCATAGCCTTCTCGGAGGCGGACGGTCGTGAACTGCTTGTTCCGCACGTCCTCGGGGGTCAACGGCATCTCTTCACCTCAACGTAGTCGTCGGCATTCGGCAAGACCGTATCGTTCACAAGCCGCTCACGACGGTGATCAGGATGTAGACGATGATCATCAGTACGAAGAAGGACAGGTCGAGCGCCACGCCCCCGAGACGCAGCGGCGGAATGAACCGCCGCAGAAGCTTGAGCGGTGGATCAGTGACAGTGTAGGTGGCCTCCAGAACGACCACCATCGCCTTGCCGGGTTGCCATGAGCGGGCGAACTGGAAGACGTAGTCCATGACCAACCGGAAGATCAACACGATGAGGAAGCACATCAGCGCGATGTAAAGCACCTGCAAGACCACGCTCATGTTCGCGGTTCCCTCTCCCCTGTTACTCGTGCTGCGTTTGCCGGTTCTGCGTTACTGCGTCACTTACGTCTCAGCTCTGGTTGAAGAACCCGCCCTCTGCGATGCGAGCCTTGTCCTCCGCCGTTACATCGACGTTAGCAGGCGACAACAGGAACACCTTCTGCGTCACTCGCTCAATGCTGCCATGGAGGCCGAAGACGAGACCGGCGGCAAAGTCGACAAGTCGCTTCGCATCCGTGTCGTCCATCTCGGTCAGATTCATGATCACCGGAGTGCCTTCGCGGAAGTGTTCCCCGATGGTACGGGCCTCGTTGTAGGTCCGGGGGTGCAGCGTGGTGATGCGGTAGGGCTCCCGCTCGGACACAACCTTGGGCATGATCACCGGTGCGTTCTTCTCCAGGCTCTGGCGTTCAGGTGTGATGGATGCCACGGGGGCGATTCGCGCCGGACGTCCTGATTCCGCGGCTAGCGAAGCGGAATGGGCGACCGGCTCACGCTGTGCGGGGGGCTGCACCACTCGTACCGATTCGTCCCTTTCAGACACGTGCGCCTGACGGGACTGGTGCGACTGGTGTGGCGGTTCATGCCGCCTGCGGTCCCGCTCGGGCTCCGGCTCGGGTTCGAACTCGTCATCGGGGTCGAACCCCGGACCGTCGTACCCATCGTCCTCCACGAGGCCGAGGTAGACCGCCATCTTGCGCATCGCGCCGGCCATGCTCTGAGTCCTCCGCTCTGTGGTGGATCGGCTGTCGTCACCAACTGCCCGCGATCCACGAGGCCTCCCCGCCCAACAGCGAGAATGACCATATTTTCTGCTGTGGTCCGACTTCTTGGCGACGTTACCCGAGCCCGGGTCGGACTCCGAGTACCGCCGTACCGACGCGCACATGTGTCGCCCCGGCCGCCACGGCCTGTTCGAGGTCCGCACTCATCCCTGCCGACACCATGTTCGCAGCAGGATGAGCCGCGCGCATAAGGGTTGAGAATTCCATCAGCCGCTCGAACGCCGCCTGTTGCCGCCCCGCGTACGGACCGGTGAGCGGCGCCACGGTCATCAGACCGTCGAGCCGCAGCCCCGGAGCCTGTGCCACGAGTCCGGCCAACTCCTCGATTCCGCCGGGACCCACGCCCCCGCGCTCGCCCCGCCCGTTCTCCTCGGCGTCGAGGGCGACCTGGATCAGGCAGCCGAGTTCCCGCTCCGCGCGCACGGCTCCCGCCGAGAGGGCCGTCACGAGCTTGGGGCGGTCCACGGACTGGACCACATCGGCATAACTGACCACAGAACGGACCTTGTTGGTCTGCAATTGACCGACAAAGTGCCAAGCAAGGGGAAGATCCGTGCAGTCGGCGGCCTTGGGGGCCGCGTCCTGGTCGCGGTTCTCGGCGACGTGTCGCACGCCGAGCTCCGAGAGGATCCGCACATCGCTCGCGGGGTAGGTCTTGGTGACCACGATCAGGGTCACCTCCTCCCGCTTGCGCCCGGCCGCCGCGCACGCCGCGGCGATGCGCTCTTCGACCTCCGCCAGATTTGCGGTGAGTTGAGACTTACGGTCCGTCATGCCCTATCAGTCCAGCCAGACATAGCCCGCGAGACGACCGGTGGTCCGGTCGCGGCGGTACGAGAAGTGGTCACCGGATTCCAGGGTGCACACCGGCGACTGCTCCCGGTCGCGCACCCCGAGCCGCTCCAGCTGGGCGTGCACCCCCGCGGTCACGTCGACCGCCGGAGTGCCCCAGCTCGTCTCGGCGTACGCCGCGGGCTCGATCGCGGCGGCATCGGCGCGCATCTCCTTCGGCACTTCGTAGCAGCGGCCGCAGACGGCGGGTCCGGTGCGGGCGATGACGCGGGCCGGGTCGGCGCCCAGCTTCATCATCGCCTCGACGGCGGCGGGGACGACCCCCGCCAGCATGCCCGGCCGCCCCGCGTGTGCCGCCGCCGCGACCTTGGCGACCGGGTCGGCGAGCAGGACGGGCGTGCAGTCCGCGGTGAGGACCGCCAGGGCGAGGCCCCGGCGAGCGGTCACCACGGCGTCGACCGCCGGGATCTCGGCATCGCTGCCCCAGGGTCCGTCGACCACGACGACATCGGGGCCGTGGACCTGGTTCATCCAGACGACCCGCGCCGGATCGATGCCAAGGGCCGTGGCGGCGAGCCCGCGGTTCGTGCGCACGGCCTGCGGGTCGTCGCCGACCGCACCGCCGAGGTTGAGCTCTTCGTACGGAACGGCGCTCACCCCGCCCCACCTGTCGGTGAAGGCGAAGTGCGCGCCGCTCGCAGTGCTGTGCTGGCTTATCACTTCAGGAAGTCCGGCACGTCCAGCTCTTCGGCCTGGCTGTCCTGGTACGGACGGGCCGGCGGAACCTGCGGCGGGGCCACGGGCGCGGACGGGGCTTCGTTGACCGCGGGCGCCTCGACGGGCTCCGGGGACGAGGGCTCGTCGTGCGACGTGACGCTGCCGAGGCCGCCGTAGGGCGAACGGGACTCGGCCGGACGGCTCGTGGCCGCCGGCTGCTCGTCACGCTGCTTGGTCGACGACGCCGAGCCGAGGACGGTGTCCCGCTTGGACGGTGGCTGGCCACCGTCGAAGCCCGCCGCGATGACGGTGACCCGGACCTCGTCTCCCAGGGCGTCGTCAATGACGGCGCCGAAGATGATGTTGGCCTCGGGGTGGGCCGCCTCGCTGACCAGTTGGGCCGCTTCGTTGATCTCGAAGAGGCCGAGGTCGGAGCCGCCGGAGATGGAGAGCAGGACTCCCCGCGCTCCGTCGATGGACGCCTCGAGCAGGGGCGAGGAGATCGCCATCTCGGCGGCGGCCACCGCGCGGTCGTCGCCGCGCGCCGAGCCGATGCCCATGAGGGCCGAACCCGCCTCGGACATGACCGACTTGACGTCGGCGAAGTCGAGGTTGATCAGACCGGGGGTCGTGATGAGGTCGGTGATGCCCTGGACACCGGAGAGCAGGACCTGGTCCGCCGACTTGAAGGCGTCCAGAACGCTGACCTGCCGGTCCGAGATGGACAGGAGCCGGTCGTTGGGGATGACGATGAGGGTGTCGACCTCTTCGCGCAGCTCCGCGATCCCGTCCTCGGCCTGATTGGCGCGACGACGGCCCTCGAAGGTGAACGGCCGGGTGACGACGCCGATGGTCAGGGCGCCCAGGGAGCGAGCGATGTTGGCGACGACAGGTGCGCCGCCCGTGCCGGTGCCACCGCCTTCGCCGGCGGTGACGAAGACCATGTCGGCCCCCTTGAGGACCTCCTCGATCTCCTCGCGGTGGTCTTCTGCCGCCTTGCGGCCGACTGCCGGGTTGGCTCCGGCGCCGAGGCCACGGGTGAGTTCACGGCCGACGTCGAGCTTGACGTCGGCGTCGCTCATCAACAGGGCTTGCGCGTCGGTGTTGATGGCGATGAACTCGACGCCCTTGAGACCGACCTCGATCATCCGGTTGATGGCATTGACACCACCGCCGCCGACACCGATGACTTTGATGACTGCGAGGTAGTTCTGCGGTGCTGCCACGTCGAAGGCCTCTCGCCTCGAGTTACGTGTCGCCGCCTCGCGGGATCGCGCCGCGACGACTGATGCCGAATGGGACGGTCCGAACGCCGACCCGAACCCTAACGCTGAAGTTTAGGGTTACCAGTGTGTCTGTTCCTTGGACTCTTCCGAACAGGACACTAAGTCGACAAGTGGCGCACGTTCAACGAACACGCCGAACCTCCCGTTTTTCTTTTCACCCTATGTGATCAGCCGTAGCGCTGCCGAACCAGGGTGCTGGCCTGCGACGATATGCGTCAACTCGCCGATGAAGCAGGGGCGGTGGGGACACTCACATCGAAGTGCCGTGCCTTGGGGGCGGCTTTCATCAGCGCGGTGAGTGTGCTTGCCTTCGTCCGGCCCTTCTCGCTGCTGCCCCACGCTACGGTGCGTCCGCCGCTCAACTCCAGCGAGATCGAGTCGTACGAACGGACCTTGACGACCCGGGTATCGCGGGCCACGACGGCCGGAAGCGCCCCCGCGACCCGTACCGACTCACGGCGCAGGCGGTGGGAGTCGAAACGGCGCAGGCTCGCCGCCGCGTTCTCCTGATCCGGCCTCAATTCCAAGAGCGGAACGCCCTTCGGCGCGTGTCCGACCGTGGCGAATCGCACGCCCTTCGCGTCCACTTCGACGAACTTTCCGCCCTTTTCGATAAGCAGAACCGGCTTGCGTTCGGTCACTTTCAGACCGATTCCGTGCGGCCAGGAACGGACCACGTCGACCGAGTCGATACGCCGCAGTTTCTTGCGCAGCCGGTCCTCAAGAGCCTCGGTGTCGACCGAAATCAGTGGCGCCCCCACCGGCGCCGCGGCGGCTTCGCGCACCTCTTCGGGCGTCAGGATCCGGGTGCCGGACGTCGTCACGCGCTCCACGCGCAGCCACTGCGAGCCGTAGAACAGCCAGACGCCTCCCGCGCCGAGCAGCACGAGCGCGATCAGCGAGAGGATCAGGGTGCGCGGCCGCGGGATGCGCGGGCGGGAGCGCGGTGGGCGGGGCGGGCCGGAGTCGAGCTTCTGCCGTTCGGCGGTGGTCGGTCCGGCCACGGTCCCCTGCCTTCTTGTGCTGTTGCCGTCTAGCGCCGGCTCACCCGTTGCGGCGCGACGCGATCGCCTCGTACACCATGCCGACGAGCAGGTCGTCGGCATCCCTGCGGCCGAACTCCGATGCGGCGCGGGACATCTCGTACAGCCGGTGCGGATCGGCGAGCACCGGGAGCACGTTGCCCTGCACCCACTCGGGCGTCAGTTCGGCGTCGTCCACCAGGAGTCCACCGCCCGCCTTGACCACCGGCTGGGCGTTCAGCCGCTGTTCGCCGTTGCCGATGGGCAGCGGGACGTAGGCGGCCGGAAGCCCGACGGCCGAGAGTTCGGCGACGGTCATCGCGCCCGCGCGGCAGAGCATCATGTCCGCCGCGGCGTACGCGAGGTCCATCCGGTCCACGTACGGTACCGGGATGTAGGGCGGCATACCGGGCATGTTCTCGACGTACGGCATTTCGTTCTTCGGGCCGACCGCGTGCAGGATCTGGATCCCGGCGCGCTGGAGCACCGGAGCGACCTGCTGGACGACCTCGTTGAGCCGCCGGGCGCCCTGCGAGCCACCGGAGACCAGGAGCGTCGGCAGGTTCGGGTCGAGGCCGAAGGCGGCGCGCGCCTCCGGGCGGACCCGGGCCCGGTCGAGCGTGGCGATGGTGTGACGCAGCGGGATGCCGATGTACCGGGAGTTGCGCAGCTTGCTGTCCGGCGTGGCGACGGCCACTCCGTGGGCGTACCGCGAACCGATCTTGTTGGCGAGGCCGGGACGCGCGTTGGCCTCGTGCACGACGATCGGCGTCCCGGTCCGCTTGGCCGCGAGGTACCCCGGCAGCGCGACATAGCCGCCGAAGCCGACCACGCAGTCCGCCTTCGTCCGCTCCAGGATCTGCTCGGCCGCCTTGATCGTGCCGCGCAGCCGCCCCGGGACGGTGATCAGCTCAGGGGTGGGCTTGCGCGGCAGCGGAACGGCCGGGATCAGCGCGAGTTCGTAGCCCCGCTCCGGTACGAGCCGGGTCTCGAGTCCACGCTCCGTGCCCAGGGCCGTGATGCCCACGGTCGGGTCCTGCCTCCGCAGGGCGTCCGCGAGGGCGAGCGCGGGCTCGATGTGGCCGGCGGTCCCCCCACCGGCGAGTACGACATGCACCGAAATTCACCGCTCTCCGGACGAACGCGCCTTGACGCGCCGTCTCATCGTGTTCCATCTCACCCGAGGTTGCCGCATGGCCAGGGCCGCCTTTGCCGCCGGGTCCTCCCGCGCGAAGGCGATGAGGAGTCCGATGGCGAACATGGTCGGCAGCAGGGCTGAGCCCCCGTAGGAGAACAGCGGGAGCGGGACACCGGCGATCGGCAGCAGACCGAGCACCGCACCGACGTTGATCACGGCCTGCGCCGTGATCCAGGTGGTCACGCCTCCCGCGGCATACCTCACGAAGGGGTCCTCCGTGCGTCCGGCCACGCGGATACCCGCATAGCCTAGAGCCGCGAACAGAGCGAGCACCGACAGTGTCCCTGCCAGGCCGAGTTCCTCCCCCGTGATGGCGAAGATGAAGTCGGTGTGCGGTTCCGGCAGTTGACCCCATTTTTCCACACTCGCGCCGAGGCCGGAACCGAAGAATCCGCCGGAGGCCAGGGCGTAGATCCCGTGCACGGCCTGCCAGCACTGGTCGCCGGGGCCGGGATCCGTGGCACCGATGCAGGCGAGCCTCGCCATGCGGTTGGGGCTGGTCTTGATGAGGATCACGCCGAGCAGGGCCGCGATCGAGAGCACCCCCGCGAAGAGCCGCGTCGGCGCCCCCGCGAGCCAGAGCAGGCCGAAAAGGATCGCCGTGAGAATGATCGCTGTGCCCATGTCGCCGCCCAGCATGATCAGTCCGAGCAGCATGAAGGCGACCGGCACGAGCGGCACCAGCATGTGCTTCCACTGGGTGAGCAGGCGCTTGTCCTGCTTGCGGGCGAGCAGGTCCGCGCCCCACAGGACGAGGGCGAGCTTGGCGAACTCGCTGGGCTGGAGCTGGAACGGGCCGCCCAGATAGATCCAGTTCTGGTTTCCGTTGACGCTGCGCCCTATCCCGGGGACCTGCACGAGCACCATCAGGAAGACGGTCACGGCGAGAATGGGGTAGGCGAGCGCCCGGTGCAGCTTGATGGGCATGCGCATGGCCACCAGCAGCAGGATCGAACCCAGTACGGCGGCGACGAACTGCTTGCGGAAGAAGTACGCGGCGGGCAGGTCGAGCTGCAGCGCCTGGATCATCGACGCCGAGTAGACCATCACCAGGCCGAGCACGGTGATCAGCAGGCTGCTGCCGAAGATGAGGTAGTACGCGGTCAGCGGCCGGTCCCAGGCCCGCTTGGCACGGGTGTAGAACCGCCGTACCGCGTTCTCCCGCGGCGGGCGGGGTGCGCCCGCGGAACGGACCGGCGCGGGCCTCCTGGCGAGGCGCGTGGGCGCGCGCCCGCTACTGCCTGCCATCGAGACCCCCGAACGGCCACCACGACGCTGCCACGTGCCCTCCTAAGGGTGCCGGGCGCCCCCGGACCAAGGGGCCCGCGTCAGGCGCTCGCGCCGAGTTCGCGGACCGCGTCCGCGAACGCGTCACCACGCTTGTTGTAGTTGGTGAACATGTCCATCGACGCACAGGCCGGGGCCATCAGTACGGTGTCCCCCGGCTCGGCGAGCCGTGCAGCCTGTCGTACCGCCTCGGACATCGCCCCAGTGTCGGTCCGGTCGAGGTCGACGACCGGGACCTCGGGCGCGTGTCGCGCGAGGGCTTCGCGGATCAGCGCGCGGTCGGCGCCGATCAGGACGACGGCCCGCAGCCGCTTCGCCGACTTGGCGACCAGCTCGTCGAAGGTGGCGCCCTTGGCGAGCCCGCCCGCGATCCAGACGATCGATTCGTACGCGGCCAACGAGGCTTCCGCGGCGTGGGTGTTGGTGGCCTTGGAGTCGTCGACGTACGCCACTTCGGCCACGTCGGCGACGTGTTCGATGCGGTGGGCGTCGGGACGGAAGGCGCGCAGACCGTCGCGCACGGCCGTCGGCGGCACGCCGTAGGCGCGCGCGAGAGCGGCCGCGGCCAGGGCGTTGGCGATGTTGTGCGGGGCAGGCGGCCGTACGTCGGAGATCTCTGCGAGCTCCTGCGCCTGCTTCTGGCGGTCCGGCACGAAGGCACGGTCGACCAGAATGCCGTCCACGACGCCCAGTTGCGAGGGCGCGGGCGCGTTCAGCGTAAAACCGATGGCGCGGCAGCCCTCTTCGACGTCGGCACCGCGGACCAGGTCCTCGGTGGCCTTGTCCGCGACGTTGTAGACGCAGGCGACCTGATTGCCCTCGTAGACGCGGCCCTTGTCGGCGGCGTACGCCTCCATGGAGCCGTGCCAGTCCAGGTGGTCGGGGGCGAGGTTCAGGACGGTCGCGGAGTGGGCGCGCAGCGAGGGCGCCCAGTGCAGCTGGTAGCTGGAGAGCTCGACGGCGAGCACGTCGTACGTCTCGTCGCCGGTGACGACGTCGAGCAGCGAGACCCCGATGTTGCCGACGGCCGCGGTCCGCAGACCGGCCGCCTCCAGGATCGAGGCCAGCATCCGGACGGTCGTCGTCTTGCCGTTCGTGCCGGTGACCGCGAGCCACGGCGCGGCATCGGGGCCGCGCAGGCGCCAGGCCAGCTCCACGTCGCCCCACACCTCGACGCCGGCAGCCGCGGCGGCCGCGAAGAGCGGCTTGTCCGGCTGCCAGCCGGGCGTGGTGACGATGAGTTCGGTGCCTTCGGGCAGGGTGGCCCCGTCGCCGAGGCGGACGGTGATGCCCTCTGCCGTCAGCTCCTCGGCGTGCGTACGGGAGCGCTCGTCGTCGCCGTCGTTGACGACCGTGACGACGGCGCCCAGGCCGTGCAGCACGCGGGCCGCCGGGATCCCGGAGACGCCGAGTCCGGCGACGGTGACGTTCTTCCCCTGCCAGCTGGTCACTTCTTGGCTGCCCATCCTGCGTAGAAGAGGCCGAGTCCGACGATCACGCACATGCCCTGGATGATCCAGAAGCGGACCACCACAAGGACTTCGGACCACCCCTTGAGTTCGAAGTGGTGCTGAAGTGGCGCCATCTTGAAGACCCGCTTGCCGGTCATCTTGAAGGAGCCGACCTGGATCACGACGGACATGGTGATCAGGACGAACAGGCCGCCGAGGAGCGCGATGAGCAGCTCCGTGCGGGAGCAGATCGCGAGTCCGGCGAGCGCGCCGCCGAGGGCCAGCGAGCCGGTGTCACCCATGAAGATCTTGGCGGGCGAGGTGTTCCACCACAGGAAGCCGAAGCAGGCACCCATCAGCGCGGAGGCCACCACGGCCAGGTCGAGTGGGTCTCTGACCTCGAAACACGCCTGCGGGTTGGTCAGCGTGACGGCGTTGGCGCAGGACTCCTGGTACTGCCAGACACCGATGAAGGTGTACGCGCCGAAGACCATCACGGAGGCGCCGGTGGCCAGGCCGTCGAGGCCGTCGGTGAGGTTCACGCCGTTCGACATCGCGAGGATCATGAACAGCGCCCAGACCACGAAGAGCACCGGGCCGATCGACCAGCCGAAGTCCGTGACGAACGACAGCTTGGTGGAGGCCGGGGTCTGGTTGCGGCTGTCCGGCCAGTTCAGCGCGAGCACGGCGAAGCCGATGCCGACGATCAGCTGGCCCGCCATCTTCGCCTTGGCGCGCAGGCCGAGCGAGCGCTGCTTGACGATCTTGATGTAGTCGTCGAGGAACCCGACGAGGCCCATGCCCGCCATCAGGAAGAGCACGAGGAGACCGGAGAGCGTGGTCTCCGTCCCCGTGATGATCTTCGTGAGGAAGTACGCGATGAGCGTGGCGAGGATGAAGGCGATGCCACCCATGGTCGGCGTACCGCGCTTGCTGTGGTGCTCGCGCGGGCCGTCGTCCCGGATGAACTGGCCATAGCCCTTGCGGGCCAGGAACTTGATAAGGAGCGGGGTTCCGACCAGGGTCAGAAAGAGCCCGATCACACCCGCGAAGAGGATCTGCCTCATCGGCCGGCGACCTGCCCCTCGGACGACGCGGAGTCATCGAGCAGCGCCGTGGCGACCCGCTCGAGACCGACCGATCTGGAAGCCTTCACCAGCACGACGTCTCCCGGGCGCAGCTCGCTGCGCAGCAGGTCGATCGCCGCCTGTGCGTCGGACACGTGCACCGACTCCTCACCCCACGAACCCTCGTTGTATGCGCCCAGTTGGAGCCAGGACGCTTCCCTGCCCCCGACTGCCACGAGCTTGCTCACGTTCAGTCGGACAGCGAGCCGTCCGACCGCGTCGTGTTCGGCGAGCCCCTCGTCACCGAGCTCGGCCATGTGACCGAGCACCGCCCACGTACGACGTCCCTTGGCCATGGCCGCGAGCGCGCGCAGGGCGGCTCGCATGGACTCGGGGTTCGCGTTGTAGGCGTCGTTGACGACCGTCACGCCGTCCGGGCGCTCGGTGACCTCCATCCGCCAGCGGGACAGCGTGCCCGCGTCGGAGAGCGCGCGGGCGATCTCGTCTGCGGACATGCCCAGCTCATGGGCGACGGCGGCCGCGGCAAGCGCGTTCGACACGTGGTGCTCACCGTACAGCCGCAAGGTCACGTCGCTGCACCCGGAGGGTGTGTACAGCGTAAAGGCAGGCTGTCCGATCTCCGTGAGCCGGACATTCTCGGCACGTACGTCGGCGTCGGCGCGCTCTCCGAAGAAGAGGACGCGCGCCTTCGTGCGCGAAGCCATGGCGCGCACCAGCGGGTCGTCGGCGTTCAGGACGGCGGTGCCGTCGGCGGGGAGGCTCTCGACGAGTTCACCCTTCGCCTGTGCGATCTGCTCGCGTCCGCCGAACTCACCGATGTGGGCAGTTCCGACGTTGAGCACGAGGCCGATCTTCGGCGGGGTGAGGCCGGTGAGGTAGCGGATGTGGCCGATGCCGCGCGCGCCCATCTCCAGGACGAGGAACTGTGTCTCGTCGGTGGCGCTGAGGGCGGTGAGCGGCAGGCCGATCTCGTTGTTGAGCGAGCCCGGCGTGAAGACAGTGGGCGCCTTGCTCCGCAGGACCTGGGCGAGCAGGTCCTTGGAGCTGGTCTTGCCGACGGAGCCGGTGAGCGCGACGAGCGTCGCGCCGAGCCGCTCCACGACGTGCCGCGCAAGGGCGCCGAGCGCCGCCTGTACGTCGTCCACGACGATGGCCGGTACGCCGACGGGGCGCGAGGCCAGGACGGCGGCGGCGCCCGCTTCGACCACCGCGGACGCGTAGTCGTGGCCGTCGACGCGTTCGCCGGCGAAGGCGACGAAGAGGCTGCCGGGCTCCACTTCACGGGAGTCCCTGACGACCGGTCCGGTGACCTGGACGGACGGATCCGGTATGTCGTACGTCTGCCCGCCGACGACAGTGGCGATCTCGGCGAGGGAGAGGGCGATCACAGATTCATCCCTGGGTTTGCTGGATAGCTTCGCGAAGTACCTGGCGGTCGTCGAAGGGGCGCACCACCCCGGCGATGTCCTGCCCCTGCTCGTGGCCCTTGCCCGCGACGAGCACCGTGTCGCCCGGCTGGGCCCGGGCGACGGCGGCGCGGATGGCGGCGGCACGGTCCTCGAACACGGCGACGTCGCCGCGCTCGTGGGACGGCACGTCGGCGGCGCCCGCGAGCATCGTGGCGAGGATCGCCAGGGGGTCCTCGCCGCGGGGGTTGTCGGCGGTCAGCACGGCGGTGTCGGCGAGCCTGGCCGCCGCGGCGCCCATCGGCATCCGCTTGGTCTTGTCCCGGTCGCCGCCGCAGCCGAGGACGATGTGCAGCTTGTTCTCGGTGACCTTGCGCAGGGCGCGCAGGACCGATTCGACGGCGTCCGTCTTGTGGGCGTAGTCGACGACCGCGAGGTAGGGCTGGCCCGCGTCGATGCGCTCCAGGCGGCCGGGGACGCCCGGCACCGCCGCGACGCCGTCGGCGGCCTGCTGGGGGTCGATCCCGGCGACGGCGAGCGAGACGATCGCGGAGAGCGTGTTGGCGACGTTGAACGGTCCGGCCAGCGGGGACTTCGCGGTGATCCGCTCCCCGTTCGGGCCGACCACGACGAACGTGGAGTCGAACGGCGTGACCTCGACGTCTTCCGCGCGCCAGTCGGCGTCGGGGTGCCCCTCGGCGGAGAAGGTGGTGACGGGGACCTCGGACTCGGTGATGAGCCGGCGTCCGTACTCGTCGTCGAAGTTGACCACTCCGACCCGGGAGCGCTGTTTGGTGAACAGCTGCGCCTTGGCCTGGAAGTAGTCCTCCATGTCGGAGTGGAACTCCATGTGCTCCGGGCTGAGGTTGTTGAAGACGGCGACGTCGAAGATGCAGCCGTCCACCCGGCCGAGCACGAGGGCATGGGAGGAGACCTCCATGGCGACGGCCTCGACGCCGCGCTCGCGCATCACCGCGAACAGCGCCTGGAGGTCGGTCGCCTCGGGGGTCGTGCGTTCGGACTTGATCCGCTCGTCGCCGATGCGCATCTCGACCGTGCCGATGAGGCCGGTCGACTTCACGCCCTTGAGGCCGCCCTCGACGAGGTAGGCCGTCGTGGTCTTGCCGGACGTACCGGTGATGCCGATCTGGAGCAGATCGCGCCCCGGATGGCCGTACACCGTGGCCGCGAGCTCCCCCATGGAGCCGCGCGGGTCGGCGACGACCAGGACCGGCAGGCCCGTGACGGCCGCGCGGTCGGCGCCCGTCGGGTCGGTGAGGATCGCGGCGGCGCCGAGGTCGGCGGCCTGGGCGACGAAGTCGGCGCCGTGCAGCCGGGCGCCGGGCAGCGCGGCGTAGATGTCGCCGGGCCGGACCGCGCGGGAGTCGTGCGTGATGCCGCTGACCTCCCCCGTGCCCGGGGCGGCGACGCCCAGCTGATCGGCGATCCTGGCGAGCGGCGTCGCGGAGACCTGGACCGGCCGCGGCGGTCCCGGATATGTCACGGGAACGCCCTTCTGGGTGGTTTGGGACTGATCGGCGTGTGGCACGGCGGTGAGCGTACCGGGCGCACCGGCTGTTGGGCGAAGCGGGCGGTGTGGCGGGGGCTGGTTCCCCGGCCGCGGGGTGATCGTTGTCACGGGTTTGTCCTGGTAGGGCTCAGGGTTCGAAGGTGACGGGGAGCCTGGCCGCGCCCTTGCCTGTGGGCGGGACCTGGAGCGTCTTGAGGGCGAACTGCATGACTTCCTTGTAGATGGGGCCGCAGATCTGGCCGCCGAAGTAGCTGCCCTTGGTGGCGTTCTGGATCGCGCAGTAGACGGTGACGCGCGGCTTGTCGGCGGGCGCGAACCCGGCGAACGACGAGGTGTAGCCCTTGTACCGGCCGGTTTCCGGGTCGACCCGGTTGGCCGTACCGGTCTTGCCCGCGATCCGGTAGCCGGGGATGCGGGCCTTGGTGCCGGTGCCCTCTTCGTCGTCGACGACCGACTCAAGCATGTGCGACACCGTCTTGGCGGTCTTCTCGCTCACCACACGGGTCTTCTTGGGCTTGGGCGCGGGTGTGAAGCGGCCGTCGGGCCCCTTGGTGCCGCGCACCAGCGTGGGCTCGATGCGCACGCCGTCGTTGGCGATGGTCGAGTAGACGGAGGCCGCCTGCATCGCGTTGATCGAGAAGCCCTGGCCGAACGGGATCGTGTACTGCTGCGAGGTGGACCACTTGTCGGCGGGCGCGAAGATGCCGGACGTCTCGCCGGGGAAGCCGAGCCCGGTCTCCCTGCCGATGCCGAACTTGCGCAGGTACGAGTAGAGCGACCGGTTGGCCTCCCGCTGGGTCTTGCCCAGCTCGCCGGTGGCCAGGATCGTGCCGATGTTGCTGGACTTGGCGAGCACGCCGTTGAGCGTGAGGTGCCAGGTCGGGTGGTCGATGTCGTCCTTGAAGAGCCGGTCGCCGCGGTGCAGCCGGTTGGGGACCGTCACGTGGGTGCCGGGCGTGGCCGCGTTCTCCTCCAGGACGGCGGCCATGGACATGACCTTGGCGGTCGATCCCGGCTCGAAGGCGTCCTGGAGCGAGGCGTTGCCCAGGGCCGTGCCGTCGGCCTGCGAGAGGTCGTTCGGGTCGAAGCCCGGGGAGTTGGCCATCGCGAGGATCTCGCCGGTCTTGTTGTCCTGCACTATCACGTAGCCGCGGTCCGCCCTGGACTTCTCCACCTGCTCGGTGATGGCGTTCTGCGCGGCCCACTGGATGTCGCGGTCGATGGTGAGCTCGACGTCCGAGCCGGGCACGGCGGGCGTCTCCGTGCTGCCCGCGGTCGGCACCTGGTGGCCGCCGGACTGGGCATACCTGATCTTGCCGTCCTTGCCCGCGAGCTCCTTGTCGAGCTGCTGCTCCAGGCCGCCCGCGCCCTTGCCCTCGGCGTTGACCCAGCCCAGTATCCCGGCGCCCAGGGTGTCGTTCGGGTACACGCGCTTGCTGCTGGGGTCCTGGAAGACGCCCGCGAGGACGTTGGCGCTCTTCTCGTCGGCACGCTGCTTGTCGGCGAGCGCGCCGCGCAGGTCCTTGATCTGCTTCCAGACCTGCGGGGTCTGCCGACGGGCGAGCAGGACGTAGCGCGTCTTGGGGGTCTTGAGCTGCTCGGTGAGCCGGTCGACGTCCTTGTCGAGGATCGGGGCGAGGAGGGCCGCGGCCTGTTCGGGCGCGTCCTTGATGCCCATCTCCTTCGCCGTGAACATCGTGGGGTCGGCCGTGATGTCGTACGCGTCCACGCTGGCGGCCAGCTCGACGCCGCTGCGGTCGGTGATGCCGCCGCGCTCGGCGGCCAGGATGTGGCTGAAGTAGCGGTTCTTCTCGGCCTTGGTGGTGTACACGCTCGCGTCGACCGCCTGCACCTGGAGGAGGCGTACGACAAAGGCCAGCATCACCAGGGTCAGACCGAGGCTCACCATGCGAAGGCGGGGCCGCGGGCTGCCGAGCCGGATGGTGCGGGCCTTGGAGGCGGCCGGGCGCGGGCGGCGGGCGGGCCCGGCCCCCCCTCCTGTGCGGCGCTGCTGGCCGGGGCGTGCGGGGCGCGAGGGCCGCGCGGGGCCCGGGACCCTGCGTCGCGGGGGTTGGCGGTCCGTCACTTACGTCACCTGCCGGAGGTCGTGGGGCCGGGCTTCGCGGAGAGGGTGGGCGTGGGCGGGGCTTCTGAAGGAACGGCGGGTGTGGCGGCGGGCGCCGGGGAGGCCTGCGGCGCCGGGGGCGGGGCCGACACCGGGATCGAGACCGAGGGCGCCGGAGACGCGACCTCCTGCGGGCGCGGGTCGGTCTGCAGCGCGGACTGCTCGGCGGCGCCGGGAACGCCGCGCACGGTGCCGTCCGGGTTCAGGAAGGCCGGGTCGCCGCCCGGCACCATGCCGAGCTCACGGGCCCGGCGCTGGAGGGCGTCGGGAGCGGCGTAGGCGTCCACGTCCCGCTGGAGCTCCTGCTCCTGGTCGGTGAGCTCCGTCGTCTCCTTCTTCAGCTCGCTCAGCTGGAACGAGCCTTCGTTGAGCGAGGAGTTCAGGATGAGCAGGGTGATCAGACCGCCGCCGAGCAGCAGCACGACCAGCAGCACGAAAGGCGTGCGCGCGGCCTGGCTCGGCCCCGACGGAAGGAGCCGCGCGAGCCTGGCGGCCCTCCCGCGCAGCTCGGGCTTCTTGCTCATGGGGCCTCCTCAGGGACGCCGTTCACACGTCCTCCTGGCGGGAGCACTTCACAGAGTCTCCTCGCGGATGCGCTGCGCACCCCGCAGCCGTGCCGGGGCGGCCCGGCGGTTCTCGGCGACTTCTTCCTCGGTGGGCAGTTCCGCGCCGCGCGTGAGCAGCTTGAGCCGGGGCTGGTAGCGCTCGGGGACGACGGGCAGGCCGGGCGGCGCTGTCGTCGCGGCGCCGGCCGCGAAGACCTGCTTGACCAGGCGGTCCTCCAGCGAGTGGTACGAGAGGACGGCGATGCGGCCGCCGACGGCGAGCGTCTTCACGGCTGCCGGGATGGCGGCCTCCAGGACGCTCAGCTCGCCGTTGACCTCGATGCGCAGGGCCTGGAAGGTGCGCTTGGCGGGATTGCCGCCGGTGCGCTTGGCGGCCTGCGGCAGGGAGTCGCGGATCAGCTCGACGAGCCGCGCGCTGTTGCTGAACGGCTCCTTCTCGCGTTCGCGCACGACGGCGCCCACGATCCGCTTGGCCTGCTTCTCCTCGCCGTACTGACGCAGGATCCGCACCAACTCGCCCGGTGCGTACGTGTTGAGGACCTCGGCCGCGCTGACGCCGGTCGTCTGGTCCATGCGCATGTCCAGGGGCGCGTCCTGGGCGTAGGCGAACCCTCGGTCCGCCTCGTCGAGTTGCATGGAGGAGACGCCGAGGTCGAACAGGACGCCCTGGACCTTCGCGATGCCGAGCCGGTCGAGCACGTCGGGGAGTTCGTCGTAGACCGCGTGCACCAGTTCGGCCCGGTCGCCGAAGGGGGCGAGCCGCTCCCCGGAGAGCCGCAGCGCTTCCTTGTCGCGGTCCAGGCCGATGAGGCGGGCCGACGGGAAGGTGGACAGGAGCGCCTCGCTGTGGCCGCCGAGCCCGAGGGTGCAGTCGACGACGACCGCGCCCGGCTGGGCCAGCGCGGGGGCCAACAGGTCCAGGCATCGCTGGAGCATCACCGGGACGTGTCGGGTCTGGCTCAAAGGGCCCTCTCAGATCCGGCGCGGTGGCCGTGCGCACGGCCGGGTCCCCGCCCGCTCGGGAAGGGGAACGGCCTGCTGGCGCCGGGGAAGTGGCGTCAGCCGACCGGGAGCGGGAGGAGGCCGAGCCGTACGTACGCGCCGCGCACGTGGGGGGATTCAGGGAATCCCCGGGTGAACAGTCCAGCGGGGAGCAGGGTCACGGCTCCCACTTCGCGTCACTTTAGTCCACCGTGTCGCCCGGTCAATCAACTGGCCTGCGCGTCGCGGACGGGTCGTCACGGGAGCCGCGGATCGGGCTCCGTCACCCGTTCGGCCGCACGCGGGCCACTCCTGTGGGTTGCCTCACAACAAGAGTCATTGACGTTCTTTGTCCCTTCTCACAGCGGGCCCGAGCGATCAGTGCCGACTACCGTCATAGTCATGTCGACTTCCGCATCTCCTACGGGCCGTACCCCCGGCGTCCCCGCAGACATAGCCACCGCCGGCACGGTCACGGACCGTCTCGTCGAGGCGAACCACCGGTACGCCTCCGGCTTCACCGACCCCGGCATGGACGCACGCCCCGTCCTGGGCGTGGCCGTCGTCGCCTGCATGGACGCCCGCCTCGACCTCCACGACGCGCTCGGCCTCGAACTGGGCGACTGCCACACCATCCGCAACGCGGGCGGCGTCGTCACCGACGACGTCATCCGTTCCCTGACGATCAGCCAGCGCGCTCTCGGCACACGCAGTGTCGTACTGATCCACCACACCAGCTGCGGCCTGGAGAGCCTCACCGAGGAGTTCCGGCACGAGCTCGAGCTCGAGGTCGGCCAGCGGCCCGCCTGGGCGGTGGAGGCCTTCCGCGACGTCGATCAGGACGTACGGCAGTCGATGCAGCGCGTGCGGACCTCGCCGTTCCTTCTGCACACCGACGATGTGCGGGGATTCGTCTTCGATGTCACCACGGGTCTGCTGCGGGAGATCGACCCTGAGTGACCGGCCCTGACCGGACCTTTCCGGACCGGCTAGGCGCTCAAAAGGCCGCAAGAGCCGACATACCGCCGCCAGTTATCCGCGGGCGAGTGACACAACCCGGTATGCCCAACAAGAATGCGGGGTGGGCATCGCGCTGAACCATTCAGGCGCGGTGTCCGTGATTCGGGGTGGGCCGGGCCGCACACACAGCGTCGGCCCGGAGAACGTGTCCGAGGAGGGCCGGGTGACGACCTATGACGATCGAGCGAGCCTCACAGATCTGACCGCCACAGCGGAGCGTGTCCGCAGGTCGGTGGAGGGTGTGATCGAGGGCAAGCCAGAGGTCGTACGGCTTTCGCTGACCGTGCTCCTCGCCGAGGGGCACTTGCTGATCGAGGATGTACCGGGCGTGGGCAAGACCATGCTCGCCAAGGCACTGGCGCGGTCCATCGACTGCTCGGTGCGGCGCATCCAGTTCACGCCTGACCTGCTGCCGTCGGACATCACTGGTGTGTCCATTTTCGACCAGCAGCGCCGGGACTTCGAGTTCAAGCCCGGCGCGATCTTCGCGCAGATCGTGATCGGCGACGAGATCAACCGCGCGTCTCCCAAGACGCAGTCCGCGCTCCTGGAGTCCATGGAGGAGCGCCAGGTCACCATCGACGGGCAGACCTATGAGCTGCCGAGCCCCTTCATGGTGGTGGCGACGCAGAACCCCGTCGAGATGGAGGGGACCTATCCCCTGCCCGAGGCGCAGCGCGACCGCTTCATGGCGCGCGTCTCGATCGGCTATCCGAACCCGGAGGCCGAGCTGCAGATGCTGGACGTGCACGGCGGCGTCTCGCCGCTCGACGACCTCCAGCCGGTGGCGCACGCGCACGACATCGTGAAGCTCATCGACGCGGTCCGCACGGTCCACGTCGCCGACGCCGTGCGGCGGTACGCCGTGGAACTGGTCGGGGCCACCCGCAACCACCCGGACCTGAGACTCGGGGCCTCCCCGCGCGCGACGCTGCACCTGCTGCGGGCGGCCAAGGCGTCCGCGGCGCTCAGCGGCCGGGAGTTCGCCCTGCCGGACGACGTCCAGGCCCTCGCCGTGGCGGTGCTCGCGCACCGGCTGCTGCCCACGGCACAGGCCCAGTTGAACCGGCGTACGGCCGAGTCGGTCGTCCTGGAGATCCTCCAGCGCACGCCCGTACCCGCCGCCGTCCAGCCGAACAGCGGTTACTTCAATCAGCAGCCGCCCGGCGCGCGGAGGCTGTGATGGCGGCCGGGGGGCCGCAGCCGGCGCAGGCCGAGGAGGGCAAGGGCGGACTGCGGACCGCGCTCGCGGGACTGACCACGCGCGGGCGTTCGTTCCTCGCGGCCGGGATCGCCGCCGCCGTCTGCGCGTACGTCCTGGGCCAGAGTGATCTGCTCCGGGTCGGGCTGCTGCTCGCCGTCCTGCCGCTGGTGTGCGCGACGGTGCTCTACCGCACCCGCTACCGCGTCGCGGGAAGCCGCAGGCTCTCCCCCGCGCGCGTGCCCGCCAGTTCGGAGGCCCGCGTCCATCTGCGGATGGACAACGTCTCGCGGCTGCCCACGGGCCTGCTCATGCTCCAGGACCGGGTGCCCTACGTCCTGGGGCCGCGGCCCCGGTTCGTGCTCGACCGGGTGGAGGCGGGAGGCCGCCGTGAGGTGTCCTACCGCGTCCGTTCGGATCTGCGGGGGCGCTATCCGCTGGGGCCGCTGCAGCTGCGTCTGACGGACCCGTTCGGGATGTGCGAACTGACCCGCTCCTTCTCGACGTACGACACCTTGACGGTCATCCCGCGCGTGGAGGCGCTGCCTCCGGTACGCCTCACCGGCGAGGCCAAGGGGTACGGCGACGGGCGGCACCGCTCGCTGGCCCTCGCGGGCGAGGACGACGTGATCCCGCGGGGCTACCGCCACGGCGACGACCTGCGCCGCGTCCACTGGCGCTCCACGGCTCGCTACGGAGAGCTGATGGTGCGCCGCGAGGAGCAGCCGCAGCGGGCCCGCTGCACGGTGCTCCTGGACACCCGGGCGCACGCCTTCCGGGGTGCGGGGCCCGACTCGGCCTTCGAGTGGGCGGTGTCGGGCACGGCGTCCGCTCTGGTGCACATGCTCGAACGGGGCTTTTCGGTACGGCTGTTGACCGACACCGGAAACTCGGTGCCGGGCGAGGGCTCGGACGGTTTCGCGGGCGCCAGCCAGGAGTCGGCGGACGCGGCGGGACTGATGATGGACACCCTCGCGGTGATCGACCACTCGGACGGCGCGGGGCTCTCACCCGCGTACGACGTGCTGCGCGGGGGCAACGAAGGCCTGCTGATCGCCTTCCTCGGCGACCTCGACGAGGAGCAGGCGACGGTGGCCGCCAAGATGCGCCAGCGCAGCGGAGCCGCGGTCGCCTTCGTCCTGGACAGCACGGCCTGGGCCCAGGGCCCCGGCGGCGCTCCCTCGGGCCCCGGCGACGAGCGGGTCCGGATGCTGCGCGAGGCGGGCTGGACGGCCGTGGCGGTGCCTCCTGGAGTCGCCCTGGTGGACCTGTGGCGCCAGGCGGACCATCTGCGGGCGAGCACGGGCCCCGCCCCTGCGGCGGGGACGACGACCGGGGGCTGGGGATGAGCGGCGGCCCGTCCGGCGGGACCACAGGCACGACAACAGGGGGACGTTCATGAGTGGGCGCGCGCGACTCGCGCTCTGTGCCACGGCGGCCACGCTGATGGCATCGGGTGCGCTGCTGCCGCTCGTCGATCCGGCGACGTGGTTCGTCCAGGCGGCGATCCTGCTCGCGCTGCAGAGCGGCGTGGGCGCGCTCACCCGGCGGGTCCCGCTGGCCCGGCCGGTCACGGTCGCGGTGCAGGCGCTGGTGACCCTGCTGCTCCTGACGCTGGTGTTCGCCCGCGGACAGGCGATCGGCGGGGTGATCCCCGGGCCCGACGTGTTCCGGGAGTTCGGGATGCTGCTCGAGGCGGGCGGCAACGACGTCGGGCAGTACGCGATCCCGGCGCCGCTCAGTGACGGCATCCGGCTGATGCTGGTCGGCGGCGTCCTGGTGATCGGCCTCGCGGTGGACGCCCTCGCGGTGACGTTCCGTACGGCGGCGCCCGCGGGTCTTCCGCTGCTCGCGCTGTACTCCGTCGCCGCGGGGCTCTCCGGGGACGGGGCGGGGTGGCTGTGGTTCCTGCTCGCGGCCGCCGGGTATCTGCTGCTGCTCCTCGCCGAGGGCCGGGACCGGCTCTCCCAGTGGGGGCGGGTCTTCGGGGGCGCGGCGCGCGCGCCCGGACGGATCTCGGGAGGCCTTGAGAGCGACAGCGGCGCCATCGCACCGGTCCGCACGGGGCGGCGCATCGGCGCGGTCGCGCTGGGCATCGCCCTGGTGGTGCCGCTCGCGCTGCCCGCCCTGGACGGCGGTCTCCTCGACGGTTCCGGCGGCGCCGGAGGCTCGGGTTCCGGCGGTGGCGGCACGATCTCCGCGGTGAATCCGCTGGTCGCGCTCCAGGACAGCCTGAACGAACCGGACGACCGCGAGGTCATCTCGTACAAGACGAACGCCAAGGAGACCGAGAACCTCTACCTGCGGATCGTCTCCCTCGACCAGTTCGACGGCACGACCTGGAAGACCACCGTCCGCAGCATCGAGGACGTACCGCCGCGCCTGGAGGACCCGCCCGGTCTCTACCCCGACGTCCCGCGCAGCGAGATCCAGACGAACATCTCGGCCGCCGGGAACTACGCGCAGAACTGGCTGCCGATGCCCTACCCGGCGAGCGAGGTGAAGATCAACGGCCGCTGGCGGTACGAGCCGGTGGGGCGCGCCCTGGTCGGTGACCGCGGCCAGACGACGCGCGGCGCGCAGTACGAGGTCAAGAGCCTCGTCGTGCAGCCGACCGCCGAGCAGCTCGCCGACGCGTCCGCGCCGCCCCGGCAGATCGCGGAAGAGTTCACCAAGGTGCCCGACACCCTGCCGTCCGTGGTCGCGTCCGAGGCCCGCCAGATCACCAAGGGCACCTCGAACGACTACGAGAAGGCAGTCAAGCTCCAGGACTGGTTCGCCTCGAAGGGCGGCTTCACGTACAACACGCAGGTGCGTGCCGGCAGCGGTCCGGCGGCGATCGCCCGCTTCCTGGAGCAGAAGGAAGGCTTCTGCGTCCACTTCTCCTTCGCGATGGCCTCGATGGCGCGGACGCTGGACATCCCGGCGCGCGTCGCGGTGGGCTTCACGCCCGGTGCCGCGCAGGCGGACGGTTCGATGTCGGTCGGCCTGCGGGACGCGCACGCCTGGCCCGAGCTGTACTTCGAGGGCGTGGGCTGGACCCGCTTCGAACCGACCCCGAACCGCGGCACGGTGCCGGACTACACCCGCCCGGACACCCCGTCCGACGGTGCGAGCGACCCGTCGTCGCCGGAGCCGACCTCGTCGTCGGCGCCGTCCGACGTGCCGTCGGCCTCGGCGAGCTGCCCGCCCGACCAGCAGCGGCAGGGCGGCTGCGCGAGCTCGGCCCCGGCGATCGCCGGCGGTTCGGGCGGCGAAGGACCGCCGATCGGCATGATCGTGCTCGTGGCCCTGGGGGCGCTCGTGGTGCTCGGCGTGCCCTTGCTGCCGATGCTGTGGCGCAAGCGGATCCGCGCGGTGCGCCTGGGCTCCCCCGGCCGTACCGAGGCGGACGCGGCGGCACGGACCCTTGCCGCCTGGCTCGAAGTGACCGACACGGCCTGGGACCACGGGATCAGGCCGGACGAGTCGCAGACCCCGCGCAAGGCCGCGGCCCGGATCGTCCGCATCGGACAGCTCGCCGCGGCGCCCGCGGAGTCCGTCCATCGGCTGGCTGCCGCGGTCGAGCAGGTGCTCTACGCGCCACGGCCCCAGCCCGCGGCCGGTCTGGCCGACGACGTGCACCGCGTCTGTGACGGTCTGCGGGCCACGGCGGGCCGTCCGGCACGGCTGCGGGCAACGCTTGCCCCGCGTTCGGCCGCACGGGTGGTGTGGGCGGTCTCGGACCGCGGGACGGCGCTCAAGGAGCGGTGGTCCGAGCGGATCGCGAAGCGGTGGACAGCGCTGCGGAGGCCTTCGCGGCCGTCGCAGCCGTCGCAGCAGGAGGGCTGAGGCCGGGGCCCCCTCCGGGAGGGGGCCCGAGGACTGCGAAGACCTGCGAAGACCTGCGAAAGAGGACATGCGTAAGGGGTGACCGCCTGGGCGGTCACCCCTTACGCATGCTCGTGTACGCGTGTTCGTGCGCTCTGCTGAAGAGCTAGAAACTCATTGGCCCTGTTCGTCGCGGCGGCGCTGCCAACGCTGCTCGATCCGGTCCATCATCGACCGGCGCTGCCTGGTCTGCCGACGGGCGGCCGGGGCTGCGCCCGGTGCCGTGGGCGTGCCTGCGGCCGGTTGTTCACCTGGCTTCGGCGCTTTGCGCCATCCGGTGACGGCGAGCACCGCACATCCCAGCATGACGAGGAATCCCACCACGCTCACCCAGATCTGCTGGGCGACCATTCCGGCCATGAGAAGGGCGATACCTACAAGGAAGCCCGCGACCGCTTGGTAGACCCGTCGCCGGGTGTACGTACGCAGCCCGCTTCCCTCGAGCGCTGTCGCGAACTTGGGATCTTCGGCGTACAGCGCTCGCTCCATCTGCTCGAGCATGCGCTGCTCGTGCTCCGAGAGCGGCACGGAGTCCTCCTCATCGTGCAGTCGCCGGGGCGACCGGGGGTCCCCTTCAGGATAGGCAGGGAATCGCCCCCGTGAAACCCGCCCCTCTGCGCCAACTTCGCCAAACCGGACCACCCTGCCGCTCCGGCTCGCTGAAGCGTGCATTCCCCAGCGGCCGGTCCGGCATGCCGGACGGTCTGCCTCGATCATACGGCGCCCATAGCCCGTTCGGGGGGTGTGTGCCGTACTCCATGTGCGGCTGCGTCGCTGATCAGCGAGGCAGCCACGGCCGGCGTCAGGCCTCGTCGGCATCCCGGGTCTCACCCAGCACATGGAGCTGGGTGGCCACGGAGTGGAAGGCGGCGAGCTCAGCGGCGGCCGCCTCCAGCTTGAGGAGGGCCTCCAGGGCGCCGGGCTCGGTGTCCACGAGGACGCCGGGAACCAGGTCCGCGAAGACCCGCACGCCGTGCACCGCGTCGACCCTGATGCCCGTGCCCTCGACCAGATCGGTGAGCTGCTCGGCGGTGAAGCGCCGGGGCACGGGGTCGCCGTCGCCCCAGCGTCCCGCCGGGTCGCCGAGCGCCTGCCTGGCCTCGGTGAAGTGCCCGGCGAGCGCCCTGGCGAGCACGGCTCCGCCGAGGCCGGCGGCGAGCAGGCTGAGGGTGCCGGAGGGGCGCAGCGCGCTGACCGCGTTGCGCACGCCCTCGGCGGGGTCGTCCACGTACTCCAGGACGCCGTGACACAGGACGGCGTCGAACCCGGCGCGCTCCACGACGTCGAAGAGGCCGTGTACGTCGCCCTGGACGCCGCGCACCCGGTCCGCGACGCCTGCCTCGGCGGCCCTGCGCTCCAGCGCGAAGAGGGCGTTCGGGCTCGGGTCGACGACCGTGACACGGTGGCCGAGGCGGGCGACGGGCACGGCGAAGTTGCCGCTGCCGCCTCCGGTGTCGAGCACGTCGAGGGAGTGTGACTCCCGGCCCGTGGCCTTGACCCGGCGGTCGAGAGCGTCCTTCAGGACCTCCCAGACCACGGCGGTACGGAGAGAAGCGCGGGGGCGCATCGGGTCCGACACGGCAGTTGACTCCTCGGCGCGTCCACCGCATGTCCGCGGCGGAGCTAGGGGGTTCCCTCCGCCTGCTCTTGCCGCAGGAAGGAGGGTGCGGGCGCTCCCACCCTATTGCCTTCGGCCCACTGCCCCGTCACCCGTCTCAGCTCGCGTCCGGCGGCTCCTGCCTGGGCTGGGGCAGCACCGGCTGCAGCACCAGCATCCGCTCGACGATGCGTAAGAACATCGCCACGTCACGCAGCAGATCGTCCGCGTCCCGGACGGTGGCCGCGCCCTGTATGCCCGCCTCCGCGCGGGCCCTGCGCGGCGCGCCGGAGGCGAACAGGGCGCTCCACTCGGTCAGTTCGGGCGCTATCTCGGGGAGCACTTCCCAGGCGCTCCGGATCCGCTGCCTGCGTCGCGTGGTCGTCTCGGGGCGGCCGCGGGCGGCGAGGACCGCGGCCGCGGTGCGCAGGGCCGCGAGATGGGCCGTGGCATAGCGCTCGTTGGGAGTCTCCAGGTGCGCGGCCTCGTCGATGCCGGCGCGGGCCTGGGCGAGCAGTTCGAGTGCGGCGGGCGGGGCCGTGGCCCGGCGCAGGACGGGGTGGACGTCGCTCGCGGGGCCGGTGGCTACAGGGGCAGGGCCGACGGGGCGGTGCCGACGTGCGGCTGCTGCGGAAGTGCTGGCCATGACGAACCTCCTGTCGTCGCGTAACGGCGTGGTGGCCGTATGTGCCCATCGTGGAGTACGCCACTGACAATCGGCTCTGACCTGCACTTTTGCCTCGATCGCGGGTTCGGGCTAGTTTTTGCACTGACCAGTCAGTTCAAAAGAGGGTGCGAGGGGGAACTGTGGACGGGCCAAGCGACGGCGCGCGGGGAGCCGCCGTCACAGCGCGGGGGTTCGGGCTCGAGGGACCGCGGGGCTGGGCGTTCCGCGGGGTCGGTGTCGAGGCCGGCCCCGGGTCGCTGATCGCGGTCGAAGGGCCTTCGGGGTCGGGCCGGACCTGTCTGCTGCTCGCACTCACCGGGCGGATGCGCCCCACGGAGGGCGAGGCTTCCGTGGGGGGCTTCCAGCTGCCCAAGCAGCTCGCCGCCGTGCGCCGGATCAGTGCGCTCGGGCCCGTGCCCGGCGTGACGGATCTCGATCCGGCGCTGACCGTGGCCGAGCATCTGCACGAACGGGCGCTTCTGGAGCGGCGGTTCGGCGGATCCCTGCGGGGTCTGCTGAGGCCGCGGGCCGAGCGGGCGAGCGAGGCACGGCTGCGGATCGACACCGCGCTGACCGCGGCCGGGCTCGACACGGAGTCGCTGCCCAAGGGGCGCCGGACCTCCGTACGTGACCTGGAGCGCCTGGAGGCGCTGCGGCTCTCCGTGGCGCTCGCCCTGATCGGGCGGCCCCGGCTGCTGGGCGTCGACGACGTCGACCTCAAGCTGTCGGAGGCCGAACGGGGCGAGGCCTGGGCCCTGTTGAGGTCCCTCGCACAGAGCGGCACCACCGTCGTCGCCGTGTGCAGCGAAGCACCCGAGGACGCGGTCGCCGTGTCCACGGCCCACAAGCCCGCCGAATCGGCCGACTCGAACGACGACGACAAGGAGACGGCGGATGCGCTCGCCGAAGCTGGCCGCTCTTGAGCTCAGGCGCTTCGGCAGGGGGAAGCTGCCGCGCGCGGCCCTCGCCGCGCTCCTGCTGCTGCCCCTGCTGTACGGCGCGCTGTACCTGTGCTCGTTCTGGGACCCGTACGGCCGTCTCGACCGCATCCCCGTGGCGCTCGTCAACGACGACAGGGGAGCCACGGCCGCGGGCAAGAAGCTCGCGGTGGGCGACGGCATCGTCGACGGGCTCGAGGACAGCAAGACCTTCGACTGGCACGAGGTGAGCTCCGCCGAGGCGCGCAAGGGCGTCGAGGACGGGACGTACTACCTGTCCCTGACGATGCCGGCCGACTTCAGCAAGCGCATCGCGTCCAGTTCGGGGGACTCCCCCGAGACGGGCGCTCTTCGGGTCCGTACGAACGACGCCAACAACTACATCGTCGGGCAGATCTCCCGGACGGTCTTCTCCGAGGTGCGCACGGCGGCCTCCACCAAGGCGTCGCGCTCCTTCCTCGACAAGATCTTCATCTCGTTCTCCGACATCCACGGGGCGACCGAGAAGGCCGCCAAGGGTGCCGACAAGCTCGACAGCGGCATCGGAGAGGCCAAGAAGGGCTCGAAGAAGCTCGTGACCGGCCTCAAGGACGCCAAGGACGGCAGCAGCGACCTGGCAGGGGGCATCAAGAAGCTCGACAAGGGCGCCGGTGACCTCCAGAGCGGTTCGAAGAAGGTCTCGGACGGCACCCAGAAGCTGGCCGACAAGGTCAACGGCACCGCGGACCAGGTGCGGCCCTTCCTGAAGGACAACGGCAAGACCATCGGGGACACGGCCCAGCTCGTCGCCGACTCCTCCAAGGCCCTGCGGGGCAACCTGGACACCTGGGTCAAGCTCGCACCCGGGGCGGCCGAGGACGCCAAGAAGGGGTCCGAGATCATCGGCGGCCTCTACACGGAGCGCTGCGAGAACCTCCCGGTCCCCGACCCGGGCTGCCCGCAGCTCAAGAAGGCCAAGACGGCCGCGGAGAACGTGTCGACCATCGCGGACGACATGAACACCGTGATCAAGGACCAGGACAGCGACGTCAAGAAGCTCAAGAGGCACCTGACCACGCTGGAGAAGAAGTCCCAGAAGCTCGCCGACCGCGCGCCGCACCTCAACGAGGACCTCGACAAGGCCGTCACCCAGATCAACGACCTCAACACGGGCGCGGGGAAGGTCGCCAAGGGCGCCAAGAAGCTGCACACCGGCCTCGGCACCGCCAAGACCGGCGCCACGGACCTGGACGCGGGCGTCGGCAAGCTCAAGACGGGCGCGAGTGACCTCAAGGGCGGCATGTTCAAGCTGGCCGACGGCTCCGAGAAGCTGTCCGGCGGGCTGCACGACGGCGTCAAGAAGATCCCCGACTACGACAAGAAGGACCGCGACCAGCGCACCGACGTCATGGCCGACCCGGTGCAGCTCGCCTCCCAGTCGATGCACAAGGCGCCCAACTACGGCACGGGCTTCGCCCCGTACTTCATCCCGCTGTCCCTGTGGGTCGGCGCGATGGTGGCGTACATGCTGATCCAGCCGCTCAACCGGCGCGCGCTCGCCGCGGGCGCCTCCGCCTGGCGGATCGCGTTCGCGGGCTGGCTGCCGGTCGCCGCACTCGGCGTGCTCCAGACAGGGGCCCTGATGTCGGTCCTGCACTGGGGCCTTGGCCTGCAGATGACGCGTGCGGCCGGGACGGTGGGCTTCCTCTGCCTGGTGACGTGCTGCTTCGCGGCGATCGTGCAGTGGCTGAACGCGCGCTTCGGGGCGGCCGGGCGGATCCTCGTCCTCGCGGCCCTGATGCTCCAGCTGACCTCGGCGGGCGGCACGTACCCCGTCCAGACGAGTCCGTCGTTCTTCGGCGCGATCCACCCCTTCCTGCCGATGAGTTACGTCGTCGACGCCCTGCGCAGGCTCATCACGGGCGGCGGTCTCGGCCCCGTGTGGCAGGCGTGCGTGGTCCTCACGGCCTTCACCGCGGGCGCCCTGGCGCTCACCGCGCTCTCCGCGCGCCGCAAGCAGGTGTGGACCCTGGACCGGCTGCACCCGGAGCTGAGCCTGTGAGACCCGGAACCGAGCCTGTGCGGGCGGCAAGACCTGTGAGAATCAGGCCCATGGACAGCAGCGCAACCAGCACCCGGCGTGAGGCCACCCGGCAGAAGCTCTACGAGGCCGCCGTCACCCTCATCGCGGAGCAGGGTTTCTCGGCCACGACGGTCGACGAGATCGCCGAGCGGGCCGGGGTCGCGAAGGGCACGGTCTACTACAACTTCGCGAGCAAATCGGTCCTCTTCGAAGAGCTGCTTCGGCACGGCGTCGGGCTGCTCACCGCCTCCCTGAAGGAGGCGGCCGAGAAGGCGGCGGGCAGCGGCGGCACGCAGGTCGACGCGCTGGACGCGATGATCAGGGCGGGCCTGGTCTTCATCGACCGCTACCCCGCCTTCACCCAGCTGTACGTGGCCGAGCTGTGGCGCACCAACCGCGCCTGGCAGTCCACCCTGATGGTGGTCAGGCAGCAGGCGGTCGCCGTCGTCGAGGACGTCCTGCGGGCCGGCGTGCAGAACGGCGAGCTCAGCGAGGAGATCGACATCCCCCTGACGGCCGCCGCGCTCGTCGGGATGGTCCTGGTGGCCGCGCTCGACTGGCAGGCCTTCCAGCCGGAGCGCTCCCTCGACGACGTCCACTCGGCGCTCTCGCGACTGCTGCAGGGCCGGGTGAGCGGAGGGCGCTGAGCCCTCCCGGCGCGCCCGCGCCGCGCGCGAAAAGGTGCCGGTCCGGTGCCTCCTGATCTCCAGGCGGCACCGGACCGGCGCCTTTTGCGTTCCCCCGCGTTCCCCCGTGTCCCCCGCGTTCCCCCGTTCGGCCCCCCGGGTGGTCATCCCCGGGCCGCCGCCCGTCACCCCGTGTCTCGCTCCCACCTTCGGCGGGGTGGGAGGAGCGGTTAAGGGCGCCGCGCCGTTCCGCCGCCCCGTGTCGGCGGTACGGGCGCTGCGCCCCTCTCCGTGTCCCTCACTCTTCCGTCTGCGCAGGTCGGGACCCATCCGCGCTGATACTCATCTCCATCACTAGGTACGGATACTCAGACCTGGGTGCTCATCCCCAGGCCGGAACGTTCCCTACTGGTTACGATCGCGTCCGTGTCCGTACTCCCCCTGGTCTTCACCAGCGGCTGGGCCAGCGGGATCAACGCGTACGCCGTGGTCCTTCTGCTCGGCGTCTTCGGCGCGACCGGGATCACCGACGAGGTGCCCGAGTCGCTGCAGCGTCCTGATGTGCTGATCGTCGCCGGGGTCCTCTTCGCCTGCGAGGCCGTCGCCGACAAGATCCCTTACGTGGACTCGGTGTGGGACACCGTGCACACCGTGATCCGGCCGGTGTCCGGCGCCGTGGTGGGTGCGCTGCTCGCGGGCCAGAGCGGTTCACTGCCCGACCTGGCGGCGGGGGCGGTGGGCGGTTCGACCGCGCTGGCCAGCCACTGCGTGAAGGCCGGGACGCGGATGGCGATCAACACCTCGCCGGAGCCGTTCAGCAACGTCATCGTGAGCACGGCGGAGGATCTCGGGGTCGGCGGGATCGTCAGCTTCGCGATGTTCTATCCGGAGGCGGCCGCGATCATCGCGGCGGTGCTGCTGGTGCTCGGCCTGATCCTGCTGTACTTCCTGGTCTCGCGGATCCGGCGGTTCCTGCGGCGCAGGGCACAGCGGCGCGAGGAGAGAAGGCTCGCGGCGCACGCGGGCCGGCCGCCGGACTGAGGGCTCCCGGCGTGACTGTCAGTGGTGGCCGATAAAGTCCCTGGCATGGCACGGATTGTGGTGATCGGCGCCGGGATGGGCGCGATGGCGGCCGCCGCCCGGCTGGCCGTCGCGGGCCACCGAGTGGTGGTGCACGAGCGGTCGGGTACGTACGGCGGCGCGCTCGGCAGCGTGGAGCGGGACGGCTTCGTCTTCGACACGGGCCCCGGGCTCCTGCATCTCCCCGCCGTCTATCGCGACCTGTTCGTGAAGACGGGCAAGGAGCCGCTGGAGAAATGCGTCGAGCTGTCCCAGGTGGAGCCCGCCGTGCGGCACGTCTTCGCAGACGGCACGGCGGCCGACCTGCCGAACGCCTCACGCGCGGGCGTGGGCGAGGCCCTCGACGCGGCGCTCGGCACCGGTGCGGGCGCCGCCTGGTCGGCGTACATGAACCGCGCCCGTGAGGCATGGGACCGCACCCGGCGCCCCCTCCTGGAAGAGCCGCTCTGGCCGAACTGGCAGGTCCTCGCCGACCGCGAGCCCTATCCCTCGGTGCCGCACAAGCGCCTCCTGCGGCGCGAGCGGCGCGCGAGCACCCTCACCGAGGTTGGCGAGCTCGAACTGGGCGGCGACGCACGGCTCCTCGCGCTCCTCGAGCAGTACGCCCTCGCGTGCGGCCTCGACCCCCGGGCGACCCCGGCGAGCGCGGCCGTCCTGCCCTACCTGGAACACACCTTCGGCGCATGGTCCGTGCGCGGCGGGATGCGCGCACTCGCGACCGCCGTGTACGAGCGGTGTCTGGACCGGCGGGTCGCGTTCGCGTTCGACTCCCCCGTCGTCCGGATCATCGAGAAGGACGGCCGGGCGGCGGGCGTCGAGCTCGCGGACGGGACGGCGGAAGAGGCGGACTTCGTGGTCGCCGGGCTCGCGCCGGGCGCACTGGACGGCTTGCTGTCCGGTGTATCCGGCATGTCCGGCGCATCCGGTGTGAACATACGGGCGGAGGGTGAAGTGCAGGCCCGGTCCGGACTGCCCAGCCGCCTCATGGTCCTCCTCGCGCTGCGCGGCGCGAGGCCCGAGGGCACGCCTCACCGGACGGTGCTTCACACACCCGACCGCCGGGACGAGCTCGACCGGCTCTTCGGGGACCGTCCCGGACTGCCCGCCGCCCCCACCCTCACGGTGCTGCGCCCGGATGACCCGGCGCTCACGCCCGACGCGGGGCATGAGGCGGTCACGCTGACGGCCACGGTGCCCGCGCACACGGAGGTCGCCGAAGCGGACGTGGAGCGCCTGCTCGACCGTGCCGATGCCGTGGTGCCCGGGCTGCGGGAGCGCCTGCTGTGGCACGAGGTCCGCACCCCCGCCGACATCGCGCGGGCCACCGGCGCCGACGGCGGCGCGGTCCCGCCCCCGTCCCTCGCGGCGGGCGACGGCCGGCTGCTGCACCCGGCCAACAGCACGCGCCTGCCGGGGCTCTTCGCGGCCGGCGGCTGGGCGCACCCGGGCGGCGGGCTTCCGCACGCGGGCATGTCGGGCACGCTGGTGGCCGGACTGATCGTGGAGGGACCGGACTTCCGGGGCTCGCAGTGAACCGGGGCTCGCGGTGAGCCGACGCTCCCGCTGATCAGTACCGGTACTGCTCGTTGTACCCCGCGTCGTAACCGTTCCCCTGGGACTGGTCGCCCTGGTAGGGGTACGGCTGCTCCGGTGGGAGTTCGCCGCCGTACTGGCCGTAGGGGTCCTCGACGCTGCGCTGCTGGGGCACCCAGACCCCGCCGGGCGGCGTCTCGTTGTACGTCCCGGCCCCGGTGCCGTACGGATCGGCGGCGGGAGCGGCGGGATAGGGGGCGTACTGCTGCTGGTCGCCGTACGTGTCGTAGCTCTGCTGGCCGCCGTACGTCTGCGTCCCGATGTACGGGTCGGAGTACGCGGCGTACTGCTGCTGGCCCGTCTCGCCGTACGCGTACGGCTGCTGGGGGTCATAGCCCGCGGCGGCGTACGTGTCGTAGCCGTAGCCGCTGTCCGCGGTGGCGGACTGCTGCTGGTCGTACGCCGTGTCGCTGTAGATGCCGTACTGCCCGGTGTCGTCGGGCAGCGGCTCCGGCGCGTAGACCCCGGTGCCGGGGGCGGTCTCGGGCGGCGGCCCTGCCGGGCCCGCCTGCTCGTACTCGAGGTCGGAGACCTGGAGCGTCGGGTCCTGGGAGGCCTCCGCACCGCCCCGCGGCGTCGTCTTGCGGCGCTTGCTCAGGCCGGGCTGGCCGCCGAGCGCCCAGCCGGTCGAGAAGCCGCGACGGAACGACAGCGTCACGTACGTCTGTCCCGTGGCGAAGGCGATCGCGCCGATCCCGATGACGACCACCGACGGCAGCAGCACGCCGATGACCACGCCGAGGAAGCCGCCGAAGGCGAGCAGCCGCCAGCGCAGCCGCGCCTTGTACTGCAGCAGCACCTCGCCGAGCAGCCACAGCGCGACGCATCCGAACGCGATGTAGAGGACCGTCCAGCCCATGTACGCCCCTCTCCCCGCGGCCGCCGCCCTCAGGGGTACGGCCGGTCAGGCCTGCGGGTGATGCAGGCCCAGATTCTCGTAGATTTCCAGAGTCGCCGTGGAGTTGTTGAGCGTGATGAAGTGCAGCCCCGGGACACCCTCGGCCAGCAACCGCGCGCAGAACTCCGTCGCGAACTCGATGCCAATGGAGCGTACAGCCGCCGGATCGTCTTTGGCTGTGAGGATGCGCTCTTTGAGCGCGGGCGGGAAGGAAGCGTTGCTGAGCTGGGGCAGCCGCTCCAGCATGCGCACGTTCGTCACCGGCATGATCTCGGGGATGATCGGCGTCGAACAGCCCGCGGCCTCGACCCGGTCGCGAAGGCGCAGATACTCCTCCGGGTAGAAGAACATCTGTGTGATCGCGTAGTCGGCGCCCGCGCGGCACTTGTCGACGAAGTGCCGGACGTCGGTGTCCCAGTCGGCCGAGCGCGGATGCATCGCGGGGAAGGCCGCGACGCCCACGCAGAAGTCGCCCGACTCCTTGATCAGCTGGACCAGTTCGGCGGCGTACTCAAGGCCCTTGGGGTGCTTGACCCAGTCGGCGAGGGGGTCGCCGGGCGGGTCGCCGCGGACCGCGAGCATGTTCCTGATGCCGGCGTCCGCGTACTGCCCGATGATGTTGCGCAGTTCGGCCACGGAGTGGTCGACCGCGGTCAGGTGGGCGACCGGCGTGAGCGTCGAGTCGGCGACGATCTGCTCCGTCTCCTTGACCGTGCCCGCACGCGTCGAGCCGCCCGCTCCGTACGTCACGGAGACGAAGCTGGGGGCCACCGCCTCGACCCTGCGCAGGGCGTTCCACAGGTTCCGCTCGCCCTTCGGGGTCTTCGGCGCCGAGAACTCGAACGAGTACGTCGTCTTGCCGGTCGCGAGCATGTCGCGCACGGTGCGTGCGCGATCAGATCTGGTGGAAGCAGTGCCTAGGGCCATACGGGCAGGTTAGCGACGGGGTACCGCTACCGGCCAATCTCCGTCCAACCTGCGGACACCGTCCCCGGAGGTTGGCCGAAGATCGCCGATCAGGCCGAACGCAGCCGCTTCGCGAAGTCGGCCGCCGCGGCCGCCGGATCGTCCGCCTCGGTGATCGCCCGCACGACGACGACGCGGCGGGCGCCCGCTTCGAGCACCTCGTCGAGGTTGCCCGCGTCGATGCCGCCGATGGCGAACCACGGGCGGTCCGTGCCGAGCGAGGCCGTGTACCGGACGAGGTCGAGCCCCGGAGCGTGCCGGCCCGGCTTGGTGGGGGTCGGCCAGCAGGGTCCCGTGCAGAAGTAGTCCACGCCGTCCTGCGTCGCCGCGGCGGCGGCCTCGGCGTCGGCATGCGTGGAGCGGCCGATGAGCACGTCGTCGCCCAGGACGCGGCGGGCCGCGGGCACCGGCAGGTCGCCCTGGCCCAGGTGAAGGACGTCGGCGCCGATGGCGTGCGCGACGTCCGCGCGGTCGTTCACCGCGAGGAGCTTGCCGTGCCTGCGGGCGGCGTCGGCGAAGACCTGGAGGTGTTCGAGCTCCTCGGCCGCCTCCATGCCCTTGTCCCGCAGCTGCACGATGTCGACACCGCCGCCGAGGACGGCGTCGAGGAACTCGGGGAGGTCTCCCTGGCGCTTGCGGGCGTCCACGCACAGGTAGAGGCGGGCGTCCGCGAGCTGCTCGCGGGCAGGCTTGATGGCCATGGAGATGTCCCCCCGGGGTTGTCGGTGGCCCACGGGCCGCGTGTCCACGGGGGACGCGCGGCCCGTACGCAACGGTTTTCCGTGTCGGTCAGACGGCGAGCGCCTGGGCGCGACGCTTCACCTCCGTGCCGCGATTCTCGCTCAGAGCCTGCGCGGGGGTGCCGGGCAGGGTCTCGTCAGGAGTGAAGAGCCACTCCAGCATTTCTTCGTCGGAGAAGCCGTCGTCCCTCAGGAGCGTCAGGGTGCCGGTGAGGCCCTTGACGATCTTGTCGCCGTCGATGAAGGCGGCCGGCACCGCGAGCGCGCGGTTCTCACCACGGCGCACGGCGATCAGCTGGCCCTCCTTGACCAGCTGGCGCACACGCGTCACCTCGACGTCGAGCATTTCTGCGATGTCGGGGAGGTGGAGCCACTCGGGGACGAGAGCATCAGTCTTTGCGTCAATCTCGGTCACGGGGTCAAGCGTATCTCCGGGCACCGACAGCGGCCGGGCAGCGGGTCCCTCCGGTCACGGCAGCACGGTCTTCTTCAGCGGCAGCGCGGGGTCCGACGCCAGGTCGGGGGAGAGCCGGGCGCCCGCCTCGATCAGCTTGCGGCCCTGCGCCAGGTCCCTGGGGCGGCCCACCGCGAGCACGGCGACCAGGGCGCCCCCTCGGAGCCAGCACACGGTCCAGGCCGCGCCCGAGGGGTCGCCGCGCCACACCAGCTCGTCGGCGGACGCGTGGTGTCCGGCGTACTGGACGAAGCGGCCGAACTGCTCGGACCAGAAGTACGGGACGGGGTCGTACGCCGAAGGGGTCTCGCCGATGATGTTCGCCGCCACCGTGCGCGGGCCCTGGAGGGCGTTGTCCCAGTGGTGCACCAGGAGGCGCTCGCCATACCGTCCCGAAGGGAAGGAGGAGCAGTCGCCGACCGCGTACACATCGGGCTGCGACGTCCGAAGGTGGTCGTCGGCCAGGATCTCCCGGTGAGCGCCCAGGGTGATGCCGGAGCCCGCGAGCCAGTCCGTGGCGGGGCGTGCGCCGATGCCGACGACGACCGCGTCCGCGGGCAGCCGGGTGCCGTCGTCCAGGAGGACGCTGCCGGGCTCGACGCGCTCCACGCGCGCGTGGGTGCGCAGTTCGGCCCCGGAATCGGCGTACCAGGACGTCATCGGCGCCGCGACCTCCGCGGGAAGGGCCCCCGCGAGCGGCCGCTCGGCGGCCTCGACGACAGTGACGGAGCAGCCCGCCTCACGGGCGGCGGTCGCGAACTCGGCGCCGATCCAGCCCGCGCCGACGACCACGATCCGGTGCTGCTCGGCGAGCACGGGCCGCAGCCGCTCGGCGTCGTCGAGGGTGCGCAGCAGATGGACGCCGGGGATTCCGGAGGCGCCAGGCAGCAGGATCGGCTGGGCGCCGGTGGCGATGACAAGGGCGTCGTACGGGACGGGGCCCCGCTCGGTGTCCAGTTCGTGGTCGTCGGGGCGCACGCCCGTGACCTCGTGGCCCAGGCTCAGCTCGATGCCGAGCGCCTCGAAGTCGATGTCGAAGGCGGAGCCCTCCGCCTTGCCGAGCAGCACGGCCTTGGACAGCGGTGGCCTGTCGTACGGCTGGTGGGGTTCCGCGCCGATCAGGGTGACCGCACCGGCGAACCCCCGCTCGCGCAGGGCCACGGCGGTCTGCACCCCCGCCATCCCCGCGCCGACGATGACGACCCGGCGCTCTTCGTGCCTCCGCTGCTCACTCACCCGATCACTGTAGGACGGCGGGCGACGCGCGCCTCAGGGTGCGACGGGGAGATCTCTGACACACCGTCACCGCCCATACCCGGACAGCTCCCCTACTGCCGCCGGGCGCCAGGGGCTAGGGTGGCCGTGCAGAGCACTCGCGGGAGCCCGGACGCACCGGGCTGAGAGGGAGGCTGGACGGCCTCCGACCGTACGAACCTGATCCGGGTCATGCCGGCGAAGGGAGGGGCTGGACGCCCATGCATTCACGTACACCACCCCGTACGACCCGCACGACCGACGTCGTGGTCGTCGGGGGCGGCATCATCGGCCTGGTCACGGCCTGGCGGGCGGCGCAGCGCGGCCTGTCCACCGCGGTCGTGGACCCCGAGCCGGGCGGCGGCGCGGCGCAGGTGGCCGCGGGCATGCTGGCCGCCGTCACCGAGCTGCACTACGGCGAGCAGACGCTGCTCGGCCTGAATCTGGCCTCCGCGCGGCGCTATCCGGAGTTCGCGGCCGAGCTGACGGAGGCGAGCGGCCGGGATCTCGGCTACCGCGCGTGCGGCACGCTCGCCGTCGCGCTCGACTCCGACGACCGCGCCCATCTGCGGGAGCTGCACGCCCTCCAGCAGCAGTCGGGGCTCGCCTCGGAGTGGCTGAGCGGGCGCGAGTGCCGCCGCCTGGAACCGATGCTCGCGCCGGGTGTCCGGGGCGGCCTTCGCGTCGACGGCGATCACCAGGTCGACCCGCGCAGGCTCGCCGCAGCGCTTCTCGTGGCCTGCGAGCGGGCGGGCGTCGTCTTCCACCGCGCGTGGGCCGAGCGCCTCACGGTCACCGGCGACCGGGCCACCGGAGTCGTCCTCGCCGACGGCACCGCCCTGGACGCCGGTCAGACCGTGCTCGCGGCGGGCAGCCTCAGCGGGCGCCTCTCCGGGGTCCCCGAGGGCGCTGTGCCGCCCGTGCGCCCCGTGAAGGGGCAGGTGCTCCGGCTCACGGTGCCCGAGCGGTACGCGCCGTTCCTGAGCCGCACCGTGCGCGCCGTCGTGCGCGGCAGCCACGTCTATCTCGTGCCGCGCGAGAACGGCGAGCTCGTCGTCGGCGCGACCAGCGAGGAGCTCGGCTGGGACACGACGGTCACCGCGGGCGGCGTGTACGAGCTGCTTCGGGACGCCCACGAGCTCGTACCCGGCATCACGGAACTGCCGCTGACCGAGACCCGCGCGGGCCTGCGCCCCGGCTCACCCGACAACGCGCCGCTGCTCGGCCCGACCGCGCTGCCCGGCCTCCAGCTGGCCACCGGCCACTACCGCAACGGCGTCCTCCTGACGCCCGTCACCGGCGACGTCATGGCGCACGCCCTGACCACCGGTGAACTGCCCGACGAGGCGCGGGGGTTCACCCCCGAGCGCTTCGTCCGCGATCCCCTCACGCAGCGCTTCATGGAGCAGCCCGCATGACTCTCTCAGCCGTTACCGCCGTCTCCGTCAACGGAGAGGCACGCGATGTGGCCGCGGGCACCACGCTCGAAGCCCTCGTCGCCACCCTCACCGCGGCCCCCTCCGGGGTCGCCGCCGCGCTCAACGAAACCGTCGTACCGCGCACCCAGTGGTCCACCACCCCGCTCACCGAAGGGGACCGCGTCGAGGTCCTCACCGCCGTCCAAGGAGGCTGAACCGACATGGCAGACGACCCCTTCGTCATCGGCGGGCTCACCCTTTCCTCACGCCTGATCATGGGTACGGGCGGTGCGCCGAGCCTGGACGTGCTCGAACGGTCCCTGACCGCCTCCGGGACGGAGCTGACGACGGTCGCGATGCGCCGTCTCGACCCCGGCGTGCAGGGCTCGGTCCTCTCCGTCCTGGACCGGCTCGGCATCCGGGTCCTTCCGAACACCGCGGGCTGCTTCACCGCGGGCGAGGCCGTCCTGACCGCCCGGCTCGCGCGCGAGGCGCTCGGCACCGACCTGATCAAGCTGGAGGTCATCGCGGACGAGCGCACGCTGCTCCCCGACCCGATCGAGCTGATCGACGCCGCCGAGACCCTGGTCGACGACGGCTTCACGGTCCTTCCGTACACGAACGACGACCCGGTCCTGGCCCGGAAACTGGAGGACGTGGGCTGCGCGGCGATCATGCCGCTCGGCTCCCCCATCGGCTCCGGGCTCGGCATCCGGAACCCGCACAACTTCCAGCTGATCGTCGAACGCGCGAGCGTGCCGGTGATCCTGGACGCGGGGGCGGGGACGGCGTCCGACGCCACGCTCGCCATGGAGCTGGGGTGCGCGGGTGTGATGCTCGCCTCGGCCGTGACGCGTGCGCAGGAGCCCGTCCTCATGGCCGAGGGCATGCGGCACGGGGTCGAGGCGGGGCGCCTCGCGTACCGGGCCGGGCGGATCCCCCGGCGGCACTTCGCCGAGGCGTCGTCGCCCGCGCAGGGCATGGCCCGGCTCGATCCGGAGCGGCCCGCGTTCTGAGCGTCGCGTGCCTGTCACAGCTCGGCTGCAGTCGGGCCCCGAGCCAACCCGGGCGGGCAACCGTGTCGGCGGTGGCTCGTAGACTCCCTGCGTGGACACGACCCTTCAGGACCCGCTCGTCGGGCAGGTGCTCGACGGCCGCTATCGCGTGGACGGGCGGATCGCGGTGGGCGGGATGGCCACGGTCTACCGGGCCGTGGACACCCGCCTCGACCGCGTGCTCGCGCTCAAGGTGATGCACCCGACGCTTGCCGCCGACGTCTCCTTCGTCGACCGCTTCATCCGCGAGGCGAAGTCGATCGCCCGGCTCTCCCACCCGAACGTGGTGGGGGTGTACGACCAGGGCGCAGACGGCGCGTACGTCTATCTGGCCATGGAGTACATCGCGGGATGCACCCTGCGTGACGTGCTCCGCGAGCGCGGCGCCCTGCAGCCGCGCGCGGCCCTCGACATCCTGGAGCCGGTCCTCGCCGCGCTCGGCGCCGCGCACCGCGCCGGGTTCGTGCACCGCGACATGAAGCCGGAGAACGTCCTCATAGGGGATGACGGCCGGGTCAAGGTCGCCGACTTCGGGCTCGTGCGCGCGGTGGACACCGTCACGAACACGACGGGCACGGTCCTGGGCACGGTCTCCTATCTCGCCCCCGAGCAGATAGAGCACGGCACGGCCGACACGCGTGTGGATGTGTACGCGTGCGGGGTCGTGCTCTACGAAATGCTGACCGGCGCCAAGCCGCACTCCGGCGAATCGCCCGCCCAGGTGCTCTACCAACACCTCCACGAGGACGTGCCGCCCCCGTCGGCGGTGGTTCCGGGGCTCGCCGTCGAGCTCGACGAGCTGGTCGCGTCCGCCACCGCCCGCAACCCCGAGGTCCGCCCGCACGACGCGGTGGCGCTCCTCGGGCAGGCCAGGGAGGCGCGGGCCGCGCTCTCCCTGGAGCAGCTGGACGCGGTGCCGCCGCAGGCGCACACGGCGGAGCACGGACACGACAACTCCGACGACCGTACGAGCGTGATCCCGCGCGCGGTGCGGTCCGTGCAGCTGCCGCTCCCCACGGACGGCGACCAGAATCAGCAGGACCAGCACAGCCGCCAGGACCAGCTCAACCGCACGAGCATCCTGCAGACGCCTCCGCCGGCGCCGCCGACCGCCCCCGACCGCAGGCGAGGCCCCAATCCGCGCCGCCGCATGATGGTGGTCGTGGCCGCCGTCCTGCTCGCGCTCGGGCTCGGCGCGGGCGTCTGGTACATCAACTCCGGCCAGTTCACGAAGGTCCCGCCGCTCCTGGCGAAGACCGAGGCCGCGGCCAAGAAGCGCCTCGGCGAAGCCGGACTCGACGTGAAGGACGTCAAGCGCGCGTACAGCGACACCGACAAGCGCGGCACGGTCATGGCCACCGACCCCGGGGCGGGTGAGCGCATCCGTGACAACGGCAGCGTGACGCTGACCGTCTCGAGGGGCCCCGAGATCGTGAAGGTCCCGAGCCTCAAGGGCACCCCGCTGGCCGCGGCCAAGAACAAGCTCAAGGACGTCGGGCTCGCTCCCGGGATGACGACCAGGGCCTTCAGCGACGAGGTGCGCAGGGGCTCCGTGATCAGCACGGACCCGCAGTCGGGCACCAAGCGCAAGGCGGGCTCCGCCATCGCGGTGGTCGTCAGCAAGGGCCCCGAGGTCGAGGTCCCCGACGTGACGGGCGACTCCCAGGCCGACGCGACCGCCGAGCTCGAGGACCTGGGCCTCAAGGTCAGGACCGAGACGAAGCGGGTCTACTCCGACGAGGACAAGGGCACGGTCGTCGACCAGTCCCCCCGGGAGGGCCAGAAGCGGCTCGCCGAGGGTGACACGGTCACGCTGACGCTCTCCAAGGGCCCGGAGATGATCGAGGTCCCGGACGTCGAGGGCATGAGCGTCGACGACGCCACGCAGAAGCTTCAGGACGCGGGCTTCGAGGTCGACGAGGACCGCGGACTGCTCGGCATCTTCGGGGACACGGTCAAGGGCCAGTCGGTGGAGGGCGGCGACGAGGCGCCCAAGGGATCCACGGTCACCATCGAGATCCGCTGAGCCGTTGATGCCTCGACGCGTTGATGCCTCGATCCGCTGACGGGACGCTCACGCGCCCATGCCACCCTTGAGCGCGTGAGCAGCAACAAGTCCCCCAGCACCTTGTCCCGCAGCACGTTGTCCCGCAATCCCGTCGGCGGCCACGTCCCCGTCGCCGGCGGCCTCGCCTCCGTAGGGCTTTCGTACGCCCGGGAGCTGGGTGCCGAGGCCGTCCAGGTATTCGTGGCCAACCCGCGCGGCTGGGCGACCCCGCCCGGCAACCCGAAGCAGGACGAGGAGTTCCGCGCCGCCTGCGCCGCCGAGAACATCCCCGCGTACGTCCACGCGCCCTATCTCATCAACTTCGGCTCGCACACCGAGGCGACCGCGGAGAAGTCCGTGGAGTCCCTGCGCCACTCGCTGCGCCGGGCCCGCGAGATCGGCGCGCTCGGCGTCGTCGTGCACACCGGCTCGGCGACCGGCGGCCGGGACCGCGCCGTCGCTCTGAAGCAGGTGCGCGACCGGATGCTGCCGCTGCTCGACGAGCTGACGCACGACGACGACCCCTACCTCCTCCTGGAGTCGACCGCGGGCCAGGGCTTCTCTCTCTGCTCACGCACCTGGGACTTCGGCCCGTACTTCGACGCCCTCGACGCCCACCCGAAGCTGGGCGTCTGCCTGGACACCTGCCACATCTTCGCCGCGGGCCACGATCTGACCGGGCCGAGCGGCATGAAGCAGACGCTGGACCTCCTGGTCGACACCGTCGGCGAGGGCCGCCTGAAGCTGGTGCACGCCAACGACTCCAAGGACGTCGTCGGCGCCCACAAGGACCGCCACGAGAACATCGGCACCGGCCACATCGGCGAGGAGCCCTTCCGCGAGCTCATGCTCCACCCCGCGACCGCGAACGTACCGCTGATCATCGAGACACCCGGCGGCAAGGAAGGTCACGCGGCGGACGTGGCACGGCTGAAGGAGCTCAGGAGCGTCTAGGGACCCCGGAGACTCTTGAGGAATACCCCCTAGGGGTATACGGTTCTTGCCAGGCGGCAGGCACCGATATCCGACGTTGGGGGACTCTCATGCAGCACGGCCACCACGACACTCATGCCGAGCACGCGCACCACGGCCCCGAGCACGAACACGGCCCCGAGCACGCGCACCACGCCCACGAGGGGCACCACGGCCTGGGCAAGGTCAGCTGGCGGATGGCGGCCCAGGCGACCCTGCACTGCCTCACCGGGTGCGCCATCGGCGAGGTCCTCGGCATGGTCATCGGCACCGCGCTCGGCTGGGGCAACATGCAGACGATGATCCTGGCGATCATCCTGGCGTTCTTCTTCGGATACGCCCTGACCCTGCGCGGCATCCTCAAGGCGGGCGTCGACTTCAGGACGGCGTTCCGGGTCGCGCTCGCCGCGGACACCCTGTCCATCGCGGTGATGGAGCTCATCGACAACGGCGTGATCGCACTCTGGCCGGGAGCGATGGACGCCCACCTCTCGGACCCCATGTTCTGGTGGATCCTCGCCATCGCCCTGGCCGCCGCTTTCGTGATCACCACCCCGGTCAACAAGTGGATGATCGGCCGCGGCAAGGGCCACGCCGTGGTCCACCAGTACCACCACTGACCAGGCACCGACCAGACACTGACCAGGCAGAACAGCAGAACGCGGGACTAGAGCTCGGGGCCGTCCCCGGGCTCTTCCTGGTACGAGTAGCGCTGCTCGGTCCAGGGGTCGCCGACGTTGTGATAGCCGCGCTCCTCCCAGAAGCCGCGGCGGTCGGCGGTCATGTACTCAACACCGCGGACCCACTTGGGGCCCTTCCACGCGTAGAGGTGGGGCACCACGAGCCGCAGCGGGAAACCGTGCTCGGCGGTCAGCAGCTCGCCCCCTTTGTGGGTGGCGAAAATCGTGCGCTCGTCCATGAAGTCGGCCATCCGCAGATTCGAGCTGAAGCCGTACTCGGCCCAGACCATCACGTGGGTGGCGTCGGGCGCGGGCGGCGCGATCTCGAGCAGTGCACGCGCGGGCACACCGCCCCATTCGGCGCCGAGCATGCTGAACTTCGTGACGCAGTGCAGATCGCCGACCACGGTGGCGTACGGAAGCGCCGAGAACTCCTCGTGCGTCCAGCAGTGCTTGTCCCCGTCGGCGGTGGCCCCGAAGACCCTGAACTCCCAGCGCTCCGGGCGGAACTTCGGCACCGGGCCGTAGTGGGTGACCGGCCAGCCCCGCTGGAGTCGCTGCCCCGGTGGAAGCTCCGGCTCCACTGCTTCCCGAGATGCGCGATCCGCCGACTGACCCATGCGTCCATCCTGACAGACCTGGGTAGGTGGACGTGACCAGGAGTCCGCCGACAGGGGCTGGTCAGCCGTTGATTGGGGCAACTCCTACTAAGCGTGCACTTACTGGACGGTCACTCACACCGGTGCAAGGATGCGCGGAACCTGCCCAGTTACCACGTGGAAGGAGCCTCTGCGATGCAGGGCGACCCCGAGGTCATCGAATTTCTCAACGAGCAGCTGACCGCCGAGCTCACGGCGATCAACCAGTACTTTCTCCACGCCAAGATGCAGGAGAACTTCGGCTGGCCCAAGCTCGCGAAGTACACCCGGTCCGAGTCGATCGACGAGATGAAGCACGCGGAGATCCTGACCGACCGGATTCTCTTCCTCGACGGCCTGCCCAATTATCAGCGGCTCTTCCACGTGCGCGTGGGTCAGACCGTCACGGAGATGTTCCAGGCCGACCGGCAGATCGAGGCGGAGGCGATCGACCGCCTCAAGCGCGGGATCGAGGTGATGCGCGGCAAGGGAGACATCACTTCCGCGAATATCTTCGAGTCGATCCTCGAGGACGAGGAGCACCACATCGACTATCTCGACACCCAGCTCGAACTGGTCGAGAAGCTGGGCGAGCCGCTCTACATCTCGCAGCTCATCGAGCAGCCGGAGAGCTGACCCGGGCCGAGAGAGCTGCTAGGCGGCCTCGTCCAGGCCGGTGAGGACAGGCTGACCCTGGTCGGCGAGCTCCCTGCGGGGGCACGTGCCCCGGCCCAGGAGCGCCTGAATGCTCCGTACACACGAACCGCAGTCGGTGCCCGCCTTGCTGGCGGACGCTATCTGGCGGGGTGTGCAGGCGCCGTCGGCCGCGTGCTGCTTCACCTGCGCCTCGGTGACCCCGAAGCAGTTGCAGACGTACACGCGGTTCACCTCCCGGACAGGATTCATCGGCGGCGCCGTCCCGATTAATCGGTGAGGCTAACCTAACCTTACCCACGACCCCGGGTCCACAAAAGCCCCCGATACGCCAGTGGGGCACGGATCACATGGATCCGTGCCCCACCTTCGCGTCTTGCGGGAATACCTACTGGTCGCGGTACATCTCCGCCACCAGGAACGCCAGGTCCAGGGACTGGCTGCGGTTCAGGCGCGGGTCGCAGGCCGTCTCGTAGCGCTGGTGCAGGTCGTCGACGAAGATCTCGTCGCCGCCGCCCACGCACTCGGTGACGTCGTCACCGGTGAGCTCGACGTGGATGCCGCCCGGGTGCGTGCCCAGGCCCTTGTGGACCTCGAAGAAGCCCTTGACCTCGTCGAGCACGTCGTCGAAGCGGCGGGTCTTGTGACCGGATGCCGCCTCGAAGGTGTTGCCGTGCATCGGGTCGGTGACCCAGGCGACGGTCGCGCCGGACGCGGTGACCTTCTCGACCAGCTCGGGGAGCTTGTCGCGGACCTTGTCGGCGCCCATGCGGACGATGAAGGTCAGACGGCCGGGCTCGCGGTCCGGGTCGAGGCGCTCGATGTACTGCAGCGCCTCCTCCGTGGTCGTCGTCGGGCCGAGCTTGATGCCGATCGGGTTGCGCACCTTGGAGGCGAACTCGATGTGCGCGCCGTCCAGTTGACGGGTGCGCTCACCGATCCAGACCATGTGGCCCGAGGTGTCGTAGAGCCGCCCGGTGCGCGAGTCCACGCGGGTGAGGGCCGACTCGTAGTCGAGGAGCAGCGCCTCGTGCGAGGCGTAGAACTCGACGGTCTTGAACTCCTCCGGGTCCGTCCCGCAGGCGCGCATGAAGTTGAGCGCGTTGTCGATCTCGCGCGCCAGCTGTTCGTAGCGCTGGCCCGAGGGGGACGACTTCACGAAGTCCTGGTTCCAGGCGTGCACCTGGCGCAGGTCGGCGTACCCGCCGGTGGTGAAGGCGCGCACCAGGTTGAGCGTCGACGCGGACGCGTTGTACATCCGCTTCAGGCGCTCGGGGTCCGGGACGCGGGACTTCTCGTCGAAGTCGAAGCCGTTGACCGAGTCGCCGCGGTACGTCGGCAGGGTCACGCTGTCGCGGGTCTCGGTGCCCTTGGAGCGCGGCTTCGAGTACTGCCCCGCGATGCGGCCGACCTTCACGACGGGCACGGAGGCCGCGTACGTGAGGACGGCGCCCATCTGGAGCAGCGTCTTCAGCTTGTTGCGGATCTGGTCGGCGGACACGGCGTCGAAGGCCTCGGCGCAGTCGCCGCCCTGAAGCAGGAACGCCTCTCCCTTGGCGACGGAGGCCAGTCGGGCGCGCAGCTGGTCGCACTCGCCCGCGAAGACGAGCGGCGGATACGACTCGAGCTCCGCGATCACATCGCGCAGAGCCTCGGCATCGGGGTACTCAGGCTGCTGCGCCGCGGGAAGGTCTCGCCAGGTGTTGCCACCGGTGGGGGTGGTCTTAGCGTTCACGGTCACCCCCACAACATTACGGGGTGATGTCTGCCGTCCATTCACCCGCTCACCAAGTGAGACGGAGCAGACACGGCGGAGCGCCGACGTCCGGTCTCCCGCTCGCCCGCGTGCGGTGCCGCCAGGGCGAGCCTGCGGTGCGTGCGGCGCAGCATCGTGCGGGCCATGAAGGGGTGGACGCGCCTGACCACGCCCCAGTAGATCCGGCCGCGCAGCGTGTCGGCCCGCGCGGCGGTGCTCAGCGTGACGTGCCGGCCGTCGACCAGGATCGAGGCGCGCGCCGTCAGGCCCGCGGTGTCCACCTCCAGGAGCAGCTCGTCGCCCTCGCGGGCGAGGACGGGGAAGGCATCGCGCAGGATGCCGGTCCAGGCCTCCGGGTCGCGCGGCTGCCCCGGGAGCAGCTCCATGCGGTACGCGTCCTCGTAGCCGGGGCGGTCGACGGCGGTGCGGATGAGGTGGGCGGACTCCGGCGTCCCGACCGTCTCCGGGCGGCTCCACATGAGCCGGTTGCAGAGCCGCACCCTGGGCGACCACCGCACGGGACGGGCGCAGCCGTCCGTCGCCGCCCGCTCGATGTTGTCGAAGACCTCTTCGATGATCGTGTCGTGCAGGGGCCGGACGACGGCGGGCCACAGCAGGCGGTCGCGGCCGCGCGGCTCGGTCTCCAGGACATGGCGGACGCGACAGCGCTCCTCCCCCATCGGCTCGACGGTCAACTCGTGGAAGCCGTTGTCCGGCGGGGTGAAGGCGAAGCGCACGCGGCGCCCCGGCTCGTACTCCGTGACGCCGTAGCGGACCGGGCCGTGGCCGCCGGTCGCGCCCACGCCGAGCGGGCGGTCGAAGAGCATCGGCGCCCAGGCAGGCGTCGGGAAGATCGGGTCGTCATCGGCGGAGAGCCGGTCCAGCAGGGCGCCCACCACCTCCGCCGGAGCCTCAATCACACGCTCGTGTTCGTTGAGTACCGTGCTCATCGCGCACCTCCATACGCTGGCGTATGGTCGACCATACGGTACCGTACGGACATGGTGCAACGGCAGCAGAAGAAGCCCGCGGCGAAGCCCCGTCTCACCGCTCAGGACTGGGCGGACGCCGCCCTCACCGCGATCGGCGAGGGCGGGCTCGCGGCCGTCGCCGTGGAGCCCCTGGCCGTCCGGCTCGGCACCACCAAGGGGAGCTTCTACTGGCACTTCGCCAACCGTGCCGCGCTCATCGAGGCCGCCCTGAACCGCTGGGCACAGATCAACACCGAGGAGACGATCCAGGAGGTCGAGGCCGAGCCCGACCCCCGCGAACGCGTCCGCCTGCTCTTCGCCGTGGCCATCGCGTCGGCCACGTCCGACCCCCTGGAGATCGCCCTCCTCGCGACCGCGTCGCACCCCCAGGTCGCCGAGGTCCTGCTCCGCGTGACCGAGCGGCGCGTGGCGTACGTCGCCGAGCTCTTCGCCGGGCTCGGCTTCCCCGAAGCGGAGGCGCGACGGCGCGGGCTGCTGGCGTACACGGTCTATCTGGGGCACGCGCAGCTCGGGCACGCGGTGCCCTCGGCGCTGCCCCCGGCCGACGAGTTCGGCGCGTATCTCGACGAGGCCCTGGACGTCCTGATGATGCGCTAGGGTGCGGGACATGCACGCGCAGACGAACCGAAACTGGTGGTGGCCCGCTCATCCGGCGGCCCACTGATTCTGCGCGTTTCGAGACTCGCGAAGGCCGCCCGAGGGGCGGCCTTCAGTGTTTTCCGGACCTCCGCGAGGCCGGGGCCGTTCCTCTCCGAGTGAGAAGGAACCACACCGATGCACCTGACAGACCTCCTGTCCGACGACCGCCCCTTCGCCGTCCTGCGCCGCCGCACCCCCGGCCGTGACCACGACACGGTGGAGGTCCTCATCGGCGCCGTCGGCACGTACGACCGGCTCGCCGACATCCCCGACGAGGGCCTCGCCCTGATCCCCTTCCGGCAGATCAGGGAGCGCGGATTCGACGTACGCGACGACGGCACGCCGCTCACGGTCCTGACCCCCGACGAGACGTACGAACTCCCGCTCTCCGAGGCCCTGTCGGCGCTGCCCGCCCACGACGTGCGGGTCGAGGGCGGTGCCTTCGACGTGGCCGACGACGCGTACGCGGACATCGTCGGGCGCGTCCTGCGCGAGGAGATCGGGCGGGGCGAGGGCGCGAACTTCGTCATCCGCCGGACGTACGAGGGCGAGATCCCCGGCTTCGGCAGGGCGGACGCCCTGGCCCTCTTCCGCAGGCTGCTCGTGGGCGAGCGGGGCGCCTACTGGACGTACGTCGTGCACACCGGGGACCGGACCCTGGTCGGGGCGAGCCCCGAGGTGCATGTGCGGATGTCCGGCGGGACGGTCGTCATGAACCCGATCAGCGGGACGTACCGCTACCCGGCCGATGGCCCCACGGCGGACGATCTGCTCGGCTTCCTCGCCGACGGCAAGGAGACCGAGGAGCTGTCGATGGTCGTCGACGAGGAGCTCAAGATGATGTGCACCGTCGGCGACATGGGCGGGGTCGTCGTCGGGCCGCGGCTCAAGGAGATGGCCCATCTCGCGCACACCGAGTACGAGTTGCGGGGCAAGTCGTCGCTCGACGCGCGTGAGGTCCTGAAGGAGACGATGTTCGCGGCGACCGTCACCGGCTCGCCCGTGCAGAACGCCTGCCGCGTCATCGAGCGCCACGAGGCGGGCGGGCGCGGCTACTACGCGGGGGCCCTCGCCCTCATCGGCCGCGACGCGGGCGGCGCGCAGACCCTCGACTCCCCCATCCTGATCCGCACCGCCGACATCTCCGCGGACGGCCATCTGCGCGTCCCGGTCGGCGCGACGCTGGTGCGCGGCTCGGACCCCGCGAGCGAGGTGGCCGAGACGCACGCGAAGGCAGCCGGCGTGCTCGCCGCCCTCGGGGTACGTCCCGGCAGGCCCCGCGACGAGCGCGTACGCCCCGCCCTTGCCGACGACCCGCGGGTGCGGGCGGCGCTCGACGGCCGGCGGGCCGGGCTCGCGCCGTTCTGGCTGCGGATGCAGGAGCAGACCACCGAGCTGTCCGGGCACGCCCTGGTGATCGACGGCGAGGACACGTTCACGGCGATGCTCGCGCATCTGCTGCGCTCGTCCGGCCTCACGGTCTCCGTACGCCGCTACGACGAGCCGGGGCTCCGGGAGACGGTCCGGAAGCACGAGGGCCCGCTGGTCCTCGGTCCCGGCCCCGGCGACCCGGCGGACCCCGACGACCCGAAGATGACCTTCCTGCGCTCGCTGACCGCCGAGGTGATCCGCGAGCACCGCCACGGCGTCCTCGGCGTCTGCCTCGGCCATGAGCTCCTGGCCGCCGAGCTCGGCCTGGAGATCGTCCGCAAGGAGGTCCCGTACCAGGGCGCCCAGACGCGGATCGACCTGTTCGGACGCCCCGAGACGGTCGGCTTCTACAACAGCTTCGTGGCCCACTGCGACGAGGAGATGTCCCTGGAGCTGGCGGCGCACGGCATCGAGGTCAGCAGGGACACGGCCACGGGGGAAGTGCACGCGCTGCGGGGGCTCGGTTTCGCGGGCGTCCAGTTCCACCCGGAGTCGGTGCTCTCGCTGCGCGGGACGGCGATCGTGCGGGAACTGCTGTCCGGCGTACTGGTCTAGGCAGGGTCGGGGGCCGCCGGGACCAGCACGTTCTCGCTGCGGCGGCCCTCCTTGTAGTCCAGGACGTTCTGCACCGTGGTGTCGATGATCTGGCCGACCGCGTCCACGGTGTAGTACGCCTGGTGCGAGGTGACCACGACGTTCGGGAACGTCACCAGGCGGGCCAGGGTGTCGTCCTCGATGGCTTCGAGCGACTTGTCGAGGAAGAAGAGCCCGGCCTCCGCCTCGTACACGTCGAGCCCGACGCCCGTGAAGCGCCCCGTCCGCAGCTCCGAGACCAGGGCGTCGGTGTCGATCAGGCCGCCGCGGCTGGAGTTCACCAGGATCACGTCGTCCTTCATCATGCGCAGCGCGTCGACGCCGATGATGTGCTGCGTGGCGGGGAGCAGCGGCACGTGCAGGCTGATGAGGTCGGCGTCGGCGAAGAGCTGCTCCTTGGCGACGTACTTCATGCCGAGCTCGACGCAGGCGGGGTTCTCCGCGACGTCCCAGCCGAGCAGATTCATGCCGAAGCCGTGCGCGATCCGGGTGAACGCCTCGCCGATCTTCCCGGTGCCGAGCACGCCGACCGTGCGGCCCCGCAGGTCCCGGCCCATCAGGCCGTCCAGCCTGAAGTCGAAGTCGCGGGTGCGGTTGCTGGCGCGGACGATGCGGCGGTTGACGGCCATCGCCAGGGTCCAGGCGAACTCGGCGACGGAGTACGGCGAGTAGTACGAGACGCGGGCGATGGTGAACCCGAGGCGTTCGGCGACCTGGAGATCGATGTTGTTGAACCCGGTCGAACGCTGGGCGATCATCTGCGTCCCGCCCGCGGCGAGGGTCTGCAGGACGCGGTTGCCGAGATCGGCGTTGACGCTGGTGGAAATGATCTCGTAGCCGGCGGCGATGGGAGCGGTGTCCTCGGAGAGGAAGACGTCCAGGCAGCGGACGTCGTGGTGGCCCTCGAAGGCCTTCTCGATCAGCGGCTTCTCGTCTGCCTGCACACCGAAGGCGAGGATTTCCATGGGGCGAGTCTAGGGAGGACGGGGCGGGACGGCACTGCGGGAAACGGGGGCGGGTGCCGGGGGGAGGGCACCCGCCCACCGCGGATCAGCCGAAGAAGACCCCGACCTCGGAGTACAGCTTCGGATCCACCGTCTTCAGACGCGCCGTCGCCTCGGCGATCGGGACCCGCACGATGTCCGTGCCCTGCAGCGCGACCATCTTCCCGAAGTCGCCGTCCCGCACGGCGTCGATCGCGTGCAGTCCGAAGCGCGTGGCCAGCCAGCGGTCGAAGGCGCTGGGCGTCCCGCCGCGCTGGACGTGCCCGAGAACGGTGGTCCGCGCCTCCTTGCCCGTGCGCCCCTCGATCTCCTTGGCCAGCCACTCCCCCACGCCCGAGAGCCGCACATGCCCGAAGGAGTCCTGCGTCCCGTCCTTGAGGACCATCTCGCCGTCCTTGGGCATGGCCCCTTCCGCGACGACGACGATCGGCGCGTACGACGCCTTGAACCGCGAGGTCACCCAGGCACACACCTGGTCGACGTCGAAGCGCTGCTCGGGGATGAGGATGACGTTCGCGCCCCCGGCGAGCCCGGAGTGCAGCGCGATCCATCCCGCGTGCCGCCCCATGACCTCGACCACCAGGACCCGCATGTGCGACTCGGCGGTCGTGTGCAGCCGGTCGATCGCCTCGGTGGCGATGCCCACCGCGGTGTCGAAGCCGAAGGTGTAGTCCGTGGCGGAGAGGTCGTTGTCGATGGTCTTCGGTACGCCGACGACATTGATGCCGTACTCGTCGGTGAGCCGCGCCGCGACGCCGAGGGTGTCCTCGCCGCCGATCGCGATGAGGGATTCGACCTCGTACTTGGCGAGGTTCTCCTTGATCCGGCGGACGCCGTTCTCCGCCTTGAGCGGGTTGGTGCGCGAGGATCCGAGGATGGTGCCGCCGCGGGGCAGGATGCCCCGCACGGCCGGAATGTCGAGCTGGACGGTGTCGCCCTCCAGTGGACCGCGCCAGCCGTCCCGGAAGCCGACGAAGTCATAGCCGTACTCCTGCACGCCCTTGCGGACGACGCCCCGGATGACGGCGTTGAGCCCGGGGCAGTCGCCGCCTCCGGTCAGTACTCCGACCCGCATGGAAAAGTCCCTTCACTGAGTGACCTGATGCGAGTCACGCTAATGGTGATCCAGGTCACTCAGGGACGGTGCGGACGGTCAATTCCTGGCCGGTACAGGGCAGTTGATCATGCGGGTTCACCCATATGAGGGTCAGGCGTCGTCAAGACCGCGCTCGATCGCGTACCGCACGAGCTCCACGCGGTTGTGCAGCTGGAGCTTGCCCAGGGTGTTCTGCACGTGGTTCTGCACGGTGCGGTGCGAGATGACCAGGCGCTCGGCGATCTGCTTGTAGCTCAGCCCCTTGGCGACGAGCCGGAGCACCTCGGTCTCGCGGTCGGTGAGCTGCGGGGCCTTCGGCTCGTCCGGCGTTCCGGGCGCCGGATCGGAGGCAAGACGGCGGTACTCGCCGAGGACGAGGCCCGCCAGGCCCGGCGTGAAGACCGTGTCGCCGACGGCCGTGCGGCGCACCGCGTCGGTCAGCTCCGCGGTGGACGCCGACTTCAGGAGATAGCCGGTGGCGCCGGACTTGACCGCCTCCAGGACGTCGGCGTGCTCGCCGCTGGCCGAGAGGACCAGGACGCGCAGGGCCGGGTTGGCGCCGACGAGTTCCTTGCAGACCTGGACGCCCGGCTTCAGGGGCAGGTTCAGGTCGAGTACGAGGACGTCGGGCGCCGCGGCCTGTGCGCGCCGCACGGCCTGCTCGCCGTCGCCCGCGGTGGCGACCACGTCGAAACCGGCCTCCGCGAGGTCGCGGGCGACCGCGTCCCGCCACATCGGGTGGTCGTCGACCACCATGACCCTGACGGTGCCGTCCTGCTGTTGCTGCTCGCTCATCGTTCCTTTCCTGCCTTCCCCCGTGTGCTGCGTACGTTCGGTGAGTCCGCCGGGGCCGCCGAGTTCTCGGCGGTCCGCGGGACCCTCAGTTCCACTTCCGTGCCCTGGCCCGGCACCGAGATCAGCTCGGCCGTGCCCCCGATGTCCCGCAGGCGCCCCCGGATCGACAGGGCGACACCGAGCCGCCCCTCCCCCTCCGCCTCCGCGAGACGGCCCTCGGGGATGCCGGGGCCGTCGTCCCGCACCGTCACGATCACGGCGTCGGGCTCGTCCTCGACGAGGATCCAGGCACCGGCGTCCGGGCCAGCGTGCCGGTGGACGTTGTCCAGGGCGGCGCCCACCGCGGCGGCCAGTTCCCGCGCGGACTTCGGCGCGAGGGCGACCGGAGCGCCGGGCTCCGAGACGGTCACCTTCGCGCCCGCGTACGGGAAGAGCAGCGACCGCAGGTCACAGGGCTCACCCTCGGCGGCTTCATCCTCTTCGGGCTCCTCCACCGCGCGGACGACGGCCCCGAGCGAGACGTCCTCCGACTCGTGCGACGTCCGGACCAGGCCGCCCGCCACCAGCGTGCGCAGCGCGACCTCCTGCTCCCCCGCCATCCTGCCGAGCTCCGCCGCCTCGCCGCCGAGCGCGCTGCCGCGCCGCTGCACCATCGCGAGGACCTGGAGCACGCTGTCGTGGATGTCGCGGGCGAGGCGCTCACGCTCGCGGGTGGCGGCCTCGATCTCCAGGGCTCGGGCGAGGGTGCGCTCGGAGGCGCGGGCCACCTCGACGACGTAACCGATGGCGATGGACGCGATGCAGACGAGCAGGACGTTGTGGAGCGTGTCCTGGGTGGGCCTGCCGCGCTGCGCGATGTTGGCGACGCCGACGAGCGCGGAGGCGAAGGCCGCCCACCGCCAGCCGCCCTTGATCGCGAACGCGAGGACCGCGCCCGCCGTCCATATCGACGGCAGCGTCGGGCCGTCGTGGACGATCCGCTGGTGCGAGTCGGCGACCGGCGTCAGGAGGATCCCGACCAGGGCGATGGTCAGGTCGATGACCAGGAACCGCTTGGTGCAGCTCGCCGCGTTCGCGACCTTCGGCAGCGTGCCGAGGGTCCAGCCCGCGAGCACCACGTAGAACGCGACGGCCACCCAGGGGCGGTCGAACTTCTCGTGCGCGGCCACGAAGAGGCCGATCGCGTACAGCATCGTCAGCACGCGGTAGCCGGTCAGAGCGCGCCACAGCGGCTGCTCGACCGACATCCTCATGACGCGCACGCGCTTGGTCATGTCCCCCACCCCTTGGGCCGCCCCGTGGCGCCCCCCTGGCGCCCGGCTCCCCTGTGCAGCGACGCGATTACGCGCCGGACCGTTCCTTCTCGGCCGCCGCGGCCGCTTTCTCCGCCTTCTTCTCCGCTTCCTTCTCGGCCTTCGCCGCCTCCGTGAGCTGTCGCTTCGCAGCGGTCGCGTACACGTCGACGTACTCCTGGCCGGAAAGCTTCATGATCTCGTACATGACCTCGTCGGTCACCGCCCGCAGGACGAACCGGTCGTGATCCATGCCGTGGTACCGGCTGAAGTCGAGCGGCTTGCCGATCTTGATGCCGGGCCGCATCAGCTTCGGCACCACCTTGCCGGGCGGCTGGATCTTCTCGGTGTCGATCATCGCCACGGGGAGCACGGGCGCCCCGGTGGCGAGGGCCACGCGCGCGAGGCCGCCGGGCTTGCCACGGTAGAGCCTCCCGTCGGGCGAACGCGTGCCTTCCGGGTAGATGCCGAAGAGCTCGCCGCGCTCCAGTACCTCGATGCCGCTCTTGATGGCGGCCTCGCCCGCGCCGCGTCCGCCGGAGCGGTCCACGGGCAGCTGGCCCACGCCCTTGAAGAAGGCCGCCGTGAGCTTGCCCTTCACGCCCGGAGACGTGAAGTACTCCGCCTTCGCGATGAAGGTGACCTTGCGGTCGAGGACCGCGGGCAGGAAGAAGGAGTCCGAGAAGGAGAGATGGTTGCTCGCCAGGATGGCCGGTCCCTCGGCGGGTACGTTCTCAAGGCCTTCCACCCAGGGCCTGAAGCCGAGCTTCAGCGGCCCTCCGATGGCGACCTTCATTGCGCCGTAGATCAAACCGTGTGCCTCCTGTTGTGTGTGGATCAGACCTTAACCCGCAGTAGCTCCAAAGGGCCCGACGACCCTGGTCGGTGTCAGTCCGGTCGCGTACGGTGAAGTACTCCTCCACATCTCACGAAGGAGACCGAAGTGCCGGTCCTCCCCGGAGCCGAGCCGTACCGCCACGAGGGCGGCGAGGTCGGCGTCCTCCTCTGTCACGGCTTCACCGGTTCCCCGCAGTCCCTGCGCCCCTGGGCCGAGTACCTCGCGGACCGCGGCCTGACCGTCTCGCTCCCGCTGCTGCCCGGGCACGGCACGCGCTGGGAGGACCTCCAGGTCACCGGCTGGCAGGACTGGTACGCGGAGGTGGAGCGGGAGCTGCGCGCGCTCCTCGAGCGGTGCACGGAGGTCTTCGTCCTCGGCCTCTCCATGGGCGGCGCGCTCACGCTGCGTCTCGCCGCCAGGCACGGCGACGAGGTGCGGGGCATCGTCCTGGTGAACCCGGCGAACAAGGTGCACGGCCTGGCCGCGCACGCGCTGCCGCTCGCCCGGCATCTTGTGCCCACGATCAAGGGCATCGCCAGCGACATCGCCCTCGAGGGCTCGGAAGAGATCGGTTACGACCGGGTGCCGCTGCACGCGGCGCACTCGATGCGCCGGTTCTTCCAGCGGCTCGACCGTGAACTGCCGCAGGTGACCCAGCCGTTGCTGCTCCTGCACAGCCCGCAGGACCATGTGGTGCCGCCCGCCGACTCGGCCAGGATCCTCAGCCGGGTGTCGTCCACGGACGTCACCGAGACCATCCTGGAACAGAGCTACCACGTCGCGACGTTGGACCACGATGCGGACCGGATCTTCGAGGAGAGCTACGCGTTCATCGGCCGGCTCGCCCCCAGTGTCGGTAAGGAAGGGACGGCCACCGGTGGCTGAGCAGGACCGAATCGAACCCGACGGCGACGAGAGCCGCGAGCCCGAGAAGAGGCAGGAGCCCTCCGAGGGCCTGCCCCTTGACGAGGACGCGGCCTGGCAGGCGATCGTCGCGGGGTACGGCCAGGAACCGGCGGACCCGCCGGGCGCCAAGCCGTTCAAGTCCATCGAGGACCTGGCACTGCTCGAACCGGAGACGAACGGCACTCCGGACGCCGCGGCCAAGGACGCCACCGCCCCCGACGACCCGGACGACTCCGGGTCCAAGAAGACGCTGGGCGGCTCCGTCTCCTTCGCCCCCGGCGTCGGCGGCCCGCGTGACTACGACGCCCCCGAGGCGTCGGACGACGACCTGGGCGAGGACGACGAGGGCCACTTCGTCCCGCCGGAGCCGCCGCCGCTGCCTGCCGCGGACGTCATGGCGAAGTTCGCCTGGCTCGCCGTGCTCGGCGGCCCGCTGCTGCTTCTGCTCGCGGTGCTGCTCGGCTGGCAGATGACGTGGTGGCTGACGACGCTCAGCATCGGCGGCTTCCTCGGCGGCTTCGGCACGCTGGTGTCGCGGATGAAGGGTGACGACGAAGAGGACGAGGACCCGGGCCGCGGCGCGGTGGTCTAGGGGCTAGGGGCTAGGGGTCTAGGGCCTCTCGGCTGCGGGGATCCTGAGGGCGGCGAGCACCGGCAGATGGTCGGTGGCCGCCCGCAGATCCGCCTCGCTCACCCCGTCGAGCTCCCACGGCACACCGCAGCCGATGACCTCGACCCCGGCCGTCGCGAAGATCGCGTCGATGCGCTGGTGCGGGTCCCCCGGCGTCGAGGTGTTCTCGCCGCCCCAGGGCGCGGTCGCCCAGCAGTCCCGCAGCTCCGTTGCGAGCCTGCGGAACGTGCGCCCCTTGGGCCGGTCATTGAGGTCACCGCCCGCGACGGCGTGCTCCACGCCCATCCCGGCGAGGCGGTCGAGCAGCATCCCGCCCTGTGCGTACCGCTCGTCGGTCTGCAGGCTCAGATGACAGCTCAGGACGCCGAGCCTGGCGCCACCGAACCGCACGACAGCGGTCGCGAAGCCGCGCCGGTGCAGGCCGGGCGTCAGCGGAAGCAGCACGTCCTCGGTCCGCTCGACGGTGGCCCGCAGCGAGCAGAGCAGAGCGGGCCCCGAGGCGGTGGCGCCGCCCGAGAGCATCACCAGATCGGCGGCGCGGGCGAGCCGCGCCAGCTTCTTGCGCCACCGGAAGAAGCGGGGCGCTTCCTGGACGAGTACGAGGTCGGGCGCGCACGCGGCGATGACCCGGGCCAGCGCGTCGGTGTCGTCCCGCATGGACCGGATGTTGTAACTGAGCACCCGGACCACGGCTGAACCGTCGTCTTCGGTCCGGGAGTTGGGGAGCGTCACCATGGGGATCAAGATAGCCGGTGGACCATCCCACGGCGGGCACCGACAAAGCACGGCGCCCGCCATCCCCGCAGGGGACGACGGGCGCCGACAAGAACCGCCGAGGAGCGACTAGCCCTGCCGAGCAAGGTCGGCGGCACCCACGAGCCCCGCCTTGTTGCCCAGCTGCGCTGCCAGCACCTGCGCATGCGGACGCCACTGCCCGCCGATGAGCCACCGCCGGAAGGACTTCCGGATCGGGTCGAGCACCAGCTCGCCCTCGTCGGAGAGCCCGCCGCCCACGATGAACGCGGAGGGGTCGAAGAGCGAGGCCAGGTCGGCAAGGCCCGCTCCGGCCCAACGGGCCAGCTCGCGGTAGGAGTCGACGGCGACCGGGTCGCCCTGGCGCGCCGCCTCGCTGATGTGCTTGCCCTGGATGCCTTCGACCGTGCCGTCGCCGAGCCCGAGGAGGATCTCCGCGGCCTCCGGCGTCGCGTTGGCCCGCTGCTGTCCGTACCGGACGAGGGCGCGCCCCGACGCGTACTGCTCCCAGCAGCCCTGGCTGCCGCAACCGCAGAGGAGCCCGTCCGGGACGACCCGGATGTGCCCGAATTCGGCGGCCACGCCGAAGCGCCCGCGCCGGAGTTTGTTGCCGATGATGACGCCGCCGCCGAGGCCCGTGCCCAGCGTGATGACGATGACGTCCTCGTGGCCCTGGCCCGCGCCGAAGCGGTACTCGCCCCAGGCCGCGGCGTTCGCGTCGTTCTCGACGACGACCGGCAGTCCGACCCGCTGCTCGACCTTGTCCTTGAGCGGCTCGTGGCGCCAGTCGATGTTCGGTGCGAAGAGAACGGTGGCGCGCTTGTCGTCGACGTAACCGGCGGCGCCGATGCCGACGGCCTCCACGTCGTTCCCCTTGCCGGCCCCGGACACGGCGGCACAGATCGCGTCCACGATGCCTTCGGCGGTCGGCGGCGTGGGCACCTTGTGGGTGTCGAGAATGGTGCCCTCTTCGTCGACCACTCCGGCCGCGATCTTTGTGCCGCCGATATCGACGCCGATGGTGAGTCCCATGTGTCCCTCAGTTTCGGTCGAGCCCCGCTATGGGCAACCGTACCCGAGGGGTAGTCAGTCCAGGTCGATGTGTTCCGCGGGACCGGGGCCCTCGTCGCGCGGGTCCGGGCCCTTCGCCGCGTCGCTCCCGCGGGTCCAGCGGCCCTCCTGGCCCTCGACCGCGGAGCGGTAGGCGGCGAGCAGTTCACCGCCCGCGGCGGCGAGGTGGTCGAAGACGTCGGGATTGCGCTCGATGACCGGTTCGACGGCGGCCTTCGCCTGCTGGACGACCTGCTTCACGGTCTGCTCGACGGCGCCCTGCGCGACCGCGCCGAGCAGCGGCCCCTGGAGTCCGGTCAGCTTCTCCGAGACGGCGTCGACGAGCTTGCGCAGCTCCTCGGCGGCCGATCCGGGCGGCGTTCCGTACTGGGCACGGCGTCGGGCCTTCTCCGCCGCGAGGTCCTCGGCGCACGCCTTCTCCCACGCGTCGGCGTCGGTGTCGGCCGCTTCGGGTTCGGGAACTTCGCGCTCGGTGGCATCGCTCATGACGGACAGACTCCTGCGGAGGGCGGCTATGGATTCGTACTCTCGACGTTACCCGAACGGCGGTTGCCCGTTCACCGTGTCTGCGGCCACAGATCCGGGTCGGGCGTGAACCGCACGCGCAGCTCGCCGTCGCGCAGTCCGGCGCCCGCGACGGTGCAGCGGCGCAGGGCGGAGGGCAGGGTGACGATGCGCCGGAAGGGGCCTGCGGTGACGACCAGTTCGTCGCCGCGCCGGATCAGGCCGAGCTCTTCGCGTACGACTCCGGGGAGCGGGATGTGCCAGACCAGTACGCCGTCGTCGGCGAGGGCGTCGAGGACGGGCCACTGCACGGGCTCGGGTGCCGCGGCGGGGGCGGGCACCCCGAGGGCGGCCAGGTCGTCGGCGCCGCGCGGATCGCGCCCCAGGTGCGGGAGCGGGCCGAGGCTCTCCCCGTACGTCTCTTCCCACTCGGCCAGCGTCTTGCGCTGCTGGGCGACGAGCCCGGAGAGCCACGTGCCGGCGGAGTCGTCGGGCAGGACGCGGTTGGCGGCCAGGGCGTCGGTGCGCAGGCCCTGCAGGGCGAGGCCGGTGGCGGCGGCGCGCACGGCGTCGGCGCCCGCGGGTCCCGGCTCGGCGACCAGGCGGACGGTCGTGCCCGGGTCCTCGATCACGGCCTGCGCGGCGGCGAGTTCGATGTCCCAGCGGGCCGCGGTCTCGTACAGCCAGGACGCGGGCATCGGGACGCCCGCGATACGGCCGAGCATGGGCCGCAGGGCGCGGGCCGCCTGCCGCTCGGCCGGAAGGAGCCTGCGCAGGTAGCGGCGCAGCTGCTCGGGGAGGGCGAGGACCGCGAGGGCGCGGGGCGCCGGGGGCAGGTCCACGACCACGGTGTCGTACGCGCCCTGCCCCGCGTCGCGCAGGGCGCGCAGCAGGGCCAGCTCGTCGCTGCCGGGCAGCGGGGTGAGCTCCTCGCCTTCGAGGCGTCCGGCACCGAGCAGGTCGAGCGCGGATCCGGCGCGCTGCTGCAGGGCGAGGAGGTCGTCACGGAACTCGTCGCCGGGGGTCAGCCGCCGGACGGTGAGGCCTTGCTCTTCGCCGCCGAGTACCTCACCGATGCCTCGGTCGGCGGAGATCAGGAGAACTCTGCGGTTGCCCTCGCGGGCTGCGGACAGCGCGGTGGCCGCGGCGACTGTGGTTCGGCCGGAGCCGCCGGGGCCGGTGATGAGGAGGGTGCGCATAAGGGTGAACGGTACGTGAGTTCGGGCCGCCGCTTCGCGGCGATCTTTCCCGCCCACCCACCCGCTACTCCGCAGTGGTCAGTCCTGAGGACCCGACTCCACTCGCTTCTTCAGGCCCGCCAGCGCCCGGTCGATGATGACCTTCTCCGCCTTGCGCTTGATCATCCCGAGCATGGGGATCTTGACGTCGACGATCAGCTTGTACGTGACCTCCGTGCCGGTCCCCGACGGCTTCAGGAGGTACGACCCGTCGAGCGAGCGCAGCATCTGCGACTTGACGAGGGTCCAGCTGACCTCGTTCTCGCCGGTCCACGTGTAGCCGAGCGTCTGGTCGTCCTTGATCGCGCCCGCGTCCATGACGAGGCGGACCTGCTTGGCGCGGCCCTGGTCGTCGGTGTCGAGGACCTCGGCCTCCTTCACCTCACCCGTCCAGTCCGGGTAGCGCGCGAAGTCGGCGATCACTCCCATCACCTCGGCCGGTGCCGCCTCGATCGTGATGCTCGAGCTGGTGTGTTCCGCCATCGCTGTGGCTCCTCCAGATGCGGTCCGGTACAGGGGGTGGTGTCTACGTGTGTGACGCGTGAAGGCTACCGCGCACGAAGTGGCCGACCGTCACCACTCCAGGGCCCACGGCCTGCCCGAGCTCGCGAAGTGCCCCACGTTCACACACTCGGTCGCCCCGATCCTCATCCGCCGCGTCAGTGGTTGATGGACGTGGCCGAAAAGTGCGTACCTCGGGCGGGTCTTGTGAATGGCCGCGAGCAGTGCCCGGCTGCCTCGCTCGAAGCGGCGCGCGACGGTGTCGTACACGAGCTCGGGGACGTCCGGCGGGATGTGCGTGCAGAGCACGTCGACCTCGCCGACGGCCTCGACCTTGGCCGCGTACTCCTCGTCGCTGATCTCGTAGGGCGTCCGCATGGGCGTGCGCAGGCCGCCGCCGACGAAGCCGAAGACCCGGCCGCCGATCTCGGCCCGTCCACCGTCCAGGACGGTGGTGCCGGGGCCCGCGTACTCGGACCAGAGGGTCGGTATGTCGACATTGCCGTACGTGGCGTACGTCGGCGTGGGGAAGGCGGCGAACATCTCGGCGTACTGCTTGCGCACCGCCCCCTCGATGGCAGGACCGCGGTCCATCCCCGCCCACAGCCGGGCGCCGAAGTCCCTGGCCTCGTCGAATCGGCGCGCGGTGCGCAGCTCGACGAGGCGGTCGGCGTTCTCCTCGCCGAAGAGGTCGGGGAAGATGCCGCGCGAGTGGTCGGCGTAGTCGAGGAAGAGCACCAGGTCGCCGAGACAGATGAGCGCGTCGGCTCCCTCGCCCGCGCGGGCGAGATCCTTTGTGTTGCCGTGCACGTCACTGACCACATTGACCCGGAAACCTGGCATGCCGATCACCCTAGAACGAGCGGGCAAACGTGGGTAGAGGCCCCGAGAAGCATGGAGAAGGGGGCGGACCTGCGGTTACTTCCGAGTCGGGAATGGCGTGGCGTACTGTGCGGTTCAGACCACAACGTCGTGTGACGCACCGAACATCTGGCCCGGACCCCCTACCGAACAAGCCATACCCATGGGTAACGTCCGGGCAGTCCAGTAGTGCTCCAGCCTTCTTTCCCCCCATTTCCACGGAGCACCTGCCCGATCTTGGACCGCACCGTCGCATCGCACAACGTCGTGGCGCCGGCGCCCTATGTAGGAGCAGCAGTCTTGCGCGAGTTCAGCCTTCCGGCCCTGTACGAGGTCCCTGCGGACGGCAACCTGACCGACATCGTCCGCAGAAATGCCGCGCAGCACCCGGATGTCGCCGTCATCGGCCGCAAGGTGAACGGCACCTGGCAGGACGTCAACGCCAAGACATTCCTCGTCGAGGTGCGCGCCGCAGCGAAGGGGCTCATCGCCTCCGGAGTGCGCCCCGGCGACCGCGTCGCCCTGATGTCCCGCACCCGCTACGAGTGGACGCTCCTCGACTTCGCGATCTGGAGCGCGGGCGCGGTCACCGTGCCGGTGTACGAGACGAGCTCGGCCGAGCAGATCCAGTGGATCCTCGGCGACTCCGGCGCCGTGGCCATCATCGTGGAGCTCGACGCGCACAGCGCCGCCGTCGACTCCGTGCGCGACCGCCTTCCCGACCTGGTCAACGTCTGGCAGATCGACCGCGGCGGCGTCGCCGAGCTGAACCGCGCGGGCGCCGACGTCTCCGAGGAGACCGTCGACGAGCGCAGCGCGGTCGCGGGCGCCGACGACCCGGCCACCATCGTCTACACCTCGGGCACCACGGGCCGCCCCAAGGGCTGTGTCCTCACGCACCGCAGCTTCTTCGCCGAGTGCGGGAACGTGGTGGAGCGCCTGAAGCCGCTGTTCCGTACCGGTGAGTGCTCCGTCCTCCTCTTCCTTCCCGTCGCGCATGTCTTCGGGCGCCTGGTCGAGGTCGCCGCGCTGATGGCGCCGATCAAGCTGGGCCACGCGCCGGACGTCAAGAACCTCACGGACGAGCTGGCGTCGTTCCGGCCGACCATGATCCTGGGCGTCCCGCGCGTCTTCGAGAAGGTCTACAACTCTGCGCGCGCCAAGGCGCAGGCCGACGGCAAGGGCAAGATCTTCGACAAGGCCGCGGACACGGCGATCGCGTACAGCCGCGCGCTCGACACCCCGAGCGGCCCCTCGCTCGGCCTGAAGATCAAGTACAAGACGTTCGACAAGCTGGTCTACAGCAAGCTGCGGGCCGTCCTCGGCGGTCGCGGCGAGTACGCGATCTCGGGCGGCGCGCCGCTCGGCGAGCGCCTCGGCCACTTCTTCCGCGGTATCGGCTTCACGGTCCTCGAGGGCTACGGCCTCACCGAGTCGTGTGCGGCCACGGCCTTCAACCCCTGGGACCGCCAGAAGATCGGCACGGTCGGCCAGCCGCTGCCCGGCTCGGTCGTCCGGATCGCCGACGACGGCGAGGTGCTGCTGCACGGCGAGCACCTGTTCACGGAGTACTGGAACAACGAGGGCGCAACCGAAGAGGCGCTCGCCGACGGCTGGTTCCACACGGGCGACATCGGCACGCTCGACGAGGACGGCTACCTCCGGATCACCGGCCGCAAGAAGGAGATCATCGTGACGGCGGGCGGCAAGAACGTCGCCCCCGCGGTGATCGAGGACCGCATCCGCGCGCACGCCCTTGTCGCGGAGTGCATGGTCGTGGGCGACGGCCGGCCCTTCGTGGGCGCGCTCGTCACGGTGGACGACGAGTTCGTGGGCCGCTGGGCCCTGGACCACGGGAAGCCCGCGGACTCCACGGCGGCTTCCCTGCGGGAGGACGCGGACTTCCTCGCGGAGATCCAGAGCGCGGTGGACGACGGCAACGCGGCGGTCTCCAAGGCGGAGTCGGTCCGCAAGTTCCGTGTCCTCGCCTCGCAGTTCACGGAGGAGTCGGGTCACCTGACGCCTTCGCTGAAGCTGAAGCGGAATGTGGTGGCGAAGGACTACGCGGACGAGATCGAGGCGATTTACCGCGGGTAGCGTTGGCGGGGCGCCCACTCGCCGTGGGGGCCCTGTTCTCTCGCGGCTGCCGGTCACATGTGGTTGCTCGCGCAGTTCCCCGCGCCCCTGACGGGGCGCGGGGAACTGCGCGCTCAGCCGATGACGGCAGTCAGTCGCACGACAGCCCCAAGCGGCACCCCGCCAGGCGCTACAGCAGCTCCCGCAGCCTCTCCGCCAGGAGATCCCAGCGCCACCGCTCCTCCACCCACTCCCGGCCCCGCTCCCCCATGCGCTGCCGCAACTCCGCATCGCCGAGCAGGGTGACGATCCGGTCCGCGGCCTCCTCCGGGGAGCCGCCCCGGACGACCCAGCCCGTCTCACCGTCGAGCACCGCGTCCGGCGCCCCGCCGGAGTCCCCGGCCACGACCGGGAGGCCGGTCGCCGAAGCCTCCAGGTAGACGATCCCTAGGCCCTCCACGTCAAGGCCGCCCCGCCGGGTCCTGCACGGCATGGCGAAGACGTCCCCCGCGCCGTAGTGCGCGGGGAGTTCCTCCCAGGGCACCGCCCCGGTGAAGCGAACCGAGTCCGAGACCCGGGTCTCGGCGGCCAGCTTCCGCAGCTCCTTCTCGTAGGGGCCACCCCCGACGATCAGGAGCACCGCTTCAGGCGCCGCCGCCAGAATCCTCGGCATGGCCAGGATCAGCGTGTCCTGTCCCTTGCGCGGCACCAGACGCGAGACGCACACCACGACCGGGCGGTCCGTCAGACCGAGCCGGGCCCGCACGGCGTCCCCGCCGGAGCCGGGGTGGAAGGTCTTCTCGTCGACGCCGGGCGGCAGTTGGACCATCCGCCCGGCCGCCGCGGGGCTCAGCGCCGCGGCGATGCGCGAGCGCGTGTACTCACCCAGATAGGTGATCGTGTCCGTCGAATCGCCGATGCGGCGGAGCAGTTGGCGTGACGCGGGCAGCTGGGCCCAGCCCGCCTCGTGCCCGTGCGTCGTGGCGACAAGACGCCTCGCGCCCGCCTTCCGCAGCGCCGGGCTCATCAGACCCAGCGGCGCCGCCGCCCCGAACCACACCGACTCACAGCCGTGTTCCCGCAGGAGCGAGACCGCGCGCCGCGTGACGCGCGGGGTCGGGAGCAGCATCGTCGTGGGGTCGCGTACGACCTTGAAGGGCTGCTCGGCGTCGAAGGCGGCCGTCGCATCGGCGCCCTCGCGCCCCCGCTTCCACGTGGAGGCGTAGACGACGAGCTGTTCGGGGTCCAGGCGCAGCGCCATGTTGTGCAGGAACGCCTGGATGCCACCGGGCCTGGGCGGGAAGTCGTTCGTGACGATCAGGGTCTTGTGCATCGTCGCCGACAGTACCGAAAGCCCGCGAAGGCGTGGAACGGCCTCGCCCCTCGACCGGCCCCGCCTCTTGGCCCATTCGCGGCCGCGCCCGGCATCATGATGCACCGAACCACAATGAAGTATCCGAAAAGGGGCGTGGTGCGCGTGGTGCGGATCCTGACCGTCTGGGCCTTGACCAGGACCGTGCTTCTGCTCTGTGTCCTCAAGGTGCTCACCGCGCCGGGCCCCGACGTGACCAGCGACGTCTCCGTCATCTACCAGGGCTGGTACGAGGTCCTGCGCACCGGCACCTTCCCGCTCGACGACGTCACCTGGCAGTACCCGCCCGCCGCCGCCCTGGCGATCCTCTCCCCCGGCCTGCTGCCCTTCCTCGGCTACGCCACGGCCTTCTTCGTGCTCGCCCTCCTCGCCGACGCGCTCGTCTGCGGGCTGCTCCTGTACGCGGGCCTGCGGCCCGGCAAGTCCCTGAGGGGGGCCTGGGTGTGGGTCGTGGGCGTGGCGCTGCTCGGGCCGACCGTGTACGCCCGTTACGACGTGATGGTCACGGCCGTCGCGGTGGCCTCGCTGCTCGCCGGGGCACGGCATCCCCGCACGATGGGGGCGCTCGCGGGGTTCGGCGCGCTGCTCAAGGTGTGGCCCGCCCTGCTGCTCATCGGCACGCCACGCGCGCGTGCCACCCGGAGCTCCTGGAGCGCGGCGGCCGCCACCGCCCTCGGCCTGACCCTCGCCTTCCTGGTGACGATGCCCGGCGCGCTGGCCTTCCTGACCTTCCAGCGCGACCGCGGCACCGAGGTCGAGTCGCTCGGCGCGCTCGTCTTCCACGTCGCACGCCACCTCGGCTGGCAGGGCGAGGTGCAGCTCAACTACGGCTCGGTGGAGTTCCTCGGCCCGTACGTCCCGCTGGTCAGCACGGTGGCCCAGGGGCTCTCCGTGGCGGCCCTGTGCTGGCTGCTCGTGTGGCGGCTTCGCGCGCGTGCCTGGTCGGCGAGCACGGTCGCGGACGCGGCCTTCGTCGCCGTACTGCTGTTCACCGCGACGAGCCGGGTGATCAGCCCGCAGTACCTCCTGTGGCTGGTCGGGGTCGCCGCCGTGTGCATGGCGTTCCGTGCGAGCCGCATGGTGCTGCCCGCGCGCCTGGTGCTCGCGGCCACGTTCGTCACGTTCCTGGAGTTCCCGATCTGGTTCTCGCACGTGGTGGCGAGCGATCCGCTGGGCATCGCGCTGCTCTTCGTACGCAACGGTCTGCTCGTCGCGGCGGCCCTGATCGCCTGCCGGAACCTGTGGCGGCAGACGGTGTCCGAACCCCGGGGCCGTGAGCGCGCGTCGGCGTCCGCGGACGTCAGCCGAGCTCCGCGCGCAGATACGTACGCCAGCGCGCCGTGAAGTCCTCCGGGGTGGTGTCCAGGACGTCCCTGAGCGCGTCCTCCACCGCACCCGGCCGCTTCTTGTGCGCGCCGACCGCTTCGTAGAAGCCCGTCAGGTTCTCCTCGCCCCACTGGTCGGCGATCATCCGGCAGGCCAGCCACGACCCTTCGTACGCCTGGGCCAGCTTCCCCGCGTCCCCGCTGAAGCCGAACGCGTCGTCCTCGGGGAGCGCGCCGGGCAGCTGCTCCCGCTGGACGGCGCGGCGCAGTTCGGGGGCGGCCTGTGCGGCGGTGCGGCCCGTGCCGCGGTAGCCCACCCAGTCGGCGAAGCCTTCGGAGAGCCACAGCGGGGTCGCCTGCGAGGTGTGCGCGCGGGTGGCGACATGGGTCGTCTCGTGCGTGAGGACGACCTGCTTGCCGAAGTCGCCGAGCACTCCGTACGCCTCGGGGTTGACGATGATCCGGTCGGCGGGCGCGGACCCGGAGCCGCCCGCCTCGCCCGTGGTCACCGCCGCGATCCCCTGATACCCGGAAGCGGGCGACCCGAGCAGCCCCGCCATGCCGTCCAGGGACTTGGGCACCAGGACGACGACCCGCTGCGGCCACTTCCCCGGCCAGGCGCCGCGCACCAGGGGAACCGCGCGGTCGGCGAGGTCCGCGTACTCGCGCAGGGTCGTCCTGTCCCGCTCGCTGCGCCCGACGCCGAGGACGAGGCTGTGAGTGCCCCGTACGGACGTGACGGGCCCCTGGTCCCAGAGTTGCTGCGTGGCCTTCTTGGCGGGGCGCTCAGCGGCGACGTACCACCCTCCGTCGCGCTCCTGGAGCGTGAGCGTGCGCGAGGTGGTGAGCGGCTCGCTGTCGTAGCCCTTGATGCGGTACCGCAGGTCCGCGGTGGCCGTGGCCCGCGTGCCGCTGCGCTCGAAGCCCGTCAGGCGGTACTGCCAGGAATCGAGCGGCACGTCGCGCAGGTTGTCCCAGGCCTCGTCGGCCTCGGTATCGCGGCCCGTCGCGCGGTACGCCTTCGCGTCCCGGTCGAGCACCGCGTCCGCGCGCCGGTCGAGCATCCTGCGCACGTCCGAGGGCGCGGCATCGGGCGCCGAAGGACCGCCGCACCCGACGAGCAGGGCGACACAGATTCCAAGGACCCACGACCCACGCCCGCGACCAGCCACGTTTCAGATCGTACGGGCAGCGGGCCGCGGGCGGACGGTCAGATCCGCGTCACCGACGACACCGGCATCATGCCGACCGGGTCGTAGCGCACGGGCGCTCCGGGGTAGGGCGCGTGCACGACCTGGCCGTTGCCCATGTACATCCCGATGTGGCTTGCGTCGTCGCGGTAGGCCACGAGGTCACCGGGCTGCGCCTGGGACATGGGCACCTGGCGCCCCGCGTACCGCTGGGCCTGCGAGGTGCGCGGCAGGCCGACGCCCGCCTGTGCGTACGACCACTGCGTGAGGCCCGAACAGTCGAAGCCAGACGGACCGTTGGCGCCCCACACGTAGGGCTTGCCGACGGCAGAGCGGGCCGCGGCGATGGCGGCAGCGGCCCGCGAGGAGGACGGCGCGGCGCCCCCGAGGTCCGGCATGTCGTCGCGTCCGGAGCGCGAAGCCCTGTCGTACCCCTCCCGGTCCTGCGCGGACAGGGAGTTGAGCAGCTTGCGCGCCTTGGCGAGCTTGTGCTCGACGCTCCGCTTGTGGCGGGCCACCGCGGTGCGGCTCTTCTCCAGCTCGGAGAGCTTGTGCCCGGCCTCCGTGCGCTCCTGGGCGAGGCTGCGCTGGGCCTTCTGCAGATCGGTGAGCTCACCGGCCTGCCGGGCGCTGATGCGGTCGAGGGCCGCCGCCTTGTCCAGATAGGCGTCCGGGTCGGAGGAGAGCACCAGGGCGAGGGAGGGGTCGATGCCGCCCGAGCGGTACTGCGCCCCGGCGAGCGAACCGAGCGCGCCGCGCATGGTGTTGATGCGCTCCTGGCCGCGGGCGACGCTGTCCTTGGCCCGCTCGACCTGCTTGCGCAGCGTGTCCGCGCGCTCGTCGGCCTTGTTGTACGCCTCGGTGGCCTTCTCGGCCTGCTCGAAGAGGCGGTCCACCTTGGCCTTGGTGGTGGCCGGGGTGTCCTGCGGTGCGGCGCCCGCCGGTGTGGCGGCGAGGGCGGCCGCGGCGGTTGCCGCGGCGGCTGACAGGACGGTTACGCGCGTGCTCCGGTCCAGGCCGGACAGCGCGGGACGACGATGGGACCCCACGGGAAGCCGCTCTCCCTCCGCTGACGGACCCCCGGACGAAGGACGAACCGGGGGAAAGTCCCCCCGATCCGTCGGGGGAATGCGCGCGACAGTAGCCGTGGGACCACGTCACGGCCAAAGACCCGGCCGTGCACACAACGTGACGCCCCGCCGGAGACGCAGGTCACCGACGGGGCGCGGGGTCAGCGGGAGTTGCCGTAATTCGCCCGTTTGGGCGGCACTCCGGTCGTTTCAGATGCGGACGTCCGGGGGTGAACCCCGGCCGGGGAGCGTCAGATGCGGACGCCGAACTGGAAGGAGCCGATGGTGGACATCGACTCGTAGCGCACCACGGCACCCGGCTTGGGGGCGTGGAGCACCTGGCCGTTGCCCGCGTAGAAGCCGACGTGCGCGAGGCTGTTGAAGAACACCAGGTCGCCGGGCTTCAGCTCGCCCCGGCCGATCTTCGTGCCGTCGTTCTGCTGGGTGTACGTGGTCCGGGTGATCTGCACACCGGCCTGGTTGTACGCCCACTGCGTGAGGCCGGAGCAGTCGTAGGAGTTGGGGCCGCTGCCGCCGGAGACGTAGGGCTTGCCGATCTGCGTGGCGGCGGCGCTCAGGGCGGCCTGGCCGCGCTGCGAGGCCGGCACCTCCTTGCCTAGGTCCACACGGTCGCCGGCGTCGCGGCTCGCGCGGGTCTCCTTGGCGGCGAGGGCCTGCTTCTCCTTGGCGGTGAGGGTATTGAGCAGCTGCTGGGCCTCGCCGAGCTTGCTCTGGACTTCCTTCTTCTTCTTGCCCAGTTCCTTGCGCGTGTCGGCGAGGTCCTTGAGCTTGTCGGAAGCCTCCTTGCGCTCCTGCGCGAGGGTCCGCTGCTTCTCCTGGACCTTCTTGAGCGCCTCGACCTGCTGACCGCTCAGCTGGTCCATGGTCGACGCCTTGTCGAGGTAGTCGTCCGGGTCGGCCGAGAGGAAGAGCTGGACGGAGGGGTCGAGGCCGCCGGAGCGGTACTGCGCGCTGGCCATCGAACCGAGGCCGCCGCGCAGGTCGTTGAGGTCCTCCTGGCCGCGGGCGACCTTGTCCTGAAGCTCGCCGATCTCCTTCTCGAGCTTCTCCTGCTTCTCCTTGGCGCCGTTGTACCGGTCGGTGGCCCGGCCCGCGTCCTCGTAGAGCTTGTCGACCTTGGACTTGACCTCGTCCTTGCTCGGCTTCTCACTCGGCGTCGCGTTGGCCGCCTGGGAGGTGAGTGCGACGGCAGCGGCGGCGGTCGCGGTGAGCACGGTCACCCGCGCGCGGCTCGGCTGCTTGGGTCGGCGGTGGGACGCCACGAAGGCGGCTCCTTCTCCTCCAGCCGCCTGCCGAGATCCGGCGGGCGGGTACCACCGCTGTCACCCCGGATGGGTGATCAACCGAGCGGAGGTTCGAGGCGAGACCCTAGTGACCTTCTTGTGATCAGTTCAAATCCTGACCGCCAAAAAGCGGGGTGCGGGGCGCATATTTTACCGATAACGCACAGGCAGTGATGATCAATTGACGCTACGTCGCGTAGCCGACGCCCCAATTCGGGCATAGGGAACAGGAGTTACTTGCGCGCCCTTTGGCGATGAAAGCGACGTACGTCAGCCATGCGGAAGTGGGCTGCGTCAGCCATGCGGAAGCGGCCTGCGTCAGCCGCGCGAAAGCCGCTTCAGGAGGACGGCCGAAGCAACCGGGCGCGCCCCCGCCTTCGCGATCCCGTCGGCCACTTCGCGGTCGGTCGACACGACCACCACAGGGCGCCCCGGAGGCTCCGCGCGCACCAGCTGGCGGATCAGTTCGTCCGCGGTGACGCCGGCCTTCGAGAACAGCACCCGCACCCCGCGCGGCGGCGCGAGCAGCACGGGCGCGGCGAGTTCGGCCCCGTCGAAGACGCAGGTCATCTCGGCGCCGGTCTGCGCGGCGAGCTGGGAGAGCGAGCCGAGCAGCCGCAGCCGCTGCTTCTCCAGGGGCATCGTCGGATAGCCGGTCTTGGTGACGTTGTAGCCGTCCACGACCATGTGCGCCTGCGGCAGCGCGAGCAGCTGGTCGATGATCGCCGGGTCGTTCTCGGAGAGCGCGCGGGCGGCGATGTCCTTCGGGGTCATGCGCCCCGGCTCGACGGCGTCCACGGTCTCGGCGGGCCGCACGGAGACGGGCGGCAGGGCCAGTTCACGGCGCAGCCCCTGGGCGGACTCAAGGACCGTGTCGAGCAGCAGCCGCACCCGCATGTCCTCGACGCTGCGGCCCTCGCGCGCCGCCCTGCGGCTGGCCTCCAGGGCGGCCTCGGTCTCGCTGAGCCGCGCCTTGAGCCGCCGGGCCTCGCTCTCGGCGGCGGACAACTGCGCCTGACCCTCGGCCCGCGCGGCATCGGACTCGGCGGCGGCCTTGCGCAGGGCCGCCTCGCCGCGCTTGACGTCGCTGAGGGCGCCGCGCAGCTTGCGATGCATCGATTCGGCTTCCTTCTTCGCCGACTCCAGCTCCGTGCGCAGCCGTTCGGTCTCGGCCTTCGTGTGGCCGCGGGCCGCCGCAAGCTCCTCGCGCAGCCGTTCGAGCTCCGCCCGCGTCTCGTCGTCGACGCGCTCGGCGTCCGCCCGCAGGGCCTCCTCGCCCGCGGCGGTCACCAGCTTCACCCAGCCGGTGGGACGCAGCACATAGGCCGCGGCCGCCACGTCGAGGGGGTCCGCGGCCGGGGGTGGTGAACCCGCGTCCAGGGCGCCGGTGAGCTCGGGCTGCGCCTCTCTGAGACGTTCGCCGATGCGCTGCCGGAAGAGCGGGTCGCCCTCCAGGGCGGTCGCCATGGCGTTGCCCGCGAACTTCGTGCGCCGCGTCGGCGTGAAGCGGGCGTACTGCCTCAGCTGTGCGGGCAGTTCGCTGACCGTGAGGCCGCCGAAGCCGTCCGAGACGATCTGGACGACCCGCCGGCGCACTCCGTCGGGCAGCGGACGGTCGAGCACCTCAGCGGTGCCGTCGTCCGGCTCCCCGCTTGCGCTCTCCACCATCCGTCACCCCACTACCTGTGCGGGGCCCGCTCCCTCAGGAGCCGGCGCCCGGCCTGTCCACGAGTTCCACCTGGTCCACCGCATTGCACCAGCGGCAGCGCACCGACTCGATGGTCTCACTGACCACCTCACGTTCCTCGACGTTCGACTCACCGGCCAGGTCGAGGTGCACATATTCGACGACCTTCGACGAGCGGGTCACGTCGAAACGCGTGAGGTTGCCGCAGAGCTGGCAGCGCCACCTGGTGGTGTCGGTCGGCAGGGGAACCGTCATCGTGGCTGTTCGCTTTCCTTCGGAATTCCATGGTGCGTGGTGCCCGTAACCCTAAGGCCTGTAAGGGTCTCCATGCGGCGGCCTCCCACGCGGCGGGGCGGTCTGTACGGTTTGCTGCGCTTACGTCATGCTCTGTTCATGATCAAGACATGGGGTACGACGGCGGGCCGAATGCTCAGGGGGCAGTCGGCCCCGGTGACGTACGGCCTGATCGCCGCCTGCTCTCTGGTCTTCCTGATCTCCCCGGTGTCCGGGTTCAATCCGGTGTACGGCACGGGCGACGAGCTGCTCGCCGCCCAGCAGGCCTACTTCGAGCGCTGGGGCGTGGTCCCCTCCGAGCTGTTCAGCGGGGCGCTGCGGCCCTTGCTCGCCCCGGCCACCGCCCTCTTCGTGCACGGCAGCTGGCTGCACCTCCTGGGCAACATGCTCTTCCTCTACGTCTTCGGGGCGATGGCCGAGGAGCGGATGGGGCACCTCCAGTTCGCGCTCTTCTACCTCGGCTGCGGCTATCTCGCCCTGTTCGCCTACGCGGTCGCGCACGCGGGATCCGACCAGACCCTGGTGGGCGCGTCGGGGGCGATCTCCGCGGTGCTCGGGGCCTTTCTGCGCCTCTTCCCCAAGGCGCGCGTCACCAGTCTCTTCCCGTTCCTCTTCTTCCTGCCGCTGCGCTTCCCGGCGTGGGTGGTGCTGCCGTTCTGGGTGGCGCTCCAGTGGCTGGCCGCGCTGCAGGGCGGCCAGGGGCCCGGTGTCGCGTATCTGGCCCATCTCGTGGGCTTCTCGCTGGGCTTTCTCTACGCATGGGTGCGCTATGGCAGGACGGCTAGAGTGAAGAGGCCAGCACCGGCCACAGAGGGAGACAGTCAGCCGTGATCACCGCGATCGTGCTCATCAAGACCAGCGTGGACCGGATCCCGGAGATCGCCGAGTCGATCGCCGCCCTCGACTGTGTCAGCGAGGTCTTCTCCGTGACCGGTACGTACGACCTGATCGCCATGGTGCGCGTCGGGCGCCACGACGACCTGGCCGACGTCATCCCCGGCAAGATCAGCAAGATCCCGGGCGTGGAGGGGACGGACACGCACGTCGCGTTCCGCACGTACTCGCAGCACGACCTGGAAGCGGCGTTCGCGATCGGCCTCGACTCCTAGGCCGTCCACGCCCGGCCCGGCCCGACGCGTAGGCGTCCGCGCCCGGACGCCGGATGAGGGTTTCTTCATCTGCGGCTCATGCTGCTCACGCACTGCGCCCCGCACGCTCGCACGCATGGTCTTCTCCCACCGCATGGCGGCCCTGGCCGCCGTCGTGGCGATCCCGCTCGGCATCGCCGCGACCAGCTACGCCCTGACCGACAGCCCCGAGCCTCCCAAGGCCCCGCCCAAGGTGGAGCTGGAGAGCGGCTCGCCGTCCTCGTCGTCCTCGCCGTCAGCGCCCTCCTCACCGTCATCGAAGCCCACCACCCCGCGACCGACGCCGAGCGACGAGACGGTGTCCCCGCCGCCGGTGAGCGAGAATTCCTCGGGCGATGACAACGACGACGACGGCAACGAAGGCAGCGGCCAGGGCGACAACGACGACGACGGCCCCGGTGACGACGGCTGAGCGCCCGCACCGCTGGATATCCGCCCGTGTCCGCATCCTGCTCTGGCTGCTCGTGGTGATGGCCGTCGCGCTCACCGCCGTCGCGGCCACCACGCGCTCCGTCCTGCTGCGCGACGTCGACCACCGCATCGACCGGCTGCTCGCCCAGGAGACCGCGGAGTTCACCAACCTCGCCCGCGAAGGGGTCGATCCGCACACGGGCGAGAAGTTCACCGCGCCCGACCCGCTCCTGCGGCTCTTCCTGTCCCGGCAGTACGCCGACCCCGACGAGGAACTCCTCGGCCTGGTCGGCCGCCCCGGCAAGGCGCCCGCGAAGAAGGAGCAGTCACGCGAGACCCGGATCGGCCATCCGCTCGCCGAGGACACCGCAGCCCTGCGCACGGTCTTCGAGTCCCCTGACGCGACCGGCACGCTGCACCGCGACCGCGGCGAGGTCCGCTGGGCGAAGGTGGAGATCGCGGCGAGCGCGGGACATCCGGCGGCGGCGTTCGTCGTGGCCTTCCATCCGGCGGGCGAACAGGCCAAGGCGGGCGACGTGTTCACCATGCTGCTCGCCATCTCCGGGGTCGCGCTCCTGATGACGACGGGCATCGGCTGGGCCGTCGCCGGGCGCATCCTCAAGCCCGTACGCCTGGTGCGCACGACCGCCGCCCAGCTCACCGAACAGGATCTGACCCAGCGCATCCCCGTCCAGGGGCGGGACGACATCGCCGCGCTCGCCGAGACGTTCAACGGCATGCTCGACCGTCTGGAGCGCGCGTTCGCCGCGCAGCGCGAGTTCGTCGACGACGCCGGGCACGAGCTGCGCACGCCCATCACCATCGTGCGCGGCCATCTGGAGCTGATGGGCGACGATCCGGGAGAGCGCGAGGAGACGGTCCGGATCGTGATGGAGGAGCTCGACCGGATGAGCCGCATCGTCGAGGACCTCCTCCTCCTCGCCAAGGCCGAGCGCCCCGACTTCGTCACCCCGGAGCCGGTCCAGCTCGCCGAGCTGACCGCGGACGTCTTCGTCAAGGCGCGGGCGCTCGGCGACCGCGACTGGAAGCTGGCCGAAGTGGCCGACGGCGAGAGCGCCCTCGACCCTCAGCGCATCACTCAGGCGATGGTGCAGCTCGCCCAGAACGCCGTCCAGCACACGGTCCCCGGCCAGCGCATCGGCATCGGCTCGCGCAGCGCGGCGGGCCGGATCGAGCTGTACGTCGCCGACAGCGGGCCCGGCGTCCAGGCGCAGGACGCCGCGGTGATCTTCGAGCGGTTCCGGCGCGGCACCGCACGCCGCGGCGCCCGCGCCACCGGTGCGGGGCTCGGCCTCGCCATCGTGCGGGCGATCGCCGAAGGGCACGGCGGCCGGGTCGAACTGCGGCCCACGGCAGCGGGCTCCGGCGGCGCCACCTTCGTACTCGTACTGCGGGAACAGGAGCCAGGACAGCCATGAACAACCGGATTCTCATCGTCGAGGACGAGGAGCGCATCGCCTCCTTCGTCGAGAAGGGCCTGCGCTCCAACGGCTTCACCACCAGCGTCGTAGGCGACGGCGAAGCGGCCTACGACTACGCCCTGACCGGCAGCTTCGACCTGGTCGTCCTGGACATCGGGCTGCCCGGCAAGGACGGCTTCACGGTCCTGCGGCAGCTGCGCGAGGCCCGCGTGTCCACACCGGTCATCGTGCTCACGGCACGCGACTCGGTACGGGACACGGTGGCGGGCCTCGAAGGCGGCGCCGACGACTGGATGACCAAGCCGTTCCGCTTCGAGGAGCTGCTCGCGCGGGTGCGCCTGCGGCTGCGTACGGCCGCGCGGGCGCCGGAGGTGACGGTGCTGCGCAGCGGGGAGCTCACGCTGGATCTGCGCACGCGCAGGGCGCGTTCGGGCGAGCGGACGGTGGATCTGACGGCACGTGAGTTCGTGCTGCTCGAACTCTTCCTGCGCCATCCGGGTCAGGTGCTCTCGCGGGAGCAGATCCTGTCGCACGTGTGGGGCTACGACTTCGACCCCGGGTCCAACATCGTGGACGTGTACGTACGGGCGCTGCGCAAGAAGCTGGGCGCCGAACGGGTCGATACGGTGCGCGGCATGGGGTACCGACTGCCGGCGTGACCTCTGGGACCTGGCCCGCACGGGTGAACTTTCCTTCATCCGCGGCTCATTGAGGGCTCACGGCCGGGCCCGAGGCTTCTCGTGTGACCCTGAATCCCCGCCAAGCCATCACCCTGTGCATCGCGCTGAGCCTGTGTGCGCTGCTGGTGGTGCCCGGCAACTTCCCCGGTCTGAGCGCAGACGCGCGGCTCACTCTCGCCGTGTTCGCGCTCGCGACCTGTGCGTGGATCGGTACGCCGATCGACGACACGTACATCGCACTCGGCGCCGGACTCGCGCTCACCGCGACCGGGGTGATCAGCAGCGACACGCTCTTCGGCACCCTCGGTGACGAGACCGTCTGGCTGCTGATCTGCGCCTTCGTGCTCGCCGCCGCGGTGGCCCGCAGCGGACTCGCGGGCCGGGCCGCGGCCTTCCTCGTCAGCGGGGCGCGCAGCGTACGGCAGTTGACGCATCTGACGACGGCCGCCCTGGTCGTCACAGCCTTCGCGGTGCCCGCCACGTCCGGCCGCGCCGCGCTCGCCCTGCCCGTCTTCCTCGCCCTCGCCAAGGTCCTGGCCGACCGCAGGCGCCTGGTGGTGATGCTCGCCCTGCTCTTCCCGACCGTCATCCTGCTCTCCGCGGTCGCGACCCTGATCGGCGCGGGCGCGCATCTGATCACGGTGTCCGTCCTGTGGGAGGCCACCGGGGAGCGGATCGGCTTCACGCAGTGGATGCTGCTCGGCCTGCCGCTCGCCATCGCCTCGTCCCATCTGGCGGCGGAGGCCGTCCTGTTGACGACGACACGGCGGGCCGACCGCAAGGGCCCGGTCCACATCACCGTCGAGCAGCTGCAGGAGCACAGCGAGCAGCCGGTGACCGGAGCCTGGGAGCCGGCCGAGACCCGCTGCGCCCTCCTGCTCGCCACGGTCGTCGCCCTCTGGTGCAGCGAACCGCTCCACCAAGTGCCGCCCGCCGTCGTCGCGTTGATCGGCGCGGTCGTCGCCTCGTCCCCCGCCCTTGGCACCGTACGCCTGAAGGACGCGCTGAAGACGGTGCCGTGGTCGCTGCTGCTCTTCATGGCCGCGACCATGGCGATGGGGGTCGCGCTCGCCGAATCGGGGGCGGCGAAGTGGCTGGTCGGCGGGGTCCCGCTGGATGTGCCGCCCTGGCTCTTCCTGATCGTCGTCGTGGCGGTCAGCACGGCCGCGCACCTGGTCCTGCAGTCCCGCTCGGCCCGCTCCTCCGTCCTGGTCCCGCTGGTGGTCGCGGCGGCCGTCGGCGCGGGCGTCAACCCGGTCGCCGCCGCCCTGGCCTCCACCGCGGCCGCCGGCTTCTGCCACACCCTGCCCGCGTCCGCGAAGCCCGTCACGCTCTTCGCCGACATCCCCGGCACCCCCACCTACGCCCCGCGCGACCTGCTGCGCCTCTCCGCGGTCCTCGCGCCGCTGACCGCCGCGCTCGTCCTGCTCTTCGCCGTCGCGCTCTGGCCGCTGCTCGGCGTGCCCATCCGCTGAACCCGCCCTTGAATCCACTCTGGAGACCGCCATGCTGACCCGTTTCGCCATCGCCCCCAGCGGCTTCAAGGAGTCCCTGTCCGCGCAGTCCGCGGCCGAGGCCATCGCCGAAGGAGTACGCCGTGTCGTCCCGCACGCACAGACCGACCTGATCCCCCTGGTGGACGGCGGCGAGGGCACCGCGCGCGCCCTGGCCACCACGGGCGGCGGCCGCCTGGTCGCACTGCCCGCCACCGGTCCGGTCGGCCAGCGGATCGGCACGCACTTCGCGCTGCTCCCCTCCGGCACCGCCGTCGTGGAGATGGCCGCGGTGGCCGGGCTCTCGCTGGTCCCGCGCGATCTGCGCGACCCGGGCGCCACGACGACGTACGGCGTCGGCGAGCTGATCGGCGCCGCGCTCGACACAGGCGCCCGCCGCATCCTGGTCGGCTGCGGCGACTCCGGCACGTCGGACGGGGGCGCGGGGGCCCTCCAGGCGCTCGGGGCCCGGCTCCTGGACGCGGACGGCTGGGAACTTCCGCGCGGCGGGCGGGAGTTGAGCCGCCTGAGTCGGATCGACCCCTCGGGCCTCGACCCCCGCCTGAAGGACACCGAGATCCGCGTCGCCTGCAACCCCTTCAACGTCCTGACCGGCGAGCGCGGCGTCGCCCGCGTCTTCGGCCCCCAGAAGGGCGCGACCCCCACCCAGGTCGAACAGCTCGCGGCGGCCCTTGAACACTGGGCGCACATCCTGACCCGCGACCTGCACGTCACGACGGACCTCTCCCAAGGCCCCGGAACGGGCGCCTCCGGAGGCCTGGGAGCCGGTCTCGCAGCTCTGGGCGCCCAGCTCCTGCCCCGCTTCGACGTCCTGCTCGACCACCTGGACCTGGACGCGCGCCTGGCCCGCGCCGACCTCGTCGTCACGGCCGAGGGCGCCCTGGACCACCAGACGCCACGCGGCAAGATCCCCGCCGAAGTGGCCCGGCGCGCCAAGCGGTTCGGCCGCCCGGTCCTGGTCCTCGCGGGCACGATCGGCCAGGGCGCACACCACGTACGGGCGGAGGGCGTGGACGCCTACAGCGCGATCCTGCCCGCGCCGGTCTCGCTCACCGAGGCGCTCGGCCGGGGCGGCGAATTCCTCACCGACGCGACCGAGCGGGCCCTGCGGATGATCGTGCTGGGCTCACGCCTGAAGGGCAGGCCCAAGGCTCAGGCGGCCGTGGTGTCCGGGACGCAACGCCCGTCCTCCGTGCGGTAGTTCCAGCGCGCGCCGTCCGCCACGAGCTCCCTGACGGCGCGCACGAAACGCTCCACGTGCTCGTCCGGGGTGCCCGCGCCGAAGCTCACGCGGATCGCGTTCAGCGACTTCTCGCCGGGCGCGGCCTCGGGGGCACCGCACTCGCCCTGGGTCTGCGGGTCACTGCCGAGCAGGGTGCGCACCAGCGGGTGGGCGCAGAAGAGACCGTCGCGTACGCCGATGCCGTACTCGGCGGAGAGCGCGGCGGCGAAGTGCGAGCTGTTCCAGCCGTCGACGACGAAGGAGATGACGCCGACGCGCGGCGCGTCGTCGCCGAAGAGCGAGAGCACCTTCACGGCGGGCACGTCGGCGAGGCCCTCGCGGACCTTCGCGATGAGGTGGCGCTCACGGGCGACGAGCTCGTCGAAGCCCGCCTCGGTCAGCGCCTTGCAGGCGGAGGCGATCGAGTACACGCCGATGACGTTCGGCGAACCGGCCTCGTGCCGCGCGGCGGTGTCGTGCCACTCGACGTCCACGCCGCCGTCGCTGCGCCGTGCGACCTTCCGCGACGCGCCGCCGCCCGCGAGGTACGGCTCGGCGGCCCGCAGCCAGTCGGAGCGGCCCGCGAGGACGCCCGAGCCGAAGGGCGCGTACAGCTTGTGACCGGAGAACGCGACCCAGTCGACGTCGAGCTCGTCGATGGAGACCGGGTGGTGGGGCGCGAGCTGCGCGGCGTCCAGGACGATGCGGGCGCCGTGCGCGTGGGCCGCGGCGGCCAGCTCCTTGACCGGCCACAGCTCACCGGTGACGTTCGACGCGCCGGTCACGCAGACCAGGGCGGGCCCGTAGGGGTCGCGGTCGGCGAGGGCGCGCTCCAGGGTGGCGACGGCCTGGTCGGCGGTGCGCGGCGCGTTCAGGTACGTCACGCGGGCGTCGCGCCAGGGCAGGAGCGAGGCGTGGTGCTCGGTCTCGAAGACGAAGACCTGGCAGTCGGCCGGGAGGGCCGCGGCGAGGAGGCCCAGCGAGTCGGTGGTCGAGCGCGTGAAGACGACCTGGTCGTCCTCGCGGCAGCCGAGGAACTCGGCGACGGTGACGCGGCTGTTCTCGAAGAGGTCGGTGGAGAGCTGCGAGAGGTACCCGGCACCGCGGTGCACGCTGCCGTAGTACGGCGCGTACGCGGCCACGTCGTCCCACACCCGCTGCAGCGCGGGGGCGCTCGCCGCGTAGTCGAGCGCCGCGTAGGTCACCTCGCCGCCGGTGACGAGCGGCACGGTGACGTCACGGCCGAGCACCGGCAGCGGCGCGGCACAGCAGGGGTCGGCGGACTCGGCGGAGGCGGCAGCGGAGTCGGTGGTGGTGGCGACGGTGCGTGCGGACATGGCGAACTCCCGTGGGAAGGCAGGCGAGTTCACTGCAAGGGCGCCGTCACGGCGCTGCAGTGATGAAGAGAAAAGGGGGTGCGGAAAAGGGGCCGGAAAGCCCTATCGCATTCGCTTGCTCACGAGACTGCTCCCTTGAGGACCAGGACCCCAGGGTTCGCAGGGGTCCGCGCTTGCCATGGACCTTGCTGTCCACGGCCTGGTCTTCACCCGGGGCACCCCGCCACGGACGGAGGGTTGCCGGACAGCGAGCCGGGGCCTAATCGCTGTCACTCATGACCTGCGCAGCATCTTGCCACACGATCTTCCCGGTGCCCACCGCAGTCCGGGATCCGGACTGCGGTGTGCGCCACATTCACCTGTTGCTGGCCGACACCCAGCGCTCAAGGGCCTTCTTCGCGGCCCCGGAGTCGATCGACTCGGCCGCCTGCGCGATGCCCGCGCGGATCTGCTCCACGAGGCTCCCCTCGCCCGGCGAGAGGGCCACCAGGGCCGCCGCCGAGTTGAGCAGCACCGCGTCCCGCACGGGCCCGGTCTCGCCGTCCAGGAGGCGCAGCGCCACCTCGGCGTTGTACGAGGCGTCGGCGCCCCGCAGCGCCTCCACGGGGACGAGGTCGATGCCGACGTCACGCGGGTCGAAGGACTCCTCGCGCACCGCGCCGTCCCGCACGACCCAGACCCGGGAGGTCGCCGTGGTCGTCAGCTCGTCGAGGCCGTCGTCACCGCGGAACACGAGGGAGGAGTGCCCGCGCTCGGCGAAGACCCCGGCCACGATCGGCGCCATCCGTGCGTCGGCGACGCCGACGGCCTGAGAGCGCACCCGGGCCGGGTTGGTGAGCGGACCCAGGAGGTTGAACACGGTCCTGATCCCCAACTGGCTGCGCGCACCGCCCGCGTACCGCAGCGCCGGGTGGAACTTCACCGCGAAGCAGAAGGTGATCCCCGCCTCCTCCGCGACCTCGACGACCCGCCGGGGGGTGAGCTCGAGATTCACGCCGAGCTTCTCCAGCACGTCGGAGGCGCCGCTGGCCGACGACGCGGCGCGGTTGCCGTGCTTGACGACCTTGGCGCCCGCGCCGGCGATGACGATCGCGGACATCGTGGAGATGTTGACGGTCTTGGCGCCGTCACCGCCCGTGCCGACGATGTCGACGGTCCGCCCCGGCACCTCGATCACATTCGCGTGCTCGTACATGGTGCGGACGAGGCCGGAGATCTCCTCCACGGTCTCGCCCTTGGCCCGCAGCGCCACGACGAAGCCGGCGATCTGCGCGTCGGTGGCCTCGCCCCGCATGATGCGGTCCATCGCCCAGGCCGTGTCGTCGGCGCTCTGGTCGGTCCCGTCGAGCAGGCCGTTCAGCACACCCGGCCAGGAACGGGCCGCCGCGGTATTGCCTCCTGCGGGGGTCACAGCGCTCATAGCCGCTCCTGGGTTCGTCAGCGTAGGAAGAAGGCATCCCTGTACATGGGGACGGGACCACCTTATCCAGCCCGGGGGACGGCAAAGAGCCCCGTCCATGCACTGGATGCAGGGGACGGGGCTCTCGCCGTGGCGACCTTGGGTCAGAACGTCGGAGCGTTCGGAGGATCAGTGGTGGCCGTGGCCGCTCGTGATCTCCTTGTACTCCTCGGTGGTGGGCTTGGGGATCTGGTTGTCCTCCCCGTAGTAGCCCTTGCTGAGCTTGGCCCGGAGCTTCTGCGAACCGGTCACCTTGCGCTCGACGCCGTTCTCGTCGACCGAGGGGCCGATCTCGACCGGCGCGTACTGCTCGTGCGCGGTGAGCGTGTGCAGCTGCTCCTGGTTGAGCGGCTCGTGGACCTCGATGAACTCACCGTGCGGCAGGCGCTTGATGATGCCCGACTCGCGGCCGTGCAGGACCTTCTCCTTGTCGCGCCGCTGCAGACCCAGGCAGATCCGCTTGGTGGCGATGAAGGCGAGGACCGGTGCCACGAAGAAGGCGATGCGCACGAACCAGGTGATCGAGTTGATCGACAGGTGGAAGTGCGTGGCCCAGAGGTCGTTTCCACCACCGACGAGCAGCACGAAGTACCAGGTGATCCACGCGACACCGAAGGCCGTACGGGTCGGGACGTTGCGCGGGCGGTCCAGGATGTGGTGCTCGCGCTTGTCGCCGGTGACCCAGGACTCGATGAACGGATAGACCGCGATCGCGACCAGGACCAGCGGGAAGATGACCAGCGGGATGAACACGCCCAGGACGAGCGTGTGACCCCAGGCGTTGATCTCCCAGCCCGGCATGACACGGATCAGGCCCTCGGAGAAGCCCATGTACCAGTCGGGCTGGGCTCCGGTGGAGACCTGGTCGGGACGGTAGGGACCGAGCGCCCAGATCGGGTTGATCGTGGCGATCGCCGAGATCGCCGCGATCACGCCGAAGACCAGGAAGAAGAACCCTCCGGCCTTCGCCATGTAGACCGGGAGCAGCGGCATGCCGACGACGTTCTTGTTCGTCTTGCCGGGGCCCGCGAACTGCGTGTGCTTGTGGTAGAAGACCAGGATCAGGTGGGCCACCACGAGGCCGAGCATGATGCCCGGCAGCAGCAGGATGTGCACCGAGTAGAACCGGGCCACGAAGTCGCCGCCGGGGAACTCCCCGCCGAACAGGAACATCGACAGGTACGTGCCCACGATCGGCACGGACAGGACGGCGCCCTGCATGAAGCGCACACCGGTACCGGAGAGCAGGTCGTCAGGGAGCGAGTAACCGGTGAAGCCGGTGAACATGCCCAGGACGAACAGCAGGAACCCGAAGACCCAGTTGACCTCGCGGGGCTTGCGGAAGGCACCCGTGAAGAAGACGCGCATCATGTGCACGAACATCGCCGCGAGGAAGATCAGCGCCGCCCAGTGGTGGATCTGCCGGATCAGCAGACCACCGCGCACATCGAAGCTGATGTGCATGGTCGAGTTGAACGCCTCGGACATCAGCTGGCCCTGCAGCGGGATGTAGCTGCCGTGGTACTCCACCTCGTTCATCGACGGGTGGAAGAACAGGGTCAGGTACACACCCGTGAGGATGATGATGATGAAGCTGTAGAGGCAGATCTCACCGAGCATGAAGGACCAGTGGTCCGGGAAGATCTTGCGCATGTTGGCCTTGGCCAGGGAGTAGATCCCCAGGCGGCCGTCTGCCCAGTCGGCGACCCGCTCACCGGCGGGCGCCTCCTTCTTGCGCGTATCAGTCGTCGTAGTGCTCATCCGCGCTCCCAGAATGCAGGACCGACAGGCTCAGCGAAGTCGCCGAGCGCCTCGAGGTAGCCCTCTTCGTTCACGCGGATCCGCAGCTGCGGCAGCGCGTGACCGGCGGGGCCGAAGATCACTCGGGCACCGTCGGAGAGGTCGAAGGTGGACTGGTGGCACGGGCAGAGGACGTGGTGCGTCTGCTGCTCGTACAGGGAGATCGGGCAACCGACGTGGGTGCAGATCTTCGAGTACGCGACGACACCTTCGTGCGACCACTCGAGCTCCTGCTTGTCCTTGATGTTCTCCGGCTGGATCCGGACGATCATCAGGGCCGCCTTGGCGATCTCCTTCTGGAAGTCGTGGTCGTGCTCCTCCAGGCCCTCGGGCTTGGCGAAGGTCAGCGAACCGACCTGGACGTCCGACGGGCGCAGCGGCTCGTTCGTGTTCATGTTCACGAGCAGCTTGCCCTTGGACCACAGCGTGTGCCGCAGCTTGTCCTCGGGCAGCGGACCGAGGTCGCGCAGCAGGACGACGCCGGAGAGCGGCACCATGGCCAGCGCGCCGAACATCGTGTTGCGGATCAGCTTGCGCCGGCCGAACTGCGACTCCGCGGCACCGGCCTTGAAGTCGGCCATGACCTTGGCCTTGACCTCGGGCTCGGCCTCGATGGGGTGCCGCTCGTCGGCGACCTCCACGTCGGACATCAGGGTGCGGGCCCAGTGGACCGCGCCCGCGCCGATGCAGAAGAGCGCGAGACCCAGGGTCATGCCCAGGGAGAAGTTCAGCGCGCTGATGTGCCCGATCGGGAAGATGTAGACACGCTTGTCGACCGGGAACGACACGAACGAGGCGATGAAGCCGATCGTGGCGAGCATCGAGAGCGTGAACAGGAAGGCGACCGCACGCTCGGAACGCCTGGCGGCCCGCTCGTCGATGTCCTGGACACGATGCTCGTGGGGCGGAAGCCCCGGGTCGGCGAACGGGTTCTCGTCCGCGACCGCCACCGAGCCGTGCTCGGTCTCCTGCACGCTGGGCAGGTTCTCTTCTGATTTCTCTTGGCTACTCATGACTTCTTGGCCTTTGCGGTCCGAGCGGCGACCCACACGGCGACCGCGATCAGCGAGCCGAGACCGAAGATCCAGCCGAACAGGCCTTCACTGACCGGACCCAGGCCACCCAGCTTCAGACCGCCAGGGCTCTCGGTCTGCTCGCCGTTGACCGCGTCGAGGTACGCGATGATGTCCTTTTTGTTCTTCTCCGGCATGATCGTGTCGGGGAAGGACGGCATGTTCTGCGGGCCGGTCTGCATGGCCTCGTAGATGTGCTTCGGGGAGACATCCTCCAACGAAGGAGCGAACTTGCCCTTCGTCAACGCGCCGCCCTCACCGGTGAAGTTGTGGCACTGCGCGCAGTTGGTGCGGAACAGCTCGCCACCCTTGGCGATGTCCGCCCCGTCCGGGCTGTACTGCTTCTCGGTGGGGATGGTCGGGCCCGCGCCCAGCGAGGCGATGTACGCCGCGAGCTGGTCGATCTGGGCCTGGTTGTAGATGGCCTTCTTCTTCGGCGCCTGGGCGCCCGGCTGCTGCAGCGGCATACGGCCGGTGCTGACCTGGAAGTCGACGGCGGCTGCGCCGACGCCCACCAGGCTAGGACCGTCGGAGGACCCCTGACCGCCGGTTCCGTGGCAGCTGGAGCAGCCCACGGAGTACAGCTTCTTGCCCTCGTCGATGGCGAGGGACTGGGCGGTGTCGTCGGCCTGCGCCTTGTCCGCGGGTGCGAACGCGGCGTACAGCCCCCCGGTGGCCGCCAGCGCGAGGAGTAGGACGACGACCGCCGCCAACGGGTGGCGTCGTCGTGCGGAGAGCTTTTTCACGGATTACCCCGGTGTCAGGATCTTCAGCGTCGATGCTTCTGGAATGAGTCGGACGTCGGGCCCGGCTGGGCCCGGACCCGTTTACTTGATCATGTAGATCGTGGCAAAGAGACCGATCCAGACAACATCGACGAAGTGCCAGTAGTAGGACACGACGATGGCTGCGGTCGCCTGCTCATGAGTGAACTTCCTGGCCGCATACGTCCTGCCGAGGACCAGCAGGAAGGCGATCAGACCGCCTGTCACATGCATGCCGTGGAAGCCGGTGGTCAGGTAGAAGACCGAGCCGTACGGGTCGGACGAGAGCGAGAGGCCCTCGTGCTTGACCAGCTCGGTGTACTCGTACACCTGACCGCCGATAAAGACCGCACCCATGATGAAGGTGACGATGAACCACATCCGGAGCTTCTTCACGTCACCACGCTCGGCGGCGAAGACGCCGAGCTGACAGGTGAGGGAGGAGAGCACCAGGATCGTGGTGTTCGTCGCCGAGAACGGGAAGTTCAGCGCGGACGCCATTTCCTTCCAGTGCTCAGGTCCTGTCACCGATCGCAGGGTGAAGTACATCGCGAAGAGGGCCGCGAAGAACATCAGCTCGGAACTCAGCCAAATGATGGTTCCGACGCTGGTGAGGTTCGGCCGATTGACCGGCGGGTGCGCGTGCCCGGTATCTACTGTCGTTGCTGTCGCCACGACCGACATTATGTCGGTCGCTTATCCCGCCCTCACCCCGGGGGGTGCCGTTCGGAGTGTCTGCGGGGTGTGTCCTGCCCGTATGGCCCATCGAAGGGCTGTCCGAACCGCTGTTGACGGGGTGTCCGGAGGAGTAGCATCCGCGCATCGGCCCCTGGCCGAGAGCCCCTCAACGAAGCGGAGGAACAATGCAGCCGACCGCCACGGTGCTGGTCTACAGCGACAACGCGAGCACCCGCGAGCAGGTCCGGTTGGCCACCGGACGCAGGCCGGCGGCGGACGTTCCCGCGGTCGAGTTCATCGAGTGCGCGACGCTGCCTGCCGTGCTGAAGGAACTCGACCGGGGCGGCATCGACGTCTGCGTCCTGGACGGCGAGGCCACGCCCGTCGGCGGCATGGGGGTCTGCCGTCAGCTCAAGGACGAGATCTTCCACTGCCCGCCCGTGCTCCTGCTCATGGGACGCCCGCAGGACGCCTGGCTGGCCACCTGGAGCCGCGCGGAGGCCGCCGTGACCCTTCCGGTCGACCCGGTCGAGTTCGCGGACTCCCTGGCCGCTCTGCTGCGCGACAGGCTGGCCGTCCAGGCCTGACGGCACGACAGAAGGCCCCGCGCCTCGGCACGGGGCCTTCTGTGCTGTTCTGTGCTCTCTGCGGAGCTGCTAGACCTGCGGCCGCAGCCGGGCCGCGTCGAGGGCCGTGGGGCCTTCCTTGGCGCCGCCCAGCAGGGCGCTGCCGTCCCGCCAGTCCTTCCAGTCGACGTTCCAGTCGCCGAAGCCGTTGCCGAACGGATCCATGTCCGCGCCATAGCTGTTGACGACCTTCACGATGTCGCCCTGGCGGACGGTCTCGTAGAACCAGGCGGCGTCGCCGGTGCTCATGCCGGTGCAGCCGTGGCTGGTGTTCGCATAGCCCTGCGAGCCGACCGACCAGGGCGCGGCGTGCACGTACTCACCGGAGTCGGTGACCCGCGTCGCGTAGTAGACCATCTTGTCGTAGAAGTCCGATGCGCCGATGCTGGCACTGGTCATACGTACGGAGTACTCCTTGCCCAGCACCACCTTGACGCCGTTGCGCGTGGAGTAGCCGGGCTTGCCCGTCGTCACCGGCATGGAGTTGATCTCCTCGCCGTTGCGGTAGACCGTCATGTAGTGCGACCCCGCGTCCGTCACGGCCTCGATGCGGTCGCCGATGGTCAGCTTCAGCGGCTTGGCGTCGCCGCCCCAGAGCCTGTCGCGGACCTTGATGCCCTCGAGGTTGCTCCGTACGTTGATGGTCGCGCCGGTGGGCCAGTACTCCTTGGGGCGGTAGTGCAGCGTCTTGCTGTCCACCCAGTGCCAGGCGCCGTTCGTGGCGGGCTGCGTGTCGACCTTCAGCGCGCGCTCCACGATGGCCCGCGCCTTCTTGTCCTTCACCTTGGCGCTGAGCTTGGCCGTGACGGGCTGGCCGACGCCGTACTTGCCCGAGTCGGGGCCGAAGGTGACGTCGAGGCGCTTCTTCTTGACCGGGGCGCCTGTGTCGAAGTTCATGACCTTGCGGCCCGGCGACCCTTCCTCGTCCTCGGTGCTCACCCGCACCGTGTAGTGCGCGCCGGCCGCGAGGGGCGCCGTGCTGTGCCAACGGGCGCCGTCGGCGGCGAGTTCACCGGCCACGTACCGCCCCATCGCGTCGGTGGCCGTCACATCGGTGATGCGCCCGTCCTCGCCCTGGGCGGTGACCTCCAAGGGCTTGTCCGGATCCGCCTTCTGGCTGCCCGCCGGGCTGTTGAAGGCGATCTGGCCTGCCGCGTCGTACGGCTTCGCCGAGAGCGGATGGCCGTCGGAGCTGCCGCACGCCGTGGTTCCCACCCCGAGGGCGGCCACCAGCATGGTGCAGCTCAGTACCGTGCGGATTCGCGGTGAGTGGCTCATGAACACACGGTATGAAGGTTCATCGGCTCTGGCGCGCCGAGTGACCCGTACGAGTGTCGAGCGGTGTCAAGCGCGACACGCCGAAGGGCCCGGACACTCCTGACGGAGTGTCCGGGCCCTTCGGTGAAGCGGGAGATCACAGACTCACTGGGTCTGGTTCTCGCCCCGGTAGTACTCGAAGACCCAGCCGAAGAGGCCGATCATCAGGATCGGGAACGAGAAGTACAGCAGCCACCAGCCGAAGACGACTCCCATGAAGGCGAGCGCGCCACCGATGGCCAGCGAGAGCGGCTGCCAGCTGTGCGGGCTGAAGAAGCCCACCTCGCCGGCCTCGTCCGCTACGTCGGCCTCCTTGTTGTCCTGTGCGGCCGCGTCGACACGCCGGGCCGTGAAGGCCAGGTAGTAGCCGATCATGATGCACAGGCCGAAGGCCAGGAACAGCGCGGTCGTACCGGCCGGCTCCTTGGACCACCAGCCGTAGACGATCGCCATGGCGAGCACGAAGACGCTCAGCCAGATGAACATCTTGCCTTGGACCTTCACTTGCCGGCCTCCTTGCCGCCCGCGAGCGCCTTGTCACCGTGGCCGCTGTTCTCGAGCTGGTCGAGAGCCGCGATCTCAGGGTGATGCAGGTCGAACGCCGGGGATTCGGAACGGATCCGCGGCAGGGTGAGGAAGTTGTGCCGCGGCGGCGGGCAGGACGTCGCCCACTCGAGCGAGCGGCCGTAGCCCCACGGGTCGTCGACCTCGATCTTCTTCCCGTACTTGGCGGTCTTCCAGATGTTGTAGAAGAACGGCAGGATCGACAGACCCAGCAGGAACGAGGCGATCGTCGAGATCGTGTTCAGAGCGGTGAAACCGTCGGCCGCGAGGTAGTCCGCGTAACGACGCGGCATGCCCTCGGCGCCCAGCCAGTGCTGCACCAGGAACGTGCCGTGGAAGCCGATGAACAGCGTCCAGAAGGTGATCTTGCCGAGCCGCTCGTCCAGCATCTTGCCGGTGAACTTCGGCCACCAGAAGTGGAATCCGGAGAACATCGCGAAGACCACGGTGCCGAAGACGACGTAGTGGAAGTGCGCGACCACGAAGTACGAGTCCGAGACGTGGAAGTCCATCGGCGGCGAGGCCAGGATGACGCCGGTCAGACCACCGAAGGTGAAGGTGATCAGGAAGCCGACGGCCCAGAGCATCGGTGTCTCGAAACTCAGTGAGCCCTTCCACATCGTTCCGATCCAGTTGAAGAACTTCACGCCTGTCGGTACGGCGATCAAGAACGTCATGAAGGAGAAGAACGGTAGGAGCACGCCACCGGTGACGTACATGTGGTGCGCCCACACGGTCACGGAGAGACCCGCGATGGCGATCGTCGCGCCGATCAGGCCCATGTAGCCGAACATCGGCTTCCGGGAGAAGACCGGGATGACTTCGGAAATGATTCCGAAGAATGGCAACGCGATGATGTACACCTCTGGATGGCCGAAGAACCAGAAGAGGTGTTGCCATAGCAGCGCGCCGCCATTGGACGCGTCGAAGATATGGGCACCGAATTTACGGTCCGCCTCCAGGGCGAACAGCGCGGCGGCCAGAACCGGGAAGGCCAGCAGGACCAGAACCGCGGTCAGCAGGACGTTCCACACGAAGATCGGCATCCGGAACATCGTCATGCCAGGAGCGCGCATGCAGATGATCGTGGTGATGAAGTTGACCGAGCCGAGGATCGTGCCGAAGCCGGAGAAGGCCAGACCCATGATCCACATGTCGGCGCCGATGCCCGGCGAGCGGACGGCGTCCGACAGCGGGGAGTAGGCGAACCAGCCGAAGTCAGCCGCACCCTGCGGGGTGAGGAAGCCGGCCACCGCGATGAGCGAGCCGAAGAGGTACAGCCAGTACGCGAACATGTTCAGCCGCGGGAACGCCACGTCGGGCGCGCCGATCTGCAGCGGCATGATCCAGTTCGCGAATCCGGCGAACAGCGGCGTCGCGAACATCAGCAGCATGATCGTGCCGTGCATCGTGAACGCCTGGTTGAACTGCTCGTTCGACATGAGCTGCGAACCGGGGCGGGCGAGTTCGGCGCGCATGAAGAGCGCCATCACTCCGCCGATGCAGAAGAACGCGAACGACGTGACCAGGTAGAGCGTGCCGATCGTCTTGTGGTCGGTGGTGGTCAACCACTTGATCACCACATTGCCCGGCTGCTTGCGCCGTACCGGCAGCTCGTTCTCGTACGAGTCTTCTGCTGCCGCGGCACCCTGAGGTTCGTTGAGGATGCTCACAGGTTGTTCGTCTCCCGGTTCTTCTCGTGGCTCGTCTGCTCGATGCCGGCCGGGATGTATCCGGTCTGGTTCTTCTTCGCGAGGTCCTCGAGGTGCTTCTGGTAGCGCTCGGGGGAAACGACCTTCACGTTGAAGAGCATCCGGGAGTGGTCGACACCGCAGAGCTCGGCGCACTTGCCCATGAAGGTGCCCTCCTTGTTGGGAGTCACCTCGAAGGCGTTGGTGTGGCCCGGGATGACGTCCTGCTTCATGAGGAACGGCACCACCCAGAAGGAGTGGATGACGTCACGCGAAGTCAGCACGAAGCGGACCTTCTCGCCCTTGGGGAGCCAGAGGGTCGGACCGGGGTTGCCGTTCTGCGGGTTCCGCTGGCCGGGCGTACCGACGTCGTAGACGCCGCCGGCGTTGGACGGGAACGCATCGCGGAACTTGTCCGGGATGGCCTCCAGCTCCTTGGCCGTCTTCGCGTCGTCCTTGTTGGAACCCGGCACGTCCTCGATGTAGTTGAAGCCCCAGCTCCACTGGTAGCCGACCACGTTGACCGTGTGGGCGGGCTTGTCCTCGAGAGCGAGGAGCTTCGTCTCATCACGGGCCGTGAAGTAGAAGAGCACCGAGACGATGATGAGAGGCACCACCGTGTAGAGCGCCTCGATGGGCATGTTGTAACGCGTCTGCGGAGGTACCTCCACCTTGGTGCGGCTGCGCCGGTGGAAGATGACACTCCACAGGATCAGACCCCAGACCAGCACGCCCGTGGCGAGCGCTGCCGCCCACGAGCCCTGCCAGAGGGAGAGGATCCGCGGAGCCTCTTCCGTTACGGGGGTGGGCATACCAAGGCGGGGAAAGTCCTTGTATGTGCAACCGGTGGCGGTTGCAAGGATCAGGCCCGCAGTCAGCACCTGCGGCAGCTTCCGCCGCATCGGGCGCCGCGACGAGCGGTCGGAGCCGTTGGGACTCACGTAGCGCCTTCCCGAGAGTCTCGGCCCGCGCTTCGGCTGCGGCCTTCTCGGTGGTCGGTCGCCGCCCTGCGGCGGGCAGGGGTTTGGATGTTTATGCGGGCCAAACCTTACTGGACGCTATTTGGGGTCGCGCGGGGAGGGTGCCTAACGCGCCGCGGGTCACTCCGAAGGGTGGGACCCCCCGCCGTCCACCCCTTTCTGACGGGGGGTCGGGGCGCCCGGCAGCTCGGCGGAATCTCCCGGTCCGCGGCCGCGGGTCCGTCGTGGCTCGTCGCGCAGTTCCTCGCGCCCCTTCGGGGCGCTCCCCCGGGGTGCCTACCGGGGCGCACGCTCTAGCGTTGCCCCGTGTCCTACTTCGACGTCGCCTCCTCCGCTCCCCTCCACCCCGTGGCCCGGCAGGCCCTGCAGGCCTCGCTGGACGAGGGGTGGGCCGATCCTGCGCGGCTCTATCGCGAGGGGCGGCGGGCCCGGCTGCTGCTCGATGCCGCACGGGAGGCCGCCGCCGACGCGGTGGGCTGCCGCCCCGACGAGCTCTCCTTCACCTCTTCCGGCACCCGGTCCGTGCACTCCGGGATCGCCGGGGCGCTCGCGGGGCGTCGGCGTGTCGGGCGGCATCTGGTGGTGTCGGCGGTCGAACACTCTTCGGTGCTCCATGCGGCGGCGGCCCTCGAAGCCGACGGGGGGACGGTGACGGAGGTCCCGGTGGACCGCTCCGGAGCGGTGCCGTCGGCCTCGTACGCCGCTGCCCTGCGCCCCGACACGGCGCTCGCCTGCCTCCAGTCCGCCAACCACGAGGTGGGCACGGAGCAGCCGGTGGCCGATGTCGCTTCGGCGTGTCGCGCCGCCGGGGTACCGCTCCTGGTGGACGCGGCGCAGTCGCTGCCGTGGGGCCGGGTGGGCGGGGAGTGGTCGCTGCTCGCCGCGAGTGCCCACAAGTGGGGCGGGCCCGCGGGCGTGGGGCTGCTCGTCGTGCGCAAGGGGGTGCGGTTCGCCCCGCAAGGCCCGGCCGACGAGCGGGAGTCGGGGCGCGCCCCGGGCTTCGAGAACATCCCGGCGGTGGTCGCCGCCGCGGCCTCGCTGCGCGCCGTGCAGGCCGAGGCAGCCGAGGAGGGCGCACGGCTGCGGGAGTTGACGGAGCGGATCCGGGCGCGGGTGCCGGGCCTTGTGCCGGACGTGGAGGTGGTGGGCGACCCGGTGCGGCGGCTGCCCCACCTGGTGACCTTCTCGTGTCTCTACGTCGACGGGGAGACCGTGCTGCACGAGCTGGACCGGGCCGGGTTCTCGGTCTCCTCCGGCTCCTCCTGCACCAGCTCGACGCTGACCCCCAGCCACGTCCTGAAGGCGATGGGCGTACTGAGCGAGGGCAACGTCCGGGTGTCACTCCCACGGGGGACGCAGGAAGCTGACGTCGAGCGTTTTCTGGACGTGCTGCCGGGCGTGGTGGCCGGGGTGCGCGAACAACTGGGCGCTCCGGTGGCACCGGCGTCGGGTGCGCAATCCGCTTCCCTCGTCGTCGACGCGCTCGGCAAGCGCTGCCCGCTCCCCGTCATCGAGCTCGCGAAGGTCATCGGGGACGTGCCGGTGGGCGGCACCGTCACGGTCCTCGCGGACGACGAGGCGGCGCGGCTCGACATCCCGGCGTGGTGCGAGATGCGGGGCCAGGAGTACGTGGGCGAGGAGCCGGCGGACCACGGCCGTGCCTATGTGGTCCGCCGGAGCTCCTGACTAGACCAGGTGGGCCTGGACCTCGGACGCGGCCTCATGGCCGTACGCCTTGGTGAAGCGGTCCATGAAGTTGCTGCGCTGGAGCTCGTACTCCTGCGTGCCGACGGTCTCGATGACCAGGGTGGCGAGCATGCAGCCGACCTGTGCCGCGCGCTCGTGGGAGACGCCCCAGGCCAGGCCCGACAGGAACCCGGCGCGGAAGGCGTCGCCGACGCCGGTCGGCTCGACCTTCGCCTCTTCCTCGGGGACGCCGACCTCGATCGGGTCCTGGCCCGTGGACTCGATGCGCACGCCGCGCGAGCCGAGGGTCGTCACGCGGTGGCCGACCTTGGAGAGGATCTCCGCGTCGGTCCAGCCGGTCTTGGACTCGATGAGCCCCTTCTCGTACTCGTTCGAGAAGAGGTACGTGGAGCCGTCGAGGAGCGTGCGGATCTCGTCGCCGTCCATGCGCGCGATCTGCTGGGAGAAGTCCGCGGCGAAGGGGATCTTCCGCGTCCGGCACTCCTCGGTGTGGCGCATCATCGCCTCGGGGTCGTCCGCACCGATGAGGACCAGGTCGAGACCGCCCACGCGGTCGGCCACGGTCTTCAGTTCGATCAGGCGGGCCTCGCTCATCGCACCCGTGTAGAACGAGCCGATCTGGTTGTGGTCGGCGTCCGTGGTGCACACGAAGCGGGCCGTGTGCAGCGTCTCGGAGATGCGGACCGATGCCGTGTCCACGCCGTGCCGGTCGAGCCAGGCGCGGTACTCGCCGAAGTCCGAGCCCGCGGCTCCGACCAGGACCGGGTCGGTGCCGAGCTGGCCCATGCCGAAGCAGATGTTGGCGGCGACGCCTCCCCTGCGTACGTCTAGGGCGTCGACCAGGAAAGAGAGAGAAACCGTGTGCAGCTGATCCGCGACCAGTTGGTCGGCGAAGCGGCCGGGGAAGGTCATCAGGTGGTCGGTGGCGATGGAGCCGGTGACTGCGATACGCACGACGGCATGCTCCTGTGGAGGAGAGGCAAGGGATTGACAGTTCACGCTACCGGGTCAGGGCACCCTCGCTGAAGAGGCCAAACTACCCGTTAGTAGGTCTTTTTTCGCGAGGTGTGCGATGCGTACGGTGCGGATATGGCCGTTATCTCGAAGCATGTCGTCACCGCACGTCCCGTCGAGCTGCCCTCCGAGCCCCCGGAGAACATGGAGACCCTGCGAGGCGACTGCGCCCGCATGGCCCCGCACTGGGTGACCCCGGCGGCCGCCCGGCCCGCCCCGGTGTCGCCCGCGCTGATCCACGGGATCAGCGTCCCGCCCGCCTCCGCCCGGCTGATCGACGGCATGTCCGAGTACGGCGACTGAGCAGCGGCGACCGCGTAGCCGCGACCGAGACGAGGGCCGGTCCGCGCACCGGCCCAGGGGTATCGGCGCGCGCCGAGGGAACCGCGCGCTCCCCCGCTGCGTCCCACCGCTGTCCCCCGTAAAGGGGACGCGGAATACGAACGAGGCCCACGCACGGGTCTCCAGGGACAGCAGTGCAGTCGAAGGAGCGATGCGGTGAGCACCGAGCGATCCGGTAACGACGCGGCCGAGCAGCACCGGCGGCGTTCCCGCCTCGCCGTCGCGTCGGTGGCGGCCACGGTGCTGCTCGTCGGCGGCGGCGGGGCCTACTTCGCCGCGACCGCGTCAGGCGGCAGCGGCGGCAACGGCAACGGCAGTTCTCCAGTCGGCGACGGCGGCACTCCCCCGCCGCTCGCCCTCGACGGACACACGGACGGCGACCGGCAGGAAGGCGGCAACGAGGGCATCGCCCCGGGAGAGCCCGACCCGAACGGCGCCACCTACCGCGCCGAGGGCAAGCTGCCCGGCGGCCCCGAGTCGGCGCCCGTCTACCAGGCGCGGGGCACCGTCGGCCAGGACCAGGTCATCGATCTCGCCAAGGCGCTCGGCGTCACGGGGAAGCCCACCTCGCAAGGCGGCGCCTGGAAGATCGGCCCCACCAAGGACGGCTCCGGGCCCTCTCTGGAGGTGACCAAGCAGGCACCGGGCACCTGGACGTTCTCGCGGTACGCCACCGGTGGCGGCGACAACTGCCAGAAGGGCAAGGCCTGTTCGGAGTCGTCCGCCGCGCCGAACGGCGAGGGTGACGCGGTCGGCGAGAGCGCGGCGAAGAAGGCCGCGGCGCCGGTCCTGAAGGCCGTGGGCCAGGACGAGGCGAAGCTGGACGCCCGCCAACTCATGGGCGGCGTACGGGTGGTGAACGCCGACCCGAAGGTGGGCGGACTCCCGACGTACGGCTGGTCGACCGGCATCCAGGTCGGCTCGGACGGCCAAGTGGTCGGCGGCAGCGGCCAGTTGAAGGCGCCGGAGAAGGGTGACACGTACCCGGTGATCAGCGCCGGCGAGACCCTGGAGCAGCTCAACAAGTCGGGCGGCGGCGACGGCCGCGTAGGCATCGGCGGCTGCGCGTCGGCGGTGCCGAACGCCGACGGCGACACGGCGGACAGCTCGGAAGGCTCGGGCGGCCCCGCGGGCGACCAGACGAAGGCGCCCTGCGAGGAACCCTCGTCCGCGCCTCCGAAGCCGCAGCCGGTCACGGTGAAGGACGCCACGTTCGGGCTCGCCGTGCACTTCGTGGACGGGCGCCAGACGCTCGTGCCCGCCTGGCTGTTCGACGTGAAGCCGCAGGGCGCGAAGGACTCCTTCACGGTGACGCATCCGGCGGTGGAACCGAAGTTCCTCACCTCGCCGAGCACGCCGTCCCCCACTGCGACGCCCACCGAGAAGCCGGGCACGGGTCAGCAGGACCCGCCCCTGCACGTGGAGTCCTACAGCGCGGACGGCAAGTCCCTGACGGTGCACTTCTGGGGCGGCGCCTGCAGTGACTACTCGGCGTCGGCCGACGAGAGCAAGGGCAGCGTGCGCGTGAAGGTGACCGAGACCCACAAGAAGGGCGAGGTCTGCATCATGATCGCCAAGGAGTTCACGGAGACCGTGACCCTGGACAAGCCGCTGGGCGACCGCAAGGTCGTGGACGCGGACGGCGGCGCGACGGTGCCGCGCAAGTAGCTCCCCAGCCATACGAAGGCGGCCCCCGAGGTTCTTCGGGGGCCGCCTTCGTATGTACGGATTTAGCTGAACGAGTCGCCGCAGGCGCAGGAGCCCGTGGCGTTCGGGTTGTCGATCGTGAAGCCCTGCTTCTCGATGGTGTCGACGAAGTCGATGGAGGCGCCGCCCAGGTAGGGAGCGCTCATCCGGTCGGTGACGACCTTGACGCCGTCGAAGTCCTTGACGACGTCGCCGTCGAGCGAGCGCTCGTCGAAGAACAGCTGGTAGCGAAGGCCGGAGCAGCCGCCGGGCTGAACGGCGACGCGCAGCGCCAGGTCGTCCCGGCCCTCCTGCTCAAGAAGGCCCTTGACCTTGCCCGCGGCGGCGTCGGACAGGAGGATGCCGTCGCTCACGGTGGTGGTCTCGTCCGATACGGACATCTGCTTCTCTCCCGGGTTGTACGGAGACTGCTTGCCGACGGTTGCAACCGGCGGGGCCGCGGATTCATTCCGGGCCGAGCGCTGTGTCTCTCGGCTGTCGGTCCCTTCATGCTCGCACATGCCGCCTCGTGGGGCATCGGCCCGTCGAAGGCGAACGCGTCACATCGACACTATGGCCGTCGTCAAACTGACGTGAAGCAGCTATGATAGATAACGTCAATTAGACGAAAAGCCCCCGGTGCAAGCACCGGCTCCACTGGAGCGGCTGTCGCCGCGCTCATTAATTTCGAAGAAAGGGTGCGTGTCTCGTGACCACCGCCCAGTCCCCCGTGGACCTCGACGTCCAGCCGACGCCGCTCGCCCTGCTGCTGCTCGGCCGCGAGGCCGACCCCAAGAGCGAGCGCGGCGTGGAGTGCCCCGGCGATCTGCCGTCACCCTCCGACCCCGACCTGGTCGAGCGCGCCCGTGCCGCCAAGGAGAAGCTCGGCGACAAGGTCTTCGTGCTCGGCCACCACTACCAGCGCGACGAGGTCATCCAGTTCGCGGATGTCACCGGCGACTCCTTCAAGCTGGCCAAGGACGCGGCCGCCAAGCCGGAGGCCGAGTACATCGTCTTCTGCGGCGTGCACTTCATGGCCGAGTCCGCGGACATCCTGACCACCGACGACCAGAAGGTCGTCCTGCCCGACCTGGCCGCCGGCTGCTCGATGGCCGACATGGCCACCGCCGAGCAGGTCGCGGAGTGCTGGGACGTGCTGGCCGAGGCCGGGATAGCCGAGCAGGTCGTGCCCGTCTCGTACATGAACTCGTCGGCCGACATCAAGGCCTTCACCGGCAAGCACGGCGGGACGATCTGCACCTCGTCCAATGCCAAGCGCGCCCTGGAGTGGGCCTATGAGCAGGGCGAGAAGGTGCTCTTCCTTCCCGACCAGCACCTCGGGCGCAACACCGCGGTCCGCGACATGGGCTTCTCGCTCGACGACTGCGTCCTCTACAACCCGCACAAGCCGAACGGCGGCCTGACCGTCGAGCAGCTGCGGGACGCGAAGATGATCCTGTGGCGCGGGCACTGCTCGGTGCACGGGCGCTTCTCGCTGGAGTCCGTGGAGGACGTGCGCGCGCGGATCCCCGGCGTCAACGTCCTGGTGCACCCCGAGTGCAAGCACGAGGTCGTGGCCGCGGCGGACTACGTGGGCTCCACCGAGCACATCATCCAGACCCTGGAGGCGGCCCCCGCCGGTTCCAAGTGGGCGATCGGGACCGAGCTGAATCTCGTACGCCGCCTGGCGAACCGTTTCGCGGCCGATGACAAGGAGATCGTCTTCCTCGACAAGACGGTCTGCTTCTGCTCGACCATGAACCGGATCGACCTGCCGCACCTGGTCTGGGCGCTCGAGTCCCTCGCCGAGGGCAAGCTGGTCAACCAGATCGAGGTCGACCGCGAGACCGAGCAGTTCGCGAAGCTGGCGCTGGAGCGGATGCTGGCGCTGCCGTAGGGCCGCTTGCTTGTTCTTCTGCGGTAAGGGGCACCCGCCATTGCGGGTGCCCCTTACCGGTGTTCTGGGTGCTCGCCGGGGTGTCGTTGCTCGTGACACTGACGGTCGTGGTGGCGGCTTCGGTCCGTGCGGTCCTGGGCGATCGGGCGTACGTGGACTACACGCTCGCCTTCACCTCCGTCGCCTTCTCCGGCGGGGCTGCTCACGACGGTGCTCTGCCTGGTGCTCCTGGCCGTGGTGTTCCACCGCGGTGCCGCTGTTCGCCGGGATGACGCTGTGCAGTGGGGCTGCCGTGCTGGCACTTGCAGTGGGCGTACGCGGACGGGGTGCCCCTCTGCTTGAGGGGCACCCCGTCGTCAGTGATGCTGGGCGCCTTGGCCAGCGCTCGGCCTGCAGCTTCGGTGTGGTGGGAAGCCGCTCTAGACCTGGGCGGGCTCCACGTCCTCGGACGCGTGCTCGGGCTGAACGCCCGCCTTCTTCGCCCGCTTCGTCTCGCGCTTCGCGCGGCGACGCTCCTTGCGGAGTTCCACCATCGCGTACAGCGTCGGGACCAGGAGGAGCGTGAGGAGCGTCGACGTGATCAGGCCGCCGATGACCACCACCGCGAGCGGCTGGGCGATGAAGCCGCCCTCGCCCGTGATGCCGAGGGCCATCGGGAGCAGGGCGAAGATCGTCGCCAGGGCCGTCATGAGGATCGGGCGCAGGCGGTGGCGGCCACCCTCGACGACTGCCTCGACGACACCGTGACCCTGCCTGCGGTACTGGTTGATCAGGTCGATCAGGACGATCGCGTTCGTCACCACGATGCCGATCAGCATCAGCATGCCGATCATCGCCGGGACACCCATCGGGGTGTCGGTGGCGATCAGGAGTCCGATCGCGCCCGTGGCCGCGAACGGGATCGAGACCAGCAGGATCAGCGGCTGGACGAGCGAGCGGAACGTCGCCACGAGGAGCATGAAGACGATCGCGATCGCCGCGAGCATCGCGAGGCCGAGCGAGGCGAACGCCTCGTCCTGGTCCTCGGAGACACCGCCGATGGACGCCGTGGCGCCGTCCGGCAGCTTCAGCGCGTCGAGCTTCTTGGTGAGGTCCGCGCTGACGGCGCCGGTGTTCTCGCCGGTGGGCTTCGCGGTGATCGTCGCGGCGCGCGAGCCGTCGATGCGGGTCATCGAGACCGGACCGTCGACCAGCTTGACGTCGGCGATGTCGCCGAGCTTCGCGGCGCCGAGGTTCAGCTTGCGCAGCTGGGCGAGCGTCTTCGCGGGCTGCGCCGACTTCACCACGATGTCGCGCTCGGTGTCGTCCAGGATCGCCTTGCCGCTCTCGGTGCCGCGGACTGCCTGGGCGACGGCCTGGCCGAGGGTGGTGTCGTTGAAACCGGCCGCGGCGGCCTTGGAGTTGGCCTTGACCGAGATCCTCGGGATGCTCTGCGAGAGGTCGCTCTGGACGTCCGTGACGTCGTCGATCTTCGCGACCTCGTCGCGGACCTCGTCGGACGCCTTGCGCAGCACAGCGCCGTCGGCGGCCTTGACGACCACGCTCAGGTCCTGGCTGCCGAAGCCGTCACCGGCCGCGATGGACGTCTGGCCGATGCCGGAGAGCTTGCCGAGCTCCTCCTCGACCTTGTCCTGCGTCTTGTCGTACGAGGACTTGTCCTTGAGCGTCAGGGTGTAGGACGCCTGGTTGGTGTCCGTACTGCCGCCGAACGCCGCCATGAAGCCGGACGAGCCGACCGTGACCTGGTAGTCCTTGATCTCGTCCAGGCCGTCGAGCATCTTCTCGACCTTCTTGGCCGACGCGTCGGACGCCGCCAGGCTGGTGCCCGGCTTCAACTCCTGCTTGATGGTCAGGACTTCCTGCTCGCCCTGGTCGAAGAAGTTGGTCTTCAGGAGCGGTGCCATGCCGAACGTGCCCACGAGGATCACGATCGCGATGACGAGGCTGGTGAAGCGGCGCCGCGTCGCGAAGCGCAGGACGGGGACGTAGAAGCGCTGGAGCCTGCTCTTCGCCTCCTTCTCCTCGGCCTTGCGGCGGGCCTCCTCCGGGTCGGCGCCGCGAACGTCCTTGGGGGGACGCAGGAACCAGTACGACAGGACCGGCACGACGGTCAGCGAGACGAGCAGGGACGCCAGGAGCGCCGCCGTGACCGTCAGCGAGAAGGAGCCGAAGAGCTCGCCCACCATGCCGCCGACCAGGCCGATCGGCAGGAAGACCGCGACGGTCGTCAGGGTCGAGGACGTCACGGCGCCCGCGACCTCCTTGACCGCCTTGATGATCGCGGCCTCGCGCTCCTCGCCGTATCCGAGGTGGCGCTTGATGTTCTCCAGGACCACGATCGAGTCGTCGACGACTCGGCCGATGGCGATGGTCAGCGCGCCGAGCGTGAGCATGTTGAGGGAGAGGTCCCTCGTCCACAGCACGATCAGGGCGAGGACGACCGAGAGCGGGATGGAGACCGCGGTGACCAGCGTCGAGCGGATCGACGCCAGGAAGACCAGGATGACGAGGACCGCGAAGACCAGGCCGAGGGCGCCCTCGGTGGTGAGGCCGTCGATGGACTTGGAGACAGCCGGGCCCTGGTCGCTCGCGACCGTCAGGTCGGAGCCCGCGCCCAGGTCCTTGCGCAGGTCGGGCAGCTTGTCCTTGACCGCGTCGGAGATGGCGACGGCGCTGCCGTCCTGGTCCATCGTGATCGCGACGGCGAGGCTGGGCCTGCCGTTCGTCCGCGTGATGGAGGTGGCCTCCGACGGCTGCTGCTTCACCGTGGCGACGTCACTGAGGCGCACCGGCTTGCCCGGCCGCTCCCCCGGCTTGGCCTCGGGGGTGACCATCAGGTCCTGGATCTGCTTCAGGGAGGTGTAGCCGCCGCCGACCTGGACGGTGCGGTTCTTGCCGTCCTCGTCGAAGGAGCCCGCGGGGAGCGTGGCGCCGCCGGCCTGGAGCGCCTGGCCGAGCGCGGCCGGGGTCAGGCCCGCCTTGGCCAGCTTCCTGTCGTCGGGGGTGACGTCGACCTGGAGGTCGCGCACACCGTCGACGGTGACCTGGCCGACGCCGTCGATGTCCTCCATGGCGGGGACGACGGTGCGGTCGAGCTGGTCGGAGAGCGCCTGCTGGTCCTTGTCGGAGGTGACGGAGAGGACCACGGTCGGGATGTCGTCCGTGGAGCCCGCGATGACCTGCGGGTCGACGTCGTCGGGGAGTTCGGCACGGGAGCGGTTCACGGCCTGCTGGACGTCGGCGACGAGCTGCTTGGAGCCGCTGCCGTAGTCGAACTGGGCCATGATCACGGCGTTGCCCTCGCTCGCCGTGGAGGTGATGCCGGTGATGCCGTCGACCGCGTCGATGGAGGACTCGAGGGGTTCGACGACCTGCTTTTCGACCACATCGGGGGACGCGCCCTGATACGGGGCCAGGACGGACACCATCGGCAGTTCGATGGAGGGCAGCAGCTGCTGCTTGAGCTGAGGGATCGCGATCGCGCCGAAGACGAGCGCGATGATCGATATCAGCCCGACAAGGGCCCGTTGGGCGAGGCTGAACCGGGACAGCCAGGACATGGTGGTCTCTCTCTGTGGCGTACTGCGCAGGAACGGGCACCGGCAGGCCGGTGCCCCCTACACGATCTGCCATGTCCAGGGCAGGAATCGTCCGACCGTGGACCCGTTCTTATGCGGCGCATACTGCGGGCGCAGTACGTCCCGCCCCGCGGTCACTCCACCCTTGGACGTACCAGGCCCGATTCGTAGGCAATGACGACGAGTTGCGCCCGGTCACGCGCGCCCAGCTTCGCCATCGCGCGGTTCACATGGGTCTTCACCGTGAGCGGGCTGACCTCGAGCCGCTCGGCGATCTCGTCGTTCGAATGCCCGCCCGCGACCTGGACGAGGACCTCGCGCTCGCGCCCGGTGAGCGCGCCGAGCCGCTCCGCGCGCGCCCCGCCGTCACCGTCCGAGCTGTCGCCCTGCGCGAGGAACTTGGCGATCAGGCCCTTCGTGGCCGCCGGGGAGAGCAGCGCGTCGCCCGCGGCCGCGATCCGGATCGCGCCGAGCAGCTCGTCCGGCTCCGCGCCCTTGCCGAGGAAGCCGGAGGCGCCGGCGCGCAGCGACTGCACCACGTACTCGTCGACCTCGAAGGTCGTCAGCATGACCACGCGTACGTGGGCCAGGGCGGGGTCCGCGCTGATCAGCCGGGTGGCGGCGAGGCCGTCCATGCCGGGCATGCGGATGTCCATCAGGACGACGTCGGCGGCCCGTGACGCGGCCAGTTCGACGGCCTCCGCGCCGTCCGACGCCTCGGCGACGACCTCCATGTCGGGCTCGGAGTCGACGAGCACCCTGAACGCGCTGCGCAGCAGTGCCTGGTCGTCGGCGAGCAGCACCCGGATCGTCACGCGGTGGTCCCTCCCTCTGCCGGGGTGACCGGCGTTGCCGTGACGGGCAGGATCGCATGGACGCGGAAGCCGCCGCCGTAGCGGGGTCCGGCGGTGCAGCGGCCGCCCAGGGCGCTGACGCGCTCGCGCATGCCGATGAGGCCGTGCCCGCCGCCGTCGTTCTCGCCGCTGTGCTCCCGCTTCTCGCCCCCTCCGTCGTCCAGGATGGTGAGCTCGGCGTTCGGCCCCACGCGGATGACGCTGACCTCTGCCTTGGCGCCCGTCCCCGCGTGCTTCTGCACGTTCGTGAGGGCCTCCTGGATGATGCGGTAGGCGGCCAGGTCGACTCCGGCGGGCAGCTCCGTCGCGTCGTCGCTGACGGCCACTTCCACGGGGAGCCCGGCGTGCCGGAAGGTGTCGACGAGATCTTCGAGGCGGGCCAGGCCCGGTGCGGGTTCGGTGGGCGCCTCGGGGTCGCCGGTCTGGCGCAACAGGCCGACGGTGGCGCGCAGTTCGTTGAGAGCGGAGCGGCTCGCGTCGCGCACGTGGGAGAGGGCTTCCTTGGCCTGGTCGGGCCGCTTGTCCATGACGTGGGCCGCCACGCCCGCCTGGACGTTGACCAGGGCGATGTGGTGGGCGACCACGTCGTGCAGGTCGCGGGCGATGCGCAGCCGTTCCTCGGCGACGCGGCGCCGGGCCTCCTCCTCGCGGGTGCGTTCCGCGCGTTCGGCACGCTCGCGTATGGCGTCCACGAAGGCGCGGCGGCTGCGGACTGCGTCACCGGCCGCCGCGGCCATGCCGGTCCAGGCGAAGATGCCGATGTTCTCCTGGGCGTACCAGGGCAGGGGGCCCGTCAGCATCGCGACTCCGGTGAGCCCGGTGATGGTGACCACGCCGACGCGCCAGGTGGTGGGGCGGTTGGTGGTGGCGGCGACGGTGTAGAGAGCGATGACCGCGCTCATCACGACGGTGCCGCGGAACTCTCCGGTGATCAGATCGATGACGGAGAAGGTGCAGGTCGCGGCGAGCACGATCCAGGGGGCGCGGCGGCGGAAGACCAGCGCGACGGCACCGAACAGCATCAGGACGAGGCTGAGCACGCCCGGGGTGCGCGTGCCCCAACTGGGGCCGTCGCCATGTCCGTACGGCTCGACGAACGAACCGCTGACCATGCACACGAGGACGGCTGCCGCGAGGGCGGCGTCCACAGCCAGGGGGTGCGCCTTGGCCCAACAGCGGCCTCGCACGAGAGTGGTCACGCCTTAAACGGTACGGGGCCCTGCGGGCTGCGGGGACCTGTCTGAACGGCTCGCCCCTGCGGGGCGTTGCCCTTGTTCCGGCTGAGCTCCGTCTCCCTGGGCGTCCTGTCCCGACGCTTCGCGCCGGATCTTTCCCGCCTACCCACCCGATTGCCCCGCATCCGATCCGGGCCGCGACTAGCCCGGGATCAGGCCGTCGTCGCTCAGCATTTCGCGGACCTCGTCCAGCGTCGCGTCCGGTGCGGGGAGGATCAGCTCGGAGGGTTCGAGGGCGTCGTCCGGGAGGGGTTCACCCAGCTCCCGGACCTTGTCCAGCAACGCGCCCAGCGTCCTGCGGAAGCCGGACTCGTCACCGCTCTCGATCTCCTCGAGCAACTCGTCGTCCAGCTTGTTCAGTTCGGCGAAGTGGCTGTCGGCCAGCTTCACCTGCCCCTCCCCCATGATCCGTACGATCATGTCGCCCTCCTCGGACGTGAGCGGTGTAGTGCGTAGGGCTGCTACTGCTTGTCGAAGCGCGGGGTGTCCTGCGGCTGCTGGGCCTGGGGCTGTCCCTGACCCGGCTCGATGGCCTGCTTCGACGTCGAGCCGCCGGCCAGCTCGGCCTTCATCCGCTGCAGTTCCAGCTCTACATCAGTACCACCGGAGAGGCGATCCAGCTCGGACTGGATGTCGTCCTTGGCGAGCCCGGAGGAGTCGTCGAGCGCGCCGGAGGCCAGGAGCTCGTCGATCGCGCCGGCCCGCGCCTGGAGCTGCGCGGTCTTGTCCTCGGCGCGCTGGATCGCCATGCCGACGTCGCCCATCTCCTCGGAGATGCCGGAGAAGGCCTCGCCGATCCGGGTCTGCGCCTGGGCCGCGGTGTACGTGGCCTTGATCGTCTCCTTCTTCGTACGGAAGGCGTCGACCTTGGCCTGGAGGCGCTGCGCCGCGAGGGTGAGCTTCTCCTCCTCGCCCTGGAGCGTCTGGTGCTGCGTCTCCAGGTCGGTCACCTGCTGCTGCAGGGCCGCACGGCGCGAGAGCGCCTCGCGGGCCAGGTCCTCACGGCCGAGGGCGAGGGCCTTGCGGCCCTGGTCCTCAAGGGTGGAGGACTGCTTCTGGAGCTGGCTCAGCTGCAGCTCGAGGCGCTTGCGCGAGGTCGCCACATCGGCGACACCGCGGCGCACCTTCTGCAGCAGCTCGAGCTGCTTCTGGTACGAGTAATCGAGGGTTTCGCGCGGGTCCTCGGCCCGGTCAAGGGCCTTGTTCGCCTTCGCGCGGAAGATCATCCCCATACGCTTCATGACACCGCTCATGGGCTTCGCGCGCCCCCTTCTGACGGACTTCCAGCTCCAGGTACTGCTCAGAACCCACAGTACGGGCCCTGCATCCATTACCGCACTGTTCGCGTGCGGATGCGCTCATCCCCAAGGACGACTGTGTCCGGCCGGGCTCAGGCGTAGGGAGTAGGTGCACCCCCGGGAACCGCCCGAAAACCGCTTGTAAACCACACGGAACGTCCCCTTAGGCACACAATCAAGACGCCCGGTGTTGCCGGATCGTTCCCCATCGGGCGGGGGTCCATGCGTCCGCACCCCGTACCCTTGGGTTTTGTGTTCCGTAGCCGATCCAAGGACGAGAAGGCCCCGGCGAGCAAGGCCCCGGTGACCGACTCCCAGCAGCCCCGTGACCCGCAGGCCCCGAAGGGCCGCCCCACGCCCAAGCGCAGTGAGGCCCAGACCCAGCGCCGCAGCGTGGCCAACACGCCTGTGACGCGCAAGGAGGCGGCCAAGCGGCAGCGCAGTGAACGCCGCGTCCAGATGGACAAGCAGCGTCAGGCGCTCGCCAGCGGTGACGAGCGCTATCTGCCCGCCCGCGACAAGGGCCCCGTGCGCAAGTTCGCGCGCGACTTCGTCGACTCGCGGTTCTGCATCGCCGAGTTCTTCCTGCCGCTCGCCGTGATCATCCTCGTACTGAGCATGGTCCGGATTCCGCAGCTGCAGAATATCGCTCTGCTGCTGTGGCTCTTCGTGATCGTCCTGATCATCGTGGACTCGGTGACGACGGCGGTCCGCCTGAAGAAGCGCCTGAACGAGCGCTTCCCGAGCGAGAGCAAGAAGGGCGCGGTCGCGTACGCCCTGATGCGTACGCTCCAGATGCGCCGCCTGAGGCTGCCGAAGCCGCAGGTCAAGCGCGGAGAGCGGCCCTGAGCGGTTTCGCCGGCGGGGCGGCCGCGTGGCTAGAGAAGCTGGGCGGCCTGCGCAATGCCGTACGGCAGGAGCTGGTGACCCGGCAGCTCGACGAGCAGATAGCCGGGCGCTTCCCCGTGGGGCAGCGGCTGCGGGTGCTCGACGTGGGCATGGGCCAGGGCACGCAGGCCCTGCGGCTCGCCCGTGCCGGGCACAAGGTGACGGGCGTCGAGCAGGATCCGGCGATGGTGGCCGCGGCGCGTGCCGCGCTCGGCTCCGAGCCGGAGGGGATCCAGGGGCGGGTGCGCATCGTCGAGGGCGACGGGCGCGAGACCGGGGTGCATTTCCTGCCGGGCAGCTTCGACGTCGTGCTCTGCCACGGCGTACTGATGTACGTCGAGGAGCCGGACGCGCTGCTCGCGGGCCTCGCCCGGATGCTGGCTCCCGGAGGGCTGCTCTCCCTCCTCGTCCGGAACGCGGACGCGCTGGCCATGCGGCCGGGGCTCGCCGGGGACTGGCCGGGGGCGATGGCCGCCTTCGACTCCACCGTGTACCGCAACCGGATCGGGCTGCAGGCGCGTGCGGACCGGCTCGACGCGGTTTCCGCCTCGCTGGCGGGGATCGCCGCGCCGCTGCACGCCTGGTACGGCGTGCGGGTCTTCACCGACCAGGCGGCGGACGATGCGGTTCCGCCGGAGGACGGGGAGTTGGCGGCGTTGCTTGCCGCCGAGGAGCGGGCCGGGCGTACGGATCCCTATCGGCGGGTGGCCGCGTTGCTGCACGTCTGCGGCGTGCGGGACTGATTGGACCGCCGCTTCGCGGCGGATGTTTCCCGCCCACCCACCCGATTGCCCCGCAGCGGATTGGGTGGGACCCACCGGCGCCCCCTGATCGGCCCTCTAACTCAGGGCGGCATATCGGGGCCAACGTGACACTCGGGACATGACTGTCTCGCGTACCCGTACCGTCACCGCCGCCGCCCTCATCGCCGCCGGGCTTCTCGTGAGCGGATGCTCCAGTTCCGGCTCCGGGGACTCCGGTGAATCCACCACCCAGGCCGCGCCCATGGCGGACAGCGACCTGCAGGACGACTATCAGCAGGTGATCAAGGACGTCCTGCCGTCGGTCGTCCAGATCGATGCCTCCGAGAGCCTTGGCTCCGGCGTCGTCTACGACGACAAGGGACATGTCGTCACCAACGCCCACGTCGTGGGCAAGGAAGAGACCTTCAAGGTCACGACGGCCACCGGGGAGCAGGCGCTCACCGCGAAGCTGGTCGCCTCCTACCCCGAGCAGGACCTCGCCGTCATCAAGATCGACAACCCGCCGAGCGGACTCAAGGCCGCGAAGTTCGCGGACTCCACGAAGGCCGAGGTCGGGCAGATCGTGCTCGCCATGGGTTCGCCGCTCGGCCTGTCCTCCAGCGTCACGCAGGGCATCATCTCCGCCACCGGCAGGACCGTCAGCGAGGGCCGCTCCGAGGGTGCGACCGGGGCCACCATCGCGAACATGGTGCAGACGTCCGCCGCGATCAACCCGGGCAACAGCGGCGGCGCCCTGGTCACCCTCGACAGCGAGGTCATCGGCATTCCGACGCTCGCCGCGACCGACCCGAACATGGGCGACAGCGCGGCGCCCGGCATCGGGTTCGCGATCCCGTCCTCGATGGTGAAGACCGTCGCCGACCAGATCGTCAAGGACGGCAAGGTCACCGACTCGGGCCGGGCCGCCCTCGGCATCACGGGACGCACGGTCCTGGGTGACGACTACAAGCCCGCGGGCGTCGCCGTCGTCGAGGCGCAGAAGGACGGCGCTGCGGCCGAGGCGGGCATCGAGCCCGGCGACATCATCACCAAGCTGGGCGACACCGAGCTCACCACGATCACCTCGCTCTCCGAGGCGCTCGCCGGGGAGAAGCCGGGCGACAAGACGCAGGTGACGTACGTGAGGGACGGCTCCGAGAAGACCGCCGACGTCACGCTGGGCGAGATCTAGGCACGGCATGTCGTGACACGCCGTGAGGGGGTGGCCGCTGCTGCGGCCACCCCCTCACGTTCAGGCGTCGCTCAACCTTGCGCCGCGTCCTCCGCGTGCAGGCTCATCGGCCCATAGATCTTGTTCGTGTCCTCGAAGAGCGACACCTGGTCGGCGCCGCCTTCGGCGAGTTCTTTCCAGTACTCGCCGACCCACGACTCCGCGTCCCCCTGAGTCGTGAACTCCTCGGGCGTCAGAGCGGGCTGGACCTCCGTCCCGTCCGTCTTCTCGAACCGCCACGTCCATGCCGCCATGCCAGCCTCCCGATGGTCCGACAGCTGTGTGAAGCCGCTTGAAGCCTAGCCGGGCGAGCGGCGCTCGCGGCGACGCGGGAGGATCTTCCTGTGGAACTGACTCTGCTCGGCACCGGCGATCCCGAAGGCCTGCCCCGTCCCGGCTGCCCCTGCGCGGCCTGCGCGACCGCGCTCGGCGGCGCCGCACGCGCCGCCACCGCGCTTCTGGTGGACGGCGTCCTGCTCCTGGACCTCACCCCTGGCGCCGCCTTCGCGGCCGCCCGCTCCGGGCACTCGCTCGGCGGCGTACGCCAGGTCCTGCTCTCCCATCCGCACGACGGCCCCTCGGTGGAGGTACCGGCAGGACTTCCGCAGCCGGGCCGGGTGCCCGACGGCCGGGAGCTCGCGCTGCTCACCGGACACCGGGTGCGCGCGGTGGCGATGGACCACCCCGGCACGGGATACGAGGTGGTGGGCCCCGACGGGGAGCGGCTCCTGTACCTGCCGCCGGACGGTGCGCCCTCCGGGCTGCCGGACGGGCATCCCGCGTACGAGATGGTCCTCGCCGATGTCGTCGGGCGCCCCGACGGGCTCGCGCGGCTGCGGGCGGCGGGTGCGATCGGGCCGACCACTGATGTCGTCGCCGTCCATCTGGGCCACGAGGTGCCGCCGGGCGCGGAGCTGACCCGCAGGCTGGCCGCCGCCGGTGCGCGGGCCGTGCCGGACGGGACGACGCTGGTGGTCGGCGCCTATGAGGACGTACCGGACGTGCCGCGCCGCACGCTCGTGCTCGGCGGTGCGCGGTCCGGGAAGTCGGTGGAGGCCGAGCGGCGCCTGGAGGCCTTCCCCGAGGTGCTCTACGTGGCCACGGGCGGGACCAGGAACGGCGACTCCGAGTGGGCGAACCGGGTGAGCGCCCACCGCGAACGGCGGCCCGGGTCGTGGAGCACCGCCGAGACCTGCGACCTCGTGCCGCTGCTCGCCGAGAACGGCCCTCCCCTGCTCATCGACTGCCTGTCGCTGTGGCTGACGTACGCCATGGACGAGGTGAACGCGTGGGACGACGACGAATGGGCGGGCGGCGGCGAGCGGGCGCTGCGCAAGCGGGTCGCCGAGCTCACGGACGCGGTGCGCGCGACCCGGCGCACGGTCGTCGCCGTGTCGAACGAGGTCGGCTCCGGCATCGTCCCCGCGACCGCTTCGGGCCGCCGCTACCGCGATGAACTGGGGCGTCTGAACGCGGCGTTCGCGACGGAGTGCGAGCACGTGCTGTTCGTCGTGGCGGGCCAGGCGCTCGTCCTGCGGGGCTGAGCCGGGGCCTCACGCATCAGGGGTTCCGCCTCGCGATGACCCGGTAGGCGTTGGAGAACCGGGTGCGGCTGACCACGGGGGCGAGGATCCGGTCGGCCAGGGCCGCCGCGGCGAGGAGCGGGGCCGCGACGCGGGCCGCGGCCCGGACGCGGCCGAGGGCGAAGGCGAGGCCCGCGGTCAGGTCGAAGGGGATGTGCGGCTCGCGCCGGTCGGTGGCCACGACGGTGTAGCCGAGGCTCTCCAGCTCGTGGCGGAGGGCGGCGAGCGGGATGCGGTGGTAGGGCTCGGCGCGGAGCCACCCCTTGCCCAGCAGCCTGGCGTACCGGCTCTCCGGGACGGGGACCTCGATCATCAGATGGCCGCCGGGCCGCAACACCGTGCGGGCGGCGATGAGTTCGATGCGCGGATCGGCGCTGCGCTCCAGGTAGTGGAACATGCTCAGCGCGTCGTAGCGCCCCGCGAGCCTGGGCGCCAGGTCGGTGAGGAGCCCGCGGTGGGCCTCCTCCACGCGGCCCGCCCTGCGGCCCTCCGTCACGCGCTCGGTGAGGTCGAGGCCGTCGAAGGCGGTGTACGGGTGCACCTGCTGGGCGACGGCGGGGAAGTGCCCGTGCCCGGTGTCGATGTCCAGCCAGCTCTCGGGCTCGATGAACCGGCCCATCGCCCGCGCCCGTGCCTGGTGGCGGCGGGTGGAGTTCGGGACGGCGAAGATCTTCTCGGCCTGGGCGGCTGCGGCCTTGGCGGCGTCCATGGGCGTGGCGGGCTCCTTCGTCGGACGGTACGAGCGACACGACAACCGCCCCAAACGGTACGTAAAGGATCATCAGCACCGGCGCAACGACACCGTGGAGGTGCCGCGTTCCGCGGTGCCGCGCGCGGGGGGATGCCTGCTGCCGGGCCGTCCGAACCGAGGTCAGGCCCTGCCGGTACTGTTCGGCGAATGAGCTCGCTGAATCTCGACGACTTCACCGACCTGATCGAGCGGCCCGACGGCGGGGTGCGCCGTGACGCCGAAGAGCGCAGGGAACGGCAGAGCGTGCCGCCCGGGGCGCTCGGCCGCCTGGACGAGCTGAGCGAATGGCTGTCCGCGGCCCAGTCCTCGGTGCCGGTCAAGCCGATCGAGCGGCCGCGCGTGATCCTCTTCGCGGGTGACCACGGGGTCGCGGGACTCGACGTCTCCGCGCGGCCCGCGGGCAGTGCGGCCGACCTCGTCCGTGCCGTGCTCTCCGGTGCGAGCCCCGTCTCCGTCCTCGCGCGCCGCCTCGACGTGCCCGTCCGGGTCGTCGACATGGCCCTGGACTGCGACCCGGCCGAGCTGCCCGCGGAGGTCGCGGGGCACCGGGTGCGGCGCGGCTCCGGGCGCGTCGACATCGAGGACGCCCTGACGGCCGACGAGGCCGAGGCCGCGGTGCGGGCCGGGATGGCCGTCGCCGACGAGGAGGCGGACTCCGGCACCGACCTGATCGTGCTCGGCGACGTGAGCGTCGGCGGCACGACGCCCGCGGCGACGCTGGTCGCCGCGCTGTGCGGGACCGACGCGTCCGTGGTGACCGGCCGGGGCGGCGCGCCGATCGACGACCTCGCGTGGATGCGCAAGTGCGCGGCGGTCCGGGACTCCCTGCGGCGGGCGCGGCCCGTGCTCGGGGATCAGCTGGAGCTGCTCGCGGCGGTGGGCGGTGCGGACATCGCCGCCATGACCGGGTTCCTGCTGCAGTGCGCGGTGCGGCGTACGCCGGTCATCCTGGACGGCGTCGTGGCGTCGGCCGCGGCGCTCGTGGCCCAGCGGGTCGCCTTCCGGGCGCCGGACTGGTGGCTCGCGGGGCACAACAGCGGGGAGCCCGCGCAGGCCAAGGCCCTGGACCGGATGGCACTCGACCCCGTACTCGAGCAGGGCGTGCAGGTGGGCGAGGGCCTGGGGGCGCTGCTCGCGCTGCCGCTGGTGCGGGCCGCGGCGGCGCTCTCCGCCGAACTGCCCGAGCGGAAGCCGGAACCCGAGCCGCAGCCCGAGGCCGAGCCGGAGTCCCCGGCCGACGCCGAGGCCGAGAACAAGGCCGAGAACAAGCTCGGGACGGCGGCGCCCGAAGCGGAGTAGGCGACGGCGCGGCTGGTCACAGCCGAAGACGGCCCGGCATGCCCCATATGATCCCTTTTCATGGGAGATGAGCAATCTGCTGCCGGGCGCCGTCAGCGTCTCGCCGCGGCCTTCAGTGTCTGGTACCTCCGCGCCGTCACCTTCATCAACTTTCTGAGCGCGGTCTGGGTCTCCCTGGGACAGGATCTGCGGCGGCACAACACCGAGAACTACTTCACGCCGTATCTGCTGACCGCCGGCTTCGCGTCCGGCGCCTTCACGATGTTCCTGGCGATCACGATGCGCCGCCGCAAACGCGCTGCCTGGATCCTCAACCTCGTGCTCAGCGGGCTCTTTCTACTCCTCTTCGCGTTCGCGATGATCTTCCCGGAGATCCGCAGGTACGCGCAGAACTGGATCTCTCTCGTACTGACCGCCGCGTTCGTCGCCGCGCTGATCGTCGGGCGCCGGGAGTTCTACGCCAAGGGCGACCGCTCCAATCCGAAGCTCGCCGCGGCCGTCGCCGTCGGCGGACTCCTGGTGACCTCGCTGATCGCCGCGTTCCTGGTCACCGTCACCAACCGCGCGCACGACGAGTTCCGTTCGACCTTCCTCGACCGCTGGCGCTACGGCACGATGCGCCTGGTCTCGCTGGCCGCCGACGACAAGCGGTTCGAGGGCATCACCACGCCCGGCTGGGTCAACGTCTCCATCAACGTGCTCAGCACGCTGCTCCTCCTTGCCGTCCTGTACGCCGCGTTCCGCTCGCGCAAGGCGGTCGACCCGCTCACCGAGGACGACGAGCGCAAGCTGCACGGGCTCCTCGACAAGTACGGCGAGCGCGACTCGCTCGGCTACTTCGCGCTGCGCCGCGAGAAGAGCGTCGTCTGGTCGCCGAGCGGCAAGGCCGCGGTCGCCTACCGGGTGATCGGGGGCGTCTCGCTGGCCTCCGGTGATCCGATCGGGGATCCCGAGGCCTGGCCCGGCGCCATCGAGCCCTGGCTCGCCGACGCCCGCGTGCACGGCTGGATCCCCGCCGTGATGGGCGCGAGCGAGGAGGCGGGCACGATCTACGCCCGGCACGGCCTCGACGCGCTCGAACTGGGCGACGAAGCCATCGTCGAGACGGCCGAGTTCACGATGGAGGGGCGGGCCATGCGGACGGTCCGCCAGGCGTACAACCGGGTCAAACGAGCCGGTTACGAGGTGCGGATCCGCCGTCACGAGGACATCCCCGCCGACGAGATGGCCTACCTCCTCGAGCGGGCCGACGACTGGCGCGACGGGGCCACCGAGCGCGGCTTCTCCATGGCGCTCGGGCGGCTCGGCGACCCTACGGACGGGCGGTGCGTGATGCTCGAATGCACCGATGGGGAAGGGGAGTTGAGGGCGGTGCTCTCCTTCGTTCCGTGGGGCCCGCGCGGGCTCTCGCTCGACCTGATGCGCCGTGACCGCGACTCGGAGAACGGCCTGATGGAGTTCATGGTCATCGAACTGCTCCAGCGCGCCGCCGAGATCAGGATCACTCAGGTCTCGCTCAACTTCGCGATGTTCAGGTCGGTCTTCGAGCGTGGCTCGCGGCTCGGCGCGGGCCCGGTCCTGCGGCTGTGGCGCTCGCTGCTCACCTTCTTCTCGCGGTGGTGGCAGATCGAGTCGCTGTACCGCGCCAACGCGAAGTACCGCCCGATCTGGGAGCCGCGCTTCCTTCTCTTCGAGAAGAGCGGCGACCTGCCGCGCATCGGCATCGCGTCGGCCCGCGCGGAGGGCTTCCTGGAGGCGCCGGGCCTGCCGAAGTGGTTGCACCGCAAGCATCTGGAGTCCCGACGATGAGCTCCCTGGCCACAGGCCGTCTGACCCGCCTGACCCGTCTGGCGCGCACCGAGTGGGGGCCGCTGTACGCCACCGTGCGCGACGGCATCGCGGAGCGGCGGTGGCGTGCGGCGCCCATGACGCTGGCCGCCGTCTGCCTGACCGCCCTCTTGCAGTTCGTGCAGAACCAGTCCTGGGGCTATCAGTTCGTGCAGAACATCGGCTCCGTACGGGCCGAGGACCCGCTCTGGCTCGCCCTGCTGCGCACCCCGCTCTCGCTCTTCGTACCGGCGCTCGACCTGCCCGTCTGGGGCGCGCTCGCCCAGATCCTGCTGGTGTTCGGCATCGCGGAGATCTGTATCGGCTGGTGGCGCACGCTCGTCATCGGCTACGCGGCCACCCTCGCGGGCACGCTCTACGCGCGCGTAGGCATCGAGTGGGGTCCCGGCAACCCGCTGGGGCTCCCCGCGTCCGACGCGCAGGTCGTCGACACCGGTCCTTCCGCCGCGGTGGTCGGGCTCGCGGTCTACGTGTGCTGGCGCTACCGGGCCTGGTTCACGGCGGGGCTCGTGATCGCCGTGATGGTCGTCGAGGTGTTCGTCAAGAACAACCTCGCGGGCAAGGAGCACCTGGCGGCGATCGCGGCGGTGCTGGTCCTGTGCGCCTGCTCGGCGGTGCTTCAGCGGCGTGGGCGCGCCAGCTCCGGGTCGGGTTTGCCGCCGATCCAGTCCTGAACCCTGCGGCGTGGGCCTGCCCAGCGGCGGTCGTGGTGGTAGGCGCGCAGGGCCGCCCGTGCACGGGTGCGGTGCCGGTTGCGGTAGAAGCGCCTGGACCAGGCCGATCCCGGGCGGGCGAGGCGGATCGCGCCCACCAGGGCGACCAGCGGGACGACCATGCCGATCAGGGCCGTCTGGAGCTTGCCCTTGGCGAGGGCGATCAGGGCGAAGCAGCAGTTGACGGCGACGTTCAGGGCCAGGCCCGCGCGGTTGCTCCGCTCCTCGGGCGTCAGGTCGTTCACCCCGAACGGGGTGAACCCGGTGAGGATGAGCACCACCAGGGCCGTCGTCAGCATCACGACCTCGACGCTCTTGCGGCCCTGCTCGCTCCAGTAGACGTCGTCGAGGTAGAGGATCAGCGCGAACTCGTCGAGCACGAGACCGGCGCCGATGCCGAAGATGACCGCCGCGAACATCGCGCCGAGGCTGTGGCTGCCGGCCGCGACCGCCCAGAATCCGCCGACGAGCATCAGGAAGATGCCGGGCACCACGTGGTGGATGTGGACGTCGCCCGAGCTGATGTTCCGGAAGGGGCCCTTGCCCGCGCGGATGAGGCGGGTGATGGTGCGGGTGACGAGGAAGCAGCCCACGAAGGAGAGCAGGGCCAGCAGGAGCGGGAGCTTTCCCGGCTCCACGATGTTCCGGTACCACCAGTCACCCATGGGCCCATCCTGCGGTGCCGTACCGGGTTCCGCAGGGCGGGAAGAGCCTGCGGGGTAACCTTCCGCGGTGCCCCGATCCTCCCCCGCCGACGGCCTCCGCTTCGCCTTCGGCACCCTCACCGCGCTCCCGGTCAGAGTCACCCGCTGGGACCGCGAGGCCGCCCGCAGCGGGATGCTCTGCGCTCCCCTCGCGGGCCTGGTGATCGGCCTCTGCGCGGCCGCACTCGGCGCCGCGCTCATGGCCCTGGGCGCAGGCCCCCTCCTGGCAGCCGTGGCGAGCGCCGCCGTCCCCGCGGCGCTGACCCGCGGCCTCCACCTCGACGGCCTCGCCGACACCGCCGACGGCCTCGGCAGCGCCCGACCCGCCGAGCAGGCGCTCCAGATCATGAAGCAGTCCGACGTCGGCCCCTTCGGCGTCATCACGCTGCTCTTCGCCCTGCTCGCCCAGGTGGCCGTCCTCTTCCAGCTGTACGAGGCCTCATGGATCCGGGGCGCACTCGCCGCGGCCGTCTCGGCGGCCGCCGCGCGCCTCGCCCTCACCCTGGCCGCCCGCAAGGGCGTCCCCCCGGCCCGCCCCGAGGGGCTCGGGGCGGCGGTGGCCGGGACGGTTCCCCGGGGCGCCGCCCTGCTCGCGGCGGCGCTCGTCACCGTGGTGGCCGCGCTCGCCGCCGTGCCCTTCGGGGCGTACGAGACCGTGCAGTACGCGGCGGCCGTCGTCCTCGCGGTCTGCGCCGCCGAACTCCTCCTGCGGCACTGTGTCCGCCGTTTCGGAGGCATCACCGGCGACGTCTTCGGCGCGCTCGCCGAGACCGCGGCCACGGCGGCCCTGGTCGTCCTGGCCCTCGGCTGAACCGCGTCGCCCGTAATCGCATCACCCCATGCCGCGTTGAAACATAAATGCGGCGACGCGTTCGGATGAATCTCGACCGACACGATCGAATGGGCGCGACGCGCGTAGGCTCATGTTCGGTGCCTTTCCGGCCCGTTCTAGGCTGGCGCCGGGCGGGTCGACCCACCCCATCGGCCAAGGAACTCAACGGAAGCGAGAATTCACCACCGTGACTGCTCTGACTCTCAGCACCGCCGCCGCGTCCGGCCTCCGTGTCGACGCGATCGTCGTCGGCGTCGCCAAGGGCGCCAAGGGCCCGGTTGTCGCGCCCGGCGCCGAATCCGTGGACAAGGCGTACGACGGCAAGCTCGCGTCCGTCCTGGAGACCCTCGGCGCCACCGGCGGCGAGGGCGAGGTGACGAAGCTGCCTGCGCCCTCCGGCTTCAAGGCTCCGGTCGTCCTCGCGGTCGGCCTCGGCACGGTGCCGGAGAAGGACGAGACGTACGGCACCGACGCCCTGCGCCGCGCCGCCGGTACCGCCGCGCGCGCCCTGTCCGGCTCGAAGAAGGCCGCGTTCGCGCTGCCCGCAGAGGACGCCGAGGACACCGGCGCGATCGCCGAGGGCGCCCTGCTGGGCGCGTACTCCTTCGACGCGTACAAGGAAAATGGTTCCGCCAAGGGCAAGGACGCCAAGGGCCCGCTCGGCGAGGTCGCCCTGCTCGGCGGCAAGCCCCGCGACAAGGCGTACAAGGCCGCCGTCGAGCGCGCCACCGCCGTGGCCGAGGAGCTCAACCGCGCCCGCGACCTGGTCAACACCCCGCCGAACGACCTGAACCCCGAGGCCTTCGCGGCGGTCGCCACCGCGGCCGCCAAGGAGCACGGCATCAAGGTCCAGGTCCTGGACGAGAAGGCGCTCACCAAGGGCGGCTTCGGCGGCATCCTCGGCGTCGGCGTCGGCTCGGACGCGCCGCCGCGCCTGGTCAAGCTCTCGTACACGTCGTCCAAGGCGAAGAAGCACCTCGCCTTCGTCGGCAAGGGCATCACGTACGACTCGGGCGGCATCTCGCTGAAGCCCGCCGGTCACAACGAGACCATGAAGTGCGACATGGCCGGTGCCGCGGCCGTCTTCGCCGCCGTCGTCTCGGCCGCCCGCCTGGGCCTCGAGGTGAACGTCACCGGCTGGCTGGCGCTCGCCGAGAACATGCCGTCCGGCTCGGCGACCCGCCCCGGCGACGTCCTGCGCATGTACAGCGGCAAGACCGTCGAGGTGCTCAACACGGACGCCGAGGGCCGTCTGGTCCTGGCCGACGCGATCGCCAAGGCCTCCGAGGACGAGCCCGACGCGATCGTCGACGTGGCGACGCTGACCGGCGCCATGATGATGGCGCTCGGCAGCCGCACCTTCGGCATCATGGCCAACGACGACGCGTTCCGCGCCGCGATCCACGACGCCTCCGAGGAAGCGGGCGAGCCCTCCTGGCCGATGCCGCTGCCCGAGCACCTGAAGAAGGGCATGGACTCCCCCACCGCCGACATCGCCAACATGGGCGAGCGCATGGGCGGCGGTCTGGTGGCCGGTCTCTTCCTCCAGGAGTTCGTCGGCGAGGGCATCACCTGGGCGCACCTGGACATCGCGGGCCCGGCCTTCAACGAGGGCGGCCCGTTCGGCTACACGCCCAAGGGCGGCACCGGCACCGCGGTCCGCACCCTGGTCCGCCTCGCGGAGCGCACGGCCGCGGGCGACCTCGGCTGACGGCAGATCGTTCGTACGCAGACCGGGGCCCGGACGTCCAGATGTCCGGGCCCCGGTCTGCACATGTCTGATTTCGCCCTCAACGAAATCCGTACGTTCATACGCCTGGGTAACGCCCCGACGTGGCGAATCAGACGTCTCACAGCCCGGCCCGCCGTCCCACCTCCCGCCGACAAGTGCGAAGATGGGTTCTCGGCAGGACAGGGCCCCCACCACAGGGCCGAAACAAGAGCGGCCGATACCAGCCGCCGACCGGTCATCGCCGACCGGCGTACGGCGCACATGCATGGAGGACGTGACGTGGCGAACGACGCCAGCACCGTTTTCGACCTAGTGATCCTCGGCGGCGGTAGCGGCGGTTACGCCGCGGCACTGCGCGCGTCGCAGTTGGGCCTGGACGTCGCCCTGATCGAGAAGGGCAAGGTCGGCGGCACCTGCCTGCACAACGGCTGCATCCCGACGAAGGCGCTGCTGCACGCCGGCGAGATCGCCGACCAGGCACGCGAGGCCGACCAGTTCGGCGTGAAGGCCACCTTCGAGGGCATCGACATGGCGGCCGTCCACAAGTACAAGGACGACGTGATCTCGGGCCTCTACAAGGGCCTGCAGGGACTCATCGCCTCGCGCAAGGTGACGTACATCGAGGGTGAGGGCAAGCTCTCGTCCCCGACCTCGGTGGACGTGAACGGCCAGCGCGTCCAGGGCCGCCACGTGCTCCTCGCGACCGGCTCCGTGCCGAAGTCGCTGCCGGGCCTGGAGATCGACGGCAACCGCATCATCTCCTCGGACCACGCGCTGGTCATGGACCGCGTGCCGAAGTCCGCGATCATCCTGGGCGGCGGCGTCATCGGCGTCGAGTTCGCCTCGGCGTGGAAGTCCTTCGGGTCCGAGGTCACCGTCGTCGAGGGCCTCAAGCACCTCGTGCCGGTCGAGGACGAGAACTCCTCGAAGCTTCTTGAGCGCGCGTTCCGCAAGCGCGGCATCAAGTTCAACCTCGGCACCTTCTTCGAGAAGGCCGAGTACACGCAGGACGGCGTCCGCGTGACCCTCGCCGACGGCAAGACCTTCGACGCCGAGGTTCTCCTCGTCGCCATCGGCCGCGGCCCCGTCTCGCAGGGCCTCGGCTACGAGGAGCAGGGCGTCGCGATGGACCGCGGCTACGTCCTCGTCGACGAGTACATGCAGACCAACGTCCCGACGATCTCCGCCGTGGGCGACCTGGTGCCGACCCTCCAGCTCGCGCACGTCGGCTTCGCCGAGGGCATCCTGGTGGCGGAGCGCCTGGCCGGTCTCAAGACCGTCCCGATCGACTACGACGGCGTGCCGAAGGTGACGTACTGCCACCCCGAGGTCGCCTCCGTGGGCATCACCGAGGCCAAGGCCAAGGAGATCTACGGCGCGGACAAGGTCGTCGCCCTCAAGTACAGCCTGGCGGGCAACGGCAAGAGCAAGATCCTCAAGACCGCGGGCGAGATCAAGCTCGTCCAGGTCAAGGACGGTGCCGTGGTCGGCGTCCACATGGTCGGCGACCGCATGGGCGAGCAGGTCGGCGAAGCCCAGCTCATCTACAACTGGGAAGCGCTGCCGGCCGAGGTCGCCCAGCTCATCCACGCCCACCCCACGCAGAACGAGGCGATGGGCGAGGCTCACCTGGCCCTCGCAGGCAAGCCTCTCCACTCCCACGACTGACCCTTCAGTCATCGGGCGCGACGACCACAGACTTCCGCAATTCGTAAGGAGCAACTGAAACCATGGCGGTTTCCGTATCCCTTCCGGCGCTCGGCGAGAGCGTCACCGAGGGCACTGTCACCCGTTGGCTGAAGGCCGAGGGCGAGCGCGTCGAGGCCGACGAGCCGCTGCTCGAGGTCTCGACCGACAAGGTCGACACCGAGATCCCCTCCCCGGCCGCCGGCATCCTGGCCTCCATCAAGGTCGCCGAGGACGAGACCGTCGAGGTCGGCGCCGAGCTGGCCGTCATCGACGACGGCAGCGGTGCCCCCGCCGCCGAGTCCGCCCCGGCCGCCGAGCCCGCTCAGGCCGAGGCTCCGGCCCCGGCCGCCGAGGCCCCCGCGGCTCCGGCTCCCGCCGCCGAGGCGCCTGCCGCCCCGGCCGCGCCGGCCGGTGGCGCCTCCGGTACCGACGTCACGCTGCCCGCCCTGGGCGAGTCGGTCACCGAGGGCACCGTCACTCGTTGGCTGAAGGAGGTCGGCGAGGAGGTCGCGGAGGACGAGCCCCTGCTCGAGGTCTCCACGGACAAGGTCGACACCGAGATCCCCTCCCCGACCGCGGGCGTGCTGCTCGAGATCGTCGTGGGCGAGGACGAGACCGCCGAGGTCGGCGCCAAGCTCGCCGTCATCGGCGCTCCCGGTGCGGCTCCGGCCGCTGCCGCTCCGGCTGCCCCGGCCGCTCCGGCCGCTGCTCCGGCGGCTCCCGCGGCCCCGGCCGCCCCCGCCGCGGCTCCCGCAGCCCCGGCGGCGCCCGCCGCTGCCGCTCCGGCTCCGGCTCAGCCCGCGGCTCCGGCCGCCCCGGCTGCTCCGGCGCCCGCTCCGGCTCAGCCCGCCGCCCCGGCCCCGTCGGCGCCCGCCGCACCGGCCTCCCCGGCCGACGACGGCGCGTACGTCACGCCGCTGGTCCGCAAGCTGGCCAACGAGCACGGCGTGAGCCTCTCGGACGTCAAGGGCACCGGCGTCGGTGGCCGCATCCGCAAGCAGGACGTCATCGCGGCCGCCGAGGCCAAGAAGACCGCTCCGGCTCCGGCTGCCGCCGCGGCCCCGGCCGCTTCGAAGGCCCCGGCCATCGAGGCGTCCCCGCTGCGCGGCCAGACGGTCAAGATGACCCGCATGCGCAAGGTCATCGGCGACAACATGATGAAGGCGCTGCACTCGCAGGCCCAGCTGACCTCGGTCGTCGAGGTCGACATCACGAAGCTGATGAAGCTGCGCGCCAAGGCGAAGGACTCGTTCGCGGCCCGTGAGGGCGTCAAGCTCTCCCCGATGCCGTTCTTCGTCAAGGCCGCCGCCCAGGCGCTGAAGGCCCACCCGGTCGTCAACGCCCGGATCAACGACGACGAAGGCACCATCACGTACTTCGACTCGGAGAACATCGGCATCGCCGTTGACGCCGAGAAGGGTCTGATGACGCCGGTCATCAAGGGTGCGGGCGACCTGAACATCGCCGGTATCTCCAAGAAGACCGCCGAGCTGGCCGGCAAGGCCCGTGGCGGTGGCCTCACCCCGGACGACATGTCCGGTGCCACCTTCACGGTCTCCAACACCGGCTCGCGCGGTGCCCTGTTCGACACGGTCATCGTGCCGCCGAACCAGGCCGCCATCCTCGGCATCGGTGCCACGGTCAAGCGCCCGGTCGTCATCAACCACCCGGACCTCGGCGAGACCATCGCCGTCCGTGACATGACGTACCTGTCGCTCTCCTACGACCACCGTCTGGTGGACGGCGCGGACGCTGCCCGCTACCTGACCACGGTCAAGGCGATCCTCGAGGCCGGCGAGTTCGAGGTCGAGCTCGGCCTGTAGTTCTGCGGCCCGTAGGGCTGTAAGACTCGTCTCATCAGCGCGTACGCCCCCGTTCGGTGGTTTCCGAGCGGGGGCGTCGCCGTATTGTCTAGGGGTCACAACGCCCTGGGGGCGCTGCCCCCGCCGGAGGAGCCCACATGACCGCGCCCGTCGTTCACTCGCTGCGCGAACAGATCCGCGAGCACATCGTGGAGGGGATCGTCAGCGGGCGCTGGCAGCCGGGCGAGCGGATCGTGGAGCGGCGGATCGCCGTGGAGCTCGAGGTCTCGCAGACACCCGTACGGGAGGCCCTGCGGGAGCTGGAGACGCTGCGGCTCATCGAGTCCGCGCCCAACAAGGGCGTCCGCGTACGGAACTTGACCGCGGCGGACCTGGAAGAGAGCTATCCCGTCCGCGCGGGCCTGGAGGCCATCGCCGCCGAACTCGCGGCCGAGAGCCTGGCCGAGGACTGCTCGGCCCTCGAACCCCATGTCGCCGCCCTGTACGAGGCGGACCGTGCCGCCGACGGCACCTCTCAGGTGCGGCACACGGTCGGTTTCCACCGGGAGTTGGTGCGGGCCGCGGACAACTCCGTGCTGCTGCACACCTGGGAGGGCCTCGGCATCGAGGTCTTCACCGCCCTTTCGATCCGGTGGCTCGGGACGGTGCAGCAGTCGTACGCGGAGGAGCACGAGGCCCTCGTCTCGGCCTTCCGGCGGCGCGATCCCGCGATCGCGGAGCTGGTGAAGGCCCACGTCCTGGGCTGCGCGCCCCGCCCCTGACGCTCCCGTGGCACCGGGCACCGTAGGAGCACGAGGGCGCTCATACGTGCTCTCACCTGCATCGATCCTTTAAATCGAAGGCACCGCGTGCCCGTTTTGTTGGCACCGGATGCCTACTTTCTGAATATGAAGGAGTTTTCGCCTTCAACCCTTTGATCGATCATCGATCACGGAGTTAGAGTCTCCGACGGGGTTCTGGCGGAGCCGCACAACGACTCCGTACCAGAGCCTCACGCCCTGTCCTGCCAAAGACCTAGGGCACCCCCACCCCTTACCGAACAGGGGACCCCCTCCGACTCAGGAAGGCGGCGACATGACCGACCCCTCCGCAATCCAGCCGAGCGAGCTCGACCAGCTCCCGGACCGCGACCCCGAGGAGACCGCCGAATGGCAGGCCTCCCTGGACGCCGTTACCCAGGCGGCCGGGCCGCACCGAGCCGCGTACCTGATGCGGCGAACGCTGGAGCGCGCCGAGGGCGCGGGCCTGGCGCTGCCCAAGCTCCTTGAGACCGATTACGTCAACACCATCCCCACCTCCGCCGAGCCGGCCGTCGAGGGCGACGAGGCGATGGAGCAGCGGATCGCCGCGTGGAACCGCTGGAACGCGGCCGCGATGGTGACCCGGGGCAGCAAACACGGCGTCGGCGGCCACATCGCCACCTTCGCCTCCGCCGCCTGGCTGTACGAGACCGGCTTCAACCACTTCTTCAAGGGCAAGGAGTCCGGGGAGGCCGCCGGCTCCGGCGACCAGCTCTACATCCAGGGCCACGCCTCCCCCGGCATCTATGCCCGCGCCTTCCTCGACGGCCGTCTGAACGAGGCGCAGCTCGACAACTTCCGCCAGGAAGCGGGTGGCAACGGCCTGCCGTCCTACCCGCACCCGCGCCGTCTGCCCTGGCTCTGGGAGTTCCCGACCGTATCGATGGGCCTCGGCCCGCTGTCGGCGATCTACCAGGCGCGCTTCAACCGCTATCTCACCAACCGCAACATCAAGGACGTCTCCGCCTCGCACGTGTGGGCGTTCCTCGGTGACGGCGAGATGGACGAGCCCGAGTCGACGGCAGCCCTCGCGCTCGCCGCCCGTGAGGGTCTCGACAACCTCACGTACGTCATCAACTGCAACCTGCAGCGCCTCGACGGCCCGGTCCGCGCCAACTTCCGCGTGGTCCAGGAGCTGGAGGCCCAGTTCCGCGGCGCCGGCTGGAACGTCATCAAGGTCCTGTGGGGCAACGCCTGGGACGAGCTGTTCCAGCTCGACACCAACGGCGCCCTGGTCCGCCGCCTGCGCGAGGTGCCGGACGCGCAGTTCCAGACGTACGCGACGCGCGACGCCGCCTACATCCGTGAGCACTTCTTCGGCTCCGAGCCCGCGCTCGTCGAGCTGGGCAAGCTGCTGAGCGACGACAAGATCAGCGAGTGCTTCCACCTCTCGCGCGGCGGCCACGAGGCCCGCAAGGTCTACGCGGCCTACCGTGCGGCGCTCACCCACAAGGGCGCGCCGACCGTGATCCTCGCGCAGACGGTCAAGGGCTTCACGCTCGGCAAGGGCTTCGAGTCCAAGAACGCCAACCACCAGATGAAGAAGCTCACGGTGGACGAGTTCAAGGACATGCGCGACCTCCTGGAGCTGCCGATCTCGGACAGCGACTTCGTCGACGGCCAGGTGCCCTACGGCCACCCCGGCGCCGACTCCCCCGAGGTCCGCTACCTCCAGGAGCGCCGTGCCGCGCTCGGCGGCCCGGCCCCGGCCCGCCGCACGCAGCCGCTCGCGCCGCTGCCCGCCCCGGCCGACAAGTCGTTCGCCTCCTTCGACAAGGGCTCGGGCTCGCAGTCGATGGCGACGACCATGGCCTTCGTACGCCTCGTCAAGGACCTGATCCGCGACAAGGAGACCGGCAAGCGCTGGGTGCCGATCGTCCCCGACGAGGCGCGCACCTTCGGCATGGAGTCGCTCTTCCCGTCGCTCGGCATCTACTCGCCCAAGGGCCAGACGTACGAGCCGGTCGACCGCGACCAGCTGATGTACTACCGCGAGGCCAAGGACGGCCAGATCCTCAACGAGGGGATCACCGAGGCCGGTTCGATGGCGGACTTCATCGCCGCGTCGTCGTCGTACGCGACGCACGGCGAAGCCATGATCCCGTTCTACATCTTCTACTCGATGTTCGGCTGGCAGCGCACGGCCGACCAGATGTGGCAGCTCGGCGACCAGCTCGGCCGCGGCTTCCTCGTCGGCGCCACCGCAGGGCGTACGACGCTGACGGGTGAGGGTCTCCAGCACGCGGACGGCCACTCGCCGGTGATCGCCGCGACGAACCCCGCCGCCATGTCGTACGACCCCGCGTTCGCCTACGAGGTCGCGGCGATCGTCAAGGACGGTCTGCGCCGGATGTACGGCGAGGCGGCCCCCGGTGAGGACCAGAACGTCTTCTACTACCTCACCGTCTACAACGAGCCGATGCCGCAGCCCGCGAAGCCCGCGGGTGTCGACGAGGGCATCGTCAAGGGCCTCTACCGCTTCAACACGGCCGAGACGGCGGGCCACTCCCCCGCCGCCAACGCCTCGCGCATCCAGCTGATCGGTTCGGGCACGGCCATCCACTGGACCCTGGCCGCGCAGAAGATGCTCGCCGAGGAGTGGGGCGTGGCCGCCGACGTGTGGTCCGCGACCTCCTGGACCGAGCTGCGCCGCGACGCCCTCGAGGCGGACGAGGCGATCCTGCGCGGCGAGGAGCGCACTCCCTACGTGCGTACGGCACTTGAGGGTGCGCAGGGCCCGGTGCTCGCGGTCTCCGACTACATGCGGCAGGTGCCGGACCAGATCGCGCAGTGGGTCGAACAGGACTACTCGTCCCTCGGCGCGGACGGCTTCGGCCTCTCCGACACGCGTGACGCGGCGCGTCGCCACTTCGGCATCGACGCCGAGTCGATCGTCGTGGCCGCTCTCGCGCAGCTGGCGCGGCGGGGCGAGGTTCCCGCTGCCGCGGTGAAGGAGGCTCGGGCCAAGTACGGTCTGTAGCCGTCTGTTGCCTTCGGCTTGATGCGGGTCCCTACCGGGTGGTGGGGGCCCGCTTTCGTTTACGGGGGGGGTTACTTGTAGCGGCTGGCCATTTGCGTTGCCGCTTCCGCGAACCGCTCTCTGAGTGTCGTCGGCTCCAGGACCTCCACCTCCGGGCCCAGTGACATGAGCTGGGTGTACGCGACCGTCTCGTTCTCCACGGGCAGGGTGAGCGTCACCCAGCCCTGGTCGTCCGGCTCGCTCGCCTCCTCCAGCGCCTCACGCACCGAGACGGCGTCAGTGGCGTACGGGAGCTGTCGTACGCCCGCCTCGGAGAGCCGCAGCACGACCTCGGACCGCAGGATGGCCCGCGCGAACTGCGCGGCCCGTTCCTCCCAGAAGCCCGGCAGGTCGAACTCCTCGTCGCGTACGAAGCGGTCCTCGCCGGTGGCGATCGCGGTGAAGCGGTCGATGCGGTACACCCGGAACGAACCCGTGTCGGGAACCCGCGCGCACAGATACCAGACGCCCGCCTTGAGCACGAGGCCGTAGGGCTCCAGCTCCCTTTCCACCTCGGCGTCCTGGCGCCGGTAGCGGGCGGTGACGCGCCGGTCGTCCCAGACCGCGTCCGCGAGCGGGGGCAGCAGCTCGGGCGCCGGAGTCTCCTGGAACCACCCCGGCGCGTCCAGGTGGAACCGCTGCGAGGCGTTCTGCGAGGCGTCCCGGAGGGAGGGCATCAGGGCCGCCGACACCTTCAGACGGGCCGCGGACGAGGCATCCTCCAGGCCCATCTCCCGCAGTGCGCCCGGGACTCCGGACAGGAACAGCGCCTCCGCCTCGCTGCGTCCGAGCCCGGTGAGGCGGGTGCGGTAGCCGCCGATGAGGCGGTAGCCACCGGTGCGGCCCCGGTCCGCGTAGACCGGGACCCCGGCCTCCGAAAGCGCCTGGGCGTCCCGCGTGATGGTCCGCTCGGACACGTCGAGCTCGCCCGCGAGCTCGGCGGCGGTCATGGAGGGGCGGGCCTGGAGCAGAAGCACCATCTTGATGAGGCGTGCAGCGCGCATGCCCCCATGATGCCGCTAGCCGGTGGCCCGCCCGTGCTCGTCGGAGTGACTAGCGGTAGCCCGTCACATCCGCCGGCTTGCCCTTCTGCTCGACCTCCGCGATGTAGCGCCAGGCGTCCGGCGCCGAACCGTCGACGTCCGTGAAGCCGTACTCCTTGGCGAGGCCGCCGCTGGAGAGCGATGCCCCGTTCCAGCGGGCCACTTCGGGGTCGGCGGCGAGCGCGACCAGGGCCCGGCCCACGAACGTCGGGGTCTCGGAGATCGCGAAGTGCGGGTTCTGCTCACGGCCGTCGAGCCAGTTCTCCTCGGTCACCTTGAAGTGCGTATCGAGCATCGCCTCGGAGCGCAGCCAGCCGGGGGTCAGACAGAGCGCCGTGCAGCCGCACTCCCCGAGCTCCTCGGCCAGGCCCTTCGCCATCCGCAGCGGGGCCGCCTTGGCGAGGTCGTAGTAGAAGGGCTTGCGGTAGTTGGGGCCGTTGTACTCCTCGGTCCCGTCGGTGACCTCGACGACCAGGCCGCCGGGGTTCTTGATGAGCAGCGGGAGCGCGTACCGGCTGGTGACGATGTGGGTCTCGATGCCGAGGCGCATCAGGCGCAGCCCCTTGTCGAGGTCGTGCTCCCACATCTTCTTGTCCCACTCGACGTGGACGTCGCCGCCCCAGATGTCGTTGACCAGGATGTCGAGGCGGCCCTGCTCGCGGTCGATGCGCTCGACGAGGGCCTCGACCTGCTCGGGCTCCAGATGATCGGTCGGTACGGCGATTCCCGTGCCGGCTCCGCCCGCCTCACGGCCCGCGGCGGTGATCAGCTCCGCGGTCTCCTCGATGGTCTCCGTGGTGCGGCCGACCTCGCTGGTGTGCGCGCGGGTCGTACGTCCCGTCGCGTACACGGTGGCTCCGGCGCGGCCCAGCTCCACAGCCATGGCCCGGCCCGCGCCGCGGGTGGCACCGGCGACGAGGGCGACCTTTCCCGCCAGTGGCTGAGCCAGTGCGTCGTGGGTGCTGTCCATGTCCCTGCCCGTCTCCCTGTCCCTGTCGCCGCTCATATCTCTGTCCCTGTCGCTGTCGCTGCTCATGTCTTCGAGGCTGCCACCCAATGCCGACACCTGCTGTCGGGTTTTCCACGGGCATGTGCACGCATAACGACACAGCCGCATCCGCCGCACTCCGCGTGCGTACCCACCCCCCAGGACCGATGCTTGTCCCGTGATGGACGAGACGGAGTTCTGGGAGATCGTGGACCGCACCCGCGTGGCCGCCGAGGGCGACCCCGAGGACCACGCCGACCTGCTCACCGAGAGGCTGCTGGAGCTCGAGCCGGACATGGTGCTCGACTTCGCCCGTCACTTCGAGGCCCGCTACAACCGTGCGTACCGCTGGGACCTCTGGGGAGCTTCCTGGGTCATCCTCGGCGGCGCGAGCGACGACGCCTTCGACTACTTCCGCTGCTGGCTGATCGGCCAGGGGCGTGAGGTCTTCGAGGGGGCCCTGCACGACCCCGACTCGCTCGCGGATCTCCTCGACGACTTCGACGAGGAGATCGACGGCGACGGCGAGGAGCTGGGCTACGCGGCGGACGAGGCCTACGAGCAGCTCACCGGCGTCGTCACCCCCGACCTCGGCATCGCTCCCGCCCCTCAGGAACCGGAGGGGACGCCGCTGGACTTCGAGGACGAGGCGGCGATGTCCCAGCGCTACCCCAAGCTGTGGGAACGCTTCGGCGGGGCCGTCGACTGAGGCACGGGCCCGGTCGACCGAGACACGGGTCCAGTCGACTGAGGCACGGGCCCACGGGGTGCTCATTCCGCCTCTCCTGCCGGTTCGCTACCGGTTCTGCAGCCGTGCGGCCGCCTGCCTGATCGCGGGGAGCGCCGCCGTCAGTGCCGCTCCCGGGCAGTGCGTGTAGTAGCCGTCGTTGTGCCCGGACACCGCGCTGAAATGCCCGCTCGTGCCCGCCGGGTACTTGCTGAGGCTGTGCGAGGAGACCAGCCCCACCGTGGAGCGCGGGTCCACGTCCGAGAGCCCGAGCTTCCATGCGGCGAGGGCCGCCACGGCATCGGTCATCGCCCGGGGAACGGGAACCCCCGCCGTGAACGTCCCGATCGCCGCGATCCCCACCGACTCCCGGTTGAAGCCCTGCGTGTGCGCGCCGACCACGGCCCGGTCGATGCCGCCCGCACGCCCTTCGTAGACGGTCCCGCACCGGTCGACGAGGAAGTTGTAGCCGATGTCGTCCCACTGTCTGCCCTCGACCTGGCCTGCGTACAGATAACGGATGATGCGCGGCGTATCGGTGCAGTCGTAGCTGTTCGGGGAGTCCGTGTGGTGCACGAACACCGCCTGGACCCGGTCGGCATACCGGGCCGGAGGCGGCTCCCGCACCGCACCGGCCAGCCACTGGGCGCGCGGCACGACGCGAGGCTGCGCCGCGGGATGCCCCACGGCCCGCCGCACCGGCGCCGCGGCCGCCGGCATCATGGGGTGCCGCCCGGTCACGCCTGCCCGCTCACCGAGCCCGGCGAACGCCACCGGGCCGTCACCCGCCCGCCCCGGCGCCCCCGAAGCCCCGGGCCCGGCGAACAGCGCACACATCAGCAGAAGCCCTACGGCCACGGCACCGGGGACACAGCACAGCACCGCACGCACCGCCGACGGCACGCGCGCCGCGGACATCCCACGGAAGACACGCATGGTCCGACTCTCCGGCCCACCCGCACCGCCCGCGACCGTGGTCCGCCACTCGGCTGAACCTGAGCAGCTCTCCCCGGGCCGCGGTCAGACCCCGCCCAGGCCGAGCCCCGGGTTCGTCCGGGAAAGGATCATGTCCGTGCGCGGCTGGAGCGCCGCGTCGATCATCTCGGGCTGCGGAGTGATCCAGTAACCGCCCTCCGCGGCCTGCTCGAAGACACGGCGGGCGTGCTCCTCGGGCGTGATCCCCTGGGTGTCGGCGCGCTGCTGGAGCTGTTCGTTGAACTCCGCTATCTCCGGCGGTGTGCCGTCCCCCGGCAGCGCGGCCCTGAATATCTCGCTCTTGACCGAGTCCGGCAGCACGACCGAGACCTGCACCGGCGCCTGCTTCATCCGCATCTCGTGGGCGAGGGACTCGGTGAGCGCGAGTGTCCCGAACTTGGTCACGCTGTACGGCGCTATCAGCGGGCTCGGCAGCAGTCCGCCCACCGAGGACACGTTGAGCACCCAGCTGCGCGTCGGCTGCTCAAGCAGGCGCGGCACGAAGGAGCGTATGCCGTTCACATAGCCGCCGATGTTGATCCGCAGGGCGGCGTCCCAGCGCTCGGCGGGGATCTCCCAGGAGTAGCCCATGGCCATGATCCCGGCGTTGTTGATCAGCATGTCGACGGTGCCGAAGCGGGCATAGGCACGGTCGGCGAGGGCGTCGACCGAGAGCGGGTCGGACACGTCCGTCACGACCGGCTCGACCTCGGCCCCGGCGGCGCGCAACTCCTCGGCCAGGGCCGAGAGGCGGTCGGCGGCTATGTCCGCGAGGACCAGCCTCATGCCAAGGGCCGCCGCGTGCCGGGCGAATCCCGATCCGATGCCCGCCGACGCACCGGTGATGACGACGACCTTGCCCGCGAAGGTCCGGCCTGCGAAGGTCTGGCCCGCGAAGGTCTGGCCTGCGTTGCTCATGCTGCTCTCCTCTCGGGCGGCGCCCTGTCCCGGACGGCGTCCTCGTCTGTCTGTCAGAAGTGGGTGCCGCCGTCGACCCGGACCTCGGTGCCGGTGATGAACTTGCCGTCCTGCGAGCCGAGCAGGGCGACCACAGAGGCCACGGACTCCGGTCCCGCGAAGCCCTGGCCGATGGCCGGGGCCAGCTTCATGAAGAGGCTCATGTCGGCGTCCTCGGGCAGGCCGGGGCCGACGCTCTGCTTGCTGGCGCCGCTGCCGTCGGTCATGCCGCTGGATATGGAGCCGGGCTGGACGGAGTTGAAGCGGATGCCCTGCTTGCCGTACTCGGCGGCCAGCGCGTGCGTCATGGACTGGATGCCGCCCTTGCTCGCCGCGTACGCCGCCATGTACGGGTGGGCGAACGTCGCGGAGGTGGAGCTGAAGTTGACGACGGCGGCGTCGTCGCCGTCGAGCAGCGCGGGGATCGCCTCGCGGATCACCAGGAACGTACCGACCAGGTTGACCTGGATGACGCGGTTGAAGGAATCCAGGCTGGTCTCGTGCGTGTGCGAGGAGCGGAGCACGCCCGCCGCGTTCACCAGGACGTCCAGGCCGCCGAGCGCGGTGACGGCGGTGGCGACGCCCTCGCGCACCGAGGTCTCGTCCGCGATGTCGACCACGAGGGTGGTGAGACGGTCGGCCGCCGCGCCCGCCTTCTCGGAGGTGTCCTTCAGGCCCGCCTCGCTGACGTCGGCGGCCACGACCTTGCCGCCCTCCTCCAGGATCCGCAGGACGGTGGCCTGCCCGATGCCCGAGCCACCGCCGGTGATGAGTGCACGACGGCCTGCGTAGCGGTTCATGAAATGCCTCCGATCAACTCCGGGCTCCCGGATCCGCCCATGGACCCGGCCTTCCCGGTCTGATTTCAATGTACGCCTCTCTGGCACGTTTTGCCATGCCGACAATTCATGTATCAGGGTGAGAATCGCGCGTAGGCTGCGAACGTGAGCACCCACCCGTCGCAGTCACCGCAGTCACCGCAGTCACCGCAGTCACCGCCGCCGTCGCTGACCGAGCGCCGCAAAGCGGCCACGCAGCTCGACATCGCCCGCGCCGCGGCCGAACTCTTCGCCGAGCGCGGCCCGGACGGCACCACGGCCGAGGAGATCGCAGGCCGGGCCGGAGTGGCGCTGCGCACCTTCTACCGGTACTTCCGCAACAAGCAGGACGCAGTCGCGCCGCTCCTCGCCGGGGGCGCCGCCGAGTGGCGGGCCCACCTGGCGGGCCTCGACCCGGCCGCCGGAGTGCCGACGGCCCTGGAGCGGTCCATCGCGGACGCACTGACCGCGGCGGACGACCGCGCGGCCGAGTCCCTGGAGTGGACCCGCGGCCTGCTGCGCGCCGCGCAGGACGATCCGGCGCTGCGCGCCGTCTGGTACCGCGTGAACCAGGAGTCCGAGGAGCAGCTCGTGCCCGTGCTCGCCCGCCTGGCCGGGGACGACGCCGACGCGCTGGACGTGCGCCTGGCCGCCGCGGCGGCCACGGACGCCATCCGCCTGGCCCTGGAGACCTGGGCCGCCACGGACGCGCCCGCCGAGGGGCCCGGTTCGCCCGCCGTCCTGGCGGTGCGCTGTCTGCGCGAACTCACGGGCGGGCTCCGGCTCCTGCACGCCCGGCGCGCCGACCGCTGAGGCGAGCACCCCCTCCCGCTCCCGCAGCGCCCCCACTCCCCCGCAGTACCCCGCTACGTCCCCGGATCCGGCTCCGGATCCAGCTCCGGATCCAGCTCCGGCCCCCGCTCCAGCCGCAGATCGAGCCCCAGGTCCAGCGAGAACGCCAGCAGCGCCACGTCGTCCCCGACCCCGCCGGAGAACCGCATCAGGTCCCTCCACACCGCGGACGTCATGGCCGCCGGGTCGTCCAGCAGGTCGGCGCAGAGCACCGAGAGGCGCTCGGCCAGCGGGTAGAAGGCGCCGGACGCGTCCCGCGCCTCGGTCACGCCGTCGGTCACCACGAGCAGCCGGTCGCCGGGCTTCAGGCCCACCGTCACCTCTTCGGGCGGGGCGACACCGGCGATTCCCAGGCCCAGCGGAGCGCCCGGCGCCACGGCGAGCTCCTCGACGGCTCCCCCGCGCAGCAGCAGCGGGGGCGGGTGGCCGCAGGAGACGATCCGCAGCTCGGGGGCGTCCTCCCGGAACTCCAGGAGCACGGCGGTGGCAAAGAGTTCGGCGTGCTCGGCCTCCTCGGAGTCGACCACCAGGCGCCGGTCGAGGCGGGCGGCCACCCCCTCCAGATCGGGCTGGTCGAGCACCGCCTCCCGGAAGGCGCCGAGCAGCGCGGCAACGGTCCCGACGGCCGCGAGACCGTGCCCCTGCACATCGCCCACCAGCGCCCGTACGCCACAGGGGCCCTTGCGTACGTCGAAGAGATCGCCGCCGACCAGCGTCCCGCCCTGTGCGGCGCGGTAGAGGCCCGCGCAGCGCACCGGGCCCACGCGCTCGGGCAGCGGAGGGAGGACGGCGAACTGGGCGGCCTCCGCGACGGTGCGGACGGTGACGAGCTGGGCGTCGCGCCGACTGCGTACCCAGGCGAACAGGATGCTCAGGAGCGCCACGAAGGCGACCGTCAGCAGATCGCTGTCCCCGGGGCGGCCGAGTCCGACGTCCGGCAGGGCGAGCAGCAGCACCACGGCGCCGCCGAAGAGGGCCGTGGCGGAGGCGCCGTACGACAGCGCGGCAAGCGGTGGCACGGCGGCGAGCAGGAAGCTGAGGTCGACCGTCTCCGGGGTGGCCAGCTGGATGACGCACATGACGGCCAGGAGCACGGGCGGGGGCCAGCGCACCCAGCGTGGCCTCGGCGCGCCGCGCAGCCAGCCCGGCTCCTCCCGGTCCCGCCGACTGGCAGCAGCGACCCTGAACATCGGTTCGCTCCTCCCTCCGGTCGGCCTTCCCACGCTCCTACGCGCGCGTGCCCACCGCACGCCGGGCCGGTCCGTCGGGTGCCGAACCCCGGGCGGGGGTCATCGCGGGCCCGGGACGGTCAGAGCACGCGTCCCATCAGCACGTCGTCCACGTACGCGCCGTCGAGGAAGAACTCGCCCGGCAGCACCCCCTCGACCACGAAGCCCTCGGAGGCGTAGAGCGTCCGGGCGGGGGTGTTGTGGCCGAGCACCCGCAGCGTGACGCGCCGCGCGCCCTGGCGGCGGGCCTCCTCCACCGCGGCCCTGACGAGCCGGCGGCCCACTCCCTTGCCGCGCGCCTCGTCCGCGACGGCGAAGCCCAGGATCTGGCGCACGTGGGCGTTGGCGAGGAGGGAGGTGGGAAAACCGAGCCGTATGTAGCCGACCACCACGCCGTCGAGCTCTGCGACCAAGTGGTCGCGGGGGCCGAAGCGGTCGCTGAAGAACGGCGGGTACGGGAGCTGCGGAGCCGGTTGCACCGCGTGCAGGGTGGACCAGGTGACGCGGTCGATGCGGCCCAGGGCTTCTTCGTCGTCCGGCAGAGCGGTACGTATGTGCGTGTCCGGCATGCGCGTCACTGTACGACGGGCGCCGCGCGCCTCACGGCGGGTTTCCGGGGCAGGATGGCGTCATGGAGCCCACCGAGCCCGAGCAGTCAGCCCTGTCCTCGCGGCCGTCCCGTATCGCCGTGGCCGGCGCGTCCGGCCTCATCGGGACGGCCCTGACCCGCGCCCTGACCGACGACGGCCGTGAGGTGGTGCGGCTCGTGCGCCGTACACCTCGTACGAAGCACGAGGTGCGATGGGACCCCAAGGAGGGCTACGTCGACATGGCGGGGCTCGCGGGCTGTGACGCGCTCGTCAACCTGGCGGGAGCCGGGATCGGCGATCGCCGCTGGACGGCCGCCTACAAGCAGGAGATCCGCGACAGCAGGGTGCTCGGCACCTCCGCGCTCGCCGAGGCCGCGGCCTCGCTGGACGAGCCGCCGCGCGTCTTCCTGAGCGCGAGCGCGATCGGCTACTACGGAGAGACCGGTCAGCGCGCGGTGGACGAGAGCGCACCTGCCGGAGAGGGCTTCCTGCCCTCCCTGTGCGTGGAGTGGGAGGGTGCGGCGGCCGCGGCGCATGAGGCGGGCGTCCGCACGGTCTTCTCGCGCAACGGCCTGGTGGTGGCGCGCGAGGGCGGGGCCTGGGCGCGGATGTTCCCGCTCTTCAAGGCGGGGCTCGGCGGACGCCTCGGCAACGGCCGGCAGTACTGGAGCTACATCTCGCTGCACGACGCGGTGGCCGCGCTGCGGCACCTGCTCGACACGCCGACGCTGTCGGGTCCTGTGAACCTGACGGCGCCCGATCCGCTCACCAACCGTGAGGTGACGGCGGCGATGGGGCGGGTGCTTCACCGGCCCACGCTCTTCACGGCACCGCGGCCCGCGCTGCGCGTCGTGCTCGGCGAGATGTCCGGTGACGTGCTCGGCAGCCAGCGGGTCCTGCCGACCCGGCTCCTGGAGTCGGGCTTCTCGTTCGCGTTCCCGGGCATCGAGGAGTCGATCCGCGCCGCGTTGCGGTGAACGGCACGCGGCGGCCGACACCGCGGTGAACAGTGCTTCGGTGAACGCGAAACCACTCCCGGCACATCTGCCCTGACGTCTTCCGATCGCCTTCTTCGCGTCTGCGATCGCCGTGCGACCGGCGTGCGACCGTGCTCGGTCGATGCGCGACTGCCTCGATACGTTTCGGCTCCTACCCTCGTGCGGAACTCGGTGATTCCGAAGCCCTGTTGAGGGCATGACGTCCCCAGCAGCCGCGCAACCCCGGGGAGGGGCCCGTGCTAGAGCCTGCGCACCATGCGGATGTCGTCATCGTGGGAGCGGGGGTCGCGGGACTCTCCGCCGCCCACCAGCTGACCAGTGCCGGTGTAACGACCGTCGTCCTGGAAGCCGCCCCTTACGTCGGCGGGCGCATGTCGACGGAGAAGGTCGACGGGTTCCGGCTCGACAGGATCGGGCAGCTGCTCACCACGTCGTATCCCGAGCTGCGCCACACACCGGGGCTCGACGCCCTCGTACTGCGGCCCTTCGTGCCCGGTGTCCTGGTGCACAGCGACGGCCGGCACCACCGCGCCGTCGAGCCCACGAGCCCCCGGCGCGCAAGGGGCGCACTCACCGCCGCACGCGCCCTCGCAAGCGCCCCCAGGGGTCCGCGCACGGCTCGGACCGCGCCCCGCACCACCCCTCTCGGCGGCGCGCTCGACCAGGCCCGCCTCGGCGCGGCGCTCGCCAGGATCGCGGCGACACCCCCGCAGCGCCTCCTCGCCCGCCCCGAACTCCCGGCGGCACAAGCCCTCTTCGACCGCGGTCTGCCCGCGCGCACCGTCAACGGCTTCCTGCGCCCGCTGCTCTCGGCACTCCTGTGCGACCCGGACCTGACGACGTCGAGCCGGTGCGCCGACCTCGCCCTGCACTCCTTCGCGCGCGGCCGTCTGTGCCTGCCGGAGGGCGGCGCCGAGGCGCTTCCCGAGCTCCTCTCGGCCGCGCTGCCACCGGGCACGGTGCGCACCGGCGTACGCGCCACAGCCGTCTCCACGACCTCGGTCACGACCGCGGAGCACGGCGAAGTGAGCTGCCGCGCCGTCCTGTTGGCCACCGACGCGCGCGCCGCCGCCGAGCTGCTGCCCGGCCTGCGCGTGCCTCCCTTCCACCAGGTGACGGTGCTGCACCACGCGGCCCCCGAGCCGCCGCTCGCCGAACCCGCCCTGCTGCTCGACGCCGACCGTTCGGGGCCGGTCGCACACACGGCCGTGATCAGCCACGTCGACCCGTCGCGCGCACCCGCGGGCCGGGCCCTCATCTCCTCGACGGTCCTCGGCCCGCCGCCGGACGAGCGCGCCGTCCTCGCCCATCTCGCCGAGCTGTACGGCACATCGACCGCCCGGTGGGAGTCCCTCGCCGTCCACCACACCCGCGAGGCGGTGCCCGCGATGCCGCCCCCGCACGATCTGCGCCGCCCGGTGCGGCTGCTCTCGGGGCTCTACGTGTGCGGGGACCACCGGGACACCAGCACGGTGCAGGGCGCGCTGTACTCGGGCCGTCGCGCGGCGCGGGCCGCGCTCGCGGACTTCGGCGTGGACCCCGCGCATGGGACGGGGCAGTTACCGATGGCGGCCTGACGCCCTGACTGACCCTGACGCCTGACCGGACCGATCCATCCGACCTATATGCCACACCCCCTGGAAGCCCTCGCGCCCCCACGCGAGGGCTTCCGCCTTCCCGCACGCCCTCTTCGTAGAACCCGCCGAACCTCACACACCCCTGCAACTCCCCTTGCCACACGGGTACCCCCCGGCTACGGTCCCCTCCGGATCGCCAAGCCGCAGGAGGCTCACGTGCGTCGCACCATGCCGGTGATATCGCTCATCCTCGGCCTATTCATAGGAGGTCTATCTTTGCCGACCGCCACAGCAGCCACAGATGACACAGCAGCCTCGGGCGACACGGCCGCCACGGAGACCGCAGTGCCCTCCGTCGTCCCCCGCCCCACCGACTGGACCGCGCTCGACGGCCGCACGCGACTCACCGAGCGCACCCGCATCCTGATCGACCCGCGCGCCGGATCCACCACCGCGCTCCCCTCGGGCCGCAGTGAATTCCCGGGCCCCGCACACCAGTCCGTACGCAAGCTCGCCACCCAGCTCCGTACGGAGATCAAGCAGGTCACCGGTATCACGCCCCGGATCGCCCATCACACGGGCCGTCCCGCCGACGGCGACATCACGCTCGGCCTCACCGCCAAGGGGGATCTCGGCGCCGAGGGCTACCGCTTCGACAGCGCGGGCCCCATCCGCGTCGAAGCCGCCTCCACCCACGGCCTCTACTACGGAACCCGCACCCTCCTCCAGCTCCTGCGTTCCACGGCCGACGACCACCGCGCCGTCCCCCGCGCCCGCTCCACCGACCGCCCCGCGCAGGCCATCCGCATGGTGCACCTCGACGCGGGCCGCAGGTACTGGAAGATCTCCTACCTGGAGAATCTGATCCGCAGGATGGGCGACCAGAAGCTCAACACCCTCTTCCTGCACCTCTCCGAGTCCGAGGGCTTCCGCCTCCACAGCCCGAAGTTCCCGGGCCTCGCCGACCCCGACCACAGCTACAGCCGCGCCGACATCGAACACCTGAAGGCCTTCGCGGCCCGCCATCACGTCCAGCTGATGCCAGGACTCGAACTCCCCGGCCACGCCACCGTGATCAGCGAGGCCTTCGGCATCGGCTTCGGATCGGGCGCCGACGCGTGCACGGGCGCGCACACGCACTCGCACCTCACGCCCGACTGGATCATCGACATGACCAGCGACAAGGCGATCGCGAAGTCGAAGGAGATCGTCGACGAGTTCGCGGGCTGGTTCGACGCACCGCTGTTCTCGATCGGCGCGGAGGAGGTCCCCGGTCAGCTGGCCGAGTGCCCGCGCGTGAAGAACCACCTGGCGAGCGCGCCCGACGTGTCCACGCTCGGCGACCTCCTCAACCGCTACATCAACACCCTGGACGACGTGGTCACTTCGCACGGCAAGCGCACGGCCGTCTACAACGGCTCCGAGCACCTGGCCGCGCCCCAGCAGAAGGTCCACGCCCCCGTCGTCTTCCTCACCTGGGAGGGCACGGGCGCCGAGCCGGAGATCCCCGGGCACGACGAGATCGCCATCGGCCCCTTCTACGACACTCCGAACAACTACCACCACCTGTATCCGGACGAGCCCTGGATGTACGACAGCTGGGCGCCGAACTCCGACCCGGACATGCTCGGCTCCGGCGTCACCAACTGGGCGGACTACAACTTCTGGGCCGACGACGGCTACTTCGAGAAGAGCATGGCGGGCGCCCGCGCGATCCTCGCCGACCGCACCTGGAACAAGTCCACGACGCCGGACACGCTCGCCGGCTTCAGGGCCCGCGCCGCCCGCATCGGCGACCCGCCGGGCACGACGCCCGCGCCGGTGCCGCCGCGAGTGGAGGGCCGCCCGAGCCACCACTGGACGTTCGACGACGCCTCGTACCCCAGCGGCTGGACGTACGCGGGCAGTCCCGGCAACACGATCCTCGCCGAGGACGTGGCGGGCGGCCTGTCCGGCACCTCGTACATCATCAACAACCCCACCCCGGTGGCAGGCGTGCGCGGCCAGGCCTGGCGCTTCGACTCCGACCGGGACGGCGTGGGCTTCGGCGGGCTCGACGTCGCCGAGCCGTGGACCGTGTCGGTGCAGGTCCGTCCGACGGCCAGGACCGGGGACCAGGTGCTGCTCAGCTCCAGGGCGGGCGCGCTGAAGCTGATGCAGCACGGCACCGGGAAGGTCGGCTTCACGCGGTACGGCGAGGCCGACCACAGCTTCGACTTCACGCTGCCCCTCGACCGCTGGACACGGCTGACGTGGGTGACGACTCCGGGGCACACCACCTTGTACGCCGACGGTGAGCGGGTCGGGTCCGTCGCGGCGTCGATCCCCCTGCCGCTGCGGTCCATCGGGACGGAGAAGGCGAGCCTGCGGGGCGACCTCGACGAACTCACCACGTGGGACGAGGCGTTGTCCTCCGAGGAGGTCGAGCGCCTGCGCTGACCCGCGTCGAGCACACAGGTAAGGGGCGGGCCTGCGCAGGCCCGCCCCTTACATCTCCCATCAACCCGGGATGGTCACTCAGCCCAGCGCCGCCACCCGGTCGCGGTACCCGCGCACCGCCGCCGCGTCGCGGTACGGCTCGAGCCGCCGCTCGAAGTCGCGTACGTACTCCACCGCACGCACCGAGCGCATCTCACCCGCCGCCTGCGCCGCCTCCGCGCCCAGCTGGCAGGCCTGCTCCAGCTCCCCGAGGCCGAGCCGCGACGAGGCGAGCACCACCCGGCAGAACAGGCGGCTGCGGGCGTACCCGGGGGCGCGCAGCTGGAGCGAGCGCTCCGCGTGCTGAGCGGCCACGCGGTACTGCTGGAGGTCCCGGTGGCAGTGCCCGAACTCGTCCGCGAGCTGCGCCTCGTCGAAGAAGCGCGCCCAGTAGGGGACTTCGTCGCCGGGCCGCGCGGTCTCCAGGGCGCGCTCGGCGCGCACCATCGACGCCGTGCACGCCCGCACCTCGCCGAGCACGCCGTGCCCGCGCGCCTCGACCGCGTGCAGCAGGGCCTGCACGACGGGCGGCGCCGAGGAGCCGACGCCCTGCTGGGCCACCCGCGCCAGCTGCACCGCCTCTCTGCCGTGCCCGAGGTAGACGGCCTGGCGGCTCATCGTGACCAGGACGTACGAGCCGTACGCGCGGTCGCCCGCCGCCTGCGAGAGCCGCAGCGCCTGGACGTAGTAGCGCTGGGCGAGACCGTGCGCCGCGATGTCGTACGACGTCCAGCCCGCGAGCCGGGTGAGGTCGGCGGCGGCCGCGAAGAGCCGCCGCCCGGCCTGCTCGCCGTACGAGCCGCGCAGCATCGGCTCGGCCTCGTGCTCCAGATAGCGCACCAGGGCCTGCCGGGCATGCCCTCCGCCGTACGCGTGGTCGAGCGCGCGGAAGAGCTCGCCGACGGAGCGCAGAGCCGAGATGTCGCCGCTGGTCACCTTCGCTCCGACGCCCCGCTCCGGCTCCTTGCGCTGGCGCGGTATGGCCGGACGCCCCTGCGTGGGCACGCGGCCGGCGCCCGGCCCGAGGTCACCGCGCCCTACGCGGTCGTCCGCGCGGCCGATCAGCCAGTCCCTGCTGGGGACGACGAGTCCTGCCGGGGTGAACGCGATCTTCCGCAGTTCGGCATGGCTTCCGGAGTCCTTGCGCCAGAGCCCGCCGACGATGTCGATCGCCTCTTCGGGGCTCGCCGCGAACTCGAGCCCGGCGTACACCGGCGCGCAGGCGTCGAGCCCTAGATCCTGCGCGGAGAGGCGGCGCCCTAACCGCCGGGTGAAGACCTCGGCGATGAGGGCGGGGGTGGTGCCGCGCGGCTGCTGCCCGCGCAGCCAGCGGGTCACGGATGTCTTGTCGTACCGCAGATCGAGACCGTGCTCGAGGCCCAGCTGATCGACGCGGCGCGCGAGCCCCGCATTGGAGAACCCGGCTTCTGAGATGAGCGAGGCTAGCTGGCGGTTGGGGGTGCGCTGCGGAGGTCGTTCCGTCATCAGCTGTGCGGTCTCCTGCCTTTCGGGCGTTGCCTTGAGCAGCCCTTATGGCTCTGTGAACGGCGTGAATGTAGCGGCCCTCACCGCCCTCATCGCGCCCTTCGACCCGCATTCATCCGATCGTGTGAGGATTGACCGGACGACTGACGAGAATCCGCGGCCCGTACAGTGGCTGGGGGCGCGATATGTGCACGGTGCAGGTTCTAGGGAGGCACTTGCCGTGAGTGAGTTTCAGTTCGTCCGTCTGGGCTTCGGCCCGGATTCGGTCGAGTACCAGGAGGCCTGGGACGAGCAGCGCCGCGTGCACGCCGCCCGGTTCGCCGACGAGCTCCCGGACACATGTCTGCTGCTCGAGCACCCTCCGGTCTACACCGCGGGCCGCCGCACCGAGGACAGCGAGCGCCCTCTGGACGGCACCCCCGTCGTCGACGTGGACCGCGGCGGCAAGATCACCTGGCACGGCCCCGGACAGCTCGTGGGGTACCCGATCCAGAAGCTGCCGCGCCCGGTGGACGTCGTAGCACACGTGCGCCGTCTGGAAGAGGCACTTATCCGTACGTGTGCGGAGTTTGGCCTGGAGACGAGCCGGGTCGAGGGCCGCAGCGGCGTATGGGTCCTCGGCGACCCGGTGGAGCAGCGCCCGGCGCTCGGCGGGCTGACCCTGGACCTCGATCCGCGGACGCAGGACGACGAGTTCGACGCCCGGTTCAACGGCCCGGAGTACGCCCCGTCCAACGCGGGCCAGCGCCGGGAGGACCGCAAGATCGCGGCCATCGGCATCCGCGTCGCCAAGGGCGTGACGATGCACGGCTTCGCCCTGAACGTGAACCCGGACAACACCTGGTTCGACAAGATCATCCCGTGCGGCATCCGCGACGCCGGCGTGACGTCGCTCTCGTACGAACTGGGCCGCGAGATCACGATCGCCGACGTCCTGCCCGTCGCCGAGAAGCATCTGCGGGACATCCTGGAGGGCGCGGAGCTCAAGCCGCGCACCGTCGAGAAGGCCGTCGGGACGACGGTTGAGAACCCGGAAACCGAGAAGGCGACCGCCTAGACAGCTCGGGCTGCCGGGGCCGTCGGGGCCGTGTGGGAATGCACCCCGTCGGCCAGAGGTTGGCCGAACGTAAGCCCAACGACATCACGGGCGTACCCTGGTGTGCGCCGAAGAATCGAAGCTACAGGGAGCCGATGTGTCCGCAGTCGCACCCGACGGACGCAAGATGCTGCGCCTGGAGGTCCGGAACGCCCAGACCCCCATCGAGCGCAAGCCCGAGTGGATCAAGACCCGGGCGAAAATGGGCCCCGAGTACACCAAGATGCAGAACCTCGTGAAGAGCGAGGGCCTGCACACGGTCTGCCAGGAGGCGGGCTGTCCCAACATCTACGAGTGCTGGGAAGACCGCGAGGCCACCTTCCTCATCGGCGGTGACCAGTGCACCCGGCGCTGCGACTTCTGCCAGATCGACACGGGCAAGCCGCAGGCACTCGACCGTGACGAGCCCCGCCGCGTGGGCGAGTCCGTCGTCACGATGGACCTGAACTACGCCACGATCACCGGCGTCGCCCGCGACGACCTGGACGACGGCGGCGCCTGGCTGTACGCGGAGACCGTGCGCCAGATCCACGCGATGACGGCGGACCGCGCCGAGGGCCAGACCAAGGTCGAGCTCCTCATCCCCGACTTCAACGCGGACCCCGACCAGCTGGCCGAGGTCTTCTCCTCGCGCCCCGAGGTCCTCGGGCACAACGTGGAGACGGTGCCGCGCATCTTCAAGCGGATCCGCCCCGGCTTCCGCTTCGAGCGCTCGCTCGAGGTCATCACCCGCGCCCGCGAGGCCGGTCTGGTCACCAAGTCGAACCTCATCCTCGGCATGGGCGAGGAGCGCGAGGAGATCAGCGAGGCGCTGCACGCGCTGCACGACGCGGGCTGCGAGCTCATCACGATCACGCAGTACCTGCGTCCGACGCCGCGGCACCACCCCGTGGAGCGCTGGGCCAAGCCGCAGGAGTTCGTGGAGCTGAAGGAGGAGGCCGAGGAGATCGGTTTCTCCGGCGTCATGTCGGGGCCTCTGGTCCGCTCCTCGTACCGCGCCGGGCGCCTGTTCCAGATGGCGGTCGAGAAGCGTGGGGCGTACGTCGCCTCGCAGGCGGTTTGATCCCGGGCGGGAGCCCGACAGCACTCCGGGCGAGAGTCCGACTGTGTGAATCGGCGCACAAGTGACTACCGGCTGGTAGTGGCCGAGATGACGTGGCCCGTACGGTCCCCGCAGGTGAGGGGACCGTACGGGCCACGTCAATGTTTCGGGGCGCGGCGTCAAGGCTTCATCCGTGTTTGACCGGTCGGTCACGCCCTGGTAACACCAATCAGTGACCCTGGAATTACCCCACGTACAGCCCTACCCATAGCCGCTCAGGAGGGCCCCACCATGCAGGCCGCGCCCGTACGCGCCACCGCCATCCCGTCCGTCACCGACGCACTGCGCGTCGTCGAGTCGCTTCTCATGAGCAGCGGCCAGCGCACAGCTCGCCGCAATGCCTGGACGTCCGTGCTCGACGACCGGCGTCGCGCCAAGGACCGGGCAGAGGCGCTGCGCGTGCTCGAAGAGGCGATGACAACCCGCACGTCGTAGTCACTTCCAGGGACACGTAGACTTCACGACATGGCGAGGAAGGAAACCGCGGCGGACGCCGCGAACCCCGGGCGACTCAAGCAGATTGCCCAGACCTACAAGATGACCCGCAGGGCCGATCCGCGGATCGGTCTCATCATCGCGGCTGTGGGAATCGTCACCTTTGGTGTCTTCCTCGCGATCGGCTTCTTGATCGGTCACCCGATCTATCTCGGCATTCTCGGCTTTGTGCTCGCCTTCCTCGCGATGGCGATCGTCTTCGGGCGCAGGGCTGAGCGTGCGGCCTTCGGGCAGATGGAGGGCCAGCCCGGTGCGGCGGCCGCGGTGCTCGACAAGATCGGCCGTGGCTGGACGACGACTCCGGCGGTGGCGATGAACCGCAGCCAGGACGTCGTGCACCGCACGGTCGGCAAGGCCGGCATCGTGCTCGTCGCCGAGGGCAACCCGAACCGGGTGAAGAGCCTGCTGGCGGCCGAGAAGAAGCGCATGGCGCGGGTCGTCTCCGACGTCCCGGTGCATGACGTCATCGTCGGCACCGGCGAGGGCCAGGTCCCGCTGAAGAAGCTGCGTACGACGCTTCTGAAGCTGCCCCGCGTCCTCCAGGGCCCGCAGGTCACGGCGACGAACGACCGACTGCGTGCGATGGGCGACCTGATGAGCAACATGCCGCTGCCGAAGGGTCCGATGCCGAAGGGTGCCGGACGAGGCCGCACCCCGAAAATGCCGCGCGGATGACACCGGGCCTCACCTCTCCCCTCATTTCCATGGGCGGGAGAGGGTGAGGCCTCGCTACTTGTACGACGCTGCTTGTACGACGCCGCTTGTATGCCGCCATGGGCGCCCTCCGGGGCGCCCATTACTCGTTCCCGGGGCCCCGACCGTCGTCGTCCAGGAACAGGCGCAGGGCCAGAATCTCCCGCGCGACCTCCAGCAGGGGTAGGCCGTGACTGAAGGCGTGGCCACGCAGCCGGATGAGTGCGTGGTCGATGCCGATGTTCAGTTGGGCGGCGACCATTCCGGTGGCCTGGTGGACTTCGGCGAAGTGGAGGCCGGGTTCGTCGAGCAGCGGGGTGTGGGGCAGGCCTGTTTGGGCGGCCGTGGCGATGGTGATCTGGGCGATGGTGTCGGCCAGGCCGAACGCGTCGGCGAGCTGATCGGTGGTCATGGGACCGGGGCGGGTGCGGTGGCCCGTGAGGGCGCCGAGCGCGATGACTCCGATGCGCAGGGGGAAGGAGAACACCGCGCGGACGTCCAGGGCTTCGATGGCACTGGGCAGGCCGGGCCAGCGGAGAGTGCTGAAGGCCAGGGCTTCTGCCACATCGGGCAACAGCAGCAGATTCCCGAACTGCGCGGCGTCCAGACTGGGCCCCTGGCCCTGAACCTGTTGCACGTCCTCCAGGGCACTGGTGCGCTTGCCGTACGACTGCACCAGTTCCGCTTTGCGGCTGCCGGGGCTCAGCAGCAGGGCCAGGCCGTCAAGGCCGAGCATGTCGGCGCACGCTTCGAGCGGCAGGGAGGCCATGCCCACCCCGGTGTGAGCGCTGAGGGCGCGCAGGTATTCGATCATTACCGGATGGGGCACCGTGGCCCCCTTCCGGGCGCCGTGCGAGTGAGCGGAACGCCTGCCCACCACATCCCGTCGACGGGCGCCTTCGTCACCGGGTGGGCGGGGTGAGCAATGAGGGGTCGGCGTTGCCCTGCAGGACCTGACGCGCGACCTCGGTCAGGCGCATCTGGTGAGCCCGTGCGTGGCCGCGCATGGCGTGGAATGCTTCCTCGACCCCGGTAGCCCGCCGGTGGGCGAGGTAGCCCTTGGCCTGTTCGATGATGACGCGGCTGTCCAGGGCGTATTGCAGCTGGGCACTTACGGTCATCTGTTCCGTCACCGCCCGCTGTTGCAGGACACCGATGGTCGCGGTGTCGGCCAGCGCCTGTCCCAGCCGGACCTGGGGCCCGTCCAGGGCACCGGGCCGGTCGCGGAAGAGGTTCAGGGCCCCGATCACCTGGTTGTGCAGTCGCAGCGGAGCGGCGACGACTGACGTGAAGCCCGCTTGAAGGGCGCGTGGCGCGAACCGGGGCCACCTGGCCATGGCTTCGTCCGTGCCGAACGGCACGTCGGAAACCGGCTTCCTGCTCTTGTAGCAGTCCCGGCAGGGGCCTTCGTCCCACTCGATGCTCGCCATCTCCAGCAGCCGGGTGCGCTCATCGGAGGCTGCCGCGTCCACCAGGTGCCCGTCCGGCGTGGCCAGCAGCACCCCCGCGGCCGTCACATCCAGCAGGGCCACACAGTGATCGGCGAGCATGTGCAGGAACGCGATCACATCGAAGTCCTGCACCAAGGTGTCGGCCAGTTCGACGAACGCGACGGACACCTGCTCTTCACGAGCCAATTCGGGCACGCCCGCCCACCTCCCGAGTGATCTGGGGACACCCTTGCACAGGGGAGCGGCCTACCGCTGTCACTCAGTCTCCTCCGGTCGGAGGGCTCTTGCCAGGGGCGTATCGGGGCGATCTGCTCGCCTGCCGGGTGACACCCCCGCGAGGTCGAGGAATTGCCCTCTGCCGATCGTCCCGGACCCGTGGTGCCCAGCGCCCCTTCGCCGTGCCATTCCGGCACGGTGGAGGGGCGCTTCACTTCACGGGGTTCCGAAAGGGGGTTGAGAACCAGCTGGAGCCGGGTTCAGATCCGTACCTGAACGGCGCGGGCGAGGCGGTCGTGCAGGCCGCGGCCGTCGCGGTCCCAGATCAGGGCCGGGATGGCGACGCAGAGCAGCACGCTGCGGATGAGGACCCGGACGGCGCCGAGCCGGCCGCCGCCCTCGGCGACGACGCGGAGCCTGAAGAGGGCCTTGCCGGGGGTGCAGCCGACCGTGCCGACCGTCAGGACGGTCATGACGAAGAAGATGCCCAGCGCCCAGTTGCCCATGGCCTGCTGGTCACCGCGAGCGAACAGGCCGTATGCGATGAGCATGCACAGTGCCCAGTCGACGACGACGGCGCCCATGCGCCGTCCGGGCCGCGCGATCGAGCCGGGCCCCTCCTCCGGCAGGCCGAGCTGCTCGCCCCGGTACCCGAAGTCGACGCCCGCGTCCTCTGCCGCCGCACGAGGGCCGGAGAGCCACGATCCGATTACTTGCCTGTTGTCCACCCGTCCACGGTACTGCGCCCGATTTCGTACGAGGACGGGCGGGGTAGGGCGAATGACACCCGGCTCGAACCCGGCTCGGTTAACTTCGGCGAAACAAATGGGTCATGCTTGAGAAATCCCCCGTCCCTATGGTCGGGTCCCAGCGTGTGCCACCGCACTGGCCGCACAACGAGCTGCAACCCCGTCCCCGCCTGGGGGCCGGGAGTAGGAGGAGTTGGATGTTCCAGAACGCCGACGACGCAAAGAAGTTCATCGCGGACGAGGACGTGAAGTTCGTAGATGTCCGGTTCTGCGACCTGCCCGGAGTGATGCAGCACTTCACGATCCCGGCAGCGGCGTTCGACCCGAACGAGGAGCTGGCCTTCGACGGATCGTCGATCCGCGGCTTCCAGGCCATCCACGAGTCCGACATGGCGCTGCGCGCGGACCTGTCGACCGCCCGGGTCGACCCCTTCCGCCGCGACAAGACCATCAACATCAACTTCTTCATCCACGACCCGATCACGGGCGAGCAGTACAGCCGTGACCCGCGCAACATCGCCAAGAAGGCCGAGGCCTACCTCGCGTCCACCGGCATCGCGGACACCGCGTACTTCGGCCCCGAGGCGGAGTTCTACGTCTTCGACAACGTCCGCTTCCAGACGTCGGCGAACGAGAGCTTCTACCACATCGACTCCGAGGCGGGCGCCTGGAACACCGGTGCGGTCGAGAACAACCGTGGCTACAAGGTCCGCTACAAGGGCGGCTACTTCCCGGCCCCGCCGGTCGACCACTTCGCGGACCTCCGCGCGGAGATCTCCCTGGAGCTGGACAAGAACGGCCTCCAGGTCGAGCGCCAGCACCACGAGGTCGGCACGGCCGGCCAGGCGGAGATCAACTACAAGTTCAACACGCTGCTCGCCGCGGCCGACGACCTGATGCTCTTCAAGTACATCGTGAAGAACGTCGCCTGGCGCAACGAGAAGACCGCGACCTTCATGCCGAAGCCGATCTTCGGTGACAACGGCTCGGGCATGCACGTCCACCAGTCGCTGTGGGCCAACGGCGACCCGCTCTTCTACGACGAGCAGGGCTACGCGGGCCTCTCGGACACCGCCCGCTACTACATCGGCGGCATCCTCAAGCACGCCCCGTCGCTGCTCGCCTTCACGAACCCGACGGTGAACTCGTACCACCGCCTGGTCCCGGGCTTCGAGGCGCCGGTCAACATGGTGTACTCGCAGCGCAACCGCTCGGCCGCCATGCGTATCCCGATCACGGGCTCGAACCCGAAGGCCAAGCGCGTCGAGTTCCGCGCGCCCGACCCGTCCTCGAACCCGTACCTCGCGTTCTCGGCCCTCCTGATGGCCGGCCTTGACGGCGTGAAGAACAAGATCGAGCCGCCGGAGCCGATCGACAAGGACCTCTACGAACTGGCCCCCGAGGAGCACGCGGGCGTCGCCCAGGTCCCGACCTCCCTCCCGGCCGTCCTCGACGCCCTCGAGGCGGACCACGAGTACCTCCTGGCTGGCGGTGTCTTCACCCCCGACCTGATCGAGACGTGGATCGACTACAAGCGCACGAACGAGATCGCCCCGATCCAGCTGCGGCCGCACCCGCACGAGTTCGAGCTGTATTTCGACATCTAAATCGCGGGTCGGGTGAGCCCGACGTCGCGTCAGCATGGACAGTGGGCCGTCTCCCGGAACGGGGAGGCGGCCCACTGTTCTGTTGGTCTCGCGCCAGCACCGGCTAGTGTCGCTCTCGTCTCCCTCCCCCCCCCACCATCAGTCCCTGCTTAGGTGAGCACCCCACATGAACGAAAAAGTGAGATTCCCGAGCGTCGTCGGCCCCCAGCTGGCCGGGGTGATCGACCTGCCGGAGGGCGAGATCCGAGGCTGGGGGCTCTTCGCGCACGGATTCACCCTGGGCAAGGAATCACCGGCCGCCTCGCGCGTCAGCAAGCAGCTGGCACGTGAGGGGATCGGCATGCTGCGCTTCGACAATCTCGGGATCGGAGACTCCGAGGGCGACTGGGGGGACGGTTCCTTCACCGTCAAGGTGCAGGACACCGTCCGTGCCGCGGCCTTCATGGCGGAGCGAGGGACTCCGGTGGATTTGCTGGTGGGGCACTCGTGGGGAGGCGCCGCCGCGATCGCAGCCGCGCGCGAGATCGTCGGCCTGCGCGCGCTGGCCACGATTGCGGCGCCCGTCGATCCCAGTCATGTCGAGCTGCAGTACGACTCGGTCCTGGAGAAGGTCCTCAGTGACGGGGCGCACGAGTGGTTCGTCGGCGGGAGGACTCTGGTTCTCAAGCGTGCCTTCGTCGAGGACGTGCGCCGGGCTCACCTGCGCGACCGGATCGGCGAGGTGGACCTTCCGCTCCTCGTCGCGCATTCGCCCACCGACTCCACCGTCGACATCTCCAATGCCGCGGAGATCTTCCAGGAGGCACGGCACCCGCGAAGCTTCATCTCGCTCGAAGGCGCGGACCATCTGTTGACCGCGCGAGGGCAGGCGCAACGGGCCGCCCACATCATCAGCGCCTGGGCCGACCAGTACCTCGACGAGCCGCGGCCCCGCTAGGCGGCATCTCCAGCTCAGACGCAAGCAGCGAGGGCCGCCGCCTCCCACCGGAGGCGGCGGCCCTCGCTGCTGTGTCGTGCGTCCTCCTCGGTCCCGTCAGCCCGCCTTCGGCTGCGCGCGTCGTGCGTAGGCGCGGGCCGCTCGGGCGCGGTCGCCGCAGCGGGTCGAGCACCAGTGGCGGCGGCCGTGGCGGAGCAGGTAGCGGTTGCAGGGTGGGGAGCCGCAGGCCGTGAGGCGGTCCGCTTCGGGGGACGTCAGGAGGTCCGCGGTGTCGGCGGCCAGGGTCGCCAGGGCGTGTTCGACGATCTGGGTCGTGGGGTGGGAGGCCGCGCGGTACAGGCCGCGGGCGGGGTCCCAGTGCAGCAGGGAGGCCGCGGGCGCTCTGGTCAGGGCTTCGTTCAGGGCCGACAGTGCGCTCGCCGGGGGTGCGTAGCCCGCGAGCCGCGCTGCCAGGAGGGACCTGATCTGCTCCCGCAGGGTTCGCAGCTGTGCCGTGCACATCTCCTGGAGGCCCGCGTCGGCCGGGGCCAGGTCGCGTTCGGTGAGCCACCGGTTCGCGTCCGCCGGGGTGCCGAGGAGGTCGGTGAACTGGCCGCCGGGCAGGGCGAGGGCGCTGTTCGCGAAGTCCAGTGCCACGTACTGCTCCGCGCCCGGCGCGGGCGGCGGGGCCGGTTCGGCGGTCGCGGTTTCTACGGTCTCCTTCACGAGTCTCATGGTACGCCTTGCCTTCATCCGTGAGAAACAGCTACGGTTTATCACGGATAGGAAGCCCCCTATCCGTGAGGCACCTCATCCGTGAGGTCCCCGATCCGTGAGGTGTGTGTTTCTTTCATGGCTGCTTCCGACACGACCGGCACGACCGACCAGCAGATCCCCGTACGCGTCTTCGGCGGCCCGACCGCCCTCTTCGAGTACGGCGGTCTGAGATTCCTCACCGACCCCACCTTCGACGCTCCCGGCGACTACCCCGCCCCCGGCGGCCCCGCCCTCACCAAGACGGCGCCCGCCGCCGGCTCCCCCGACGACCTCGGTCCCGTCGACGTGGTCCTGCTCTCGCACGACGAGCACCCCGACAACCTCGACACCTCGGGCCGGGCCCTGCTCGCCGGCATACCGCTCACCCTCACCACTCCCGGCGGCGGGCGCCGCCTGCGCGAGAGCCTGGGCACAAAGGTGAAGGGACTCGGCGACTGGGAGTCCGTCGAGCTCGAGAGGCCCGGCGGCGGACAGGTCACCGTGACGGGCGTGCCCGCCGTCCACGGTCCCGGCAGGCGCGAGGACGTCGAACCGTTCGTCGGCGAGGTCGTCGGCTTCGTCCTGACCGGCGACGGCCTGCCCACGGTCTACGTCAGCGGCGACAACGCCTCACTCGGCGCGGTCGAGGAGACCGCCGCACGGTTCGGCCCGGTGGACACCGCCGTCCTGTTCGCGGGCGCTCCCCGCTTCCCCGTCCTGTTCGACGGCGCACCGCTCGTCCTCGACAGCGCCCAGGCCGCCGAGGCCGCGAAGATCCTCGGGGCGCGCCGGGTCGTCCCCGTCCACTTCGACAGCTGGGCCCACTTCACCGAGGGGCGGGACGAGCTGGTGTCCGCCTTCGCCGCCGCCGGTCTCGCCGACCGTCTCAGCCTGGGCTGAGCCGGTCGGACGGGGAGCTGAGGCCCGGAGGAACTCAGGCGCGCAGGAAGCGGATCGACGGGCGCGGCTCCGGGCCGTCGTCCGCCGTCGTCACCACCGCCCTCACCCCGTACACCTTCGCGATCAGCTCCTCCGTGATCACCTCGCCCGGCGTGCCCGACGCGTACGCGACTCCCTCGCGCAGGACCAGTACGTGATCGCAGAACATCGCCGCCAGGTTCAGGTCGTGCAGGGCGATGACGCTCGTCAGGGGGAGGTCCGCCACCAGGGAGAGGAGGTCCAACTGGTGCTGGATGTCCAGGTGGTTGGTCGGTTCGTCCAGGAGGAGTTCCTGGGGGGTCTGGGCCAAGGCCCTTGCTATCTGGACCCGTTGGCGTTCGCCGCCGGAGAGCGTGTGCCAGGACTGGCCCGCCCGGTCGGAGAGACCGGTGCGGGTCAGGGCCTCGCGCACCGCCTCGTCGTCCTGGGGCATGGAGGGTGACCACGCCCTGCGGTGCGGGATGCGGCCCAGGCGTACGACCTCCTCCACCGACAGCTCGACCTGCGTGGTGGCGTCCTGGTCCACCACCGCCACCCGGCGTGCCACCGTGCGGCGGCCCACGTCCCGCAGCGGTCGGCCGTCCAGGGTGACCACTCCCGATGCGGGGGCCAGGACTCCCGCCAGGACGCGCAGGAGCGTGGACTTGCCCGAGCCGTTCGGGCCGAGGAGGCCGACCGTGGCTCCGGGGGGCGGGGCCAGGGTCACCCCGTCGACGATGAGGCGGCCGCCTGCCTCTCTGGTCACCCGGTCGGCGCGCAGGCCGGGTCCGGCAAATGAGGGTGAGGGCGTGCCGTCCGTGCGTGCAGTCATGTCGTCTTCCGAGTGCGGTAGAGGACCAGGACGAACGCCGGGACGCCGATCAGGGACGTCACCACACCCACCGGCACCTCCTGCGGGTCGAGGACCGTACGGGCCAGCGTGTCCACCCACACCAGGAACACCGCGCCCGCGAGCGCCGTGACCGGGAGCAGCCTCGCGTGCCCGGAGCCGACCAGGGCGCGCGCCGCGTGCGGCAGGACCAGGCCCACGAAGCCGATGGCGCCCGCGCTGCTGACCAGGGCCGCCGTGAGCAGGGCCGTGACGGAGAGCAGGATCAGCCGGGTGCGGGCGACATGGACCCCCAGCGTCGCCGCCGCGTCCTGGCCGAACACGAACGCGTCCAGGGTGCGGGCGTGCGCCAGGCAGACCGCGAGGGACACGAAGAGCACCGCCCCGCACATCCACACATCCGTCCAGCCCACCCCGCTCAACGAGCCGAGCAGCCAGAACAGGACGCCGCGCGTCGTCTCCGCGTCGCCCGCCGTGAGGATCACGAACGAGGTGAGCGCGGAGAAGAGCTGCATCGCCGCCACTCCGGACAGCACCACGCGGTCGGTGCTCCCGCCCAGGGTGTGGCTGAGCAGCAGGACGAGGGCGAAGGAGAACACGGCCCCCACGAAGGCGCCCGCCGAGATCGACACCACTCCCCCGCCGACCCCCAGGACGACGATCGCGACCGCGCCGGTGGACGCCCCCGAGGAGACACCGAGCACGAAGGGGTCGGCGAGCGGGTTGCGCAGGAGGGACTGGAGGACCGTTCCGCAGACCGCGAGGCCGGCGCCGCAGACCGCCGCGAGGAGCGTGCGCGGCATGCGCAGGTTCCAGACGATGCCGTCCCGGATGGGCGTGAGCGTGGCCTCTCCCCAGCCGAGGTGCGCCGCCACCGCCGACCACACGTCCGGTACGGAGATGTCCGCGGGGCCGATGGTGACGGCCACCGCCACGGAGAGGGCGAGGGCGGCGACACCGGCCGTCCAGAGCAGGGTCTGCCGTATGCCGCCCGTGAGGGCTCCCGTCACTTGGCGAGCCCGAACTCGCGCAAGGCGTCGGCGACTTGCTCCACGCCGTCCACCGTGCGGATCGTCGGGTTCATGGCCTGGCCGCTCAGGAGCACGTACCGCTTCTTCTTCACGGCGGTCAGGTTCTTGGTGACCGGGTTGGACTCCAGGAACTCGATCTTCTTCTTCGCGCTCTCGGCCGTTTGCGACTTGCGCGTGAGGTCGCCGATGACCAGGACGTCCGGGTCGCGGTCCGCCACCGTCTCCCAGTTGATCTGGGGCCACTCCTCGCGGGTGTCGTCGAAGACGTTCTTCACGCCCAGTTCGCGGGTGATGATGCCCGGCGCACCGCAGCAGCCCGCCATGTAGGGCGCGTCGGAGTTGGCGAACCAGTAGAGGAGCGTCGTGTCGGACGCCTCACTCACCTTGATGGTCTTCTTGGCCTTCGCCACCCGGCCCTTGAGCTCCGCGATCAGGCGTTCGCCGCGCTTCTCGACCCCGAAGGCCTCGGCCAGGTCCCGGATCTCGCCGTACACCGTGTCCATGGTCAGCGTCTTGTCGCGGCGGCCGTCGCCGTCGCCGCTGTTGTCCTTGCCCGCGCAGTCGGAGGGCGAGACATAGGCGGGTACGCCGAGTTCGGCGAACTTGGCGCGGTCGGCGACGCCGCCCTTGCTGACCGTCGCCAGGAAGGAGGCGGTGACGAAGTCCGGTTCCTCGGCGAGGACCTTCTCGAAGGAGGGGTAGCTGTCGGCGAGCCGCTCGACCTTGGAGTTGTCCTTCTCCAGACCCTTGAGGACCGGGTCCGTCCAGGTGCCGGTGCCGGCCATGCGGTCCGCGAGGCCGAGCGAGAGCAGGATCTCGGTGGAGCCCTGGTCGAGGGAGACCGCCCGCTGCGGCGGCGCCTTGATCTCCGCCTTCTTGCCGCAGGAGGTGAGGGTGAGCGGGTAGCCGCCGGCCTTCTCGGCCGAGGAGTTCGCGGAGTCCGAGGAGTCCGAGGAGCCGCCCGACGAGCCACACGCGCTCAGGGTGACGGCCAGGGCTGCGGCGAGAAAGCCGGACATACGTACACGACGGGCTGTGGAGGACACACGATCCCTTGAGTCTCACGGCTCATACGCGGAGCCTGGCCTGCTTCGTCACCTCCGCCGCTCGGTGCGCGGGCGAAGGTGCCAGCAGGTCTTCGGACTCGGGGATCGGCCGGGCGGGGCGCCTTCCCAGGCGTCCGTGGACGCCCAGTGGCCGTGGCCCCGCCCGTTCCCCCTCACCGCTGCGCGTCAGTTCCGGATTCGCACCGGATTCCCTGGCCCTGGTGTGGGTTGACTGGCGTCCGCAAGCTATCACGCAGGGCCAGGGCGTCTTCCGTCGCGCGAGGCCAGGGCATCTGCCGTCACGCGAGGTCAGGCCGCCTTGTCGGGCCTCGGTGCCCCGCGGTAGGTGCCGAAGGACCACTTGTTGCCCTCGGGGTCGGCGATCGCGAACTCCCGGCTGCCGTACGGCTGGTCCTCGATCTCACGGATGATCTCGACCCCGGCGGCGGTGAGCCGCTGGTAGAGGTCGTCCACGTGGTCGGTGACGACATACGCCCCGAACGTGCCCGGCTTCAGGCACCAGGCCTCGGACTTCTCGTCGTACGAGCCGAGCATGATCGCACCGCCCTCGGGCCAGTCGAGCTCGGCGTGGGCCACGCGGTCGCCGTCCTCGTAGACGGCGGTGCGCAGGAAACCGACCGTGCCGACCAGGAAGTCGATCAGGGCGGGGGCGTCGTGAGCCTGGAGGGAGGGCCAGACGGCGGGGGCACGCCCGGCGGAGGCGGACGGGGACTGCTGCTGCTTCTCGGTGGTGTTCATGGGGCCTACTCTTCGCCCCCGCCATAGCTCCCGGCTTGGATATTCCGGCACTCTTCGGCCAGCCAGCCGCTGGGGCTCACCCCGGTGTACTGCCGGAAGTCCCGCACCAGGTGGGAGTGGTCGTAGTAACCGCAGTCCGCGGCGACGCGGGCCAGATCGGGAGCGACGCCCGCCGCCACGGAGCGTGCGACGGCGCCGCGGGCGCGCTGGAAGCGCATCAGGCGTCCCGCCTGCTTGGGGCTCAGGCCCGTCTCCGCGCGGAAGAGCGTGGTGAGGCGGCGTTCGCTCAGCGCGACGTGCCGGGAGAGACCGCGCAGGGTGCCCGCGCCCCGGTGCCGGGCCAGCCAGGCCCAGGCCTCCGCGACCTCGGGACGTACGGATCCGGCGGTGTCCCCGGCGGCCACGCGCTGCCTCAAGTAGGCGGACAGGGAGGCGAATCGCTCCTGCCAGCCGCCCTGCTCGCACAGCAGCTCCCGTACGTCGGCGGCGCGGCGCCCCATCACGTCGGTGCCGGACGTCACCAGGGCGTCGGCCAGTTCCGCCGCCGGTACGCCGAACAGGGCGCGGGCGGCGAGCGGGTGCACGGCGAGCTGGATGCCCGCCTCGTGCTCGGGCCGCACCACGTACGCCGGGGACTGGTGCAGGCCGCCGACGACGATGTCGGTGCGGGACGCGTCGGGGCCGCCCGCCTGCTCGGGGCTCTCGCCGGTGACGACGGGGCCGTCCAGCGAGAAGATCAGCGTCAGATACGGGGACGGCAGGCCGCGGTGGAATCCGGGGTGCTCCCCCGCCGTGCGGTAGCCGACGGCGGACACCACCATGCCGTCGAGCCGCGGAGCGGCCCGAACGAACTCCCGGGAGACGGTCTCCATGCCTTCCAGTATGCGATGGGCACGGCTCCGGAGCAGGCCCGTACGCCTGACGGGCGCCCGATGCGACTACCCGCGGGCGCGCGTCCCATGCCCACTGTGTCCGGTGATGTCGATCATGGGAATCCACCGCCCGACCTCATACGATGACCCGCCGCTCCGGACGGGGCGCAGACCGCTCTCAGGGGGCACAAAATCATGGCAGTAAAGGCAAAGGGCAAGCTGGCCGTACTCGGCACGGCGGGCGCGCTCACCGCGGCCGTCCTGGCGGGGACGGCGCTGTGGCCCAGCACGGACGCCACGGCGGCGGACGCCTCCGCGAAGACCGCGAAGTCCTCGGCGAAGATCGCGACCGAGCTGGCGCACTGGCCCGAGCCGGTCGCGAAGAAGCTGGGCAAGGTCATCGCGAAGAACGAGGACAAGGGCGCGTACGCCGTCTTCGACGCGGACAACACGACCTACCGCAACGACCTGGAGGAGTCCCTCCTGCCCTTCCTGGAGATGAAGGGGGTGCTGACCCGCAAGTCGATGGACCCGTCGCTGAAGATCATCCCCTTCAAGGACACGGCGAAGCACAAGGAGAGCCTCTACAGCTACTACAACCGGCTCTGCGAGGTCGACGACCAGGTCTGCTACCCGTGGGCCGCGCAGATCTTCTCCGGCTTCACGCTGAAGGAGCTCAAGGGGTACGTCGACGAGCTCCTGGCCCACGACAAGCCCATCCCTGCCGAGTACTACGAGGACGGGAAGCTGACGAAGACCGAGGTCAAGACCCCCGAGTTCTTCACCGGCATGCAGGAGCTCCACAAGTCGCTGCGGAAGCACGGCATCGAGGTGTACGTCGTCAGCGCGGCCAGCGAGGACCTGGTGCGGATGGTCCTGTCCGACCCCAAGTACGGCTACGACGTGAAGCCCGAGAACGTCATCGGCGTCGGCCTGCAGCTCAAGGACCGCAAGACCGGCGCGGTGACCAGCTCCCGCAAGGAGATCGCGGAGGGCCGCTTCGACGAGAAGAAGCTCGCGGGGCGTGAGCTGACGCCGAACCTGTGGGCGCCGATGACCTGGTTCCAGGGCAAGCCCGCGGCCATCAACACGTACATCGACGAGTGGAAGAAGCCCGTCCTGGTGGCGGGCGACACCCCGGCGAGCGACGGCCCGATGCTGTTCCACTCGGCGGACGTGGAGCACGGCGGGGCGCGGGTCTGGGTCAACCGCAAGGACGACTACATGAAGCAGCTGGACGGGATGAAGAAGAAGAACGCCGACCGGCAGCGGGAGCTCGGCCAGAAGGTGACCGCCGACAAGCGGTGGCTGACGGTGGTCCCGGACGAGATCCGCTAGCCCTCCCGAAGGCCGGGGCGTCTAGTCGTCCCAGGTACGTCTGAGCCGCTTCCGCCGGGTGCCGTGCCCGCCCGGCGGAAGCGTCGTGCCGGGCGGTCCCGGCGCGTAGAGCACCTGCCAGAACACCGTGGCCGCGAGCGCCCAGACGAGCCAGCCGACGCCGATCCCGTCGCCGAAGAAGCCCAGGGCCAGGGGCGCGAGCGTGCAGGGAAGGCTCCAGCCGAGCAGCCACGGGCGTTCCGCGCCGGTGAAGAGCCCGGTGAGCAGGCTGATCCCGAAGTACGCCGCGACGCTCGCGCAGAGCAGCCTGCGTACGCCGTCGGGGGCGGGCCCGTGGGCGTGCTCGGCCGCCGCTCCCAGGCCCGCGGCGAGGGCGGCGATCGCGGCCGTCGTCACGCACTGCAGGAGCATCGCGAACCGCACGGGCAGCCTGGCCGGTTTCAGATGCGGCACGCCCGCGAAGCCGTACAGGAGCGAGAGCGTCCACACTCCGATGAGCAGGGCGAACGAGCCGGTCGCCGTGACGGCGAGCGCCGCGTCCCAGGGGGTGTCGGAGGCCGCCGTGGTGATCTGGATGACGCCTTCGCCGAGCACGATGATGACGAACAGGCCCAGGCGCTCGGCCAGATGCCCGGACTCGGAGGGGGCCGCCGCGATCACCGGTGCCTCGCCTTCCGGGTGGCGCCGCGCGTCGTTCCGCCTGCCGCCGCCCCGGTACGCGACGGCCTGGTCGAACTTCTCCCGCGCCCCGCGCAGCATGCGGTCGCTGTCGACCCAGAGCATGATCACCAGGTCGAGCGCGATGCCCGCCGCCCACAGCCAGTAGCGCGCGGGCGCCTGCACCCAGAGCGAGATCAGCCAGGGCAGGGCGCCCACGCCGAACTGCGCGAGCGGCCAGTCCACGACGACCTGCCCGCGCCGCCAGACGCGGCCCGCGAGCCAGCGCAGGAAGACGTAGGCGACGACGAACGCCGCGACGTGCTCGTCCTCGCGTACGCCGGGAACCGCCGCGACCATCACGGCGAGGCCGAACATCGCCAGGAGCATGCTGGGCGCCCTGACGCGGTCGCCCTCGACGTTTCCGTAGACGGTGAAGCAGGCCCAGGCCGTCCAGAAGGCCAGGTACAGGAGGAGGTAGAGGCCCGCGTCGGCGAGGGAGGGGTCCTCGTGCAGCAGGTGGGCGAGCTGGCCGACACCGGCGACGACGACGAGGTCGAAGAAGAGCTCGATCCAGGACGCGTGGCGTTCGGTGAGAGGTTGCGGCTTCGCCGCGGCGGCCTCGTCGTTCGTGCCCATGGGTTCGATCATGGGCGGTGGGGGTCACTCCCGCAGCGCGGCGAAGGCGTCCGCCGTCCTGGTGCGGTCGGCGCCGTCCGCCAGGAGGGCGTGCAGGAGGAGCCTGGCCTTGGGGGCGTCCAGGGGGCCCGCGGAGATCAGGCCTCGCCCGAGCAGGTCGTACTCGGAGCCGGGGCCTCGGTAGGTGTGGCCGAGGATCGGGCCCGCGCCGGTGCGCGAGGCGAGGACCACGGGGATGCGGGCGCTCTGGGCGGCCAGGGGTTCGACCAGCCAGGTCGGTACGTGGCCCGCGCCGAAGGCGGCGACGACCAGTCCGTCGAAGCGGTGGTCCACGGCTTCGAGGAGTTCGCCGCGGTCTCCCATGGAGAGGGTGAGCAGGGCCACGCGCACGGGCGCGCGGAGGCGCAGGGGCCGTTGGACGGTGGGGCGCGTGGGGCGGAGGTGGATGCGGGGCGTGCCTTCGGTGACCGTGCCGAGGGGGCCCGCGCCGGGGGACGCGAACGTCGCCGTCGAGGTGGTGTGCGTCTTGCGTACGTGACGTGCGGCGTGGACCTCGTCCGCGATGACGGTGACGACGCCGAGACCGGCGCAGGCCGGGTCGGCGGCGACGGCGATCGCCGCGGCGAGGTTCGCGGGGCCGTCGGCGCCCGGCAGGTCGGGGCGGCGCATGGCGCCGGTCACGGCGATCGGGGTGCGGGGGCGTGCGGTGCAGGTGAGGTCCAGGAGGAACGCGGTCTCCTCCAGGGTGTCGGTGCCCTGGACCACGACCACGCCGTGGCCCGCGGCCGTCGCCTCGTCGATCAGCTCCGCCAGGGCGGCGATGTCCTCGATCGTGAGGGAGGAGCTGGGCAGGCGCCGGACGTCGCGCACGTCCACGGTGACGTCGGGCGCCACTCCGGCGAGGATCTCGGCACCCGTCAGGCGGGGTGAACTGCCGCCGCCCCGGGCTGAGATGGTGCCGCCGAGCGTGCATACGGTCACTGGATTCGCCACGCCGCGATCTTTCCACGGGAGCGGCTCAGGCCTTCGGCGGGCGCGGCTCAGGCACCGGCGGTGTCCTCCGCCCCTGCGGCGTTCACCAGGCCCGAGGCGATGGCCTCGGTCAGGGCCGCGTGGTCCTGGGCGTTCTGTGCGGCGTACCGCAGCGCGAAGTCCGCAAGGGCGCGGTCGAACGTGTCGGACGCGCCCAGGTAGGCCGCTATGGCGATGCGGTCGCCGGAGCGCGCGTGGGCGCGGGCCAGGGCGGTGCCGCAGAGCCCGGCGTAGGAGCGCAGCTCCGCTGCGGACATGGCCTCGACGTCCGCCGAGCCCTTCATGTCGCGCAGCTGACGCCAGTAGAAGGCGCGGCCCTGGGGACCCGTCATCCACCCGAGGAAGATGTCGCTCGCCGCCTGGATGAGGCGCTGGCCCGCGACCACGCGGTGCCCGGGGTGGACGTACGGGCCCGCCGGAAGGTGCTCCTCAAGGACCGAGCGGACCGCCTCCTTGATCTGGAGGAAGAGCGGGTCGTCGGCGTCGCGCCCGGCGAGGAGCACGATGAAGCAGCGGGTGCCGACACTGCCCACGCCCACCACTTTCCGCGCCGCGTCCACGAAGTGGTAGCGGTCGAGGAGGAGCCGGCGCTCCTCGGAGAGCGTGGAGCGGTAGTCGCCGAAGATCTTGCGCACGGCCGCGAGTTCCGTGACACCGGCCGGTTCGAGGAGCGGCGGGTCGTGGATGATCCGGCGGCCTCCGCCTGCCTCCTCGACCTCTTCGGTCAGCTTGCCGAGCGCCTGGAGACTCGTGCGCCTGCGGGCCCGGTCCAGGGCGCTCGCCACGCGCTTGCGGTGGCGGGTGGAGCGGACGAGGGGCAACAGGGCCTCTGCGTCCGTCCGTTCGTACCAGACCGCCAGTTCGCCGAGCCCCGCGAGGCGCCTCATCGACGCGCGGTACGCCGCCACCGCCGCGAGGCACGCCTCGCGTCCTCCGCTCTCCGGGTGGCCGTTGTCGCGGGACGCGACGGCGATGCTCGCGGCCAGGCGTTTGACGTCCCACTCGAAGGGGCCGGGGCAGGTCTCGTCGAAGTCGTTGAGGTCGAAGAGCAGGGCGCGTTCCGGGGATGCGTAAAGACCGAAGTTCAACAGGTGGGCGTCGCCGCAGAGTTGGACGGTGAGCCCGGTGTTCCACTGGACGGCGAGGTCCCCCGCCATGACGGCGGCGGCGCCCCGCAGGAAGGAGAACGGGGACGCGGCCATGCGGGAGTACCGGATGGGCAGCAGCTCCTGGACGCGGCCCGCGCCCTGCCGCTCCAGGACCGCGACGGGGTCGGCGCGGTCGGCGGAGGGTATCCAGGCCCCGTGCGAGGAGCGGGAGGCACGTTTGCGGGCGTCCTTGCCCTGCCGGGCACGCTCGTCCGGAGTGGTCATCGCCCCGCTCCCCTCTCCGTCGGCAGCCCCCCGCAGCAGCCTCCCGTCAGGAGCAGCCAATGCCCCCACGGGCGGCTACGCATGCCGGGTACGCCGAACGGGTGAACTGTCCCCGCACGTGTGTCGGGACCTCAGCTTCCGCCCGCGACCGCCCATGCCGCCACCTTCTTGGCGAGCGCTCCGCCCGCCCGGGTCCACGCGAAGTGGTCCAGACGGCCGCCCGCCTCCTGGGTGGAGTACCGGGTGCGCGTGACGCGGGCGCCCGGCACCTTGCCGACGAGGTGGTCGAGGGCGGGTGCGGGTGCCCAGGTGTCGCCCTCCACACAGACCGCGAGGACGGGCAGGCCGAGGGTGCGCAGGGCCGCCTCGTAGTCGTGCGGGGAGCCGGGGGACGAGTAGCGGCCCGTACGCCCCTGGCGTGCCCAGTCGCGCATGACGCCCTTGGGCTGGTTGCCGCCGAAGCCGAGCCTGATCCCGGGCCACCGGCCGAGCAGGGTCGACGCCGCCGCGGCGAACAGCTCGCCGATGAGCAGCAGGGGCCCGCGCAGAGGGCCGTACGCGCGGAACCAGACGGAGCCCGAGGCGACCAGGGCGACTCCGTCGACTCCGGGTCCGATCCCCAACGCGGCGTGCACGAGCCCCAGTTGGCCGCCCATGCTGTGGCCGAGGAGGTACAGGGCGGGCTCCGGTCCCAGTTCGGTGCGTATCGCCTCGATGACCGCCACGAGGTCCTGCTCGACGATCGTGCGGTAGCCGTGGTCGACGGCGTCCGCGTCCGTGACCCGCGGGGTGCTCTCCCCCTGTCCCCGCATGTCCACGGTCAGGGCGGTGAGCCCCTCCGCGTGCAACTGGCGTGCGAACGCGCGGTAATAGCGGGCCGGGGTGCCCATGGCGGGCAGGATCAGGACGGCCGGCGCGGGGCGGGAAGGGGTCTCGCTCCCGCGCAGGCCGCGCACGGGAAACCGCGCCCCGTCCGGGAGTTGAGCGGTGACGAGCAGCGGCAGCTCGCCTGCTGGCTCCTGCTGGGCGGGGGCGGTTTCCGGCTGAGTCATGCGGTCAGCATGAACCACGCGTAAGGGTGGGGACCCCTGGCCCCCACCCTTACGCGTCCGCGCGGCAGTTCAGCGGCTGTACCGCATCAGGGCGCGCACCATGTGGCAGGTGATGTCCGACGGCGGGTGGATTCCCACGTCCTCCGCCATGCTCCGGATCCTGGTGTTGTTGGCCTGGTTCGCCAGATAGACGCCCGAGTCGAGCAGGGCTATCGCAAGGCGCATGGCCTTCAGGCGCCGGTTGTGCGTGATGTACCACTCGCGCGGCCGTCCCGCGGGGAGCGGTCGCTTCTCCAGTGGTGCGTATGTCGGGTCGATGAACACGGGCCGGGAAGCGTTGCGCTTCGACTTAGATGTGAGTGCGGCAGCGGGCACAGGCATCCTCCTGTCGCGATCAGGAACCCCCGTCGGGAACCCTCGAACATTGCTTCAATTCTACCGCCGGGCACTGACAATCGCCGCTGGCCAGACGGCCTTTGAGGCGGTGTGACGGATGGGTCGCGGGTAGCGTGTGCGGCATGGAGATCTGGATCAATCCCGCCTGTTCCAAGTGCCGCAGCGCACTCACGCTGCTCGACGCTCAGGGCGCCGACTACACCGTCCGGCGCTACCTCGACGACGTCCCCACCGAGGACGAGATCCGCGCCGTCCTCGAGCGGCTCGGCCTGGAGCCGTGGGACATCACGCGCACCCAGGAGGACGCCGCCAAGGAGCTGAACCTGAAGGACCGCGAGGCCTGGCCGCGCGACGCCTCGGGCCGAGACCGCTGGATCACGGCGCTCTCCGAGCACCCCAAGCTCATCCAGCGCCCCATCATCACCGCCGACGACGGCACCGCCGTGGTGGGGCGCACGGAGGAGGCGGTACGGGACGCGCTGTCCCGGTAGCCGCCGACGGACGCCGGTGCGGGGCCGGGCGCGGAGCAGATGACTGCCGACCGATGAGCCGTCTCCGTCAAACCGTTACATATGCCTCCATAGCGTTGGGCACTCCACACACCGCCGGCCGGACGACGGATCCGGGGAACGGAGAGGAGCGCACCGTGCGGAACCTGACCGCTGGAGGCGTATACGGCACGATCCTCGCGAGCGCGCTGATCGCGGCACTGCACTCGGAGGCACAGGCCTACACGCCCTGCTACGACGCGGCCTGGATCATGGTGACCGCGGGCACCGCCGCCCTCGCGCACGGATACGCGCACCACATGTCCACGCACCGGCCCGGATCGGGTCTGCACCGGTGGCGGCAACTGGCGTGGGAGCTCATGGACGAGTGGCCGGTCGTGGTCGCCTGCTGGCCCACCGTGGGGCTGCTGCTGCTCGCGGGAACGTTCGGCTGGCCCGAGGCGCCCGTCACCTACACCGCGCTCCTCCTGAACGCGGCCCTCCTCCTCGCCTGGGGCACCTTCGCCGCGCTCCGAGCGGGCTACCGGCGGCGCTCGGCGGTGCTGCTCGGCCTGGCGGACGCGGCGATCGGGCTGCTCATCGTGGCGGCCAACGCCGTCATCAAGTGACGCGGGACGTGAAGTGAGCCACACGCACCGCAGGTAACACGGGGTTCACATTCGAGCAATGGACGGGAAATCGCCCGTTGGCAGGCTGCCCGCATCACCACGGCACCGCAGCACCCGCACGTTCTGCGCCGTACCGAGCATTTAAAGGATGGCCCCCGTGACCTTCAAGGCTGAGTACATCTGGATCGACGGCACCGAGCCGACCGCCAAGCTCCGTTCGAAGACGAAGATCATGGCGGACGGCGCGGAGCTCCCCAACTGGGGCTTCGACGGATCCAGCACCAACCAGGCCAAGGGTCACGCCTCCGACCGTGTGCTCAAGCCGGTCTTCACCTGCCCCGACCCGATCCGCGGCGGCGACGACGTACTCGTGCTGTGCGAGGTCCTCAACACGGACATGACGCCGCACGAGACCAACACCCGTGCCGCGCTCGCCGAGCTCGAGGACCGCTTCGCCTCGCAGGAGCCGATCTTCGGCATCGAGCAGGAGTACACCTTCTTCGAGGGCGACCGCCCGCTCGGCTTCCCCGTCGGCGGCTTCCCGGCCGCGCAGGGCGGCTACTACTGCGGCGTCGGCGCGGACGAGATCTTCGGCCGTGACGTCGTCGAGGCGCACCTGGAGAACTGCCTCAAGGCGGGCCTCGGGATCTCCGGCATCAACGCCGAGGTCATGCCGGGCCAGTGGGAGTTCCAGGTCGGCCCGCTCGCGCCGCTCGAGGTCTCCGACCAGCTGTGGATCGCCCGTTGGCTGCTCTACCGCACCGCCGAGGACTTCAAGGTGTCGGCCACGCTCGACCCGAAGCCGGTGAAGGGCGACTGGAACGGCGCGGGCGCGCACACGAACTTCTCGACGAAGGCGATGCGCGAGGGCTACGCGCCGATCATCACCGCCTGCGAGTCCCTCGGCGAGGGCTCGAAGCCGCTCGACCACGTCAAGAACTACGGCGCCGGCATCGACGACCGCCTGACCGGTCTGCACGAGACCGCCCCGTGGGACGAGTACAAGTACGGCGTCTCCGACCGCGGCGCCTCGGTCCGCATCCCGTGGCAGGTCGAGGTGGAGCAGAAGGGCTACATCGAGGACCGCCGCCCGAACGCGAACGTCGACCCGTACGTCGTGACGCGACTGCTCGTCGACACGTGCTGCACCGCCCTGGAGAAGGCCGGCCAGGTCTGATCCCGCCCGTCCGCAGGATTGCGCAGGGGGCGCCCGCCGAACCGGTGGGCGCCCCCTGCGGCATGCGGGAGCGGAGGGACCAATTCACGCCAAGGGTTGTCCAAGGAGGCGTATCAGCGTGCGAGAGGGAACGACCGCGGCCCCTCCCATCTGCTTCAATGGGGTCATGGGCAGCTACGGGAACACCGCGACAGGTCGTCACCACGACCTCGAGCCGTTCTGGCCTTCCCGTCAGCACCATGACTTCGACCGGGTGTGTTGCCGCGCGAGGAACGCGCAGGCCTTCTAAAGCCGTTCACCCGGCCTTCGCCTGACGCGCACGTACGTACGTCCTCGACGACTGACGACTCCTCCGCGCGAAAGAGCTGACCTCCATGGCGAACTCCCGTACTTTCTCGGCGTCCACCGCTTCCACCGCCACCGCCACGCCCCTGACCAGCCCCGGCCGGGGGCGGCTGCGGGCCGTCGCCCCGGACGAGGTGGTGCAGATCACCGACTTCCTGCCGCCGGGCGCGACCTGGCTGCCCGCGCCCCAGCACACGCTGCCCACACTGCCGGGCCAGCCGCCGATGATCGGCTACCTGGTCCTCGTACCGGCCGGGCAGGAGCCGCACGCCGCCGAGCCCGAGCCGCTGCAGCCCGCCGGTCAGGCGCAGGGGCCCGCTTCCGGTGGGCCTGTCCGGATCGACACCGTGCAGCGCGCGGCGGAGGTCGACGGCCGCCAACTCGACCTCACGTACCTGGAGTTCGAGCTGCTCGCCCACCTCGTCGCCCACCCCCACCGGGTGCACACGCGCGACCAGTTGGTGACCACGGTGTGGGGGTACGGGCATGTGGGCGACGGGCGCACCGTCGACGTCCACATCGCGCGGCTGCGGCGCAAGCTCGGCTCCGATCACCGTCAGACGATCCAGACGGTGCGGCGCGTGGGCTACAAGTACGCACCGCCGACGACCCGCTGACCTCGGGCTTCCCGCCCGGGGCCGGGCTCTGCCGCTAGCAGAAACCTGTTCCCCGGGCGGCTCCCGGCGTGCAGAGTCGTCGGCATGAGACTTCTGATGCTGGGTGGTACGGAGTTCGTGGGGCGGGCCGTCGTCGAGGCGGCCCTTGCGCGTGGCTGGGAGGTGACGGTCTTCCACCGCGGTCGCCATGAGGCACCCGCGGGAGCGGTGTCGCTGCTCGGTGACCGGACGGCGGAGGGCGGCCTCGACGCGCTCGCCGCCTCCGACGGCGCGTGGGACGTCGTCGTCGACACCTGGTCGGGGGCGCCGCGGGCCGTGCGCGAGTCGGCGCGGCTGCTCTCGGGGCGGGCGGGGCGGTATGTGTACGTGTCGAGCGTCTCCGTGTACCAGTGGCCGATCGCGGCGGGTTCCGACGAGAACCACCCTCTCGTCGAGGGTGATCCCGGCGCGGACGCGGTGGCGTACGCCGAGGGCAAGCGGGGCGGGGAGCTCGCGGCGGTCGCGGAGTTCGGGGCCGAGCGCACGGTGCTCGCCCGTGCGGGGCTGATCCTCGGTCCGTACGAGAACATCGGGCGGCTGCCCTGGTGGCTGAATCGCGTCGCCGACGGTGGTCCCGTACTGGCCCCGGGGCCAAAGGAGTTGGACCTCCAGTACATCGACGGGCGGGACCTCGCGGAGTGGGTTCTCGACGCGGCCTTCGCGGGTCTGCACGGCCCGTACAACATCGTCTCCCCCATCGCGCACATGACGACGGAAGAGCTCCTGAAGGCGTGCGTGGCCGTGGCCGGCGCGGACGACGTGGAACTGCGGTGGACCGACCCCTCGGTGATCGCCGAGCACGGCATCGAGCCGTGGACGGAGCTCCCGGTGTGGGCTCCGCCGGGAGAAATGCACGACTCCATGCACCGCACGTCGCCAAAGAAGGCGGTGGCCGCGGGGCTCCGTGTGCGTCCGGTCGCGGAGACGGTCGCGGACACGTGGGCCTGGCTCCGGTCGATCGGCGGAGTGGCCCCGCAGCGCCCCGACCGTCCGGTGGTGGGCCTGGCCCCGGAGAAGGAAGCGAAGGCGCTGGGGCTTTAGCAGGGGCACGGGGAGCCCTGTAAGGGGCGCGGGGAACTGCGCGACCAGCCACAGCCGGCCCGCAGATCACCGCGCTCCCCAACAGAGCTACACCGCGGCGGACGGAACCGGCCGGGGGTCAGACTGCTCAGGTGCCACCGGCCCCCGCGTACGCCAGTTGCGCTCGCCCAGGAGCGTCATCAGGGACGGCAGCAGCACCATCCGTACGACCGTCGCGTCCAGCAGGACCGCCACGCCGAGGCCCACGCCCATCTGCTGCATGTCCTGCATGGACAGGGTGCCGAAGACCCCGAAGACCGCCACCATGATCACGGCCGCGCCCGTCACCGCGCCCGCGGTCCGCGTGATGCCCTCGCGGATCGCCGCGCGGTTGTCCAGGCCCCGGTCGCGCGCCTCGCTGATCCGCGAGACCACGAAGACGTGGTAGTCCATCGACAGGCCGAAGAGCACCACGAGGACGAAGAGCGGCATCCAGTTCTCGATCGCCCCCACCTGCTCCGAGCCGATCAGTTCCGCGCCCCAGCCGTGCTGGAAGACCGCGGTCATCACGCCGTAGGCGGCGCCCACCGAAAGGAGGTTGAGGGCGATGGACGTCACCGCGATCACCACCGAGCGGAAGCTGAAGAGCATGAGCAGGAACGTCACCGCCGCGATGAAGGCGAACACCGGCACGATGCCCTTGCTGAGCTGGTCGCTGAAGTCCTCGGACGAGGCGAGGTCCCCGCCGACGTAGGCCTCCGCGTCCAGGCCGTCGAAGGCCGCGGGGACCACGTCGTCCCTGAGTTCGCCGAGCGCCTTCTTCGACTTCGCGTCACTGCCGTCACCGGGCAGCGGTACGTCGATCTCGGCCACGCCCGCGCCCTTGTGGACGGTGAGTTCGGCGCCCTTGCCCGCGTCCCGCACCACCGCGGCCAGCGCGGCGCGCATCTCCTTGGACTCGATGTCGTCGGCCTTGACGACGACCTGGGCCGGCGCGGGGCCGCCCGGGAACTCCTGGGTGATCTCCCGGAAGGAGACCGAAAGCGGGGCGTCCGAGCCGAACTGCTTCTCCAGGCCCAGCTGTTCGGTCTTCATGCCGAGCGCGGGCGCCGCGAGCGCCAGGAGCAGGACCGCCGAGCCGACGGCGAAGAACTTCGGCTTGGCGAGGACGGGGCGAAGGAGCTTGCCCGCGATGCCGCCGCTGGCGTGCGCGCCCTTCTTGCCCTTGCGGTTCAGGAACGGGATGCGGCCCGCGTTGATCCGGTCGCCGAGTGCGGAGAGCAGCGCGGGAAGCACCGTCACCGAGCCCAGCATGGCCACGCACACCACCAGGATCGTGGCGACCGCGAAGCCCTTGAAGAGGAGCAGGCCGGACAGGAACATGCCCGCCATCGCGACCATCACCGTCAGGCCCGAGACCAGCACGGCCCGCCCGCTGGTGGCCGCCGCGATCCGCAGCGCCGTCTCGGCGTCATGCCCCGCCGCCCGCTCGTCCCGCTCGCGCCGCAGGTAGAAGAGGCAGTAGTCGACGCCGACCGCGAGCCCCATCAGGAACATCACCGAGTACGTCGTCTCGAACAGGTGCAGCTGGTGGCTGGCGAGCGAGAGCAGGCCGAAGGCGCCGATGCAGGCGGTCAGCGCGAGGCCGACCGGGAGCAGCGCCGCGACCACGGCCCCGAAGGCGACCAGGAGGATGCCAAGCGCCAGCGGCACCGCGGTGAACTCGGCCTTGGTGAGGTCGTCCGAGAGCAGGTCGCCGAGGTGCTTCTCGGAGCTGGCGTCGCCGAACTGGTAGACGGAGATGCCGTTCGCGGCGCCCTCGTCCTTGGCCTTCTGCACCGCGTCGAGCACGGGCTGGACGCGGTCGGCCGCCTCGTCGGACTTGCCCTTCATCTCGAAGCGGAGCAGTCCGTCCCTGCCGTCCTCGGAGGGCAGCGGCGCCTGGATCTCCCGGGTCTCGCCGGTGGCCTTCAGCGCCTCGGAGAGGTCGCTCGCCGCGCCCCGCCAGCCGTCCGCCGTCCTGGAGCTGACCATGACGAGCTCGCCCGCGGGCTCCTCGACGCCCGCGTCCTTGAGGATCGTCGCGGCCCGGCCCGAGTCGCCGACCCCCATTTCGTCGTCGGACGCGGTGACCATGCCCGAGGCCCCGCCGATGGTCGTGGCGAGCACGACGAAGAGCAGCCAGCCGAGGATGGCCGTCTTGCGATGGTGTGCGCTCCACACACCGAGTCGTGCCGCGAGGTTTGGCCTCATGGCGTTTCGCCCCCATAAGTAAGCTTTGGATAAGCCGGTTGATGACGGGGACAACGCTAGAAATCGGCGGCCCGCCCACCCAGCCGCCGAGCCCCCCACTGTCCGAAGCACAGGGCGAGGTGCGGGGGTGTCGTCAGGTACACCCCCTGCTCGGGTGCCGGACCCAATGACCCGCACCGATCTCTGCGGCGAGAATGTGGCCATGCCGTTCGAAGAGATGGGGATCAGAAAATGACGAGGGTCCGTGAATCCGTGATCGCGGGAGCCCGGGGGCTCTTCCTGTCGGTCATCATGCTCGCCGGTTCGATCACCCTCTTCGTGCTGTCGGTCCTGTCCATCGCCTTCATCACGCTGGGGATCGGCGTCTTCACGACCCCGCTGGTCCTGACCGGCGTACGCAAGTGGGCCGACCTGCGCCGCGCCCAGGCCGGCGCGTGGTCGGACGTCCACATCCCGCGGCCCTACCGCCCCTTCCCCGCGGACCTGCGCAGTGGCGTCACCGGTCAGGTGGAGCGCACCTCGCTGCTCCTGAAGGACCCGGCGACCTGGCGCGACCTGCAGTGGCTTCTCGTCGACATGACCGCCGGCTTCGTCACGGTGATCTTCGCGCCCGCGCTGCTGCTCTACCCGCTGTACGGCTACGTCCTCGCCCTCGGCGTCTGGGAGCCGATCTACGACGCGGGCGGCGGCGAGTGGTACGGCTTCATCCACGTCACCTCGCAGACCGACGCCAACATGGCGGCCCTGCTCGGCACCGCGCTCGGCGTCGTCGGCATCTTCTCCAGCCCCGCCATCCTCCGCGCCCACTTCCTCCTGACCCGCTCGCTGCTCGCGCCCACCGTCTCCATGCGGGAGCGTGAACTGGCCCGGCGCGTCGACCGGTTGACCGAGACCCGGCACGACGCCGTGGACTCCTCGGCCGCCGAACTGCGCCGCATCGAGCGCGACCTGCACGACGGCGCGCAGGCCCGCCTGGTCGCGATGGGCATGGACCTCGGCACCATCGAGGCGATGATCGAGAAGAACCCCGCCAAGGCCAAGGAACTGATCGCCAAGGCCCGGCAGAACTCCGGCGAGGCGCTGACCGAGCTGCGCGACCTGGTCCGCGGCATCCACCCGCCGGTGCTCGCCGAGCGCGGCCTGGGCGACGCGGTGAAGGCCCTGGCCCTGCGCCTTCCGGTGCGCACGGACGTGGACGTGGAGCTGCTCGGGCGGGCCGATGAGCCGGTGGAGGCGGCGGCGTACTTCGCGGTGAGCGAGGCCCTGACGAACACCATCAAGCACGCGGGCGCGGACCGCGTCTGGGTGGACATCCACCACGCGGAGGGCATGCTGCGCATCGCGGTCACCGACAACGGCAAGGGCGGCGCGTCCATAGGGGCGGGGTCCGGACTGAGCGGGATCGAACGCCGGCTCGGTACATTCGACGGCGTACTGGCCGTCAGCAGTCCCGCGGGCGGCCCGACCATGGTGACCATGGAGATCCCTTGCGAGTTGTCCTAGCCGAAGATCTCTTCCTGCTGCGTGACGGTCTGGTCCGGATGCTGGAGGCATTCGACTTCGAGATCGCCGCCGCTGTCGAGACCGGGCCCGAACTCACCAAGGCCCTGGCCGAGTTGGAGCCGGACGTCGCCGTGGTCGACGTCCGGCTCCCGCCGTCCCACACGGACGAGGGACTCCAGTGCGCGCTCGCGGCGCGGCGGGCACGGCCGGGTCTTCCCGTGCTCGTGCTCTCCCAGCACGTGGAGCAGCTGTACGCGCGCGAGCTGCTCGCCGACGGGAACGGCGGGGTCGGCTATCTCCTGAAGGACCGGGTCTTCGACGCCGACCAGTTCATCGACGCCGTACGCCGGGTCGCGTCGGGCGGCACCGCGATGGACCCGCAGGTGATCCAGCAGCTCCTGTCGCGGCGGTCGGCGGACCAGCCGCTCGGCAAACTGACGCCGCGCGAGCGCGAGGTGCTCGAACTCATGGCGCAGGGACGGTCGAACGCGGCGATCGCCGGGGAACTCGTCGTGACGGAGCGGGCTATCGCCAAGCACACGTCCAACATCTTCGGGAAACTGGACCTTTCGGTCTCCGACGACGACAACCGGCGGGTCCTCGCCGTACTCGCCTATCTCGATCAAGAGCGTTGAGCGGATCTCCGGACTGATCGACGGACCCATCACGCGAGGGATTGCAGAGCAATTCCTCGCGTGATTGAACAGGCTCGGCTCCTGTTGCGTACGTAGTCCCATGGGACGCACACCACGACGCACATCACGAAAACGATCAAAACTCGCCGGGCGCGCGATCGCCGCCTCGGCGGCTCTCATCCTGGGCGGCGGCGGAATGGTCGCGGTGAATGTCTACGCGAACGCCGGGGAAGGCCCCGATTCGCCGTCCGCCAGGACCCAGTCGGGCGCGCAGGGCGACAACCTGGGCCTCGCGACCATCAGCTGCCCGGACGTCGGCACCCAGCTCTCCGACGTGCCGGACGACGCCCGCGAGGACGTCGACCGCAGACTCGCGGAGCTGGACACCCAGATCACCGCCGCGTACGAGAAGTTCGCCGACGCACAGGACACCGAGCAGGCCAAGGCCGTGCTCGAACCCCTTGAGGAGCAGCGGCGGCCGACCATCGAGGGCATCGGCTCCTCCATCGACCAGGCGGGCGGTCAGCCGCCCCAGGGGATCGACGGCATGGCGCCGTGCACCATGCGGGCCGACGACTCGGCCGGGCAGCAGCAGCCCCCGCAGGACGGGGACGGCCAGGAGCAGCCTCCGCAGGACGGCGGCGAACAGCCGCCCGGCGACGGCGACGACCAGCAGCAGCCGCCGGACGACGGTGCACAGCAGCCTCCGGACCAGCAGAACGGCAACGGGCCCGAGGCCGGCGACTTCGTCGACATCAATTCCGTCCAGCCCAACGTCAACCGCCCCGACAAACAGCGCGGCGCGTCGCGCGGCACCTTCACCACGAAATGCGGGACGAACGAGAACGGCAAGTTCAATCCGGACAATGTCATCGCCGCACCCGGCGTGAGCAATGGCGCTCACCACATGCACGATTACATCGGAAATCAGGCCACGGACGCCTTCTCCAGCGATGACGATCTCGCCAACGGCGACACCACATGCCGGAACCAAGGGGACAAGTCGACGTATTACTGGCCGGTCCTGAGGCTGCAGAACGGAGAGGACGAGAACGACGCCCAGGCGGACGGCGGCGGCAAGGACCAGAATGTCGGCAAGATCCAGACGCCGTCATCGGTCACGCTGAAATTCGCCGGGAATCCGACGGGCAAGGTCGTCGCGATGCCGCGCTTCCTGCGCATCATCACCGGTGATGCCAAAGCCCTCACCAATGGCGACGCGAACGCCAACGCGTCCTGGAGCTGCACCGGCTTCGAGGACCGCCAGCTGAAGGACAAGTACCCGATCTGCCCCGAAGGCAGCCAGGTCGTGCGGACCTTCAACTTCCAGAGCTGCTGGGACGGTCAGAACACCGACAGCGCCAACCACCGTACGCATGTGGCCTTCGCCGACGAGCAGAGCGGCGCATGCCCGCAGGGATTCAAGGCCATTCCGCAGCTGGTGCAGCGCATCGTCTACGACGTGCCGCCGGGCCCGGGATTCGCTGTCGACTCGTTCCCCGAGCAGCTGCACAAACCGATCACCGACCACGGTGACTTCATCAACGTCTTCGACGAAGGGCTGATGCAGCGCGTGGCCAAGTGCATCAACAGCGGCAAGCGCTGCAACTGAGCCGAGCTGATCGGCTCAGTACGCAGCAACCCCTACGCAAGCTGACCCCCATACCGCTGCGCGGTCAGCTCGTGTGGTGACCGGAGTGGCCCGAGTGCCCCGGGCTCTTGTCCTCGTGATCCCCACCACCGCTACTCCCCGAGTGGTGCGAGGACTTCTCCACCGTCCCACCGAGCCGGCCGCGCAGCCGCATGACCACTTTCTCCTCGCCGACCGCGATCCACTTCTTGCCGACGAGGTACGTGCCGCCGTAATCGGTCGCCTCGTCGAACCATTCGGCCTGGCCACGGGCATTTGTAAAGGTTACTAGGACGTAGCGGCGGGCACCTTTGTCACAGGTGGCCTGCCGCAGTTCGGCCGCATCCGTCTGGATGTCGGGCTTGCACCGCGCCTTGGCCGCCAGCTGCTCCAGGCTGCCGCTCGCCGTGTCAGGCACCGCGTCGTCGCCGTCCGAGCCGCACGCCACAAGCACCAGCAGCATCCCCACACCCATGCCCGTGCGCATGCTCCTTCGCATGCCCCTGCTCGCGCCCGCAAGCGTCTTTCGCGCTGCCTTCATCGTCCCACCAGTCCCTTCAGGCGAGGTGAACTCGCCACCTCCGTATGCACCGTTGAGCGCGGGAGGCCGCACGGATACCGTGCGCCGCACCATTCGACCCAGGGGGTACACATGACCGATCCGTCCCGACGTTCCGTGCTCGGCACAGCCGGGGCCATCGGCCTCGGTGCCGCCGTCGGCGGGGTGGCGGTTCCGGCCCACGCCGCCGAAGGGCCCGTCAAGGCCCCCGCCTTCGCCCTCGATACGGATTCCGCGCGCTCAGCACTCAACAGACTCCTGCCGCATCACACGGAACAGTTCCGTCTCAGACTCGTCCCCGCGAAGGGCGGCACGGACCGGTTCCGGGTTTCGAGCACGACGGGGCGCATCGATGTGTCCGGCACGACGCCCGCCGTGCTGCTCACCGGGGTCCACTGGTATCTGAAGTACGTCTGCGGGGCCCATATCGCCTGGAACGGCGATCAGTTGGACCTGCCGCGCAAGCTGCCCGCGCCGTCCCGCCCGCTGGAGCGGTCCACCGCGCTTGCGCACCGGTTCGCCCTGAACGACACGAACGACGGGTACACCGCGCCGCACGCCGACTGGGCGTACTGGGAGCGCATGATCGACGTACTCGCCCTGCACGGCTGCAACGAGGTCCTGGTGATCGCGGGGGCCGAGGCCGTCTACCACCGGGTGCTCAAGGACTTCGGCTACAGCGACGCGGAGGCGCGCGCGTGGCTGCCCGCGCCGTCGCACCAGGCGTGGTGGCTGCTGCAGAACCTGTCCGGGTACGGAGGCCCGTTGTCGGCCGAACTGATCGCCGAACGCGCCGAGTTGGGGCGCAGGATCGTGGACCGGCTGCGCTCGCTGGGGATGGCGCCGGTGCTTCCCGGCTACTACGGGCACGTCCCGGACGGATTCGTGGCACGCAACGGCGGGGACGCGCGGGTGGTGCCGCAGGGCACCTGGCACGGGTTCAAGCGGCCCGACTGGCTGGACCCCAGGACCGCGTCCTTCGGGAAGGTCGCCGCTTCCTTCTACCGGCACCAGGAGCAGCTCTTCGGAGCCGCAGAGAGCTTCAAGATGGACCTGCTGCACGAGGGCGGCACCGCGGGGGACGTCCCGGTGCCGGACGCGGCGCGCGGTGTGGAGGCGGCCCTGCGGAAGGCGCGCCCCGGTGCGACCTGGGTGATCCTGGGCTGGGAGGCCAATCCGCTGCCTGCCCTGCTCGACGCGATCGACCGGCGGCGCATGCTGATCGTGGACGGGGTCTCCGACCGGTTCACGAGCGTCACCGACCGCGAGAAGGACTGGGGCGGCACGCCGTACGCCTTCGGCACCATCCCGAACTTCGGCGGCCGTACGACGATCGGCGCCCGCGCCCACATCTGGAACGAGAAGTTCTTCGCGTGGCGCGACAAGAGCGGGAGCGCGCTCGCGGGGACGGCGTTCATGCCGGAGGCGACGGACCGGGACCCTGCCGCCTTCGAGCTCTTCTCCGAACTGGCCTGGTCGGAGGAGAAGTTGGACCTTCGATCCTGGTTCGACGGCTACGCGGGCTTCCGCTACGGAGGGCGCGACGCCGACGCGGGGCGCGCGTGGCGGGCCCTGCACGACACCGCCTACCGGCACACCGCCGTCGAGCGGAGCGACCCGCACGACTCGCTGTTCGCGGCCCGCCCCGACCTGGCGGCGAACCGCGCCGCCGAGTACGCGCCGCGCGCCCTGACGTACGACCCCGGCCGCTTCGACGCGGCGCTCGCCGGTCTGATCGGGGTCCGTGGCGCGCTGCGGGGCAGCGCCGCGTACCGGTACGACGTGGTGGACGTGGCACGGCAGGCCCTCGCGCACCGGAGCCGGCAGTTGCTGCCGCAGCTGCGGGCGGCGTACGGCCGGAAGGACGCGGACACGTTCCGGACGCTGTCGACGCTGTGGCTGCGCCTGATGCGCCTGTCGGACGAGCTGGTGGGCACCAACTCGGCGTTCCTCCTTGGCCCTTGGGTGGAGTCCGCGCGCCGTATGGGCACGACCGACGCGGAGCGTGCGGAGTTCGAGCGGACCGCCAAGGTGCTGATCACGGTGTGGGGCGACCGGGCGACGTCCGAAGGCGGAAAGCTGCACGAGTACGGGAACCGTGAATGGGCCGGACTGATGGCCGACTTCTACGTCCCCCGGTGGCAGAAGTGGCTCGACGAACTGGCGGACGCGCTGGACGCGGGGCGCGAGCCCCGCGATGTGGACTGGTTCGCGGTGGAGGAGCCGTGGACCCGGGAGCGCAAGGACTATCCCCTGCGGGGCATCGGCGACGCGTACCGGACGGCTTCACGGGTGAGGGACGTGCTGGCGCGGGCGCCCTACCAGGGGTCACTGGAGGTCGTGGCCGACCCGCCGTCGCTCCCGCCCGGCGGACAGGCGCGGGTCGAGGCGGTCTTCCGCAACGTCAACGGACTGCGGGCCACGGGCCGTGTCGACTTCCGGCTGAGCGGGATCGACGCGGAGCCGTCGGGCCCGGTGTCGCTGCCGCGGGTGGCTCCGGCGGGGACGGGCAGGGTGGCGTGGCGCGCGAGCGCACCGGACACACCCCTGGACCGTCCGCTGCGGCCGCTTCCGTACGAGATCGAGGTGCGGTACGGGCCCGAGGGCGAGCGGCGGGTCCGCGCCGTCCACGAGGGCGTGCTCTTCGAGGCGGGCCCGGTGGGGTCGAGCTGGCGGAAGTTCACGAACAACGCGGCGGTGTTCGGCGAGCTGGACGGCCGCTACGCGATCAACGGCGCGGGCGCGGACCTGTGGAAGGGCACGACGGAGTTCGGGACGCTGTACCGGGAGGGTGCGCTGCGGGACGGGGTCACGGTGACGGTCCGGGTCGATTCCCAGGCGGTGACGGGCCCTTGGGCCAGAGCGGGCCTGATCGCGCGCAACGCGATGGGGGTGGCGGGTTCACCGGGCTTCGTCGACCTGGCGGTCACACCGGCGAACGGGGTGGTCCTTTCGTACGACACGAACGGCGACGGAACGCTGGACACGTACAAGCGCATCACGGGGATCAAGGCGCCGGTGCTGCTGCGGCTCGGGCGGAAGGGTGGCGTCGTGACGGGGTCGTGCTCGACGGACGGCGGGGCCGGCTGGCGGGTGGTGGCGAGTGTGGAGGTGCCGGGGGCCGCGGCGGCGCAGGATGTGGGGCTGTTCATGAGTGCGACCAATGGGGGCGACGGAGGGCGGGGGACCGTGGAGTTCAGTGAGTGGGGAATCGACTGAGGTACGCGGCTCGGGGTGCCGGGGGCAGCACAATTCCTCCCGGCATCCATCACGGCATGCGAATGTGTGGCCATGGATATGGCGTGGGAGAAGCGGCTGGACGCGGCGTGGGGCACTTTCGACGAGTACGGCGAGGACCGCGCCGGGGAGTTCCGGGGCGTCATCGACGCCCTGGTCGACGAGTTGCCCGAGGGGAGTCCCCTCGCCCCCTTCGAGCGAGCCTGTGCGTTCGATTCCACCGGTCACTCGGACCGTGCCGTACCCCTGTACCGGGAGGCCCTGGAGCGCGGGCTCGACGGGTATCGGCGGCGGCGCACCCTCATCCAACTCTCCAGTTCGCTGCGGAACATCGGGCAGCCGGAGGAGGGCGTCGCGCTGCTCACCCCTGAATTGGACGGACCCGGCGACGAGTTGGACGATGCCGTGCGGGCCACGCTCGCCCTCTGTCTCGCCAGTCTCGGGCGCGAGCGCGAAGGACTCGCGCTCGTGCTCGGCGCCCTCGCGCCCCATCTCCCCCGGTATCAAAGGTCCATGGGCAACTATGCGCGAGAGCTCACCGAGAGGTGACCAACTGACGATTCGCTCGTTTTGCTGAACGTGTCGTCGAATGTGAAGTCCCCCGCCCCGTCCCAGGATCTCTCCGGCGTCGTCGATGTCGAGCAGGCCGAGGCCGCCCTCGTCGAGCACTATCCGCGCCTGGTGCGGCTCGCGTACCTGGTCCTCCCGCCCAGCCTCGGGCGCAACCGGCGGGTCCTGACCGCCCACGCGCTGACCCAGCGCGCGCTGCCCCGCAGCCGCAGGCCGGACGACGCGGAGGGCATTCCGGTACAGCGTTCGGGGGACGGGCGCAATGGCGACCCCGGGTACGCGTACGTGCGGCTGCGCGTCGTCCGTACCGCGCTTGACGCCGGGCTCCCCCTGCGGCGCAAGGCCTGGCCCAGGCGCGCGCAGTTGCCGCCGCTCCTTCCGCAGGTGTGGGGGCTGCGGCTCTTCCCGCGGTCGGGCGGCGCCGACGAACTCGCCCTTGACCAGCGGCTCTCGGCCCTGTCGGGCGCCGCGCGGGCCGCGTACGTGCTGCGGGGCCTTGAACGGCTCCCCGACGGCGACGTGCGCAAGGTGCTCGACGCCGCTGGCGTCGACGAGCCGGCCGCCGCGCTGGCCGAGGCCGACGGCGTGGAGGCTGCGTACGACCTGCTCAAGTCCCCCGAGTTCGACCCCTGTTCCCTCCAGGCGCGGCCCACCGATCTGATGCGCCGCAGGCAGCACATGAAGGCCGCGGGCGTCGCGCTCGCGGCCGCCCTGGTCTGCGGGGCCCTGCTCGGGCTTCCGGGCGACGGGTGGGGGCCCGACGGCGCCGCCGCGCCCGCGTACGCGAAGAATCCGGCCGGGCAGGCCGCGCTCGACCCGGGGCAGCTGACGAAGGTCGCGGCCGGCGCGTGGAAGCGTTCCGCGCGGGCGGACTTCTCGGTGTGGCCCGCCAGGGGCGCGCTCACCGGCGACGAGGCCCTGCTGCGGCGGGCCCTGGCCGTCTGGGCGAGGCCCGGCGAGTCGGTGCAGGTCTCCGCCACGCCCGGCACGGCGGCCGGCGCACCTCCCGGACCCGCGCAACTCCTCTTCGCCGGCGAGGTCGACGCGGCCCGGGTCGTGCTCCTCTACGACGGCCTGCGCATCGTGCGGTACGCCGAACCGAAGGACGGCACCAGCGGAGCCGCGCTCGACTTCGCCCGCGTGGACGGCGCGACAAGCACCGAGGCGGGAGCCGTGGTGGTGAACCGCGTCGACGGCAACGTGCGGTACCTGACCGCGCCCTGGGTGGGCGGTGTCGGCGTACGTGACCTGCTGAAGCCGGGCGGGAGCGCCACCCCCCTCGAGCGGGACGGCGAGGGCGTGACCGGGCCCTTCGCCAGCCCGGCGCAGGCCAGCAAGTGCACGTCCTGGAACGCCCTCCAGCTGCGGGACGACACGGGCACGAACCGCCTCTCCTCCGACCTCGGCGAACTCGTCCCCGCCCATCTCACCGCGGGCCGCCCGCAGGCCCCGCGCGAGGCGTCGGCCGTGGACTGGTCGTCGACCGCCTGCTCGCTCGCCGCGGCGCGCTCGAACGGCGTGCGGTCCGTGAACTCCTGGCAGTACGCGCGTCAGGCGCTGCCCGAGGCCAACGGCTCGGCGGCCTGGCTCTGCACCCGGGCCGACACCTGGCGTGGCGACGGGGGCCGGGCCCTCGCGCAGTTCCAGGCGTCGGGCGCGGCGGCCGTCGCGGCGAAGGCCGAGGACTCGGCGGCGTGCGGGGCGCGGGAGCCTTCGGTGCTCGCGGGGGTGCGGTGGAAGTCCCGCGGCGGGAACTGGTACCTGCTGGGAGCAGGCAGCAGGGACGTCGTCTCGGTCAAGGCCGCCGGAGGGTCTTCGACCCGCGGCAACACCCTGGCCGCGCCCCTGGAGCGGGGCGCCCGCGCGGGGCTCACCGGGCGGCTCGCGGACGGCACGAAGGTGTCGACGCTGCGTTGAGGCGTCAGGCGTCGGACGGGACCGGGGCGCGCAGATCCTTCTCCAGGAGGGTCACGCCGTACGTGCTCCCGTCCGCCGCCACCTTCCCCGGCAGCTCCCCCACCACCGTGTAACCCACCGCCTCGTAGTACTCCCGCAGCCGCGGGTTGGACGCCACGCAGTCCAGGCGGCAGCGGTCACGGCCCGCCTCCGCTATGCGCCGTTCGGCGCGCGCCAGCATCGCGCGGCCCGTTCCCGCCGGGGCGCCGCGTCGCGTCATCAGGCGGTGCACATAGCCCGCGACGGGCGGCTGTTCGCCCCAGGCGGGCTCGTCCGACCACCACACCTCGTACGCCCCGGTGACCATCTCGCCGTCGTACGCGAGCCAGACCTCGTCCGACGCGATCCGCCCGCGGAAGTGCTCCGCGCCCTTCTCGCCCGGCTTCCACTGCTCGATCCCCCGGGCCCGCATCCAGTGCGCGGCGCCGTCGTAGAGGGCGACGAGGGTGGGGATGTCCTCTTCGCCGGCAAGGCGGTGGGTCAACTGCTCTGCTCCTGCGGGACAAGGCCGACCAGGCGGGTGATCAGCTCGGTGAACGGGCCTTCCGGCGGCTCCTCGGCGAGGATGCGGCGCAGCATCCCCGCCATCTCCTCGTCGTACGCGGCGCTCACCGCGGCGAGCGCCGCGAAGTCGTGCACCAGTTGCAGCTCCAGCTCGGCGCGCGGAATGCGGCGTCCGTCGAGCCAGATGAGCGCGGTGGACTCGGCGAGCGAGATCCAGGAGCGGACCACCAGTTCGAGCCTGGCGGGCGGGTCGGTGATGCCCAGGTGCGCGAGGATCTGGATGTACGCCGCCTGCCGCACCGAGTCGATCAGCGCGTTGGTGGTGGACGAGCCGACGGCGGGGCCGCCGCGCATCAGCGCGGAGAAGCCGGGTCCGTGGCCGTCCACGAAGTCCAGGAAGCGGCCCATCACGCGCAGCAGGCGGGCCCCGAGCGGGCCTTCCATCGGCTCCACGAAGCGGTCGGCCAGATCGTCGGCCGCCCGCTGCAACGCCGCTTCGTACAGGCTGAGTTTGCCCGGGAAGTAGTGGTAGACCAGCGGTCGCGAGATGCCCGCGGCCGCCGCTATCTCGTCGATGGACACGTCGTCGGGCGAGCGGTGGCTGAACAGGTCGAGCGCGACCCCGATCAACTGCTGCCGCCGCTCCTCGACACCCATTCTGCGGCGCACCCCGGTAGTCATGCGAACACCTTACCGAGCAGATCCGGCCGTCCAAGGGGTCGGTCCGCCCCAACTGTTCACATCTCTCGCCACATGTCTCACATGTCGAGGACGATTCGCTCGCCGCTCGCCCTCGACACGCAGATCAGCATCGAGTCGGCGCGCTCGGCGTCCGTGAGCAGTTCGTCCCGGTGGTCGATCTCCCCTTCCAGGACCCGCTGTTGGCAGGTTCCGCAGAAGCCCTGCTCGCAGGAGTACGCGGTGTTGGGCAGCTCGGCGCGCACCGCGGACAGGACCGTGGTGCCGGCGGCCACGGAGAGGGTCCGGCCGCTGCGGCGCAGTTCCACCTCGAAGGGGGCGTTGCCGTCCGTGGAGGTGTGGGGCGTGAAGCGCTCCAGGTGCAGCTCGGCGCCCTCGGGCAGCGTCGCCGCCACGGCTTCCATCAGGCCCTCGGGGCCGCAGACGTGGACCGCGGTGGAGGGCGCCAGGTCCGCGAGGAAGTCGGTGAGGTCCGGGCGGCCTCCCTCGTCCTCCGTGACGACCGTGAGCCGTCCCGCGGTCGTGCCCGCCAGCTTCTCCACGTCCTCCAGGAAGGGCATCGAGGCACGGGAGCGTCCCCCGTACAGGAGCCGCCACTCGTGGCCCCTGGCCTCGACCGCCCGCAGCATGGGCAGGATCGGCGTGATGCCGATGCCGCCCGCCACGAAGACGTACGCATCGGCGTCGGCCAGCGGGAAGCGGTTGCGCGGGCCGCGCACCTCGACCTCCGTGCCTTCCTGAAGCTGCTCGTGCACCTCGCGCGAACCGCCGCGGCCGCCCTGCTCCTCGCCGATCAGGCGGGTCGCGACGGTGTACGAGGAGGTGTCCTCCGGGTCGCCGCACAGCGAGTACTGGCGGACGAGGCCCGATGGCAGGACCAGATCCAGGTGGGCGCCCGGCTCCCAGGCGGGCAAGTGGTCGCCCTCCAGGCGCAGTTGTACGACGCCGTCGGCGACCGTCTCGTGCCGGGTGACGAGCAGCCGCAGCGCGCGCGAACGCGGGCGGCCCGAGACCGGTTCCTCCAGGGCGGGCAGCGGCCACAGCGGGGACGCGTCGATGCGGCGCCGCATGGCCCGCTTGGCGAGCAGGGCCGCGCCCGTGACGAGCAGGACGGTGCGGATACGGGGCATGTCAGTGCGCTCCCTTCGGCAGCGATTCCGTCGCGGCCTCGGCGGCGGTGGCCGCGGGGGACGAGGCGAGGTAGGCGACGGCCTGTGCCGTGCTGCCCTCGTGGGAGGGGTGGTAGGCGCGGCTCAGATAACGGGGGATGGAGCGGATCATGTCCGGGGTCGTGGGCAGCGTGCCCTTCTTGCCGCCCTGGTAGAAGTCCTTGAACGACGCCTTGCCGCCGATGAGCGTCGGGTCGTTCTCCATGAAGAAGCGCGCGCCGCGCTGCCAGAGGAAGACCAGGGCGGAGAAGGCCGTGGCCCAGGTGCGGGCGCGGCGGCGGTAGCTGCCGTCGACGTGCATGAAGAGCTCGAAGGCGACGGAGCGGTGCTCGACCTCCTCCGCGCCGTGCCAGCGCAGCAGGTCGAGCATGGTCGGGTCGGCGCCCCTGCGGTCCAGCTCGTCGGCGTTCAGGACCCAGTTGCCGAGGAAGGCGGTGTAGTGCTCGATGGCCGCGATCATCGCGACGCGCTCCATCAGCCACCACTTGCGGGCCTTGCCGGGCGGCAGCGTCCGGTCGCCGAGCATCTTCTCGAAGAGCCAGTCGACCTGGGCGGTGTAGGGCGTGGGGTCCAGGCCCTGCTCCTTGAGGTGCGGCAGGACCTCGTCGTGGGCCTGCGCGTGCATGGCCTCCTGGCCGATGAAGCCGATCACGTCCTCGCGCAGCCGGTCGTCACGGATGTACGGCAGGACCTGCTTGTACACGTGGACGAACCAGCGTTCACCCGCCGGGAGAAGCAGGTGCAGCACGTTGATCGTGTGCGTGGCGAAGGGGTCGCCCGGCACCCAGTGCAGCGGGGTGTCCTCCCAGGAGAAGGAGACTTTGCGTGCCTTGAGCGGTATGTGCTCGGACGCGACGGGCTTCGGCTCCCGGCTCTGCGTATTAGACATGGCGTCAATGTACTGACGGGTAGGCCCGTGGGTACAGGTCCGTGCGGCGGTTTCTTTCAGCCCGCCCCGCGCGGCGCCTCAGCCCGTCCTGCGCAGCGCGAGCAGCGCGATGTCGTCCTCCCGTTCGTGCCCGAAGCAGGTCAGGAGCGTGTCGCACAGGTCGGCGACGCCCAGCGGCGCGCCCGCGGCCGCGAGGCGCAACTGCTCCATCGACACCGCGAGATCCGTGCCCCGCGTCTCGATGAGCCCGTCCGTGACCATCAGCAGGCGCTCGCTCCGCGCGAGGACCACCTCGCTCGGCGGCGGCCTGTCGAGGCCGAGCCCGAGGCCCAGGAGCGGCCCCTTCGCGTCGACGTACGCGGCCGTGCCCTCGTCCCGCACGACCAGCGGCGGGATGTGGCCCGCGTTGGCGATCCGGGTCCGCCCGGTGGCCGGATCGACCAGGCTCAGGCACATCGTGGCCGTCACGCCCGGGTGGTAGTGCTGCAGCATCCGGTCGAGGCGCCGCGCGAGCACGCCGGGGTCGGGGTCCTCGACGCAGTACGCGCGCAGCGCGTGCCGGATCTCGACCATCACGGTGGCCGCTTCGAGCGAGTGCCCGACCACGTCACCGATGCCGGTCAGGACACCCGCGGGCGTGGGCAGCGCCGCGTAGAAGTCCCCGCCGATCTCCGCCTGGCGCGATGCCGGTTCATAGCGGACGACGACGTCCGTGCCGGGCAGCTCCGGCAACTGCGAGGGCAGGAAGCTGCGTTGGAGGGTCAGCGCGACATGACGCTCCTCCTCGTACATGAGGAGCGGTTCCGCGGCCAGTGCGGTGGCGTGGGCGAGCCGCTCGACGAGGTGCCCCGTCTCGGGGGCCGGCTCCTCCTGGTACGCGGGCGTCGCGAGGCACACCAGCGTGCGCCCCTGGCTCAGCCGGGCCAGGGCGAGCCCGGCGTCCTCCGGCGTCCCGTCACCCCGGTGCCCCGCGGATGCCACCGGGCGGAAGAACCCCGGCGGCCACAGCGGAGCCGGCACGACCGAGTGCCGCACGCCCGTACGCCCCGACATGACGCGCTGCATCAGCCGGGCCACCGCCTCGTGCGCCCCGGCGTCCGGCAGCGATTCGGCGGCTCTGCGCCGGGAGAACCCCAGGTGGAGCTCTCCGTCCTCGCCGAGCACGAACACCGTCGCGGGGACGCCGGTCAGCCGCGCCGTGCCCACGGCCGCCGCCTCGGCCAGCTCGCCCAGGCAGCGCGCCGACTGCACGTCCAGGATCGTTCCGGCGAGCAACGCGAGGCGTCCGACCCGGAGCTGGGCGTCACTGCGGCAGCGGCCCCCGCGCGCGGCGGCCCGTACGACCGCCTGGATCTCCTCGGGTTCGGCGGGCACCGTCAGATAGGACTCGCCCCCGGCGTCGAGCCCTCGGCACCGGTCGGCGGGCGGGCGGGCCGCCGCCGAGAAGTGGACGACGGGCAGCGCCGCTATGGGCGGCGACTGCTTCATGCGGCGGCAGAGTTCGTAGCCGCTCATGTCGGGCAGGCCGACGTCGACGAGGGCCACGTCCGGCAGGTCCCCCGCCCGCATCCGCACGTCGAGTTCGATCAGGGCCTCGCCCGCGCTCGCGGCGAGCAGGACGCGGTGTCCGTCCCTGCGCAGGACCGCGCTCAGCGCGTACCTGCTGGCGGGCACGTCGTCGACCACCAGGACCGTGCTGACCGTGCTCACTGCCTTGCCCTTGACGCTCACGCGGGACAGCCCCTCACCGCGGGACGAGGCAGGCCGACTCGTGCCTGCCCCAACAAGTTAGCGCCCCGCCGCACGCCCGGGGAGAAGACGGCGACAGCGCGACCCGGAACGGTGCAGCTCGGCGAACTCTCCCCGTCCACGGCCCGCTTGACAGTAGAATCTCCGACTTCGGCCCGTACGGGACCCAGCGCGCCCGCGCCTGACGTGACCTGCTGCTTCCAGACCTCCAGGGGTGGCGTCGAGGACCACGGAGAGAGCGCCGGGCCGGAGGGCGAAGGCCTCGGCGCCTCCGCTCGCCCCGGCGGGCGACCGGCACGGCGTCCGTCACCCCTCGCCCGCCGTACGGAGGCCGGGGGCGGGGCCGGTCGCACGAATCCTCAGCAGTTCACCGTACGCGGCCGACGTACCCTCGGTCGCTGTCGGGGCGTGCGGAGGACGCCCTCGTGACCTTCACCTTCCGTGCGGCGTTCACCGGAGTGCCGCACACCCCCCGTACTCCTGAGGGACTCATGACCCAGCACGTCACCGCCGCCCTTCCCGCCGACGCCTCGTCCGACGACTCCGCGCGCCGCGAGTGGTGGCGCGACGCCGTCATCTACCAGATCTATCCGCGCAGCTTCGCCGACGGCGACGGCGACGGGATGGGCGACCTGCCGGGCGCCACGGCCCGCCTCCCCCACCTGAAGCGGCTCGGCGTGGACGCCGTCTGGCTCTCCCCCTTCTACGCGTCCCCGCAGGCCGACGCCGGGTACGACGTGGCCGACTACCGCGCGGTGGATCCCGTGTTCGGCACCCTGCCGGACGCCGACGACCTCGTACGGGAAGCGCACGCGCTCGGACTGCGGGTGATCGTCGACCTGGTGCCCAACCACTGCTCGGACCAGCACGAGTGGTTCAAGCGGGCGCTGCGCGAGGGCAGGGGGTCGGCGCTGCGGGGACGCTTCCACTTCCGGCCCGGCAAGGGCGAGGACGGTGAACTGCCGCCCAACGACTGGGAGTCCGTCTTCGGCGGCCCGGCCTGGACGCGGGTGCCGGACGGCGAGTGGTACCTCCACCTCTTCGCGCCCGAGCAGCCCGACTTCAACTGGGAACACCCCGCCGTCCACGACGAGTTCCGCTCGATCCTGCGCTTCTGGCTCGACCTCGGCATCGACGGCTTCCGCATCGACGTGGCCCACGGCCTGGTCAAGGCGGCGGGCCTGCCCGACATCGGCCACGGGGAGCAGGTGAAGCTGCTCGGCAAACAGGCCGTCCCCTACTTCGACCAGGACGGCGTGCACGAGATCTACCGCAGCTGGCGGCGGATCCTCGACGAGTACCCGGGCGAGCGGATCGCCGTCGCCGAGGCCTGGACGCCGACCGTGGAGCGCAGCGCGCGGTACCTGCGCGAGGACGAGCTGCACCAGGCCTTCAACTTCGAGTATCTGACGACCGGTTGGGACGCGGCCGAGCTGCGCGCCGTCATCGACCGCTCCCTCGACGCGATGAACGCCGTGCAGGCGCCCGCCACCTGGGTGCTCTCCAACCACGACGTCGTGCGCCACTCCACCCGCTTCGCCGACGGCGACGCGGCGCGCGGCCTGCGCCGGGCGAAGGCGGCCACGCTCCTGATGCTGGCGCTGCCCGGCTCGGCGTACATCTACCAGGGCGAGGAGCTCGGCCTGCCCGAGGTGACCGACCTTCCGGACGAGGTGCGCCAGGACCCGGCGTTCTTCCGCAGCACGGGTCAGGACGGGACGCGGGACGGGTGCCGGGTGCCGCTGCCGTGGTCGGGGCGGCGGGCGCCGTTCGGCTTCGGACCGGCCGAGGGCGGCCCGAGCTGGCTGCCGCAGCCCGCCGACTGGAAGGAGCTCACGGTCGAGGCCCAGGACGGCGACCCCACATCGACGCTGGAGTTCTACCGCGGCGCACTCGCCGTACGCCGCGCACACCCGGCCCTCGGCGCGGGGCGCGACGTGGAGTGGCTCGACTCACCGGAGGGCGTGCTGTCCTTCCGCCGCACGAGCCCGCGGGGTTCGGTCGTCTGCACGGTGAACATCGGCGCCGCACCCGTCACGATCCCCACCCCCGGCACCGGCACCGTGCTCCTGTCGAGCGCGGAGACGGCGCCCGGCGCCGACACGACGATCCTCCCGGCAGATTCAACGGTCTGGTGGGCAGCCTGAGATGTGACCGGTACAGTCCAATCCTGTGACCGCGCGACTGGCCGACATCGCAGCGCAGGCGGGGGTCAGCGAGGCGACGGTCAGCCGGGTGCTCAACGGCAAGCCCGGCGTCGCCGGTGCCACCCGCCAGTCCGTGCTTGCCGCACTCGACGTGCTCGGCTACGAGCGCCCGGTGCGGCTGCGCCAGCGCAGCGCGGGTCTGGTCGGGCTGATCACGCCGGAGCTGGAGAACCCGATCTTCCCCGCGCTCGCCCAGGTCATCGGGCAGGCCCTGACCCGCCAGGGGTATACGCCGGTCCTCGCGACGCAGACGCCGGGCGGCTCCACGGAGGACGAGCTCACGGAGATGCTCGTGGACCGCGGAGTCTCCGGCATCATCTTCGTCTCGGGCCTGCACGCGGACACCTCCGCCGACATGCAGCGCTACGAACAGCTGCGCGCGCAAGGCGTGCCGTTCGTCCTGGTCGACGGGTTCTCGCCCAAGGTGCAGGCGCCCTTCATCTCGCCGGACGACCGGGCGGCGATGCGCCTGGCGGTGACCCACCTCGTCTCCCTGGGTCATACACGGATCGGACTGGCCCTGGGCCCCAAGCGGTTCGTGCCCGTACAGCGGAAGATCGAGGGCTTCGTACGCACGGTGCAGGACCTGCTCGCCCTGCACCCCGAGGAGATCGAGTCGGATCTGGTCCAGCATTCGCTGTACACGCTGGAGGGCGGACAGGCCGCGGCGTCCGCGCTGATGGACCGCGGCTGCACGGCCGTGGTGTGCGCGAGCGACATGATGGCCCTGGGGGCGATACGGACGGCGCGGCAGCGTGGATTCGAGGTCCCCGACGACATTTCGGTGGTGGGATTCGACGACTCCCCGCTGATCGCGTTCACCGATCCGCCCCTGACCACAGTGCGCAAGCCCGTACCGGCGATGGGGCAGGCGGCGGTGCGTACACTCCTCGAGGAGATCGGCGGCACGCCCGCCCCGCACAGCGAATTCGTGTTCATGCCGGAGCTGGTCGTTCGGGGTTCAACCGCTTCTTCCCCTCGGGGACGCGCTCGTCCGTAGGGCGTAGAGAATGCGACCTGAACCAGACCTTGGGATGATCGGGCGGAGGGTCGGTATCTGGCAGACTCTGTGCCTATGGGTGAGATGACTGTGACGACACTGGAAGGCCAGCAGCGGCCCACCACATCACCCATCGCGGGCGAGCGAGAAGACCGCAATGGGCGGACGTTCCTGCGCCGTCTTCGCACGCCCCGACGCCCTCGGCTCTGGTTCGAGATCCTGCTGATCGCGGTGAGTTACTGGACGTACTCCCTGATCCGCAACGCGGTGCCGGAACAGAAGTCGCAGGCCCTGCGCAACGCCGACTGGATCTGGCGGGTGGAGGAGCACCTGGGGATCGCCGTGGAGCAGAGCGTCAACCACGCGGTGAACTCGGTGACATGGCTCATCGTCGGCATGAACTACTACTACGCGACGCTGCACTTCGTGGTGACGCTCGGTGTCCTGGTGTGGCTCTTCCGTAAGCACCCGGGTCGTTATGCGGCCACACGCATGGTGCTCTTCGCGACGACAGCGGTGGCCCTGCTCGGCTACTACCTGTATCCCCTGGCACCCCCGCGCCTGATGAACGGCCACGACTTCATCGACACGGTCCTCGTCCACCAGACCTGGGGCTCCATGGCCTCCGGCGACCTCAAGCACATGTCGAACCAGTACGCGGCGATGCCGTCGATGCACATCGGCTGGTCCCTGTGGTGCGGCCTGACGATCTTCGCCCTGGCCTCGGTGCCGTGGGTGAAGGTGCTCGGCCTGCTCTACCCGACGGCGACCCTGATCGTGATCGTGGCCACCGCCAACCACTTCTGGCTCGACGCGGTGGGCGGCATGATCTGCCTCGCGTTCGGGTTCGCGGTGGCGCGGCTCTGGTACGGCGCGATGCCGTACGGGATGCCTCAGGAGGTGGCGGTGCAGGAGGAGCGGGCTCCGCTCCTTTCGGCCCGGTTCAGGACCTGGTTCAAGTCCCGGTCCAAGGCCTGAGCGGAGCCCTGCCCCACCCGGTCACGGGTGACGGTGCGTGACGCGTCCTCCGGACACGGTCAGCAGGACCGGTGCCTGCGCCACCTCGTCGGCGGGCGCCTGGACGGGGTCGAGCCCGAAGGCCGTGAGATCCGCCCGGAAGCCGGGAGCGATCCGCCCCGCGACCTCCCCCTCGCCCGCCGCGATCGCGGCGTGGGAGGTGACCCCCTCCAGAGCCATGAGCCCGGTGAGGCCGGCCGCCGCCGAGGCCGCTCCACGGGGCGTACGCGCGGTAGCGAGCACCTGACGCGCGTCATGGTGCGCGATGGGCCAGTCGGAGCCCAGGGCGACGACAGCGCCCGCGTCCCGCAGATCCCGGGTCCGCCAGGCCCGCGCGGCCCGCTCGTCCCCAAGGCGCCTGGACCACTCGTCGGTGTGGTCGGCGCGCGTGTACGCGGTGTGCGGCGGCTGCATCGAGGCGATCACCCCGAGCTCCGCGAAGCGCGGGATCGTGTCGTCCGGGACGGTCTCGATGTGCTCGATCCGGTGCGCGAGGCGCCCGCCGGGGCCGAGCGAGGCGACGGTGTCGAGCACGTGCCGCACGGCGGCGTCCCCGATGGCGTGGGTCGCCGTCCGCACCCCGGCCGCGTGCAGGTGCCGCACGGCGTCCGCGTAGGCCTCCGGGTCCGGCCAGAAGGCGTCGGTGCCCTGCCCGTGGCAGTCCGCGTGCTCCAGCCAGGCGGTGCCGCCCTCGACGGTCCCGTCCATGAAGAACTTGGCACCGCCGACGCGCCAGTGCCTGCCGCGCTCGGCCTGCAGCGCGACGAGCTCGTCGAGCCCCTCCTTGTCGACGCCGGGCATGCACCAGGGGGCGAGCCGCAGCCGCAGCGGAAGGTCCGTGTCGCCCTCGACCGCCGCGAGCAGTCCGGGTACGTCGCCGCCTCCGAGGTCCATGACATGCGCGCCGGTCAGGCCGGTGGCCGCCATCGCGGAGAGCAGCTCGACCAGGCGGGTACGGCGCTCGGCGTGGGAGGGGCGGGGCAGGACGTCGTTCAGGAGGTCCATCGCGGCGTGCTCGACGAGGTGGCCGGTGGGGCGCCCGTCCTCGTCGCACACGATGGCCGACCGCTGGGCGAACTCGCGCGGTCCTGTGACCCCCGCCGCGCGCAGGGCCGCGCCGCTGGCCAGGGCGGAGTGGCCGTCGTAGAGGCGGATGAAGGCGGGTGCGCCGTCGAGGGCGTCCTCGACGAGCGCCCGGTCGACGGGCCGCCCGCCGAAGGCGTTGTGGTCGAGCCCCCAGGCGATGACCCATCCATCGACGCGGGCCGCTGTGCGCAGGGCGGCGCGGAGCTCTTCGAGATCGGCCACGGCCGAGAGGTCGAGGCCGGTGGCCATCTCAAGCCCCCAGACCGGATGGCTGTGGGAGTCGACGAGACCAGGGGTGAGGGTGGCTCCACCGAGGTCGATCTGCTCGGTGCGGGGGCCTTTCCAGTCGCGTACGTCTGCCTCGTGGCCCACTGCCGCGATGTGTCCGTCGCGGACGGCGAGGGCGGTGGCGTGGGGGTTGGTGGGGTCGAGGGTGCGGATGTGGGCGCCGGTGAGGATGAGGTCGGCGGGTGTCACGGGGGAACTCCGTTCAGGTGGGTGGGTAGTTACGGTCAAGACGGCCCTGCGGGGCTCTCCCCAATCCCGCCCCTTCCCGAAACTGGGGCTCCGCCCCAGACCCCGACAAGATGGCCTCAAACGCCGGCCGGGCTATCTCCAGCCTGTCCGGCGTTTGAGGACGAACTCGGCGGAGCCGCCAATAGATACAGCCGGGAAGGGGCGGGGTTGGGGACAAGAAAGAGGTCAGCCCGGCGGCTCCGCGGCGAAGCCCTCGTACACCTCCGGGCGGCTGCGGCGCAGCCGCATCGCGAGGACGAGCCCGAGGACGAACACCGCGGGGGCGACCCCGACCAGGATCGTGTTCACGAAGGGGCTCGCCCCGGTGAAGACGTCGATGTGCGTGGCGACCAGCACAAGCGCCGCGCTAAGCAGCACCGTCGCCACCCCCGGCGCCACCACCGTCCGCAGCACACCCTCCCCATGGCTGATGCGCCGGAAGTAGAAGGGGACCGCGACCGCCGCGATCAGCTGAAGCGCCAACAGACCGATCATCCCGGGGGTGTTGACCCACAGCAGCAGCTGCGCGTAAGGATCCGCGCCCGCCGCGGCGAAGGCGACGACCACCACCGCCCCGAGGACCGTCTGCGCCGCCCCCGCCAGGTAGGGAGACCGATGCCGCCCGTGCACCCTGCCGAGGGCCTTCGGCAGCACCCCCTCCTCCGAGAGCCCGAGCGCGTACCGGTTGATCGCGTTGTGGAAGGCCAGCAGCGACGCCAGCACGCTCGTCACGATCAGCACGTGCATCAAGTCGGCGGCCCAGCCGCCCACATAGGTCGTGATGGCCGAGAAGAAGAGGCCCGCCGGGTCCGAGCCCGCGGCCTTCACCACCGCCTCGTCGCCGAAGGCCTGGATCACCGTCCAGACGACGAAGGCGTAGAAGAGCCCGAGGAACGCCACCGCGATGTACGTCGCTCGCGGCACCGTCCGGTCCGGATTCCGCGCCTCGCGGCGGTAGATGACGGTCGACTCGAATCCGGTGAACGCCGCGAAGGCGAAGGCGAGCACGGCGGCCGTGCCGGGGACGAGGACGTGTCCTGGGGCGAAGCCGTCCAGGCTCAGTCCCTCCCCCGACCCTCCCTTGATCAGGACGCCGCCCGCGAGCAGCACCAGGATCCCGGTCTCGGCGACGAGCAGCACACCGAGCAGCTTCGCGCCGAAGTCGATCGAGCGGTATCCGGCGTACCAGATGAGCAGCAGCCCGGCGAGGGACACCGGAAGCCAGGGGATGTCCGCGCCGAACAGGGCGTGGGCGGTGTCCTGCGTGGCGGTGCCCAGGAGTCCGTAGACGCCGATCTCCATGCCGTTGTAGCCCAGCATGGCGAGCAGCGCGGCGGCGATGCCGGCGGGGCGGCCGAGGCCGCGCGTGATGTACGCGTAGAAGGCACCGCCACTGCGGACGTGGCGGCTCATCGCGGTGAAACCGACGGCGAAGACGGCGAGCGTGATCCCGGCGAGCAGATAGCCGACGGGTGCGCCGATGCCTCCCAGGGAGATGGCGATGGGGGCGACGCCCGCCATGACGGTGAGCGGGGCGGCGGCCGAGACGACGAAGAAGGCGATGTCGGCGGTGCCGAGTGAGCCGCTGCGGAGCGTGGGCCCGGCCTCGGCGGCCGGGCCCCGGGTGGTTGTGGACATGCGGGGAGAAGCCCTTCGACGGCAGGCGGGGCAAGGGCTTCCGACGGCGGGGACCGACCGCAGGAAGCCATAAACCTAAAGGCTTTCGGTTTTGGCAATGTAACCTCTCGTTGGGCTTACGGGAAGAGATCGCGAGGAGATCGAAGACATGGGACGGCCGCGCACCCCCCTGCTCGACAGGGACCGCATCACGACGACCGCGCTCGCCCTCATCGACGAGAAGGGCGACTTCAGCGTCCCGCAGATCGCCAAGCGCCTCGGCGCGCAGACCGGCTCCGTCTACCACCACGTGGACGGCCGCGACGGCATCGTGGAGCTGCTCCGCGAGCGGGTGAGCGAGGCGATCGACACCAGCACCCTCGACCCGCGACGCCCCTGGGAAGATTCCCTGTCCGGCTGGGCCCGCTCCTACCGCGCCGCCTTCGCGGCCCACCCCAAGGTCATCCCGCTCCTCATGACCTCACCGGTGCGCGCCCCACGCGTACTTGAGCAGTACGAGTGCGCGGTGACGCTCCTTGTCGACGCCGGGTTCGCCCTCGCGGACGTCATGCCGGTGATCATCGCCCTGGAGAACCTGGTGCTCGGCTCCGCGCTGGACCTGGCCGCGCCGGAGGCCATGTGGGAGCTGCCGGACGAGACGTCGACGCCCGCGCTCGCACGGGCCCTTGACGCGGCGCCGCGGGGGCGCGCCGACCGCGCCTTCGAGCTGGCGCTCACGGGGTTCCTGGCGCATGCGCGGACCATGCTGTAGAGCACCTGCGAGACGGCGACGGTCTACGCCCCGTAGAACCGCTCCTCCATCACGGCCCGCGCCCTGCGCGTGACCCGTCGGTAGTCGTCCAGCATGTCCCCGACGTGTCCGGGGTCGTAGCCCAAGTAGCGCCCCACCGCGGCCAGTTCGCGGCCGTCCGACGGGAACGTGTCGCCCGCCCGGCCGCGCACCAGCATCACCGCGTTGCGCACCCGCGCGGCGAGGACCCACGCCTCGTCCAGGATCGCCGCGTCCTCGGTCGGGATCAGCTCGGCCGCGCAGGCCGCCGCGAGGGCCTCCCGGGTGCGGGTGGTGCGCAGGCCCGGCTCGACCCAGCCGTGGGTCAACTGCATGAGCTGGACGGTCCATTCGACGTCCGAGAGACCGCCGCGGCCCAGCTTGGTGTGGAGGGTGGGGTCGGCGCCGCGCGGCATGCGTTCGGCCTCCATGCGGGCCTTCAGACGGCGGATCTCGCGGACCGCGTCCTCGCCGAGGCCCTCCGCCGGATAGCGCAGCGGGTCGATCAGGTCGATGAAGGCACGACCCAACTCGGCGTCACCCGCGACCGGTTCGGCACGCAGCAGCGCCTGGGACTCCCAGACCAGTGACCAGCGGCGGTAGTAGGCCTCGTACGAGGCGAGGGTCCGCACCAGCGGTCCGCTCTTGCCCTCCGGGCGAAGATCCGCGTCGATCAGCAACGGCGGGTCGCTGCTGGGGAGTTGCAGGAGCCTGCGCATCTCCGAGACGACCTGGGCGGCCGCCTTCGCCGCTTCGTGGTCGCCCACGCCCTCGCGCGGCTCGTGGACGAAGAGGACGTCGGCGTCCGAGCCGTAGCTCAGTTCGTGGCCGCCGAAGCGGCCCATGCCGATCACGGAGAACCGCACCGGCAGCGTGTCGCCCCAGCCTTCGCGGACCACCGCCCGCAGCGTCCCCGCGATCGTCGCCGCCGTGAGGTCGGAGACCGCGTTGCCCACCCGGTCCAGGAGGGCGCCGGGATCCTCCGCGGCGGGACTCTCCTCCGTGCCGTACGAGCCGATGATGTCGGCCGCCGTCGTGCGGAACAGCTCGCGGCGGCGGACGCCTCGTGCCGCCGTCACCGCCTTTTCGGCGCCGTCCGCGCGGCCCACCGCGGCCAGGACCTCCTGCTCCAGGTGGGCGTGGTCGCGCGGGTCGAGGCCGCGCTGGTCGCCGAGCAGGGCCACCGCTTCGGGGGCGCGAAGCAGGAGGTTGGGGGCCAGGCGGCCCGCGGACAGGACGCGGGCCAGGTTCTCGGCCGCCGCGCCCTCGTCGCGCAGGAGCCTCAGATACCAGGGGGTCTTGCCGAGCGCGTCGGACACCTTGCGGAAGTTCAGGAGGCCCGCGTCGGGGTCCGCCGAGTCGGCGAACCAGCCGAGGAGCACGGGGAGCAGGGTGCGCTGGATCGCCGCCTTGCGGGTGACGCCCGACGCGAGCGCCTCCAGGTGGCGCAGGGCGGCCGCGGGGTCGTGATAGCCGAGGGCCACCAGACGTTCGCGGGCCGCGTCCGTGCTCAACCGGGTCTCGACCGGGGCGAGTTGGGCCACGGCGTCCAGGAGCGGGCGGTAGAAGAGCTTCTCGTGCAGACGGCGCACGACCGAGGTGTGCCGCTTCCACGCGCGGTTCAGCTCGGTGATCGGCTCCGTGCGCATGCCCAGGGAGCGGCCGATGCGCCGCAGGTCCGCGTCGTCCTCGGGGATCAGGTGGGTGCGCCGCATCTTGAAGAGCTGGATGCGGTGCTCGAGGGAGCGCAGGAAGCGGTAGGCGTCGTCGAGCTGGACGGCGTCCACGCGCCCCACGTACCCGCCGGCCGCGAGCGCCTCCAGGGCCGCCAGGGTCGAGCCGCTGCGGATCGACGTGTCACCGCGGCCGTGCACCAACTGCAGGAGCTGCACGGCGAATTCGACGTCCCGCAGGCCGCCGGGGCCCAGCTTCAACTCACGGTCGACCTCGCCCGCCGGGATGTTCTCGACGACCCTGCGGCGCATCTTCTGCACGTCGGGAACGAAGTTGTCGCGCTCGGCCGCGTGCCAGACGAGGGGCGCGAGCGTGCTGACGTACTCCTCGCCGAGAGCCAGGTCCCCGGCCACCGGGCGGGCCTTGAGCAGCGCCTGGAACTCCCAGGTCTTGGCCCAGCGCTGGTAGTAGGCGAGGTGGCTGCTGAGGGTGCGCACCAGGGGGCCGTTGCGGCCTTCCGGGCGGAGGTTGGCGTCGACCGGCCAGATGGTGCCCTCGACCGTGGTCTCCGAGCAGATCCGCATCATGTGCGAGGCGAGCCGGGTGGCGGCCTGGATGGCCTTGCCCTCGTCGGCGGCGTCCGTGCCGCCTGTGCCCTCCGCGGGTTCACCGACGAAGATGACGTCGACGTCCGACACGTAGTTCAGCTCGTGGCCACCGCACTTGCCCATCGCGATGACCGCGAGCCTGCACCGCGCGGCGTCGTCGGGCGCGGCGGCCTCGGCCATGGCGAGCGCGGCACGCAGGGTCGCCGTCGCCAGGTCCGCGAGCTCGGCCGCGGCCTCGGCCACGTCCGTCGTGCCGCAGACGTCGCGGGCCGCTATGGCAAGGAGGCAGCGGCGGTAGGAGACGCGGAGCGAGACGGGGTCGGTGGCGTCGGCGAGGCCGCGCTCGAACTCCTCGACGCCGGGGTGCAGGTCGGCAAGCTCGTACGTGACCAGGGCCCGCCAGTCGCGGGGGTGCCGGGCCAGGTGGTCGGCGAGCGCCTCGGAGGCGCCGAGCACCCCGAGCAGCCGGTCACGCAGCGGCTTGGCGCTGACCAGCGTGTCGAGCAGCTCCCGGCGGCCGGTGTCGTCGGGCTGCCCCTCGACAAGCCGTACGAGGCCGAGGAGGGCCAGGTCGGGGTCGGCGGCGGCGCCCAGGGCGTCGAGCAGCACCGGGTCGGTCCGCACCGCGGACAGTTCGGGAGCCCCGAGCAGCCGCTCCGCGGCGGACGGATCGGTGAAGCCATGCCGCAGCAGCCGCGTGAACGTACTGCTTCTGCGCCCTTGCGGCACCGTCATCCCCGCGCCTCCGTTCGATCACTCCTGGCCCGAGCCTACGGCCTCACCGATGAGTTCTGCCCGCGTGCGGAGTCCGTACTTGGACAGGAGCATGGGTGGCGGCGTCAGGAGGCGGAACATGCCGAGCAAGGAACCCCGTACGGAACTGGACACCCGGTACAGCAGTGCGGGGGCGGCCGCGACCCCGTGGTCCGACGCCGTGCGGCAGCTCAAGGCGGCCGAGCTCTTCTGGATCTCGTCCGTGCGCCCCGACGGCCGCCCGCACGTCACACCGCTGCCCGCGGTCTGGCTGGACGGCGCGCTGCACTTCTGCACGGGCCCCGAGGAGCGCAAGGCACGGAACGTGGCGGCCAACCCCGAGGTCGTGCTGACCACGGGCATCAACCTCTGGGACAAGGGTTACGACCTGGTCGTCGAGGGCTCCGCGGTCCGGATCACCGACGAGGACAGGCTGCGGCGCCTTGCGGCGGCGTGGGAGGAGAAGTACGGCAGCTTCTGGCACTACGAGGTGCAGGACGGCTGCTTCCACCACGGTCCGGGCCACGCGTACGTCTTCGAGGTGGCCCCCCGTACCGCCTTCGGCTTCGGCAAGGGCGAGCCGTTCAGCCAGACGCGCTGGCGCTTCGCGTGAGGCGGCCGAAGGGCCGGTGCCTCCCGCACGCGCAGGAGGCTTCAACTCCACTTCTCGCAGCCCTCGGACGGGGTGTGGCGGAGCGCTGACAGGGCCCCCTCGCCCTGATGTACTCGGCCCATGGAATACACACTCGAGGTGATCCCGCTCCCCGTCAGCGACGTCGACCGGGCCATGGAGTTCTACCGCGACAAGCTCGGCTTCCACGTGGACATCGACCAGGAGGTCATGCCGGGCATGCGCATCGTCCAGCTGACCCCGCCGGGGTCCGGCTGTTCCATCGCCCTCGCCGACACCCTCTGGGACACGATGGACGGCCCCACCCCGGCCCCCGGCTCCTACCAGGGCCTCCAGCTGTGCGTCGCCGACGCGAAGGCCGCGCACGCGGAGCTGACCGCGCGCGGCCTGGACATCTCGGAGCCGGTGGCGCATGCGCCGCAGGACGGCGGCACGTTCATGTACTTCAAGGATCCGGACGGCAATGGCTGGGCCATCCAGGAGTATCGCGTCCGCGGGACGACTCCTCTGCGGGCGGCGATCGTCAGCGCCCCGTAGGGGGCGCCCCGTCAGGGGCGCGGGGAACTGCGCGAGCAACCACGAAAAAGCCGCAGACGCGCCTGCCGAGCAACCTGGCAGACGCGTCTGCGGCCTATCGAGGGCTGAGCGCGCAGTTCCCCGCGCCCCTAGCGGCAGCTTTACAGCACCGGCAGGTTCTTCCTCAGCTCGAAGGCCGTGACCTCACTCCGGTACTCCTCCCACTCCTGCTTCTTGTTGCGCAGGAACTGGCGCACCCTCACGACGGCCTGGGCCGTTCCCAGTCGCCCCCCTGACGAGCAGGCAGTTAACGGTCGACGTTGGTCGTCACCGGTCCCTGTGGGCCGCCCTTCGACGGCCCACAGACGGCCCAGGTATCCACTCCCTGTCGCTAGCGACCCGCGCTTGGCCGCCCCTCCCCCTCACTCGCCGGGGCTGCTGCACACCAGCCCGGCAGGGGCTCCCTGGGATCATCAGTTGCGCTATCGCCTCGGTCAGCATTCACCCGTAGGCTGACTCCGAGGTGCCAGACGTAGAGCTAGGGACGGGACATCGATCGAATGGCATGGGAGTTCGTAGTTCCCGGTATCCCTCTATCGGTAAATTCCAAGGATTCCAAGAAAAAGCAGCGCTGGGTCGAGAAGGTGCGAACATACGCCATCGAGAACCTACCTGAGGATGGATTTCCACTCTTGGGCGACTTGGCCGCTTCAGTAACATACTTTCACGTGGGCCCAACGGATGTCGACATCGACAACATCCTGAAACGAATAATCGATGGGATGTATCCCGAGATTATGATGGATGACGCACAGATTCAAGATGTCTCCGCGTCCAGAAGAGACGTCCTAGGGTCCGGGTTAAGAAATCCACCATCAATCATCCTTCCATACCTATTTGATGGCGACCCGTTCGTTTACGTTTCCGTAAATCTGGCTATGCCACAGGAGGAATTGCCATGGATTGGCAAGATGCCACGATGAACGCGCTGCGGGAGCGCGCAGAGAGGCTCCCTCCAGGGTGGACCATGTATACGAGCGCATCCGGAGAGGGGCTTCTTCCTGCTGGGTTCGCTAAGCGCGGCATAGAGGAATTCGACGCCATCGCCGTAGGTCCAGGGGGCGGTGTCATCTTTGAGATCGTTCAGCAGAAATCTGCTGACTCTCAAATGAAGATCGACCAAATCAACAGCATCCGCGCGAGACTCCGGGGAATTGAGGGCTGGGATGTGGAAGTTATTGTTCTCGCACAGCCTGACATTCTCGCACGGAAGGATGAAATTGATCGGCGATTGCGTACGGTAACAGACCTCGCAAAATTTGGAGAGTCCTCAGGAAACCAAGAAGTACTTCGAGCGGCATTTGTTCTCGCCTTCTCCGGGCTGGAATGGACACTGGCCCAACACTTCCAGGGTGAGGAAAACAGGCGCCCTCAGAGCGTTCGACAGATGGCGGAACGACTCGTTTCCGAGGGACTCCTATCGGAGGCCACTTACCGTGAGATCCGAGAACTCAATAGGATCAGGAACGAGATTGTCCACGGCCTATCAGTAGCGAAACAAGTCGACGCTGCCACTATTCATCGGATCGCAGAGTTGACAGAGGACGTGTACGAGGAGTCCGCCAACGGACGGCTGGAAGGTAGGCACCTCACGTGATTGCATCACGCCACTGAAGATGCCTTTCAGTACTTCCATTGAAGAGACCCGGACAATCTGTCCGGGTCTCTTCCCTTTGGGTCCATCAAGCTCGTAGCGAGACGGCGAGAGCACCTACCGGCCGTCTGACTGGCTCTGTAACGTGAAGGACGCCCCTACCAGCAGCAGGAGGCAGCACCCCATGCGTGGCCTTGGAGATCACCTCAGCATCGGCGAGCGCATCGCGTTCTACCGGAAGCGTCGCGGCTACACGCAAGAGGTGCTGGCCGGGCTGGCCGGCCGCAGCACTGATTGGCTCGCGAAGGCAGAGACCGGCCGCAGGAAGCCGCCGCGAATCGACATGCTCGCGGAACTGGCGCGCATCCTGCGCGTACCTTTGGGCGACCTGCTCGGTCAGACCCTCCTAGTGGAGGACGAGAAGCACCAGGACGACGTACCGGCAGTACGAGATGCGCTCATGAGTCCGCGGCGGCTCTCGCGCCTGCTCTTCGGGCCAGAGGCAGACGTTCAGCTCCCCACCCCTGCGCCCGTGGCGGTGCGCGTGGAGCACGCTTGGAACGACTACCAGGGCGGGCGACTCGGCAGCGTGATCGCTGCCCTTCCGGCGCTTCTTCAGACGGCACAGGAGCTAGAGGACCGTGCGGGACGCCGGGGAGAGGACCGCCGCGACTGCTGGGCAGTCTCTGCCCGCACTCACCACCTCGCGGCTACGACGCTCGCGAAGGTTGGAGAGTCCGACGTCTCCTGGTTGGCCGCAGAGCGCGCGATGCGAGCGGCGGACGAGTCTGACGATCCCTTGGTGCTCGCCTCAGCCGCGCGGTCCGGCGCGCACGCACTGCTCGCCAACGGTCGGTACGAAGCCGCGATGGAGCTAGGCGACACCACAGCGACGTGGTTGGCCTCTCAGGTAGCGGAGAGCGACCCATCCGCGCTGAGCTTGCTCGGGATGATCCACCTACGGGCCGCCGTCGCGGCAGCTCGGCACCAGGACCGCCCGACTGCGACCCGCCTCCTGAACCGGGCCGAGGAACTCGCTGACGACCTCGGTTCGGATGAGAATTACTGGCAAACCGGATTTGGCCCCACGAACGTGATCCTCCACCGACTGTCTATCGAGCTTGATCTGGACAACGTGTCGTACGTGGTGGAGAACGGCCGGATCGACGTCGACCACATGCCGCAGGAGCGCAGCGTCTCGCACCGCATCGACTACAGCCGCGCGCTCTCGCTCGCCGGACACGGTGATGAGGCGTTCTCTGAGCTGCGTACCGCCGAACGCACGGCACCGCAGCTCGTACGCAACAATCCCAGGGTGCGCGAGACGCTACGGGACCTGGTCAAACAGTCGCCCGTGAGCGGCGGATCGCGCTCGTCCGAGGTGTTCGTGATGGCCCAACGGTGCAGGGCGGTGCAGTGAGTTCGAGCAAGCGCGGGGTACTGGGAGTCGTCGGTTCAGCGGCCGGCGGGGTGGAGTCGCTCCGCACCGGCCTGGTCGAGCCCGCGATGGAACGTGGGTGGCAGGCGGCCGTGACGCTGACGCCGACAGCGGGAATCTGGCTTCGGATGAACGGCGAGGCCGACCGGTTGGAGAAGCTGACCGGCCTACCCGTCCGTGACGAACCGCGCCTCCCCGGCGACGCCCGACCGCACCCGGCCGTTGACTGCTACGTCGTGGCTCCAGCGTCGGCCAATATGGTCGCGAAGCTCGCGAGCGGCCTCATGGACAACCAGGCTCTGACACAGGTGGGCGAAGCCCTCGGGACTATCGGCTTGCCGGTCGTCGTCTTCCCCCGCGTTAACGCCGCGCACGCTCGTCACCCGGCGTGGCAGCGCCACATCGAAGCTCTGCGGGAAGCCGGTGTCCGGCTCGTCTACGGGCCGGACGTATGGCCGCTGTACGAGCCCCGTGACGCGCCGCCAGGGCGGGAACTTCCATGGGTTGCGGTACTGGATGCCGTGGACGAAGTAATCCACTGACGAACCGTCAACACCCCTGACCTGCAAGTAAAGAGGACCCGGACACTCTGTCCGGGTCCTCCGTCGTTCGCGGTCTCATGCTCATTTGCATGCCAGGGATCAATGAGCGAAAGAACGAGCTAGCGGGCCTCACTTCCGCTGAACTCGCACTGCTCAAAGCGAGTTTGGGCGAGGCGCGCGCCACGACGGAAGGGCTGCTGAGGCGCGCCGACGTACTCACCGCGAAGGTGGCGTCTCGCTACTCACGATCTCCTCAAGCCGGTCCAGACGCTCACCGAGAAGTCGGAGAGCGTCATGGATCGAACTGAGCTCTCCGGCCAGGGCGGTGAAGGCGGGGCTACTGCCCGGCTCGGTGCCGAGCGGCGCCGATGGGTCGCGTACGAACGTCCCGCGCCCCTGCTGGGTGAGAACCAAGCCCTCATCTCGAAGTTGGCTGTACGCGCTCTGCACAGTCATGAGCTGCACGCCGAGCTTCTTGGCAAGCTGGCGTGCGGCGGGCAGCCGCTTCCCCGGCGAGTAGTCCTCGTTGTCCGGGTCCGCAATCTTCGCGCGGTAGTCAGCAGCGATCTCCTTGGCCGTTTGCTTGGACGCTTCGGGGCTCGAATCCATGCCCCCGAGGGTAACCGGACCTAGGTCAATCTCAGATCCCCCGGCGAACCTTCTTGACAGTCAGATTGACCTGGGTCAATCTGAACTCAGGTCGGGACGCGAAACCCGGAAGGGCTTCGCTAACGGCGAGTTGTAAGTGCTTGACCTGCACGAACGCAGAGGGCGGGGACGCTGCAATCCCGCTAAAGGCCAGGGGAACGGGGCTTCGGCCCTACTGGCGAGGTGGCCCGGTGACCGCGAGCAACGGCCGGAGTGTGGGGACTGGGTCCCCCTTGCAGTGCGAATCCCCTGATCAGCGAACTGAAGGAGTGGCAGTGAACTGACGAAAGCGATGGGCGCGGCCGTGACCGACCGGCACGGCGGTGCCGCTCCATCTCCAGCGTGCTGGCACCGCAGGGTGCCGCGGGCAACCGGTCGCCTTTCGCCGCACCGCGGCGGCTAGCGCTGCGGCCGGTTGCCTCCTCCGCCCGTCCGTGCGCCCTGCGGGGCGGTCGCGTACGGGCGGGGCTGAGGGGAGCCGGGATCGTCCCGAGCCTACGAAGGAGCCCATGATGCCGAACCGAGAGACGCCCCCGGGCGAGTGCCCGCAGTGCTGGCAGCACGCTTACAACAAGAGCATCCATCGCCGTCTCGGTCCTCGCGAGGACTGCCCGCAGTGTGTGAGCCACATGGTTAACGGCTGTCCCAGCGTCACGCCCAAGAAGAGCTGGTGGCACTGACCGGCTGTCTGTGGTTCCGGCCTGGTGCCGGGGCCGCGGAGAGCCGGGACAGTCCCGAGCCCTTCCCGAAAGGACGCTCACCGTGGACCAGAGTCAGTTGAACGAGATCGGTCGCCGCGTCAGTGCTGCCGCGGCGCAGTTCGCCCCGAGCCACAAGCCGACCCCCCGCTCAGCAGGCGGATGTCTGTTCGGTCCTGCGCGACATGATCCAGGCGACCGCGATCCACGGCGTGAAGTTCGCCGACTTCGACGCCGTCGCCGACTTCGCCCGCATGGCCATTCAACTCGTACAGCGCCGCGATGCACAGAACTGACGCCCACCCACCAACCGCCCTTAACCGCTGAGGAGATCACCCGTGAGCCGCAACGAGACGCCCGAAGAGCACGAGGCCCGCATGCAGGCCGCGATGGACGCGGCTGACGCGATCATCGCGGCCACCCAGCAGCCGAGCCAGGACGTGACCGTCGTTCACGGCGAGCGCTACGGCGTCAGCGGCGGTGTCCACCACGGCGACATCTACTACAGCTTCTAGCGACCGGCGCCACCGTTCGATCGCTCTACCGCCCCGATGGTCGCAAGGAAGGGTTCGACTCCCTTCCGGGGCACTACCGGACCGCTCCACCGTCCGGACTTCCCTGCCGGGACTGGCCGCCCTCTCGCCAAAGACCGAGGCCGCCCCGGCGCTTCCTTCCCTTCGAGGAGTCTCCCGATGGCTGCTGTGTTCGCTGCTGTGTTCGTCGCCCTGTACGTCGCCCACAGCGTGGGTGACCACTGGGTGCAGACCTCCTGCCAGTCCGCGCACAAGGGCCGTCCCGGCTGGGTCGGCCGCCTCGCCGGCGCCCGGCACGTCGCCACCCTGACCGCCACCAAGCTCGCGCTGTTACTGCCGGTCCTGTGGCTGCTGAACCTCTCCGTGAGCGTGCCCGGCCTCGTGCTGGGGCTGGGCATCGACGCCGTCACACACTGGTGGGCCGATCGCCGCAGCACCCTCGCATGGCTGGCCAAGGTGACCGGCAAGGGCGAGTTCTACCGGCTCGGTGCCCCGCGCCCCGGGCGCGACGACAACCCGCACATCGGCACCGGTGCCTACGCCCTTGACCAGTCCTTCCACCACCTATGGGTGCTCATCGCCGCGCTCATCATCGCCACCGTCTGACCTCCCCGCCTCGCCAGGGAGGGCGCCGTCTCGCCAAAGCCTGCGCCCGCCCCGGCTCTCCTCCCGTCCCTCCACTTCAGGAGTCATCATGCGTAGCTATGTCGGCGGCCATGAGGCCGTCAGTGACACCGATTTCGTCGAACTTGCCCTCGGTACCCCTCTTGAGCTGTGGCTCGGGGAGGACGGCGAGAGCGAGACGGAGCGCGCGGCCCGCTTGGACGCGGCCCGCGACATCCTCGCCGACAACCCGAACATGCCCGACGACGCGATCCGCATCGCCGCTCAGGCGGTGGAGGCCTACGCGCCGGAGCTGTTCCACGTCGTCCCGCTGAAGCGGCCGACCGTCCGTCGTGAGCGCTCCCGCAAGGCGGTGGCGGCATGAACTCCACCGCTCCCGCTGCCGCGCTGCTCGCGGACCACACCGGCCGCCCCAAGCCGATGCTGACCATGCCTCTTACCTACGAGCAGGCCCGTCTGGGCATGGCCTTCCATGAGGCCGGTCACGCCGTGCTCGCCCTGGCCTATGGCATGCGGGTGGTGACCAGTGAGGTCATCGCCTGGACGCCGGAAGACGGTGGTTGGTGCCTGACCGGCAACACCGCCTTCGAGACACGCGACGTGCATGCGTGGCACTTCGCCGCGCAGGCTGCAGCCGGATCGATCGCCCAGGTCAATTACCTGATGGCCTACGGGCTGTGGACGCCGGAACGGGCGGCCGCCTGCGCGGCTCTCCACGACCGTGAGCAGGCCATCGCCATCCTCGCGCAGCACGGCTTTCGGATCGGCCGTGGCCACGTCCCGGCCCACGGCAAGTCCTGGGCGATGGTGCAGGGGATGGCCCGCCGCAAGATCGGTCACCTGTGGGGCGAGATCCGCACCGTGGCGCACGCCATGGACGAGAACACGGTGCTGACCGGTGACGAGATCGCCGACCTGACCGGCCTGCCCAACCCGCAGTTCGGGGAGGAGTCGGCATGACCGTCATCGCGAGTACGGACTCTGCGACGGTTCCGCCGCTGACCCGCCCGGAGCTGGGCCTTGCCGGGATCGGGGCTGCTGCTGCGGCCGGGGTTGGCTCACTCGGGTTCATCGCCTCTTTCGACGCGGTGTCGGCCGCCGCGCTGCGCTGGGGATTTGCCGAGCCGTGGATGCTGCCGGTCGGTATCGACGTGGCGATCCCGGTGTTCACCGTCGCCAACCTGCTGCTGATCCGCATGGATATGGCGCTCGGGTGGGTGCGGTTCGTGCCCTGGGTGCTCACGCTGATCACCTGCGGTCTGAACGTCGCCGCGGGCGACAGCCTGTGGGCCAAGGTCGCGCACGGCACGATGCCGCTGCTGTGGGTGGTGTTCTCCGAGATCGGCGCGCACATCTACGCCGTGCGCATTGGCGCGGTGACGGGCCGCCGGATGGACAAGATCCGGTTCAGTCGCTGGCTGCTGGCGCCGTTGACCACGTTCGCGCTGTGGCGGCGCATGACGCTGTGGGAGATCACCTCCTACACCGACGCGCTCGCCCGGGAACGGGAACGGCAGTTGGCCCGCGCGGATCTGCGCGAGCAGCACGGACGGCGGTGGCGCTCGAAGACACCACGGCGCTCCCGTGTGCTGCTCAAACTCGGAGAACTCGCCCCCGCGACCGAAGAAGAGCCGCTTGACGAACGGTCGGAGCCGGACCCGCCCAAGGACAAGACGCCCAACCCGCAGCCACGACCGAAGCCGTCGGCCAACCGCCGTCGCGCTCCCAAGACGGCACGGCGCGGCATGGCCGAACTCCTCGCAGAGGCACGGCAGTTGACGGCTACTTGGTCGGATGCGGAAGTCGACAACGGCGAGGCGCTGCGCAAGGCGCTGCGCTGCGGTGCCAAGCCCGCACGGCACGTCCGCGACGTGCTGACCGCCGAGCGCGCCGAGGGCCGGACCCTGCACTCTGTGGAGGACGCGGAGGCAGCCGCATGAGGGACCTGCGGATCGGTTCGGTGTGTACCGGATACGCAGGCCTGGACGACGCCGTCCGGGCCGTGTTCGGCGGGGAGCTGGCGTGGGTGGCGGACAACGACCCTGGCGCCGCGCTCATCCTCGCCCACCACTACCCCGGGGTGCCCAACCTCGGGGACATTACCGCCATCGACTGGCACGACGTCGAGCCGGTGGACGTCTACATCGGCGGCTATCCGTGCCAGCCGTTCAGCACGGCGGGCAAGCGGAAGGGAACCAAGGATGACCGGCACCTCTGGCCGCACATCGCCCGCGCCCTTGGCGTTCTACGACCCCGACTCGCGGTCTTTGAGAACGTCGCAGGCCACCTTTCTCTCGGCTTCGACACCGTCCTCGCCGACCTTGCCGCCATCGGGTTCGATGCGGACTGGTGCTGTGTACGCGCGAGCGATATCAAGGCCGCCCACCAGCGTAAGCGGCTCATCTTCTGGGCCTGGCCTGCCGACTCCGGCGGCCCGGGACTGGCGCGGCGGTGGGCAGAGCGGGCAGCTTCCCACCGCCGTCTCGCTGCTGCCGACGCCCTCGACCTCGGAGAGCACCGGGGCCGGGCATGCGGCACAGGGCGGGATGAACCTGCGCCACGTCGTCTCTCTGCTGCCGACCCCGCGGGCGTCGGCGAACGAGAACCGGCAGACCAAGCGCTCGCCCTCGCAGGAGGCCGGGACACACGGCAAGAGCCTGGCCGCCGAAGTGTGCGAACTCCTGCCAACCCCGGCCGCGGCCGACAGCGAGCGGCAGAGCCCAACGTACGGGCGGGGCAACCCGACCTTGCGTGGGGCCCTTACGAGCAAGCGATCCGGCGGTGGGAGGCGGTCATCGGTCGCCCCGCCCCCAGGCCAACTGACGATCTGGGACGACTAAACCCGGCCTTCGTCGAATGGCTCATGGCCCTGAACGAGGGACACGTCACCGGTGTCCCCGCCCTTTCGCGCACCGCCCAGCTCAAGGCACTCGGCAACGGGGTCGTCCCGCCGCAGGCCGTGGCCGCGCTGCGCATCCTGCTGGGCAGGGCCGAGCCCGACACCTGGCGGAAGGCGACGGCATGAAGTCACAGCCCATCGTCGGCGCCGCTGTCTTCAACACCGTTATGGAGTCCGCCGGCCACCGCTGCCAGTGCGCGGGTGCGTGCGGCAACCCGCACGCCAAGGGCGAGGGACGGTGCCCGCACGAGCACGACGGCTACACCAGCAAGCACGGCCGCCGGGTCCGTCTCATCGCGGCTCCCGCCGACCCGCTCGCGTCCACCGTTACCGCGGCCGGGCTTCCGCCCGCGGAACTGCGGGCTTGGTGCCCGGACTGCCACACCGCCGCCGCCCGCGCGGCAAAGCGGCAAATGCCCGACACCACTTCGGGTCAGTGCGGCCTGTTCGACCTGTAGCCGCAACAACGGCCTGCGTAGAAGGACCGGGCTGTCACCGAGGAGTGACAGTTGCGGCTTCCTCACGCGACCACGATGCACGTCGACGGGGCCCGGTCTCAACCGACCAAAGCAGCGGCCGGGCCCCGCCACCCTCCATCCCTGGAAGGAAGTCTCAGTGAATCACCCCGACGAGAACGAGCTGTTCAACCGGCTCGAAGCCGAGATGATGGATGGCCCCGACGCCGACTCGGTCGGCAAGGTGGTCGACCTGACGTCGGCCCGCGCCTTGCGCACCGGATCGACCGATCCGGTACCCGACTCGGACGCCGACTGGTCGCCCGACTCGGCCGCGCCCAAGTCGGCCGACTCCCCTGATGACTCCAGCGACGATGAGTCGGCCGTCATGGTCGACACCCCGGCACCTGCCGGTCCCGGGCTGATGGACAGGATCCGGGCCGCGAAGCGTCAGGACGTGATCCCGGCGTGGGCGCGCTCCAAGCCGGAGTTCGTCAGCGCTGCCGGATGGCTGGGCGGCTACGTGGGCCACTCGGCTGCCTACCACGCGGTGCGTCTGCCCTGGTACAGCCTGCGCCTGGCCTGCCAGGCACCTGCCGGAGCCGCGAAGTTCATCGGCGGCACCCTGCGCTGGGCCGCCGATGCCGAGGGCGACCCACTGCGGCGGGCGGCGGCCAGCCGCGAGAACGTCATGGAGTACATGACCCTCTCGCGCCAGCGGGATCGGCGGGTCAAGCTGCGCATGACCCTGATGACGGCCGGGCTCATCCTGGGCCCGGTCCTCGCACTGGTCCTGTACGTGCTCGCACCGGCCTGGCTCACCGCCCTGGCCTTCGCCGCGCTGACCGCCGGACTCGGTTTCCTCGGGGCGCCGTCCGACAAGCCCGTCATCTCCCGCGCGGTCGTGACCACCGAAGTCGAGAAGCTCACCTCCGGGATCGTCGAACGGGCTCTGGGGGCGCTGGGAATCTCTGAGATCAACAAGGCGCTGGGCAAGGGCGGGGAAGGCATCAAGTTCCCCGCCCCGATCACCCGCGACGGCCCCGGCTGGCGCGCCGACGTCGACCTTCCCTACGGCGTGACCGTGCCGGACATCTTGGACCGGCGCGAGAAGCTGGCCTCTGGTCTGCGCCGCCCGCTGGGCTGTGTGTGGCCCGAGCCGGTGCCTGACGAGCACGCGGGCCGGATGGTGTTGTGGGTCGGCGACAAGGCACTGAACAAGGTCAAGCCGCCCGCCTGGCCGCTGGCCAAGTCCGGCAGCGCGTCGCTGTTCAAGGCGCTGCCGTTCGGCACCGACCAGCGCGGACGCAACGTCGACCTGACGCTGATGTACGACAACGTCCTCATCGGCGCCATGCCCGGCATGGGCAAGACGTTCGCCCTGCGCACACCGCTGCTCGCCACGGCACTGGACGTGCTCGCCGAACTGCTGATCTGGGAGCTGAAGGGCACCGGCGACCTGGACCCCATCAAGCGGGTCGCCGCCGACTACGGCTCCGGCGCGGACGACGAAACCGCCGCCGCCGCGCTGGATTCGATCCGCTACGTCTACAAGGACCTGGAGCGGCGGGCGAAGGTCATCAGCTCGCTGCCCAAGGACAAGTGCCCGGAGAACAAGGTCACTCCGGAGCTGGCCGCGAACCGCTCGCTGGGTCTGCACCCGCTGGTGCTCGCGATCGACGAGTGCCAGGAGCTGTTCTCCCACGAGAAGTACGGCAAGGAAGCCGGGACGTTGTGCACCGGCATCATCAAGCGCGGCCGGGCACTGGGGATCATTCTGCTGCTGGCCACGCAGCGCCCGGACAAGGACTCGCTGCCCACCGCTATCAGCGCGAACGTGGGCACCCGGTACTGCCTGCGGGTCATGGGCCAGTTGGAGAACGACATGATCCTGGGCACGTCGAACTACAAGAACGGCATCCGCGCCACCAGCTTCACCAAGTCCGACAAGGGCATCGGCTACCTGGTGGGCGCCGCCGACGACCCGCAGATCGTGCGCGGCTACTACATCGACAACCCGGCCGCCGAAGTCATCTGCGAGCGGGCCCGCAAGGCGCGCATCGACGCGGGCACCCTGCGCGGCATCGCCGCAGGCCAGGAGCCGGAGCGCCGCGACGTGGTCGACACGCTGCTGGAGGACATCCTCGCCGTCGTCCCCGCCAGCGAGGCCAAGCCGTGGAACGACGTCACCGTGGAGCGGCTCGCCGACATGCGCCCCGAGAAGTACGGCGCGTGGGGCGAGATGGAGGAGTCCGCCGACCAGGCCCGCCAGCTCACTTCCGCACTCAAGCCGTACGGCGTGAGCACCGGCCAGGTCGCGCGCCGGATCAAGGGCAAGACCGTTAACCGGACCGGCTTTGAGCGGGCCCGCATCGTCGAAGCGATTGCGGAGCGTGACCGTAAGCGGGACGCGGGCTGACCGTCAGGGGTCTCTAGCGCTAGGGGATCAACCCTCTAGCGCTAGAGACCCCGCTAGCGACCCGCATAGCACCTGATCAGGCCGCTAGGTGATAGCGGCCCACCTGCGCAAACCCCTGAAACAGCCCGTGGAGGCCCGTGATGTCCTCGATCACGCTCGCTATCGCCTGCCTACTCGTCGTCACACTCGGTTACGCATCGGTGTGTGCGGCCTCGCCGTTCGGCGACTGCCGCAAGTGCCGCGGCTTGGGCTACGCGACCAAAACCGACCGCAAGGGCCGCATCAAGCGCGGCAAGCGCTGCCGCCGCTGCAAGGGCTACGGCAAACGCATACGGATGGGCCGCCACCTCTACAACCTCTACGCCCGTACCCACCGCGAAGGCACCCGCTGACCCCGGAACGCGAAGTGGCCGACGGTGCCCGTCATGAGACGTACCCCGCTCTTTGCCAAAGCTAAGTGGGCGCAACCGTCGGCCGCGACCCGAGCTTGCCAGCACCCGGGCGCCTGCCCGCATCCAACCGGCCGCCCGGCCCCACGTCAAAGGAGATTCCCGTGGCCGTGACCGTCTCCATGGTCGCCCTGTTCGGCCTGGTCCTGTTCTTCCTGCTCCGCTCCAAGTCCCTCGGCTACGGCGCCGCGTTCATCGCCGTGATGTTCGGGTTCTTCCTCGCCTCCACCGGCGCCGCCGGACCCATCAGCGAACTGACCCGCGCCGTCATCGGCGCCATCCCCGACCTGTGATCGGAGGACCCGCCGTGCCCGACTCCATCTCCCTCATGGCCGCCGGCGAGATCCGCGACGCCCTCACCGCCGCCGCCCGCGGCGACCTGCCCACCGCCGCCCACGCGTTGATGAGCATCGACCCCGCGTCCTGGCAGGCAATGGAGCACCGCCTCGCCGCGCTCGGCAGCTCCCTGCCCGACCTGGTCCGTGCCGCACAAGAAGAGCAGGCGACATGAACGCCGACCTCATCGCGGTCGCCGTACTGGCCGCCCCAGGCGCCGTGTTCGGCGCGGTGGCCCTCACCGGCCATGCCGTTGCCCGCCGCCATGACGCCGCACTCGCCGCCGCCCTGGCGGCCAGCCCGGCAGGCGGTCCCAGGCCGCCCGGCGAACCGCAGCCTGCCCCCGAGCACGGCGAGACGGCCGGGTCCCTGGCCACCGTCGTCGACCTTGGCCGGTACCGCCGTACGGACACCGCCCACGACACCCCGAACCTTCCTGAGGAGGAAGCCTCATGAGTGCAGTCCTGTGGCCCGTCACCGCCCGCATCGTGGACCGCCTGGATGCCGTCAACGGCACGGAAGCACACGAGATCACCATGCGCCTGCTCAAGGTCGTGGAAGAGGCGGGCGAAGCGTCCGCCGCGTATATCGGCGCGACCGGCCAGAACCCCCGCAAGGGCACTACCCACACCTACCGCGACGTGGCCGACGAATTGTGCGACGTCATCATCGCCGCCACCGTCGCCCTGCACAGCTTCACCCCCGCCCCGCCCGCCGTCCTGGAAGCCAAACTGCACGCCGCCGCCCGCCGTCTGAGTCCCGCCGCTCCGGCGGGCCGATCTGAAGGGGGCGTGTTGTGACCTGCCGCGAGTGCACCGGCCACCACCCCGTGCGACTGGACGCCTTCCCCGCCGGAAACCCCCGCGCCTCACTGCGCGCCACACGCCGCGCCACCGAAGCCCGCGCGGAAACCCCGGCTCCTGTCCACGTCCACTACGACGCCATCCACGACGCCTTCGCCGTCATCCGCACCGACACGACCCCCGCCACCGCCTGAGGAGGCCAACTCCCATGCCCGACAAGCACGTCGACCCCGTCGACCTCCCACGCGATGCCGCCGAGGCCATCCGGGAGTTCAACCACCTGACCTTCCCCACCCGCGAGAACCCCAGCGGCCTGGCGTACCCGCCCGAGGCCTACCGCGCCATCGGCGCGCTCAAGTCGCTCTCCCAGCGCCTCCCGCAGGCCTTCGAGCAGATCGAGCGGGCCCTCACCGTCCTCAACGGGCGCGGGCACGTCAGCGCCGATTACGGCACGCCCGAAAACCACATCGTCACGGCGAGCGCCGCGCTCCAAGAAGCGCACGACCACGCGCACGCGCTGGCCGCCGCTCTGGAACGCGCCCACACCGCCACGAGCCCGCTCGGCTACAGCGGCCCGATCACCCACGACGACACCGACATCGACGGCACGGAAGGCGAGTAACCCATGTCCGCAGGAGAGACCCCGCTCACCGTCATTGGCAACCTCACCGACGACCCCGAAATCCGCTTCACCCCCAGCGGCGCAGCGATGGCGAAATTCACCGTCGCCTCCACCCCGCGCACCTACGACAAGACCACCAACCAGTGGCGCGATGGGACCGCGATGTTCCTGCGCTGCACCGCCTGGCGCGACCTGGCCGAGCACGTCGGCGACAGCCTCGCCAAGGGCACACGCGTGATCGTGACCGGCCGCCTGCGTCAGCACAACTGGCAGACCCCCGAGGGCGAGAACCGCTCCATGCTCGGCCTGGAAGTCGACGAGATCGGCCCCTCGCTGCGCTTCGCCACCGCCAAGGTCACCCGCGCCCAGCGCAACGGCGCCACCACCCACCCGGCCGCCGACGCCTGGAACACCGGCACCCCCGCCTCCGGCGGATGGGGTGCGCAGGCTCCGACCGGCACGGCGTCCGCAGACGACGAGCCGCCGTTCTAGCTACGCCCGGGGCGGGTGTCGTCTCGCCAAAGCCTCCACCCGCCCCGGTCCTCCCGTCCCTCCAAGAGAGCAGGAGAACCCCCAGCATGACCTATGCCATCCCGCCTGGACGAGACCGCCGCCAGTCACAGCCGCCCACACCGCTGGCCACCGCGCTGGCACTCGCCGCCAGGGGCGTGCCCGTGCTGCCGCTGCGCGTGGGCAAGGCCCCCTTCGGCAACTGCCCGGCCTGCGCCAAGAACGTGTGCGGCGGCCGACCGAACATGAAACAGGCCGGTCCCTGCACCTGCCCGCGCCCCTGCCACGCATGGGCCGCCGCGACCACCCACCCCGAAACGCTCACCTCCCCGGCGTGGAGGACCGCATGGCGGCAGGCCACCGCCGTCGCCTACCACCCCGCCGGCGTCCGCCTCACCGTCGTCGACCTCGACCACGCCGACGCCATCGCCTGGGCTCACGTACATCTGCCGCCCACCCGCACTGTGCCCACCACACGCGGCCAGCACTGGATCTACGTGGGCACGATGTGCTCCGCACACGGGGTACGGCCCGGTGTCGACATCAAGTCCCGCATGGCGTACGCCCGCTGGCTCGGCCCCGGCACCGGCCGCATGGCGCCCCTTCCGTATGCCGTGCGCGCATTGGCCGAACGGGAAGAGGCCACCCCGCCGCGCGGCGGGGTGGCCTCTTCTCCCCACGGCCAGGCAGCGTGGGATCGGTCGGTGGCCACCGGATGCCGCCACACCGAGCGCTACGTGCGTGTAGGCCTGGAAAGAGGCCTCGCCCTGGTGTCCGAACGTACGGAATCCGGCGCCGGATCACAGGCATTCCAGGTCGCCCGCTTCCTCGCCAAGCAGCACGGCCAGTGCCCCGGTCCGTGCGGTCTGGACGCCCTCGGGGAGGAGGTCGTGGCCGCCGCCGTCGCGGTCGGCGTGCCCGAACCCTACGCACGGCGGGCCGTCGCCAACGGCCTCAATCTCGCCGCCCTCGCCACGGCATGAGCCACCCCGCACGCACCCCCACGGAAGGGAGGGGCCTTGCATGAACACCGAGGAACTGCCCGCGCCCTCCAACCCCATGGCCGTCGCCCGCCGCATCCTGCCCGACTGGCAGAACGACGATGGCGCTCTGCTGTACCGGCGCTGGCGCGCGTCCTGGATGCGCTGGAACGGCACGAGCTGGCGCGAGATCGACGATGCCCAGATCCGTAAGGGCATGTACACCCGCTTGGAACACGCGACCTACCAGGGCGGCAGCGACCGCGATGGCAACCCCGAAATGCACGACTGGGCCCCCACCAAGACAAAGATCAGCAACCTGCTCGACGCACTCGGGGCCATCATCCTGCTGCCCACCGAGACCAACGCACCAACCTGGATGGACGAGCACGAGCGGCCCGACGACGGGCCCATCGTGGCCTGCGAGAACGGGCTGTTGCGCATCCGGGACCGCGAACTACTGCCGCACAGTCCCGGCTTCTTCAACCTCGTCTCCGTGCCATTCAGCTACGCCCCCGACGCGATCGCCCCCACCTGGGAAGGGTTCCTGCGCCAGATCTGGCCCGACAACCCCGAGCCCATCACCGCACTTCAGGAATGGTTCGGCTACATCCTGTCCGGCCGCACCGACCAACAGAAGATTCTTCTCATGGTCGGCCCCTCGCGGTCCGGTAAGGGCACCATCGCCCGCGTTCTGAAGATGCTGGTCGGCAAGGAGAACCTGGCCGGCCCGACCCTGGCGGGGCTGGGCACGAACTTCGGACTCTCCACACTGATTGGCAAGCCCCTCGCCGTCATCTCCGATGCCCGTCTGTCCGGCAACGACAGCAGCGGGGTCGTCGAACGGCTGCTCACCATCTCCGGTGAGGACACGATCGACATCGACCGCAAGTACCGCCAGCCCTGGACGGGCAAGCTGCCCACCCGGCTGATGATCCTGTCCAACGAGCTGCCGCACTTCGGCGACTCCTCCGGCGTCATCGCCCGCCGCTTCATCGTCCTCAATATGACGCTGTCCTGGCTGGGCAAGGAAGACCCCACCCTCATCGACAGGCTCGCCGCCGAGATGCCAGGCATCATCAACTGGGCCCTGGACGGGCTGGCCCGGCTGGAGTCCACGGGGCGGATCACCGAACCGTCATCCAGCCGTGAGGCGGTCACCACCATGCAGGACACCGCCTCACCCACGTCCGCCTTCCTCCGCGAACGCTGCACGACCGGACCCGCCTGCAGCGTGCCCGTGGACGTCCTGTGGTCCGCCTGGCGCGAGTGGGCCGAGGACAACGGCGTGAAGGCAGTCGGAACGAAGCAGGTGTTCGGCCGCAACCTGCTGTCCGTCGTCCCGCAACTCAACCGCACCCGGCCCCGTGACGCCTACGGCCAACAGGTCGCCACCTACAACGGGATCACGCTCAGCCAGGTGGCCCCACATTTGCCTGAGTCGTGACTCATCGCGACTCAAAGCGTCTCAAGCCCGGTCTGAGTCGCGATGAGTCGCGACTCAGCGCAATGTGCCTCCACCTTTCCGAGGACGCCATGAGCCGAACCGCCCCCGCCCAGAGCGACCCTCGCGCCACCCTGCGCGGGGGGCTACCCGACCGCTACCTCACCCCCGACGACATCGCCGTGATCTTCGGCGTGCCTCTCGAAACCGTCTACCAGTGGCGCAAGAAGCGCACCGGTCCGCCCGGCTTCCGCGTCGGCAAGCACGTGCGATACGACCCCGCCGACGTCCGGGCCTACGTCACGCAGCGGAAGAACGGCGACCAGGCCGCAGCCTAAAACGCACACATCACCGGGGAGGGCTGCACCGCAGCCCTCCCCCTTCCATGTTCGGAAAGGACCGCTGCCCCATGGCTGGCCACATCCAAGACCGCTGGTTCAAGACCGAAACTGACGACAACGGCAAGACCGTCCGCACCAGGTCCGACCGTCACGGCTCCGGTCTGCGCTACCGGGCCCGCTACGTCGGACCCGATGGAACCGAGAAGTCCAAGAGCTTCCGCGACGGACAGAAGCGCCTCGCCGAGAAGTGGTTGTCCCGGATCGAATCTGACATGGACGCCAACCGGTACGTAGACCCGAAGGCGAGTCAGACCACGTTCCGGCAGTACGCCGAGAAGTGGCTCAACTCCCACACTGCCGACGCGGCAACGCGCGGCCCCGTCGGTGTACACCTGCGCCGCCACGCAATCCCGTATCTGGGCCCGCGCCCTCTCGGCTCGTTCCGGCCCGAGCACATCCGCGAATGGCTGGCTGAACTGGAACGTGCCACCCCCGCGTCCTCATACCGCCGCGTCATCTTCGGCACTGCCTCCACCGTGCTTTCCGCTGCGGTCGAGGACGGATACCTCAGGCAGAACCCCTGCAAGGCCCAGAGCGTGCGTATCCCCGCCCCGAACCCAGGCCGCATCAAGCCGTGGACGCGTGAGCGCACGTTCGCCGTGCGGTCGGCGCTCCCGGAGTCTTACCGAGCGATGGTCGATCTGGGCGCCGGCTGCGGACTCCGGCAGGGGGAAATCTTCGGTCTCCCCCTGGATGAGGTGGGATTCGACACGGGATGGCTACACGTCGGCTACCAAGTCAAGATGGCCAGCGGCAAGCAGGTGTTCGCGCCGCCGAAACGCGAGAAGGAACGGGACGTGCCGTTACCCGACCAGATCGCAGCGGCTCTGAAGGTTCACATGGAGAAGCACCCGCCCGTGCTGGTCACTCTGCCGTGGCTGCGACCAGACGGCCCGCTCACCACGAAGCCCCTGCTGTTCACAGGTCCCGCCGGAAACGGCGCCATGTGGCGCACGAGCTTCAATCAGCGGTTCTGGAAACCTGCCCTCGTGGACGCCGGGGTCATCCCGAAGCCCAAGCCTGGCGAGGACTTCCTGGCCGCCCGCGAACACGGCATGCACGCCTTGCGGCACTTCTACGCCTCCGTGTTGCTTGATGCCGGCGAGAGCATCAAAGCCCTGAGCACGTACCTGGGGCACACAGACCCGGGCTTCACGCTCCGGGTCTACACGCATCTGATGCCGAGCAGCGAGAGCCGCACCCGGAACGCCGTGGACAGTTTGTATGAGATCACAGGTACGTATTCGGGCCAGCACTCATCCGGCTAAAACCCTTCTCTACGTCATCAACGCACCTGACTGGGCTGCGCTGCGCTCCGCTCCATCGGGCGGGCGGCGGCTCAGCAGGGGGCGCCGCTCCCGCCTCGGCGGGGGGATCTCTGACTCTGGGATGGAAGGGGCCCCGTACGCGACTGCGGGGCCCATCGTGGCGAGTGTTGGGGATCCCATCCCGTCCACCACCGACACAGGCACAGCCGAGCAGACGCGGCCAACCATGCCCTCCCTCCACCGTGTTTGGGTGACTGATTCCTAATGCCGGTCTGTCAAGCAGCGAGAGGTGCTACACATGGCCGAACGCACAATTCACGTAACAGATGCACTTCAACTGCTACCTACCGCTGACTACAGGTAGCAGCGGCCGAAATGCATGAATTCAGAACTTTATTGGTCGTCCTCAATGTTGCCGCCCGCCAAGAGAATCGACTCACGCACCCAAGATTCCATCTCGGCCCATTTTGAGAAATTGGCACCTTGCAGATGAGGGTTGACCGTGATGCCACCCGTCCGCTCCCCGCTATCCAGAGACCAGGACAGAAGTTCGCCCGAACGTAGCGCACAGAGGACAACGGACTCGTCGATCGACAGAACTGGCATCTCAGTCGGAGGCGCCGACAATTGATGCGACCAGACCTCATGCCATGCTCCGACGGTTTCCCACACGGAAATCTTCGACTTGGAGGCACCAACCACGCGTCGCTTATCGGCTGCCATAACGATATATGACGCATCAGTTAGCTCTTCGAGCGCATTACCAATGTCTTGCTTCGCATACACAATAGGTTTGAATTCTGCATCATGAATGTAGACATTCTCCTCATCTACCATTAGGCCTAGGTGGCCTCCAGCAGCAAGCGCATGAGACGTACCAACCGGAATGTGGCTTGTCTGCTGCAGCCCTGCGGTCTCGGCAGAGATTTCACTCCTCCACGTCTCATGCTCCGCAGCGGCCCACACAGCCGCCCCTGTTGGCGTCAAAGTGGTAGCCCACATTCGGACACCACCCTCATGACTCGGGGTCTCATCAAATTCTGCGAGGACAGCCCCAGACGCAGGATCAATCACACGCCATCCGAATTTATATTCTTCACGGCCTGCCGCCACCATTACCGCATCACGACCAGCCCAATCAACAGCACCCAACGTACCTTCAGGAAGCCGCCTAATTACGTCCCCGGTGCGCGTAGAGCGCACGACAACCCCACCAGAAGAATCCGCACATCCCCAGGCTTCTTCTCCCCACAAAAAAATCCGAACGCCCCCCAACCACGGAGACGTATAGGAATCAATAGGGAAAATCTTTGGCCGATCCAAGATATTACCCGAACTCCAGTGGAGGACAGCCGAATCCCCGACACCCCAAGGACGCGCACTCGTAGAATTCACACGCAAAGCGGTGATCGCTCCACTGCCGTGCACCTCAATTTGCCGAATTTGCACTCTACTCACGAGAAATCCGCTATCCGCCAGGGCTGCCTCTCTAAAGTTCGCACCCCCCTTTCTATAATAAGCAAGATTGGTTTCCGAGAGGTCCGCATTGGCAAGGTTAGCGTTTGTGAGAGATACATCAATGAAGATGTCACCCGTTTTGCCGAGACCCCTCAGGTTAGTTCCGCCGAGATCGGCGCCTTCGAGATCGCCACCCGCCTGAACGAGCAGATGGGCACAGTTGCCGCCCAGAGCTTTCGGGTTCTGAGCATGCGCGGTTGCCTTGATGTGCTTCAGAAGCACATCCTTGCAGGAGCTCGACTCCTTCACCATCGCCGCAAGGAAGTCAAAAACTACTGGATTATACTCTGCGGATCCAAAATTTTCGGCCAGCCGATCGACATCCTCAGAGCGAAAATCAGAGATTCCCGGGAATTCTCCGTTGTCACTCCGCAGAGTGAAGTACTCAGACCACGAATACCGCTTCCCGTTATCCTTTTCTGCGCCAGGAATTAGCTTCAGGAAGTCCCCTTCGAGCAAGCCCAGTTCGGCAGCAAACCTGAAAGCGATGAGGAACTCAAGAAGTGATTTGTGAGACGGTCCATAATCTCCCCGAGAATTCCGCACAAGCATGCTCTGGTTACGCATGTCCTGCTCCCAGAAATCAAGATCCTGGGAATTCTCCACAACCGAACCAAAGCAGGCGCGGAGTTTGGCGGGAAAATCTTTATAGTTCAGGCTTAGCTGATTTGTTCGGATCATCTCCCAAGCTACTTCACAAAGAAAGAAGAGCTTATCAGCCCGAGATGTGAAAGTGCGCTCTGATGAAACGTCACGATCCATCTTGCGCTTGATCGCATAAAGGTAAATGCGAGCCAAATTGATTACGGCGCCCTGCTCAATCTCCGGCAAGGCATCAATAACTAGCTCTGACATTACCGGTCGACGCATGAGGTCGCGAACCCCTTCATGCTCCATAACGACTTCGAGTTTTTCTGGCACCAACAGGTGCCTAAGCATCATCCGAATCTGCTCATCGTCGAACGGCACGAGTTCCACTATCTCAAAGGTGGGGCCGTCAGCAGGCATCGCCGTTGTGGAAGCCGAAACACGCGCATCGAAGAGATCCCGTGCCTCTTTGGCTTCGGGAAAGTACTCCGTTCTACTGCTGAGCAGCACCTTTGCCCCGGGCTCTACGACTTTTGCCAACTCCCAGAAGTTCCCAACCATTGTGTTGCGGTCAGTCCGGGAGGCCATTTCGTCAAAGCCGTCGAAAATAAGTAGGAACCGTCCCATCTTGTTCAGGACATTGAAAACTTCATAGTTCCTTATTTCGATTTGATGCTTATGGAAGAAAAACTCTGACAGTAGCGCAGAAACTGAGGTTTGCTTAGCATAGTCACGCAGCGGAACCACCAGCGGAATCCGTGGGCGTGCGACACCCCGCTTCTTGGCATCTTTCCAGCCAGCCGCGAGCCTTCCCGCTAGATGCAGTGCAAACCAGGACTTCCCCATGCCGAACTCGCCCAAGAGCGAGAGGTGTTTCTTCGCAGGGTCAGACAGCCAGGCGTCAACGTAGTTATCGAGGCCGCCGTCTCGCCAGTCATAAGAGCTAGCTTCATAGGTTTTTTCGGTACGTGGATCTACCTCATCTTTACGACACGAAAGAGGCACGAAGCGCGTGTCGATATGGCGACTACGGACTTCACCTTCGAGCCAAGTGATGTAGGGTTCAAAGTCTGCCTCGAGATCGATCAATTCATCAAACGAGTAGCAGTAGAGGCCACCACCAGACTGTTCGACCTGGACTCGTGCAGCCTTGCTAACTCTTAGCTGCGCAATCCCCCAACCTTCTGATGCCTCATTCTCCTCCACGAGTTCTTGCAAGGCTTGCAGGTGATACGGAGCCAGCTCTCCGTCGACACAGAGTGCAATAACAAGGTCAAACCTGCCACGGCGACGCTGAGGAACCTCTACGCTAAGGGCCACACCCAATTGCTGAATGGACCACTGCCTTCGGATTCGATACCCTACTGCCTCAAACCAAATTCGGACATCATCAAAAAGCCTTTCTGCCGGACTTGAGGTAGCACGCTCCGGATCCTCAGCTTGCCGGTGCCTTTCTTCTTGATGTCTCGTTTTTAGTACTTGGTCAAGCATTACAGACATGCCGTCTAGCTTGTGCTCGACGCGGATCTCATATGCCAACCTGCTACGACTTACGAGGTCTTGAAACTTAGCAACAAACTCTCGGGTCTCTTCTTCAATAGAGTGCGGGAGATACCCAAACTCTCTCGTCTCCCGGTTTCGATGCACCGCCTCGCTTAGTTCCACACTGAGGCGCGACCAGTTATCGTCCGAAAATGATCTGAAAAATGATTCCTGAACATACTCGTCGCTGAAGAGGTTTAGGACCGACTCGTCTTTCCCGTACAAACATTCGACTAGCGCATAGGCGTATAGGCTATAGACATCTCTCGGGGGCTGCTTGGGGTCGAGCCCGAGCTTCTTCAGCACGCTCACAATTTTGGGGCGCCGAAAAGCAGCATCTTTGGCCGGTGATGCAACGGCCTTACCGATTAGGCCCAGTGCAGCGCCAATAATCTCAGCCACCTCGATGACCCCTGCTTCCCTGACGGGCGATCGCCTAGATGTCATCAGGTTAGCGGCAACTACTGACAAGTCGCTACAGTTGTGATTGATGTCTGTAGGAGCCGCCACGGGGTCCGACGCGACGCGGGACCTCCAAGGACCGGGCGAAAACGATTTCGGCCGGCCACGGCCCACAGGCGGCCCAGCAGACGCGTTGAGCCGTTGGGGGGCCCTGCATTCGGCAGGCGGCCCCCAATGGCTCAGCGCTTCCGTAAGTCCCTGACCTGCGCTTACAGCACCGGCAGGTTCTTCCTCAGCTCGAAGGCCGTGACCTCGCTGCGGTACTCCTCCCACTCCTGCTTCTTGTTGCGCAGGAAGAAGTCGTACACGTGCTCGCCCAGGGTCTCGGCCACGAGCTCGCTGCGCTCCATCAGTGCGATCGCCTCGCCCAGGTTCTGCGGCAGCGGCTCGATGCCCATCGCGCGGCGCTCCGCGTCGCTCAGGGCCCATACGTCGTCGTCGGCGCCCGGCGGGAGCTCGTAGCCCTCCTCGATGCCCTTGAGGCCCGCGGCGAGCAGGACCGCGTACGTCAGGTACGGGTTCGCGCCCGAGTCGATCGAGCGGACCTCGACCCGTGCCGAGCCGGTCTTGCCGGGCTTGTACATCGGGACGCGGATCAGCGCGGAGCGGTTGTTGTGGCCCCAGCAGATGTACGAGGGTGCCTCGCCGCCCGCGCCCGCCGTGCGCTCCGAGCCGCCCCAGATGCGCTTGTAGGAGTTCACCCACTGGTTGGTGACCGCGGAGATCTCGGCGGCGTGCTTCAGGAGGCCCGCGATGAAGGAGCGGCCGACCTTGGAGAGCTGGTACTCGGAGCCCGACTCGTAGAAGGCGTTGCGGTCGCCCTCGAAGAGGGAGAGGTGCGTGTGCATGCCCGAGCCCGGGTGCTCGGAGAACGGCTTCGGCATGAAGGTCGCGTTGACCCCCTGCTCCAGCGCCACCTGCTTCATGACCAGACGGAACGTCATGATGTTGTCGGCCGTGGAGAGCGCGTCCGCGTAACGGAGGTCGATCTCCTGCTGGCCCGGCGCACCCTCGTGGTGGCTGAACTCGACCGAGATGCCCATGGATTCGAGCATGGTGATGGCCTGACGGCGGAAGTCCATGCCCACGTTCTGCGGGGTGTGGTCGAAGTAGCCGGAGTTGTCGGCGGGGGTGGGCCGCGAGCCGTCCAGCGGCTTGTCCTTCAGGAGGAAGAACTCGATCTCGGGGTGGGTGTAGAAGGTGAACCCGAGGTCGGAGGTCTTCGCCAGGGCCCGCTTCAGGACGTAACGCGGGTCCGCGAAGGACGGGGAGCCGTCCGGCATGAGGATGTCGCAGAACATACGGGCGGTGCCGGGGGCCTCCGCGCGCCAGGGCAGCACCTGGAAGGTCGACGGGTCCGGCTTGGCGATCATGTCCGACTCGTACACCCGGGCGAATCCCTCGATCGCCGAGCCGTCGAACCCGATGCCTTCGTCGAAGGCCTGCTCAAGCTCGGCGGGAGCCACCGCGACTGATTTCAGGAAGCCGAGGACATCCGTGAACCACAGGCGTACGAACCGGATGTCGCGCTCCTCCAGTGTCCGGAGCACGAATTCCTGCTGCTTGTCCATCTTCCGCTTCCACCCATCCTTGCTGGTCAGGCCGTCTGCGTCCGTGCTGCTCTCGAGCCTTGGGACACATCGGGGCACATGAGCATCCCACCACACGGTTTCGAGCGCGTTGCGGGCCATGTGCCGCCCTGTGCCCATAGTGCCTGCTGATCGGCGCGGCCGTAACAGCGGGCGGCTCGGACTGCCCCTACAGCCCGCACGGCTCGCCCATTACGATCAGCGAACCGCTCCACCCTGTTCCGTCACGCGCGTCCCGCCCTTTCCGCCGTTTCGCCGAAGGACACATCATGGGTTCCGCCAAGAACACGAGCACCGCATCCCGCAAGGCCCGGATAGAGGAGATGCGCAAGGCCGAGCGCGCACGCGATCGCCGTGGCCGCATCATCACGATCACCCTGAGCGCCGTGGTGGTCGCCGCGCTCGCCGTGGGTGGTGTCGTCCTCTTCCAGAAGGCCGACGACGACTCCGACAAGGTCGCCTCCGACGGGAAGTCCGCGCCGAAGTTCAAGACGACCGCGGACGGCGAGAAGGTCTGGGACGCCAAGCAGCTGGGCCGTACGCACGTCACCAAGGACGTCAGCTACGCGATGACCCCGCCGGTCGGCGGCGACCACGACCAGGTGTGGATGAACTGCAACGGCGACGTCTACAAGGACGAGCTCCCGGAGCGCAACGCCGTGCACTCCCTGGAGCACGGCGCGGTCTGGGTGACGTACAACGACAAGGCGAAGGACGCGGACCTGAAGAAGCTGGAGCAGAAGGTCAAGCAGACGCCGTACTCGCTGATGAGCCCGGTCAAGGACCAGAAGGACCCGATCATGCTGTCGGCCTGGGGCCACCAGCGCACGGTGACCGGCGCGTCCGACCCGAAGGTCGGCTCCTTCTTCTCCACGTACGTACAGGGCAAGCAGACCCCGGAGCCGGGGGCCGCCTGCACGGGTGGCAAGGGCCAGTGAGGCGGGCACCCTCCCGGCGTACCGGCTGGATCGTCGGGGGTGTCGTGGCGGCGGTCGTCGCGGCCGGCGGGATCACCGCCGCGGTCGCCTCGACGGACGGCTCGTCCGGCACGTCCGGCACGTCCGCCCCGTCCACGAAGTCGGCCGACGCGGGCTTCGCCCGGGACATGGCGACGCACCACCAGCAGGCCGTGGAGATGTCGTACATCGTGCGCGACCGCACGAAGGACGAGGAGATCAGGCGCCTCGCGTACGACATCGCCCAGACCCAGGCGAACCAGCGGGGCATGCTGCTCGGCTGGCTCGACCTGTGGGAGCTGCCGAAGGTGCCGGAGGGTGCTCCGATGGAGTGGATGGGCATGGGCGACCTGCCGCCGGGCAAGGACGGTGCGCTGATGCCGGGGATGGCGACCCATACGGAGCTCAAGGATCTCGGGAAGCTGAGCGGGCGGGCTGCCGAGGTGCGGTATCTCCAGCTGATGATCAAGCATCACAAGGGCGGGATCCACATGGCCGAGGGGTGTGTGGACCGGTGTGAGGTGACGGTGGAGCGGCGGCTCGCGCAGGGGATGGTGGACTCTCAGGAGTCGGAGATCGAGCTGATGGTGGATCTGCTGAAGGCGCGTGGGGCGAAGCCGTAATTTTCCCCAACCCCGCCCCTTCCCGGCTGTATCTATTGGCGGCTCCGCCGTGGGCCGCTGGCGCGGGGGCCTTGGCTGCCGTCATCACCGGCTCCGCCGAGTTCGTCCTCAAACGCCGGACGGGCTGAAAATCCAGCCCCTCCGGCGTTTGAGGAGTGAGCCCGGGGCGGAGCCCTCCCTTACGCCATCCGAGGCAACTCCTCCCGCAACAACCGCCCCCGCAGCCCCTCCCCCCGCACGAACCGTTCCACCTCCCCCACCGCGTACTCCCCGAGCCTGCGCACCTCGCTCCCCTGCGCCCCCGCGACATGCGGGGTGACCAGGACGTTCGGGAGTACCAGCAAGGGGTGACCGGCCGGCAGCGGCTCGGGGTCCGTCACGTCGAGGAACGCGTCCAGGCGCCCCGCCCCGCACTCGCGGGCCAGCGCCTCCGTGTCGACCAGTGAGCCGCGCGCCGTGTTGATGACGGTGCCCCCGTCCGGGATCAGCTTCAGCATCTCCTCGCTCACCATGCCCCGCGTCTCGGGGAGTTGGGGCGCGTGGACGCTGACGATCGAGCTGCGGCGGCACAGTTCCGACAGGTCGACGAGCTCCACTCCGAGCCCGGCCGCCTCCTCCCCCGTGACGTAGGGATCGGTCAGCAGCACGCGCCATCCCGCGTCGGAGCCCCGCAGCGCCGCGATCACCCCCCGCCCGATCCGCGACGCACCGATGATGCCGACGGTGCGGGAGTCCGCGCCCGTCCGCTCGGTGAAGGGCGGCCACCCCGTGGTGTAGCCCGCCGCGGCCGGCAGCGCGCCCTTCGCCGCGAAGGTGATCGCGGCGAGCGTGTAGGCGACGACGGGCCCCGCGTTGGCGTCGGCCGCCGACGAGACCACCACGCCCCGGTCCCACAGCGCGTCCGTCACCACGGGTTTCACCGACCCTGCGGCATGCACGAGGGCCCGCAGCCTAGGGGCGCAGGCCATGACCTCCGCCGTGACCGGCGGGCAGTTCCAGCCGGTGACCAGGATCTCCGTGTCGGCGAGCACCGCCCGCGCCTCGTCCCCGGTGAGCGACCCGGTGAGCAGGGCGGGCGCCAGTTCCACGCTGCGGGCGAGCCGTTCGCGGATGTCGGGGGCGAACACCCGGTCCGCCACGTCCGCGCTCATGGCGAGCGCCGTGATCGGTGGACTGATCGGTGGACCCTTCAACTCTGCCTGGTCTGCCACGCGTGACCATCCCTCGTAGTAACCGGTTACCCAACAGCGCCTGGAGGCTAGGCCGAAGTCGGGACGGTGGTCAAGAGATCGCGGGGCCAAGGGGGTTGACCAGGGTTAGTAACCGCTTTAGATTCCGGTCACCTTGTTCCGACAACGGAGGGGCTGCCGTGTCAGCGGTGACGAAGGAACGGACGGAAACCGAGGCGGTGAAGCCGCCCGGCAAGCGCAGTAACAGGCCAAATGGCAACAAAACCAAGCGTGATGAGCGATGGAAACGGTTTCGCTCCTCGCGATTCCTGCTGCTGCTCATGGTGCCGGGGGGCGCGTACTTCCTGGTGTTCCACTACGGCGCGTTCATCGGGAACGCCGTCGCCTTCAAGGAGTACGTCCCCTTCGACGGCCTCTGGGCCAGCCCTTGGGTCGGCTTCGAGAACTTCGACCGGATGTTCGGTGACCCGGACTTCTGGCACGCGACCTGGAACACGCTCTTCCTCGCCGTGCTCCAGCTGGTCTTCTTCTTCCCGGTGCCCCTGGGCCTCGCCCTGCTCCTGCACAGCCTGACCTCGGACCTCACGCGGCGCTTCGTGCAGTCGGTGGTCTATCTGCCGCACTTCCTGTCGTGGGTCATCGTCGTGGCCCTGTTCCAGCAGGTGCTCGCCGACACCGGCCTGCTCAACTCCGTGCTCGGGCAGGCGGGTCTGCATTCCGTCGACATCATCGGCAACCCGGACGCGTATCCCGCGCTCGTCGTCGCGCAGGTCGTCTGGAAGGACGCGGGCTGGGGCACGATCATCTTCCTCGCCGCGCTGATGCAGGTGGACGAGCAGCAGTACGAGGCAGCCGCCATCGACGGGGCGGGCCCCTGGCGCCGCTTCTGGCACGTGACGCTGCCGTCCATCCGGCCGGTCGTCATCCTGCTCCTGATCATGCGGCTCGGCGACATCCTCTCCGTCGGCTTCGAACAGATGCTGCTGCAACGGCAGTCGGTCGGGCCCGAGGCCGGTGAGGTGCTCGACACCTTCGTCTTCTGGCAGGGCATCGTCGGCGGCGACACCGGATACGCCGCGGCGGCGGGCCTGTTCAAGGGCGTGGTCGGCGCGATTCTCGTCTTCGCGGCCAACAAGGTCGCCCATCGCCTCGGCGAGCAGGGGGTCTACAAGTGAGCACGAAAACCGCCGCGATACGCACCGGGCGTCCGGCGCGCCCGGCCCGCCCCGGGCGCCCCGCACGCCCCGTACGCCCGTCCTGGATGGAGAAGCCGAAGCCGGTCACCCAGGTGGCCAAGGCCCTGGCGATCGTCACCATCCTGGTCATGGTCTTCGTGCCGTTCCTCGTCATCATCTCGACGTCGTTCGCATCGAACCGCGAGGTCATCGCCAACGGCGGCTGGGTCCTGTGGCCGACGCACCCGACGCTGCGGGCCTACGAGCAGGTCTTCGAGGGCGGCATCGTCACCAAGGCGCTCGGGGTGAGCGCCGGCATCACGGTCATCGGCACCCTCGCCTCGCTCGCGTGCACGACGTTCCTGGCGTACGCGCTGAGCCGCCCCAAGGTGTACGGCGGAAAGCCGATCCTGCTGATCGTCCTGTTCACGTTCCTCTTCCCGCCCGGCATGATCCCCGCGTTCCTGCTGGTCAAGGGGATGGGCATGCTGGAGAGCTACAGCTCCCTGATCGTCCCCCTGCTCATCAACGTCTTCAATCTGGTCGTCCTGCGCGGGTTCTTCCAGGGCGTTCCCGAGGAGCTGTACGAGGCGGCACGTCTCGACGGCGCGAACGACTGGCAGATCCTGTGGCGGGTCGTGCTCCCGCTCTCCAAGGCAGCCCTCGCGGTGGTCGGCCTCTTCTACGCGGTGAGCTACTGGAACGCCTGGTTCCATGCCTCGATCTATCTGGAGTCCGACCACTGGCCGCTCCAGCAGGTCCTTCGTACGTACGTCATGGGCGGCTCGCAGATCGCGGACACCGGACTGAGCGACGCGTCGAACGTCTCGGCCCCGCAGACGATGCAGATGGCCGTCCTGGTGATCGCCACCGTGCCGATCCTGATCGTCTACCCCTTCCTCCAGAAGTACTTCACCAAGGGCGTGCTCACGGGCGCCATCAAGAGCTGAGCCACCACCTCCCGCACGACTCCGCATGTCCGAAAGGTTGACACTGTGTCCGGTTCCTCGATGTCGCGCCGTACGCTGCTGCGCTCCATAGCCGTCGGCGGGGCCGCGGTCGCGGCTCCTTCCCTGCTCACCGCCTGCTCCACGGATTCCAGCGGCGGCGGTTCGGTCAGCAACGCCAACAAGAAGGCGGCGCCCTGGCCGACGTACACGCCCGCCAAGGGCCCGACGCCCGACCTCGCGCCGACCGCGGAGGGCGTGCAGCCCGGGTTCACCAAGTACCCGCAGAAGCTGGTCGCCGCGACGGCCGAGAAGCCAGGCAACGGCAAGCAGAAGATCAAGGTCATGACCATCACCTACGGCACCCCGCCGAAGCCGGTCGGATCGAACAAGTTCTGGCAGGCGATGAACGAGGCCCTCGGTGTCGAGGTCGAGTTCTCGGTGGTGCCGGACGCGGACTTCCGCTCCAAGATGTCGACCCTGATGTCCGGCGACGACCTGCCCGACATGATCAACTTCGGTGGCGGCTACGTCCTGCCGCGCGAGTCGCAGTTCGTGAAGTCGCGCTGCGCGGACCTCTCGGAGCACCTGTCCGGCGACGCCGTGAAGGACTACCCGAACCTCGCCAACATCCCCACGTACGCGTGGGAAGGCATGGGCCGCGTCGCAGGCCGCATCTACGGCCTGCCGATCGAGCGCGCCAAGGTGCAGGGCGCGATGTTCATCAACAAGGAGGCCTTCGCCAAGGCGGGGTACAAGCCGGGCATGGCGGCGGCGGACTTCCAGACGATGGCCAGGGAGGCCTCGCAGAACAAGAAGTACGCGCTCGGCGCCTCGTCGGTCGGCTTCTTCGGCTACCTCTACCACGCGATGTGGCACGGGGCGCCGAATCAGTGGCAGATCAAGAACGGCAAGGTCACCGACATGTTCGGGACCGACGAGTTCAAGGCCGCGCTCGAGTACATGTCCAAGATGCGCAAGGCGGGCTCGTACAACTCCGATGCCACCTCGATCTCCCAGGTCGACCTCAAGACGCAGTTCTACAACGGCACGGTCCGCTCGATGACGGACGGCTGGGGCGCGGTCATCTCCAACGCGCAGGGCATCAAGGACGAGTTCACGCTCGACGCCGCCGTGCCGTACGTGGTCGACGGCGCGACGCCCGTCTACCAGCAGAACCGCGGCTGTTTCGGCTACACCGTCATCAAGAAGGCCTCCAAGGACCGCGTGAAGCTGATGCTGCGGGTCCTGGACTGGCTGGCGTCGCCCTTCGGCTCCAAGGAGTACGAGCTGATGCACTCGGGCGTCGAGGGCACGCACTTCGAGTACGACAAGAACGGCGACCCGATCGCCAACTCGCTCGGCCTGGTGGAGAACCGCACGAACCTCCCCTTCGCCTACCTCATGGACGCACCGCAGCCGCTGTACTTCCCCGGCTACGCCGACCTCACCAAGCGGCTGCACACCTGGGAGAAGGCGGTCGTGCCGAACCTCGTCCGCGACGACCACTGGGGGCTGATGTCGGACACGTACAACCGGCAGGGCGCGTCCATGCAGCAGATCATCGAGGACGGTGTCACGGCGATCGTCTCGGGCCGCAAGAAGCTGTCCGACTGGGACGCCGTGTACAAGAAGTGGCAGACGCAGGGCGGCGACAAGGCACACGCGGAGTTCGCAAAGGAGTACGAGGCCGCGCACTGATCCGGGGCGGGCGCGGGATGATGGTCCGGGGCGGGGTGCCGTGGGGGCAACACCGCCCCGGACTTGGCTACTTGAGCCTGATACTGCAACTCGGCCAGCTACTTGGCCTGCAACTTGGCCCGGATACTGCAACATGAGGAGACACAGTGGGTGAGCGGGTCACCATCCGCGATGTGGCGGCGCGGGCGGGCGTCTCGGTCGCGACCGTCTCGCGGGTCCTCGCGGGCAACTACCCGACGTCGACGGCGTCGCGCGCGAAGGTGCTGCGGGCCGTCAAGGACCTCGACTACGTCGCCAACGCGCACGCGCGTGCCCTGGCGGGCGCGGGCCGCAAGACGATCGCGGTGCTCATGTTCGAGTTGGTGAGCTCCTTCTACGCCCATGTCGCGCAGGGCGTGGAGATGGAGGCCGCCCAGCGGGGCAGGCTCACCCTGGTCGCGTCGACGAACAGCGATCCGGCCCGTGAGCTGGCGCTGGTGCAGATGATGCGCGAGCAGGCCGCCGAGGCGGTGGTCCTGGTGGGCGGTGTCATCGAGGACGACGAGTACCGCGAGCGGATGGCGCGGTACGCGGAGGCGCTGGCGGCGGCGGGCTCCCGCCTCATCCTGTGCGGGCGGCCCGCGCCGGCGCCGGACGTGCCCGCGCTGGTCGTCGAGTACGACAACGAGGCGGGCGCGTACGCGATCACGAGCCACCTGCTCGGCGCGGGCCACCGCAAGATCGCCCTGATCGGCTACCAGCCAGGACACACCACGGGCGAGGACCGTGTCGCGGGCTACCTGCGGGCGCTGGCCGACCACGGGGTGCCGCGCGAGGAGGCGATCCTGCACGGCATCGGCTTCGGGCAGAACCACGGGTACGAGGCGATCATGGACCTCCTCAAGAAGGCGGACGGCAAGCCGGACTTCACGGCGGTGTTCGCGGGCGACGACAGGGTGGCGGCGGCCACGATGATCGCGCTGCGGGAGTACGGGCTGCGGGTGCCTGAGGACATCTCGGTGGTCGGCTACAACGACGACCCCGTGGCGGCGGACATCACCCCCGGCCTGACGACGGTGCACATTCCCGCTGAGGAGATGGGCCGGACGGCGGTCCGCCTCGCTCTGGCGGGGGCACCTCGGGCGGGCCAGGAGAGGCATCTGCTGGGGACGCACATTGTGATCCGGGAGAGTGTGCGGGGGCTCCGGGGGAGCCGGGGGGCCACTTCTTAGTGGCCCTTCGGTGTCCCTTTGCTCGGGGGCGGTATCCCTGCACCGCCCGGCTCCGGCGAAGGCCGGGGGGACGCCGCTTCCCAGTGACCCGGGGGTATCCCCTGAACCGCCGCTCCGCGGCGGGTGCCTCCCGCCCACCCACCCGATTGCCCGGCGGCGACTCGGGGGGGGCGTGGTGTTCTGCCTTGCCTGGCGCCCGCCTCAACCCGCCGCTCCGCGACGGGACATCCCCGCCCACCCACCCGATTGCCCTGCGGTACACCCACGCGACGTCCCTGACGATGGCACCGCCGGGTAATCGGGTGGGTGGGCGGGAAAGATCCGCCGCGAAGCGGCGGGCCAGGGGCTGCGGGCCACGGACAGTGCACGCGGCGAGGGGAAGCCGCGGAGCGGAGCGCCCGGCACCCTCACGGCGTGGACAGCGCCGCCTCCGCCACGTCGCCCGGGGCGTCCCGCATGACCAAGTGACCCGATGGTTCCGCGACGCGGAAGGTCGCGTCGAGCGAGGCGGCAAGGGACCGCTGCCGGGCGAGCCAGCCCACCGCACCCCCCGAGTACGCGGCGAGCACCGTCACCGGAAGCCGCTCCCGGAGGGGGAACTCCCGGCGGAGAGTGGTGAGTTCGAGCGCTGCGTCGCCGTACGTCACGTACTCGAGAAGCGACCCCCGCAGCACACGGCTCGCCCCATAGACCCGCCTCACCTCGTCCAACGACGAGGACGCCAAGCCCCCCCGCACCGCCACCCTCCGCAGCGCAGGACCCACCGCCCGCGGCACCCCCACCCCGCTCAGCACCGCCCCGCACACCCGGGCCGCCCCCACCCGCACCCCGCGCGGAACCCGCACCCTCGGCCGCTCCTCGACGCTGGAGTCGACCAGGACCAGGCCCGCCGTACGCGCCGGAAAGAGGCGGGCGAACGCCTCGCAGTGGAAGCCCGCGAGCGAGTGCCCGACCACCGTGGCAGGACGACCGCCGGGGCTCACCGCGTCCAAGATCCGCGCGATCCGCTCGGCCTCGCCACCCAGCGTGGGCGCCACGCGCGCGTGCCCGCTCAGTCCCGACCCCGGCCGGTCGAAGCGGACGACCGTCCGCCACGGGGCGAGGAGTTCCACCACCGGATCCCAGTCGAACCACGCGAGCCCGAGCCCCGCGCTCAGCACGCAGACCGGCCCGCTCCCCGTCACCTCCACGTGGTGCGGCACTCCCCCGATCCGTACGAAACTCATCCGCGCCGCACCACCGCACGCGCGAGCAGCCCCAGCCAGAGAGCGATCAGCAGCACCTGGAGCCGCTGCCCCACCCCCAGCGCCCACGTGCCGTGCCCCGCGTCGAAGGCGGCGATGGCGGCCAGGGTCCAGGCGGTGGCCGCCAGTTCGAGGAGCAGGAGGAGGAGGCTGAAGGGGCCCGCGAGGGACGGCAGGACCCCGTGCCCGTACCTCCGCGCCGCGAACGTCAGCGCCACCATCCCCACCAGCGCCCCCGTCATCGCGACACTGCTGCTCACCACGTGCGCCGTATGCGCCGCGGGCACGAGCCCCGCCCGCTCCCTGGCCACGCACGCCGCATCGGCGGTCGGCGCGCAGCTCAGCGGCAGCCGGGAGTCGACCGCCGTGGCCGCACCGAACAGCGCCAGCCCCGCCCACCCCACGACGGCGATCCTCCGGCGCGGCAGCCACAGCAGCGCGCACACCGCGCCCGCGAGGAGCAACAGCCCGGCGGTCAGGTCGGTCGTGCGGAACAGCGTCCCGAACGGCTGGTCCCGGGCGGCGAGTTCACTGACGTACGAACTCACCGGGGAGAGCCCCGTCCCCAGGAGGGGTTCCAGGAGCCACGCGCTGTAGGCGAGCGCGCCGAGCGCCAGCAGGAGCGAGACGGCGGCGGCTCGGGCGGTGGCGGGGCGGGGCTCGGCGGGCGTGATCGGCACGGCGGGGCGGACGGCGCTAGTGATGGCCCCCGCCTCCGCCTTTGCCTTCGGCTCCATGGCGAGTCCGCCGGCATCGCCGTCTGTCGTTACCCTCAACGGAACCGATTCGTCCCCTATTGACCATATTCATCATGAGCTCATGATCAGTGGAGTACCGGGGGTCCGCATGTTGCCGAATACCCGCCGGGGGTAAGGTTCCGCCCATGGCGGCCACGAAGAGATCAGCGAACGGCAGGCAGCTCCTGCTGCTCGCCGCGCTGCTCTTCGGCATCGTGACGATGCATACGCTCGGCCACCCGACGGGCCACCCGACGGGCCATTCGTCGCCGAGTCACTCGGCGGGCCAGTCCTCGCCCAGTCACTCGACGAGCCCGTCGACGAGTCACGCAAGCGTGTCCGAACAAGCCGCCGGTCAGCAAGAGATGAGCGACGGCGGCCACGCCGCCCCCGCGCGGCCACACCTCGCCGCCACGTCCGCGTCCTCACCCGTCGGGACGGACGGGATGGACCCGCTGTCCGTGTGCCTGGCGGTCCTCTCGGCGCTCACTCTCCTCCTGCTCCTGAAAGCAGGCCTGCTGCGCCCCGGCGGCTTCGCCGTCCCCGCGCGCCCGCTCGCCCGGCTGCTCGACGGGCTGCGGCCCAATCCGCCGCCACCCCGCATACTCCTCTCCTGCCTCTCGGTGCTGCGCATTTAGGCCGACGCACCGGCTGCTTCGCGCTGCCCGCGTCCTGGTGGGGTCCTTGTTGGGAACCTCCGGGCGTCGAGCGGTGTACCAGAAGCAGCAGATGCGCCCATCTGCACGCACCACCACGACGAGGTGTACTCAGCCATGCGCACTCAACCCCTGCGCTCCCCCGCGCGCCGCGCCCCATCGCGCCGCGCCCTGCTCGGCGCCGCGACCGCCGTCGCCGGTTCGGGAATCCTGACGGCCTGCTCCGGCTCAGGACCGGACTCCGGTCACGCCGGACACGGCGGCGGCTCCAAGCCCGAGGGCTCCCCCGAGGGATCGCCCGACGGCCGCCCCAAGGGCTATGTCGACCCCTCCGGCGAGGAAGTCGCCGCCGCGGAGAAGAAGCGAGCCGGCGGCGGCACGGTCCGCGAGGTGAAGCTCATGGCCATGACGGCCAAGCTCGACCTCGGCGGCCGCACGGTCAAGACCTGGGCGTACGGCGACCGGCTGCCCGGCAAGGAGGTCCGCGTCACCGCGGGCGACACCCTCGCCCTCACGCTCGCCAACCACCTCCCCGAGTCCACGTCCCTGCACTGGCACGGCCTGGCCCTGCGCAACGACATGGACGGCGTCCCCGGCCTCACCCAGAAGGCCGTCAAGCCGGGCGCCGACTTCACCTACCGCTTCGCGGTTCCGCACCCGGGGACGTACTGGTTCCATCCCCACTCGGGCACGCAGCAGGACCGCGGTCTGTACGCACCACTGATCGTCGACGACCCCAAGGAGCCCTTGAAGTACGACAAGGAGTGGGTCGTCGTCCTGGACGACTGGGTCGACGGGGTGGACGGCTCGACACCGGACGCCGTGCTCGCGGAGCTCGGCAAGGGCATGAGCGGCCACGACATGGACGGCCACGACATGTCGAAGATGTCGCTGCGGACCGGCCCCTCACCCAAGCCGAGCCCCACCTCAGACCCCTCAGGCTCCTCAGGCCCCTCAGGCCCTTCCCGGATGATGATGGGCGCCAAGAGCGACCTCCTGGGCGGCGACGCGGGCGACGTGGCGTACCCGCATTACTTGATCAACGGCCGCACACCGGACGCCCCTTCCACCTTCAAGGCCCGCCCCGGCGACCGCATCCGCCTACGCATCATCAACGCCGGCGGCGACACGGCCTTCCGGGTGGCGCTCGGCGGCCACGAGATGACGGTGACGCACACGGACGGCTTCCCGGTGGAGCACGCGAAGACGGACGCGCTGCTGCTCGGCATGGGTGAGCGCTATGACGTCCTGGTCACCGCCAAGGACGGCGCGTTCCCGCTGACCGCGGCGGCCGAGGGCAAGAAGGCGTCGGCCCTCGCGGTCCTGCGCACGGGCGGCGGCGCGGCGCCCGCCCCCTCGACCCGACCCAAGGAGCTGAAGGGCCGCCTCTTGACGGCGGACAAGCTGCGGGCTGCGCGGTCGGTGGCCCTCCCGTCCCGCAAGCCGGACCGCACGGTCAGGATCCAACTGACCGGCGGAATGGCGAAGTACGACTGGGCCTTCGACAAGAAGCCCTACTCCCCCGACCAGCGCCACCCGGTCCGCGCGGGCGAACGCGTCCGCCTGGTCTTCGCCAACTCGACGACGATGTGGCACCCGGTCCACCTGCACGGCCACACGTTCTCCCTGGCGAACGTGGCGGGCGGCCCCCGCAAGGACACCGCGGTCGTCCTGCCGAACGGCACGCTGACGGTGGACTTCGACGCCGACAACCCGGGCCTGTGGATGATCCACTGCCACAACGTGTATCACTCGGAGGCAGGAATGATGACGGTCCTCGGCTACCGCAGCTGACCGAAGGCCAGGGCGGGACGCCCCGGTGGGGCGTCCCGTCAGGGCATCGCGTCGCTCTGACGATTACACTGGGCCCCGTGCCTCAACTACGCCTCGCACTGAATCAGATCGACTCGACCGTCGGCGATCTCGCCGGGAACGTCGAGGCCATCGTCCGCTGGACCCGGCACTCCGCCGAGCAGGGAGCGCACCTCGTCGCGTTCCCCGAGATGGCGCTCACCGGCTATCCCGTCGAGGACCTCGCCCTGCGTTCGTCCTTCGTCGACGCCTCGCGTCAGGCGCTGCGGGCGCTCGCCGTGCGGCTGAACGACGAGGGGTACGGCGAGCTGCCGGTCGTCGTCGGCTATCTCGACCGCACCGAGGAGGCCAAGCCGAAGTACGGCCAGCCGGCGGGCGCGCCGCGTGACGCCGCCGCCGTGCTGCACCGCGGCGAGGCCGTCCTGACGTACTCCAAGCACCACCTGCCGAACTACGGCGTCTTCGACGAGTTCCGCTACTTCGTGCCGGGCGAGACCCTGCCGATCGTGCGCGTGCACGGCGTCGACGTCGCGCTCGCCATCTGCGAGGACCTCTGGCAGGACGGCGGCCGCGTCCCCGCGACGCGCACCGCGGGGGCGGGGCTCCTGCTCTCCATCAACGCGTCGCCGTACGAGCAGAACAAGGACGACGTACGGCTCGAGCTGGTGCGCAAGCGTGCGCAGGAGGCCGGCTGCACCACCGCCTACCTCGCCATGATCGGCGGCCAGGACGAGATCGTCTTCGACGGCGACTCGGTCGTCGTGGACCGGGACGGCGAAGTCATCGCGCGGGCGCCGCAGTTCGCCGAGGGGTGCGTGGTCCTTGATCTGGAGCTGCCCGCCGCCGCGGCGGAGCCGCCGTCGGGCGTCGTGGACGACGGCCTGCGGATCGAGCACGTCACGCTCTCCGATGAGCCCCTCGCCGCGTACGAGCCGGAGCTCACCGGTGGGTACGCCGAGCGGCTCGACGACGACGAGGAGGTGTACTCGGCGCTGGTGGTCGGGCTGCGTGCGTACGCCGCGAAGAACGGATTCAGCAGCGTGCTGATCGGCCTCTCCGGAGGAATCGACTCCGCGCTCACCGCCGCGATCGCCTGCGACGCGCTCGGCGCGCAGAACGTGTACGGCGTCGCCATGCCGTCCCGCTACTCCTCGGACCACTCCATCAGCGACGCGGAAGACCTGGCCCGGCGCACGGGGCTGAACTTCCGGACCGTGCCGATCGCCCCGATGTTCGACGCGTACATGGGGTCGCTCGGCCTGACCGGACTCGCCGAGGAGAACCTCCAGTCGCGCCTGCGCGGCACGATGCTGATGGCCCTCTCCAACCAGGAGGGTCACATCGTCCTCGCCCCGGGCAACAAGTCCGAGCTGGCGGTGGGGTATTCGACGCTCTACGGCGACTCGGTCGGGGCGTACGGGCCGATCAAGGACGTCTACAAGTCCCTGATCTTCCGGCTCGCCGAGTGGCGCAACCGCGCGGCGCTGGAGCGCGGCCAGACGCCGCCCATCCCGGAGAACTCCATCAGCAAGCCGCCGAGCGCGGAGCTGCGTCCCGGCCAGGTGGACACGGACTCGCTGCCGGACTATCCCGTGCTCGACGCGATCCTGGCGATGTACGTCGACCGCGACCAGGGCGCGGACACGATCGTCGCCGCCGGGTACGACCGGGAGCTCGTCGTCAAGACGCTGCGGATGGTGGACACCGCCGAGTACAAGCGGCGGCAGTACCCGCCGGGCACGAAGATCTCCGCGAAGGGCTTCGGCAAGGACCGGCGGCTGCCGATCACCAACCGGTGGCGGGAATCCGTCTGACCCCGGGGTGGGTGGGCGCCGCCCTGTACAGCCGCTTCGCGGCGGATCGTTCCCACCCACCCACCTGATTACCCGGCGTGGGACGTCTCACGATCGGACACCGAGTGCGCCGCCACCAAGCGGCCACCGCCGGAGACAGGCGACCGCAGGTCCACCAGATACGCCACCCCCGCCACGGCGAGCCCAAGGACCGCGAGGCCCGCGCCCACCACCGCCGGTGACGTGACCCCGAAGCCCGCCGCCAGCGCGAGGCCGCCGACCCACGCGCCGCCCGCGTTGGCGAGGTTGAACGCGGCCTGGTTCGCGGACGAGGCCAGGGACGGGGCCGCGGACGCCTTCTCCATGACCATCAGCTGCAGGGGCGAACCCGTCGTGAAGGCCGCCATGCCGAGCAGCGTCACCGCGAGCGCCGCGCTCCACGCCGCACCCATGAGGAGCGGGAACAGGGCGAGGACCACGACGAGCGCCGTGAGCCCGCCGAAGAGCGTGCCCCGCAAGGAGTGGTCGGCGAGCCGGCCGCCGAGCAGGTTGCCCGCGGTCGCGCCGACACCGAACAGCGCGAGCAGCAGCGTGACGCTGGATTCGGCGTAGCCCGCCGCGTCCGTGAGCATGGGCGTCACATAGCTGTACGCGGAGAAGAGCGCCCCGAAGCCCGCGACGGTCGTACCGAGCGCGAGCCACACCGGAACGCTGCCGAGCGCGCGAAGCTCCCCGCGCAGGCCGCCGCTCTCGCCGTGGCCGTGGTCGGCGGGCACGAAGAAGGCCAGCGTGGCGATCGCCGCGAGGCCGATCGCGCTGACCGCGAGGAACGTCGCGCGCCAGCCGAGCTGCTGCCCCATGGCCGTGGCCACGGGCACGCCGACGATGTTGGCGACGGTCAGGCCGAGGAACATCAGCGAGACGGAGCGCGCCTTGCGCTCGGGCGCCACCAGACCGGTGGCGACCACCGCGCCGACGCCGAAGAACGCGCCGTGCGGAAGGCCGCTCAGGAAGCGGGCGGCCATCAGCCAGTGGTAGTCGGGGGCCGCCGCCGACAGCGCGTTGCCGGCGACGAAGAGCACCATCAGGCCGATGAGGACCCGGCGGCGGGGCATCCGCGCGGTGACCGCGGCGAGCAGCGGGGCGCCGATGACGACACCCAGGGCGTACGCCGAGACCAGGTGCCCGGCGGTGGGGATGGATATGTCCAGGTCGTCCGCGACGTTGGGCAGCAGGCCCATCATCACGAACTCGGTCGTACCGATGCCGAAGGCGCCCACGGCTAGGGCGAGCAGGGCCAGGGGCATGAAGAACCTTCCGGGGGAGCGCATGAGGGAGTGGTGTTCCGTAAGTTTACGTACGGAACAAAGCGTCTCAGGCTCAGTATTCCGTGAGGTTAAAAAGAGATGTGCGCCATGTGGCAGGAGCGCCCCGAGGGCTCCCGATGACTCCCGGGGGCTCTCGAGGACTCCAGGGGCTAGAGCTCGACGCGCGCCGCGATCGGCAGGTGGTCGCTGCCCGTCTCCGGCAGCGTCCACGACGACATCGGCTCGACGCCCTTCACCATGATCTGGTCGATCCGCGCCATCGGGAACGACGCGGGCCAGCTGAAGCCGAAGCCGTCGCCCGCCGCGCCCTGCGTGGACCGCATCTGTGAGGTGACCGCGTTCAGGGCGCGGTCGTTCATCGTGCCGTTCAGGTCGCCGAGCAGCACCACCTTGGAGATCTGCTCGTCGGCGATCGCCTCGCCCAGCGCGTCCGCGCTCGCGTCCCGCTGGTTGGCGGTGAAGCCCGCGTCCAGCTTGACCCGCACCGACGGCAGGTGGGCGACGTAGACGGCGACCTCGCCCTTGGGGCTGTTGACCGTCGTCCGCATCGCGCGCGTCCAGCCCAGCTTGATGTCGACGGGCTTGGTGCCGGTCAGCGGGTACTTGCTCCACAGGCCGACCGTGCCCTGCACCGAGTGGTACTTGTAGGTGCCGGCCAGGGCCTTCTCGTACGTCGGGACGGCGTCCGCCGTGAGCTCCTCGAGGGCCACGACGTCGGCGCCGGACGCGGCGACGTCACGGGCGGTGCCCGACGGGTCGGCGTTCTCCGCGTTCACGTTGTGGGTGGCGACCGTCAGGTCGCCGCCGGCCCCGGACTTGTCGGAGATCAGGCCGCCGAAGGAGCTCACCCAGATGACCGCCGGAAGCAGCACGGCGATCAGCGCGGTGGCGGACTTGCGGACGAAGCCGATGACGAGGAGCACCGGCACGAGGATGCCGAGCCAGGGCAGGAACGTCTCGATGAGGCTGCCGAGGTTGCCGACGCCGTTCGGGATCTGCGCGTGGAAGAGCATCACCAGCGCGAGAAGGACCGCGACCCCGGCCGTGACGAGCCCGCGCCTCCAGATGCCCCGGTCGCCGCGCCATCCGTCGACCAGGCGCCGGAACCGGGACCCCTGGCGGTCAGGCCCCGAGCCGCCGTTGCCCGTTTCCGTCACATACGCCTGCGCCATACGCTCGTCGCCTCACTGGTGCCGTGCAACCGTCCTCGCCCCTGAAACCCTAGGCGATGATCGGGTGTCCTCCCCGCCGTCCGTGACGGCCGTACGGGACGAGGACGAGCGGGGCGGCGCGGCGGGTTCCGCATCTCGCCGCACAACGGGCCGCTGTGACGAAACGCGCACATTCACCCCGTGGGCCGCAGACCCGCGAGCACGGAGTCCACGATCCGCTCGGCGAGACCCTCGTCGAGCGGCGCGTCGGAGCGCAGGACGGTGCGCACGAGCATGGGTCCGACGAACAGGTCGTTGGCGAGGACGATGTCGACGTCCGCGCGCAGTTCGCCGTTCTCGACGCCGCGGCGCAGCACGCCGATCATGACGCGGCGCTGCGGTTCGACGACGGTCGCGTGGTACGCCTCCCACAGCTTGGGCAGGCTCTTCATCTGCGCGAAGACGTTGTGCAGGATCGCGGAGGACCTCATGTTCACGCCGCGCCTGCGCAGATGGTCGAGGAGCGTGACGAGATCCCCGCGCATGGACTCCCCCGCCAGTTCGGGAGGGGGGTCCTCCACGCCGCGCAGGATGTCGACGAAGAGCTCTTCCCTGCCGCTCCAGCGACGGTAGATGGTGGCCTTGCCCACGCCCGCCGTGCGCGCGATCCGCTCGACGGAGAGGTCGGCGAGGGGCACACCGTCCTCGATCATCTTCAGGACGCCCTCGACGATCGACCGCTCCACGGCCTCGCTGCGGGGGCGGCCCCGGACGCCTTTGGCGATGTGGCCCACGTCAACTCCGTCTCTCGTCATCCGGCGCTCTGCCAGGCCGATTGTCCCTGCCCGGCCCTGCAGCCCCATCCATGCCCCGTGCCTCGCCAGTGCCCTGCGCCCCTTCAGTACCCGGCGCCGCCTCAGTGCCCGGCGCCCACCGGGTCCGCCTCCTTCTGCTCCGCCTCCGGCTCCTGGGGCGTGCGGCCCGGCAGGAACAGGGCGACGACCACGACGCCGATCAGGGCGACGCCCGCGCCGCAGAGCGCCGTGACGTGCATGGCGTGCAGGAAGGAGTCGTGGGCGGCGGTCACCAGCGGTTCACCGCGCGGACCGAGCTTGGCGGCGACACCGAGGGTGGCCTCGATGGACTCGCCCGCGGTGTGCCGTACATCGGCGGGCAGCAGGGTGAGCTTGTCCTCGACTCCGCTGCGGTAGGCCGCGGAGAGCACGGAGCCGAGCACCGCGATGCCCAGGGCGCCGCCGACCTGCCGGAAGGTGTTGCTCAGGGCTGACGCGGAGCCCGCCTTCTCGCGGGGCAGCGCCTGCATGATGACGACACTCGCGGGCGTCATGATGTGCGCCATGCCCGTGCCCATCAGGAAGAACATGACTTCCAGGATCCAGATCGGCGTATCGGCCTCCAGGATCGTGAAGGCGGAGAGCATCGCGGCCAGGAGCAGCAGTCCGCCCGAGCACACGGCGCGCACCCCGAAGCGGTCGACGACGAGGCGGGCGCGCGGCGCGAAGATGAGCTGCGCGGCGGCGAGCGGCAGCATCAACAGGCCGGTCTCCAGGGGCGAGTAGCCGCGCACGCTCTGCGTGTAGAAGACCGCGAAGAACGTGACGCCCATCAGCGCGAAGAAGACCAGCGCGAGGGAGCTGATCGCCGCCGAGAAGACGCGGTTCTTGAAGTACGAGATGTCGATGGACGGGTGGTCGCTGCGCTTCTCGTAGAGCACGAACCCGACAAGTACGGCGATGCCCGCCACAATGGTCGCGAGGGCGGCGGGGTCGGTGAAGTCAGCGAGCTGGCCGCCCTTGATGATTCCGTAGACGAGCAGGACGAGGCCGACGACGGACAGGGCCACGCCCACCAGGTCGATGCGGCCCGGCCTGGGGTCGCGCGATTCGGGGACGAGCCAGATCATCAGGCCGATCGCGACGATGACGATCGGCACGTTCACCAGGAAGACCGAGCCCCACCAGAAGTGGTCGAGCAGTACGCCGCCGGTGATGGGCCCGATCGCGATGGCGAGGCCGACGCCGCCCGCCCAGATGCCGATGGCCTTGGGCTGCTCGTCGCGCTCGAAGACGTTCATCAGGACGGCGAGGGTGGCGGGCATCACGAAGGCGGCGCCGAGGCCCATCACCGCGCGGAACAGGATGAGTTGGACGGGTGAGCCGGACTCGGCGGCGAGCGCCGAGCCGATGCCGAAGACGGCGAGGCCCACGAGCAGCATCCGCTTGCGGCCGAGCCGGTCGCCGAGCAGACCCGCGGTGAAGAGCAGCCCGGCGAAGACCAGGGTGTAGGAGTTGATGGCCCACTCCAGGTCGCCCTGGGTGGCGCCGAGGCCCGTGGGCTCCGGGGTCGAGATCGTCTTGATGGCGACGTTCAGGATCGAGTTGTCGAGCACCACGATCAGCAGGCTCAGCATCAGGACGCCGAGGATCGCCCAACGGCGCCGGTGGACGGCTTCCGGAATGCGTGGGGTGGTGACGGCGGGAGTAGTCATGGCTCCCACCCTAGGGCCATTTCGATACGAGACCGTCTCGTATTGTAAAGACTTTACCGAAGGGTCCACTAGCCGACGGGCGGCACGCGATGCCACCATGGAGGTGATCCGGGGACGCCGTCAGGGCGCCTCGAGATAAGAGAAGGAGCCGTTGCGATGACGCAACTTTCGGCTGCCCAGAACCAGCCTGCGGGGCCCTCCGCGAGCCAGTCCACCGACAGCAGCAAGGCGCTGTACGGAGGCAAGAGCACCCGCCGCATCACCGTGCGGGACATCGCCGCCGCCAAGGAGCGGGGCGAGAAGTGGCCCATGCTCACCGCGTACGACGCGATGACCGCGTCCGTGTTCGACGAGGCGGGCATCCCCGTGATGCTGGTCGGCGACTCGGCGGGCAACTGTCACCTCGGGTACGAGACGACCGTGCCCGTCACCCTCGACGAGATGACCATGCTGTCGGCTGCCGTCGTACGGGGCACGTCGCGTGCCCTGATCGTCGGCGACCTGCCCTTCGGTTCGTACCAGGAAGGACCGGTCCAGGCGCTGCGCTCGGCGACGCGCCTGGTGAAGGAGGCCGGAGTCGGTGCGGTGAAGCTGGAGGGCGGCGAACGCTCGCTCGCCCAGACCGAGCTGCTCGTCTCCTCGGGCATCCCCGTCATGTCCCACCTCGGCCTGACGCCGCAGTCCGTGAACACCATGGGCTACCGCGTCCAGGGCCGCGGCGACGAGGCGGCGCACCGCCTGCTGAGCGACGCGAAGGCCGCGCAGGACGCGGGCGCGTTCGCGGTGGTCCTCGAACTGGTCCCCGCGGAGCTGGCGGCCGAGGTCACCCGGTCCCTGCACATCCCGACGGTCGGCATCGGCGCGGGCGCGGGCTGCGACGCGCAGGTCCTGGTCTGGACGGACATGCTGGGCCTGACCGGCGGCAAGATGCCGCGCTTCGTGAAGCAGTACGCGGATCTGCGGGCGGTGATGGGCGGCGCGGCCAAGGCGTTCGCTCAGGACGTGGTGGGCGGTACGTTCCCCGCCGCGGAGCACTCGGTCCACTAGAGCCATAGCGGCACCACCGGCAGCCCGTCGATTTCCCCCGTCGACGGGCTGTCCGCTTTTCCCCCGGGTGTAGGCGGCCTGTCGGCGGTTTGTCGGTGGCTGCTGTCACTCTTCTGCCATGAAGCGAATCGACATCACCCCCGGCGGCGCCGGAAGCGCCGTCACCGTGAGGGGACTGGTCAAGCACTACGGCGAGACCAAAGCACTGGACGGCGTGGACCTCGACGTACGCGAGGGCACGGTCCTCGGCGTGCTCGGTCCGAACGGCGCCGGCAAGACCACCCTCGTACGCTGCCTCTCCACCCTCGTCGTCCCGGACTCGGGCTCGGCCTTCGTGGCCGGGTACGACGTCGTCAAGCAGCCCCGCCAGCTCCGCCGGGTCATAGGCCTCACCGGCCAGTACGCGGCCGTGGACGAGAAGCTCTCCGGGCGCGAGAACCTCTACATGATCGGGCGGCTCCTCGACCTCTCCCGCAAGGAGGCCAGGTCGAAGGCCGACGCGCTCCTGGAGCGGTTCTCCCTCACCGAGGCGGCGAGCCGCCCCGCCAAGACGTACTCCGGCGGCATGCGCCGCCGGCTCGACCTCGCGGCGTCGATGATCGGCAGCCCGTCCGTCCTCTACCTGGACGAGCCGACCACCGGCCTCGACCCCCGCACCCGCAACGAGGTGTGGACCGAGGTCAAGCGCATGGTCACCGACGGCGTCACCGTGCTGCTCACCACCCAGTACATGGAGGAGGCCGAGCAGCTGGCCTCCGAGCTGACCGTCATCGACCGCGGCAAGGTCATCGCCAACGGCGGCATCGACGAGCTGAAGGCGAAGGTCGGCGGCCGCACCCTGCGCATCCGCCCGGCCGACCCGCTGGAGCTGCGCCCGCTGGCCGGCGCGCTCGACGACATGGGCCTGACCGGCCTCGCCACCTCCACCGTGGACGCCGAGTCCGGCACGGTCCTGGTGCCGATCCTCAGCGACGAGCAGCTGACCGCCGTGGTCGGCGCGCTCACCGCGCGCGGCATCACGATCGGCTCCATCGCCACCGAACTGCCCAGCCTGGACGAGGTGTTCCTCTCCATCACCGGCCACAAGGCCAGCGCCCCGCAGGACGCCCGCCCCGAACTCGAGGAGGTTGCCGTATGAGCAGCACCACTCTCACGCCGCCCCTCCACCAGGGAGAGGCCGACGCCCGCATCGGGCTGCGCGACCACGTGCGGCACACCAGCGCCCTGGTCCGCCGCAATCTGCTGTGGATCCGCCAGGACCCGGAGTCGATGTTCGACGCGATCCTGATGCCGATCGTCTTCACGCTCCTGTTCGTGTACGTCTTCGGCGGCTCCATCGGCCAGGCGCTCGGCGGCGGTCAGGACGCGTACGTGCAGTACGTGGTGCCGGGCATGATGGCGATGATGAGCATGAACATCGCCATGGCCGTCGGCACCGGCTTCAACCAGGACTTCCAGAACGGCATCATGGACCGCTTCCGCACCCTGCCGATCGGCCAGGGTTCGGTCCTCTTCGCCAAGATCGTGGTGGAACTGATGCGGCTGCTCATCGCGACGACGATCATGATGATCGTCGGTGTCCTGGTGGGCTTCGACATCACCAACTGGGGCGGTCTGCTCGGCGCCGTCGGCCTCTCCGCGCTCTTCGGGATGTCCATCATGTGGATCTTCCTGGTCCTCGGCGTCGCGATGAAGAGCGCCCAGTCCGTGCAGGCGATGGGCTTCCTGGTCCTGATGCCGCTGCAGTTCGGCTCGTCGATCTTCGCGCCGACCCAGTCGATGCCGGGCTGGCTGCAGGCCTTCACCGACTACAACCCGCTGTCCTCGCTCGCGGACTCCGCGCGCGGCCTGATGGTGGGCGGCCCGGTCGCGCACGACATCTGGGTGACGGTCGGCTGGTCGGCGCTGCTCACGCTGGTCATGGCGCCGATCGCGATCCACAAGTTCCGCACGAAGAGCTGAGCGCGGAGCCGCTAGCCGATGTGCCGGTCGCAGAGGGCGGCGGCCTCCTCCACGGAGAGTCCGCCGCCTTCCGCGTACGCAGCCTCGTACGCCACGTCACCCAGTGCCCCGCGCGCCAACTCCACGGCGGCCGTGTGGATCTCGCGCTCCGCGGCCGGTGCGAAGTGACCGGGCGGCAGCTCACGGTCGGCGACCGCGATCAGCCGCGCCGCGTCGTGGGCGTGCCCGCCGCCGTCGAGCGCGGCCAGGGCGCGGGCGGCGACGGTGAGGTGGACGGAGGTCATCTGCGGCGCCATCATCTTGGTCAGCGGGTCGAGGGACTTGTCGAGCGCGGCGCGCGCCATGACAAGACCCTCGGCATGGCGGCCGTCCACGGTGTCGATCCAGGCCTCGGCGCCCAGCATGAAGCCCTCGAAGATGACGAAGTCGACGGCCTTGAACTCTTCCTGGAGCAGCCGGAGTTGTTCGCGCGCCTCGGCGGTGCGGCCGGTGCGGGCGAGCAGGTCGACGAGGAAGAACCGTGCGGCGGGCAGGGATTCGCTGGAGTTGGCGGCGGCGTTGCCGACGTTCTCCATGACCGACCAGAGCATCTCCTCGCCCCTGACCAGTTCGCCCGCCTCGGCGAGCACCGCCCCGAGCCGGGCCGTGAGCACGTTCGCCTGCGCGGGGGCGCCGAGCCGCTCCGCGTGCTCGATGGCGGCGGCGAAGTCCTCGGCGGCGAGGGTGTACCGGCCGCGCCGCTCATGGGCCTCGCCCCGCGAGGAGAGCGCCTCGGCCATGCCCCACACGTCGCCGAGCCTGGTGAAGATCTCCAGGGACTCGTCGGCGTCGCGGCGGGCGTCACCGGCCCAGTCGGCGCGGTTGGCGAGGATGTTGGCGCGCTGCTGCAAGGACGCGGCGAGCTCCCAGTCGTACCCGCGCTCGCGGCAGGTGGTGATGGTCGCGTCGATGATGTCGTACAGCTGGTCGATGTCCCCCTTGAGCAGCACCGCGAAGAACCACAGGCTCCCCGGCGACCAGCAGGTCTGCGGAAGACCCGGCCGGTAGGCCTCCCTGATGCCCGCGAGCTTCTCCATGGCCTCGGGCGTCTGCCACGCCTCCAGGTTCATGTCCATGCAGGAGAGCTGGATGAGGTGGATTCCGCGCCGCGCCTCCTGGAGCACCTCCGGGCGCATGGGCGGCGGGTTGTCCGTGCAGCGTTCGTAGAGCGGTTCCACCGGGGTGACGGGGCGCGCGAACGGGTCGGGGCCGAGGGCGACGACGTCGCGGGACCAGTTGCGGATCTCCAGGCGCAGGTCGCGGATGGTCCAGTACCAGGAGAGCGAGAGGACCAGGCAGAGCGCCTCCTGCTCGTCCCGGGCGGCGACCGCGTGCCGCAGGGCGGTGCGCAGGTTCTCGTACTCGACCTCCAGCCGCTCGACGGCCTCCCGCTGCCCGCCGCCCCGCAGCCGCGGTTCGGTGAGCCGGGCCAGCTCCCGGAAGTACACGAGGTGGGCCCGTTCGGCGGCGCCGCGGTCACCGGCCTCGTCGAGCCGCTCCCCCGCGTACTCCCCCACGGTCTCCAGGAGCCGGTAGCGCATCACGCCCTGCGGCGAAGGGGCGGCGACGACAAGGGACTTGTCGACGAGGGAGCCGAGCACGTCCGCGACGTCGAGCGGCCGGACCCCCGCCCCGTCACCGGCCACGGCGGACTCGGCCGGGGCCCCGCACACCGCCTCGGCGGCGGCCAGATCGCAGCCGCCGGCGAAGACGGAGAGGCGGCGCAGGACGGTGCGCTCGGAGGTGTCCAGGAGTTCCCAGGACCAGTCGACGACCGCGCGCAGGGTCTGCTGGCGGGGCAGGACCGTGCGGGCGCCGTTCGTCAGGAGGCGGAAGCGGTCGTCGAGGCGGTCGGCGATCTGCCGGGTGGTGAGCATGCGCAGGCGCGCCGCGGCCAGTTCGATGGCCAGCGGCAGGCCGTCGAGGCGGTGGCAGATCTCGGCCGCCGCCGACGGGTCGTCCTCGATCCGGAAACCCGGCCGGGCCGCCGCGCCACGGTCCGCGAGCAGCCGCAGCGCGATCGGCTCGGGCAGGGGCTCGACGGGGCGCAGCAACTCCCCCGGTACGCCCAGGGGTTCACGGCTGGTGGCGAGGACGGTGAGGCCGGGGCAGTGGGCGAGCAGCCGGTCGGCGAGGCGGGCCGCGGCGTCGATGACGTGCTCGCAGTTGTCGAGGATCAGGAGCATCCGGCGCGGCGCGCAGTGCTCGGTGAGGCGGACGACGGGGTCGTCGCCGTGCCGCTCCGAGACCGCGCGCAGCTCTTCGGCGCCCGCGCCGCGCAGCACCGTCTCGCGGGCGCCGAGCGCGGTGAGGACCGCCTCCGGCACCGCGTCCGGGTCCTCGACCGGCGCGAGCTCGGCCAGCCACACACCGTCGGGCACGCCGTCCGCGTACGCCTCGGCCGCCTCCTGCGAGAGCCGCGTCTTGCCGGCGCCGCCGGGTCCGAGCAGCGTGACGAGGCGGGCCCGCGTCAGGTCGTCCCGGATGGCCTCGATGTCGTCCTCGCGGCCGACGAAGGAGGTGAGCCTGGCGCGCAGGTTGCCCTGCGGTCTCTCCGGCGGGCGGACCCGGGAGGGGGGCGGCTGCGGGGGCTGCGAGGCGTGCGGCGGGGTGTCGTGGTGCAGCAACTCCTCGTGGAGAGCGCGGAGTCCGGGGCCCGGGTCGGTGCCGATGCGGTCCGCGATGAGGCGGCGCACCGCGTCGTACGCGGCCAGCGCCTGCGCCGGGCGGCCCGCGTCGCGCAGCGCCCGCAGCCGCAGGGCCTGGAGCGGTTCGTCGAGGGGGTGGCTGTCGCACAGGGCGGCGAGCTCGGGCAGCACCTGCTCGGCCCGGCCGAGGGCGAGGGCCGCGGCCAGCCTGGCGCGGCGGGCCTCCAGGCGGCGGGACTCCCACCGGGCGGCCTCCGCCGTGCGGTCCGGGAGGTCGGCGAGCGGCGGGCCCTGCCAGAGGGCCAGCGCGTCGTCGAGGATCGCCGCCGCCTTGGCCGCGTCGCCATCCGCGAGGGCGTCCGTCCCCTCGCCCGCGAGGCGGTCGAAGCGGTACAGGTCGATGTCGTCCGGTGCGGCGCACAGCCGGTAGCCGCCGTCGGTCGAGGTGATCGCCTCGGCGCCGATGGCCCGGCGCAGGCGGCCCACCAGTGCCTGCAGCGCGCCGGTCGCGTCGGCGGGCGGGTCGCCGCCCCACACCTCGTCGACGAGTGCGGGTGCCGGGACCGGGCGGGGGGTGCGCAGGGCGAGGACCGTCAGGAGTGCGCGCAGCCTTGAGCCGCCGACGGCGATGGTCGTGCCGTCGGCGTCGAATGCCTGGGTGGTGCCGAGAATGCGATAGCGCACGGGGTCCATTGTCTCCGGTGGAGGTGAGGGGCGGTCTCGGGTGCTGCGCCGGGCGTGGGCGCACCGTCGGTCACCGGCTTCGCCGTGTTCGTCCTCGATCGCCCGGCGGACCGCTGTCCGGCCTGTCCGTGGGAGAGGGGAACCGGCGGTCACCCGTCATCTTCCCGCACGCCGAGGGAGACGAGCACCCCCGCCTCCCGCCGGAACCAGCCCTGCGCGAACCCTCGCGTCACCAACTGGACCGACCGCACCCGTCCCACGGTGTCGGGCCTGTACGTCACGTTCCACAGCGCCATGCCCCCACCCTCCCCGGAACTCCCCACCGAGTGCGAGACGTTTTCGACGTACGCCGGGGTACGGTCCCGTACGACAACCGGCCCGCCACCTCCAGGAGCCCCGCCTCATGACCACCGCTCCCACCCGACGCAGCGACCGGCGGATCAGCCCCGTCTTCCTGGGGATCGCCGCCGTCACCGCGGTCTCCGGCTGGGCCGCGTGGACCGGGTTCGCGGACAATCCGGGGCTCGCCGTCTTCCTCTTCGTGACAGCGGCCTGGATCGTCTCGCTCTGTCTGCACGAGTACGCGCACGCCCGCACCGCCCTGCACAGCGGCGACATCTCCATCGGCGCGAAGGGCTATCTGACCCTCAACCCGCTCAAGTACACGCACGCGCTGCTCAGCATCGTGCTTCCGGTGCTCTTCGTGATCATGGGCGGCATCGGTCTGCCGGGTGGCGCGGTCTTCATCGAGCGCGGCCGGATCCAGGGCAAGTGGAAGCACAGTCTGATCTCGGCCGCGGGGCCGCTCACGAACGTGCTCTTCGCGGTCGTCTGCACGGCGCCGTTCTGGCTCGACGCGCTCTCCGGTGTCCCTGACACCTTCCGGTTCGCGCTCGCCTTCCTCGCCCTGCTCCAGGTGACGGCGGCGATCTTGAACTCGCTGCCCATCCCGGGCCTGGACGGCTACGGCGTCATCGAGCCCTGGCTCTCGCACAAGATCCGCCGCCAGGTGGAGCCGTTCGCGCCGTTCGGCCTGATCGCCGTCTTCGGCATCCTGTGGATCCCCGAGGTGAACGGCGCATTCTTCGACGCGATCGACGCGATCCTGCGCGGCCTCGGTGTGTACGACCTGGAGACGTACTGCGGCCAGGACTTCTACCGCTTCTGGGACGGCGACCCGAGCCAGTACTGCACGCTCAACCCGTAGCGGCGCGCGCGGCGTCCCGCTGGGCCTTCGCGCGGCGCAGGTAGTACCACGCCATGTTCGACGAGAGTCCTGCGAGGAGCACCCAGACGACGCCGATCCAGTAGCCCTGGACGAAGGAGACCACGGCCGCGACGACGGCGAGGGCGCAGACCGTGAGGGCGTAGAGAGCGAGGCGGGGCATGGGGGTCGGCTCCTGTCGGGGGTCGATTCGGGGAGGTGGTGGGACACCGGGCGGACGACGCACCGAGCGACGTTCGACACGACGTGGCGATCGGCGTCCGCAACCAGTGTCCCCCATGCCCGCTACGTCCTAGACGTCGGTCACGCGCAGCCCGGCGTGCGCCTTGTACCGCCGGTTCACGGAGATCAGATTGGCCACCAGGGACTCGACCTGGTGCGCGTTGCGAAGACGCCCCGCGAAGACGCCCCGCATGCCGGGGATCCGCGCGGCGAGCGCCTGCACGATGTCCGTGTCGGCGCGGACCTCGCCGAGGACCATCACGTCGGTGTCGATCTCCTCGACGTCCGCGTCCTGGAGCAGGACCGCCGAGAGGTGGTGGAAGGCGGCCGTGACCCTGGAGTCCGGAAGCAGGGCGGCGGCCTGCTCGGCGGCGCTGCCCTCCTCGGGCTTCAGGGCGTAGGCGCCCTTCTTGTCGAAGCCGAGCGGGTTCACGCAGTCGACGACGAGCTTGCCGCTCAGCTCCTCGCGCAGCGCTTCGAGGGTCTTGCCGTGGCCGTCCCACGGCACGGCGACGATCACGATGTCGCTGCGCCGCGCGCACTCCGCGTTCTCGGCGCCCTCGACACCGAGGCCGAGCTCGTCGGCGGCGGTCCGCGCCCGCTCGGCCGCGCGGGAGCCGATGATCACCTTCTGGCCCGCGCGGGCCAGGCGGTAGGCGAGGCCGCGGCCCTGGTCACCCGTGCCGCCGAGCACGCCGACGACGAGTCCGGACACGTCGGGCAGCTCCCAGGGATCCTTGGCGGGGGCCTTCTGCACACTGTCGTTAGAGGTCATACGGCCGACCTTACTCACCGCCTGTCCGCCGTCCGGGTCAGGTCAGCGCGCTCACCGGTATCCGCCGGAACGTGATCGTCTCGTAGGCGCTGAAGTCACCCGTCTCGTAGAGGAGTCCGACGGTCTCGTCGTCGACGCGGACGAGGTCGGAGTACGCGGCGGGCAGCCCGTCCACCGTGTACGCGTGCCGCCACGTGGTGCCGCCGTCGTGGCTCCGGCGCACCGTCATCAGGGCACGGAAGCCGGGGTCGGCGGGCCCGGAGAACAGCAGCACGTCCGGCGTACGCAGCTGGAGCACGCTGCACTCGACGACGGGTCCGACGAGCCCCGCCTGCGGCCGGAAGGGCTTGGCGAGACTCTGGCCGCCGTCGCCGGAGTGGGCGTCGGCGCGGGTGCCGGGGGACGGCGAGTCGTTGCGGGTGTTGAAGTAGAGCCGCCCGTCGGGGAGTTCCGCCGCGGTGGTCTCGTTCACGTTCACATAGCCGTCGGTGTTGTCGTCGACGTAGCCGATGCGCCAGGTCTGGCCGAGGTCGTCGCTGAGGAGGCAGTGGCCGCCGTTGTACTTGCCCTCGGTGCCGTTGTCCGTCCCGGTGGGCGGCAGGGAGTGGTTGGCGGGCACGACGACACGGCCCGTGCTGGTCTGCAGCGCGTGGCCGGGAGTGGTCGCGTACCACCGCCAGTTCGCCTTCTTCACCTGTCCGGTGATCTCCCGGGCGGCCGACCAGGTCAGCCCGTCGTCGTCGCTGTGCTGCACCCAGATGCGCCGCCCGTTCGCGGCGGAGACCTTGCCGCGGCGGATGGCGTCCTCGGTCGCGGCGGCGGCGTTGCGGACGTGGACGAGGAGGACGCGGCCGGTGTCGAGGACGACGGGGGCGGGGTTGCCCGCGAGGTCGTCGCCGTTCTTGACGACGACCTGGAGCGGACCCCAGGTGCGGCCGCCGTCGCTTGACCGCTTCAGCACCACGTCGATGTTGCCGAAGTCGTCCTGCGAGCCGACCCTCCCCTCGCAGAAGGCCAGCAGGGAGCCGGAGTCGGTGAGGACGACGGCGGGGATCCGGAAGCTCGCGTAGCCCTCGCGTCCGGCACGGAAGGGAACAGTTGTCTCATCAGCCATCCCGGGTCAGTCCCCACCCCGGGCGAATTCCCGGTGAACTCCGCCTGACGACTGACATGTTGAGGCAGGATGCGGCCCCATGGACGCCGTACGGGTCGCGCTGCTGCGCGAAGTGCTCGCAGGAACCCAGTGGGTGGGCGCGACGCGACGCTTCGCGGGGACGCTGCGGTCCTCCGTGGTGCCGCACGGGGGCGGGCTGCTGCTCGTGGGCACGGAGGAGTACGAGCCGTGGCATCTGGCCGCGCATCTCGTGGACGAGGCCGCGTGGTCCGGGACACCGGAACTGACGCCGACGCTCGTACGCCACCGGGTGCGGGAGGGCGACCCCGCCCACCTCTCGACCGGGCTCGGCCGGATCGAGGCGGCACGGCGCGGCGAGACACTGCTCGTGGTGGCACCGGACACGCCCGCCGCGTCGCCGGGCGCGGGCTTGCTTGAGCGGGTGCACGACGCCCGTGCGGCGGGGGCGACGGTGCTTGCCCTGGGTTCGGGGCACGGCGATCTGCGGGCCATGGCGCACGAGGCACTGACCGTGCCGCAGACGCCCGAGCTCGATCTCGACATGGTCCAGCACCTGGTGAGCGCGGCGGCCGGTGAGAACTCGCTCCCCGCGGCGCGGGGCCGCCGCAGCCTCCGTGACCGGCTCTCCCGCCTGGCCGACCAGCTGACGTCACCGCCACCGGCGCGGTGGTGAGGGAGGCGCCCCCGCCCGGAGAAATGAGTTGCCCCGCGGTACCGGCCGCGCTGACCATGGCTGTTCGTGTCCCTCTCCTCCGTATTGCCCGACCTCTCCCCCTGGCGCTCCACGCGTGACTTCCGGCTGCTCTGGGTCCAGGGGCTCGTCACCACCTTCGGCAGCTTCATGGCCCTGGTCGCGCTGCCGTTGCAGATCAAGGACCTCACCGACTCGCCGCTCGCCGTCGGGGCGATGGGCGCGGTCGAGCTGGTGCCGCTGATCGTCTTCGGGCTCTACGGAGGTGCGCTGGCCGACGCGGTGGACCGGCGCAAGGTGATTCTCCTGACCGAGGCGGGGCTCGGCCTGCTCGCGGCGGTGCTCCTGATGAACGCGCTGCTCCCGGAGCCGCTGCTGTGGCCGCTGTACGTGGTGGCGGCCGGGGTCTCCGCGCTCGCGGGACTGCAACGCCCCGCGCTGGACTCCCTGATGGCGCGCATCGTGCCGCACGACCAGCTCATCGCCGCCTCCGCGCTCAACTCGCTGCGCTGGAACGTCGGCGCGATCGCGGCCCCCTCGCTGGCGGGCCTGGTCGTCGCCTACGCCGGGCACGCACCCGCGTACGCGGTGACGGTGGTCTCCTTCGCCGCCTCCGTGGCCCTGTGCGCCCGCATCGCACCCGCGCCTCCCGCGCACGACGCGGAGAAGCCCTCCCTGCGGGGCCTCGCGGAAGGCGCGCGGTACGCGTGGTCGCGGCCGGTGCTGCTCGGCACGTACGCGATCGACATGGCGGCGATGTTCTTCGCCTTCCCGAACACGATCTTCCCGTTCCTCGCGGAGGATCTCGACGCGGAGTGGTCGCTCGGCCTGATGTACGCGGCCGGTGCGGTCGGCTCGCTGCTGCTCAGCCTGACCAGCGGGTGGACCTCGCGGGTGCGGCGGCACGGGCTGCTCGTCGTGTTCGGGGCGGCGGGCTGGGGGCTCGCGATCACGGCCGCGGGATGGTTCGGCAACGTATGGCTGGTGCTCGTGTGCCTGGCCCTCGCGGGCGCGGGCGACATGCTCAGCGGGCTCGGCCGCTCCACGATCTGGAACCAGACGATCCCGGACGAGCTGCGGGGGCGCCTCGCCGGCATCGAGGTGCTCTCCTACAGCGTCGGCCCGCAGCTGGGCCAGGTCCGCGCGGGGGCGGCCGCCGGCTGGACCGGCACCCGCAGCGCGATCTGGTCGGGCGGCCTCGCCTGCGTCGCCTCGGTCGCCGCCCTGACAGCGGTGCTTCCGAAGCTGCTTTCGTACGACGCGACCACCGACGAGGACGCGCTCCGGCGCCGGGAGGTCTCCGCCGCCGGATGACCGGGCGCCCGGCGGCTGGTCAGGCGTTGCCGCCCTGGCCCCGGGCGTCCTTGTCGTGCCACTTCGGGTCGGTCTCCCACTCCAGGTTCCGCTCCGCGGCGGTCTCCATCGCGCGCTGGGCCTCCTCGCGGGACGCGTAGGGCCCGAAGCGGTCCTTGCCGGGGCAGTCGGGGCCCTCCTCGACCTTCTGGTGCTCCAGGCAGTAGTACCACTCGCCCGGCTTGCCGACGGTCCGCTTCTTGAACAGCGCCATGGCCCGCTCCTCTCATTTCAGTACCGCTGGGTACTGCTGGGTCACGCTCTCTGAGCCATGCTGCCCCACCACCGCTGGTTAGACTCGCTGGCATGTCTGGCCAGTCACTGCTCGTCCCAGGGGAGCTCTCCCCCATCCGTCCCGTTCCGGGAAACATCAGGCGCCCGGAGTACGTGGGGAAACCCGCGCCCACCCCGTACAAGGGGCCGGAGGTGCAGACCCCCGAGACCGTCGAGCTGATGCGCACGGCGGGCCGTATCGCCGCGCGCGCGATGGCCGAGGCCGCCAAGCACATCGCGCCCGGCGTGACCACCGATGAGCTGGACCGCGTCGCCCACGAGTACATGTGCGACCACGGCGCCTACCCGTCCACGCTCGGCTACCGCGGCTTCCAGAAGTCGCTGTGCACCTCGGTCAACGAGGTCATCTGCCACGGCATCCCGGACTCCACCGTCCTCAACGACGGCGACATCATCAACCTCGACGTGACCGCGTACATCGGCGGGGTGCACGGCGACAACAACGCGACGTACCTGGTCGGGGACGTCGACGAGGAGTCCACGCTCCTCGTGGAGCGGACCCGTGAGTCCCTCGACCGCGCCATCAAGGCGGTCAAGCCCGGCCGCCAGATCAACATCATCGGCCGCGTCATCGAGTCGTACGCCAAGCGCTTCGGCTACGGCGTCGTCCGCGACTTCACCGGCCACGGCATCAACACGTCCTTCCACTCCGGCCTGATCGTCCCCCACTACGACAGCCCGCACGCGACGACGGTCATCCAGCCCGGCATGACGTTCACGATCGAGCCGATGCTGACCCTCGGCACGTACGAGTACGACATGTGGGAGGACGGCTGGACCGTGGTGACGAAGGACCGCAAGCGGACCGCGCAGTTCGAGCACACGCTCGTGGTGACGGACAGCGGGGCGGAGATCCTTACGCTTCCCTGAGCTCTGAGCGGGTAGCGTTTTACCGACAGGACGTCGGGAACCAGTTGACTTAGGTAAGCCTAACTTGGATGATCGGTGAAGGCCACGCCGGTTCGCACTGGTTCCCGCCTTTCTTCGGCTTTCTACGCTCCATTCGGCTTCGGAGGTCCCTCATGGATCCGTTCTCCACGGTCATCCGCACCGCGTCGCACGAGCAGCACACGGAGGCGGAGACCTCGACGTTCATGAGCGACCTCCTCGGCGGCAGGCTCGGCGTCGACGCGTACGCGCGCTACACCGAGCAGCTGTGGTTCGTGTACCGCGCCCTGGAGGAGGGCGCGGCGGCGCTGAAGGACGATCCGGTCGCGGGGCCGTTCATCCAGCCCGAGCTGCTGCGCGTCGCGGAGCTGGAGCGGGACCTCTCCCATCTGCGCGGCGCGGGCTGGCAGACCTCGGCCACCCCGCTGCCCGCCACGGCGGCGTACGCGGCGCGGGTCGCGGAATGCGCCGCGGAGTGGCCGGGGGGCTATGTGGCCCACCACTACACCCGCTACCTCGGCGATCTCTCCGGCGGCCAGATCATCCGCGGCAAGGCGGAGCAGACGTGGGGGTTCGCCCGGAAGGGCGACGGTGTGCGGTTCTACGTCTTCGAGGGAATCTCGAACCCGGCCGCGTTCAAGCGGGGCTATCGCGAACTGCTGGACGGTCTCGGGGAAGTCGTCCCCGATGAGCTGGAGAGGCAGCGGATCGTGGACGAGTGCAAGCGCGCTTTCGCTTTGAACACCGGGGTGTTCCGCGAGCTGGGCGAAGAGTTCCCGCTGTCCGCGTAAGCGGCTTCTTTTTCCCCAACCCCGCCCCTTCCCGAAAACCGTGCCTCCGCCCCGGGCCTGGCTGGGGCTCCGCCCCAGACCCCGAAAAGATGGCCTCACACTCCCCCAAGCTCTTAAGGAGCAGGGGGGACCCCCATCCGGGCTGGATATATCCAGCCCGGCCGGAATCTGTCAGCCTGTCCGGCGTTTGAGGACGAACTCGGCGGAGCCGGTGATGACGGCAACCAAGGCCCCCGCGCCAGCGGCCCGCGGCGAAGCCGCCAATAGATGCAGCCGGGAAGGGGCGGGGTTGGAGAAAGGAACCGCCGGAGGCGGACCTCAGCCCCCTGCCAGCCGCACCCGTCCCCCGACCTCGATCAACCCCCCGGGCGCAGGCGCCGTGAGGATCTGTGAGCCGCGTCCCTGCGTGATGTTGAGCGCACGGCCGAGCCGCTCCGTCAGGAGCAGCGCCGCCGCCCCCGTGGCCTCATCCTCCCGGATGCCGTCATCGCGCCCCGGAAAGCCCCGGGCGCGGACCCGCCCCGCCGCCTCGTCCTCCCACGCCCAGGCGTACACCCACTCCCCCCGCGGGGGCACCGCGAGGGCATCCACCTCGGCCGGGCTCCCGTACGGACGCAGCGTCCGCTTTGGCGCCCACTCCGGCCGCGCGGCGATCCAGCTGAACTCCCCGTCATGACGGGCCTCCACCACCCCCGCGGGCGTGACCAGTTCGGGGACGTCGAGCAGCCAGGACGTACCGACGCAAGGGTGCCCGGCGAAGGGAAGCCGCAGCGTGGGGGTGTAGATGTCGATGACCCCGCGCTCGGGGTCGTCGACGAACACCGTCTCGCTGAAGCCGAGCTTCCCGGCGATCTCCTGCCGCTCGCCCCGCCCGGGAACGCGGGCCCCGTCGCGCACGACACCGAGCTCATTGCCGTGCCGACCGTCGGGCCCGCAGAAGACTCGCAGGACGTCCGGTCCCTCAAGTAGTTCTGTCACCCGGGCATTCAAACATCCTCAGGAAGTGCGGCGCCGGGCCACGAAGACCGCTCCCGCGCCCGCGGCGACAATCACGCCAGCCGTCCCGAGCAGCGCGCCCGTCGGCACCGACGCACCGGTGGACGCCATCGAGCCGCCCGTGCCCCCCGTGCCGCCGCCGACCGAACCGCCGAGGTCGGACGAACCCCCGCCGGTGGAGCCGGAACCGCCCGTGCCGCCGCTGCCGCCGGTACCACCGCTGCCGCCCGGCAGCTGTGCACCGTCGGCGACCGCGAGAGCCACGGTCACCGGGTCGATCGCGTCACCCGCCTTGTAGCCGGACGGCGCGTCCTCGCTCTCGAACTGCTTCGCGCCCGCCGCGGTGAACGCCGCAGGCACCTTGTCGAGCACGACGACATCGTCCTTCGCCGTGTACGAGGCCTTGGAGAGGTCGAGCGTCGCGAACTTCACGTCGTTGTTGGTGCCCTTGGGCGTGGTGACGTCCACGGTCAGCGTGCCCTTGGTGCCGCTCGCGGCCACCTTGATGTCGCTGAACTTCATGTCGATGCCGTGCGCCTTGTACTGGAAGCGGACGGCGCCGCCGAAGGACGCGTCCAGCTTCTTCGCGTCGCTGTCCACGTCGCCCTTGGCGTACGGGAAGTCGTAGCCGTTGTCGTTCTTCTCGGCGCCGCCGGAGAGCGTGGCGCCGCCGCCGGACTCGATGTACCGGCGGAAGCTCTCCTTCACGCCCCAGGCGAGCGAGCCGTCGTGGACCTCGCCCGCGGGCTGCTCGGTGCCGGACGTCGGCTTCGGCGTCGTGGTGGGCTTCGCCGTCGGCTTCGGGGTCTCGGTGGGCTTCGCGGTCGGCTTGGGCGTCTCGGTGGGCTTGTCCGTCGGCTTCGGCGTCTCGGTCGGCTTCTCGGTCGGGGCGCCGCCCGACTTCACCGAGAGGGTGGCCGGGTCGAGCTTGTCGCCCTCCTTGTACATGCCGTTGAACGCCTTGGCGCCGTCCGCCGTCAGCGTCGCCGGGATGTCCTTGTAGGTCATCGCGCCGCCCTCGCCCGTGCCGGGCGTGATGCCGGTCAGGTCGAGCTTGGCGAGGTCGATGTCGTTCTGGGCGGTGCCGTTGAGGCTGACGTCGGCCTGGATGGCGCCGCTCGTGCCCTTGGTGCGGACCTTCACGTCGGCGACCTTGATGTCGAAGCCGTGAGCCGTGGAGGAGAAGCGGACGCTGCCCTTGAAGGCGACGTCGGTGGCGTGCGTCCCGGTGTCGTACGTCCCCTTGCCGTCGGTGAAGGTGAACACCCCGTTGTCGGCGGCCTGCTTGGCGCCGTCCGTGGCCTCGATCTTGCCCGCGGCCATGCCCGTGACGTACTTGCGGAAGGACTCCTTGAAGCCCCAGTCCAGCGTGCCGTCCTTGAGTTCCACCTGCGGCGCGGCGGCGTTGCCGCTGTCCGCGGCGAGCGCCGGAAGGGTCAGGGCGGTCGCGCCGAGCGTGACGGCGGTCGCGACGGCTGCCGCGAGGGTTATGGGACGACGGTTGGCGGCCATGGTCAGGCTTCTCCTTGAGAGACGAGTAAGCAGAGAGACGAGCAAGCAGAGGCGGGACGACCCGCGATGGGGCAGGAATCCGAGCCGAAAGGTCAGGAATCCGAGCCGGGGGCGTCCGTCGCCGCACGCTTCTTGCGTACGACGCCGAACGTGACCGCGGCGGCCAGCAGTACGGCCACGCCCGCGCCGATACCGATCGGCAGGGCGGGCGACGAGGAGTCGGAGGCGTCCGAAGCGGTGTTCTCGGTCTTCGGCTCGGCCTTCTTCGCCTGCGGTGCCGGGCTCGCGGAAGAGCCGAGGTCCGGCAGCGCGGGCAGCTTCGCGTCGGCGTTGAGGCCGACGGCGAGCGAGAGCGGGTCCATGTCGGAGCCCGCCTTGTACATGCCGCCGAACGCCTTGGCGCCGTCGGCGGTGAGCTTCGAGGGCACCTCGGTGAGGGAGACGAGCCCGTCCTTCGGCTTCAACTCCTTGGCCGCGAAGGTGATCAGCGGGGCCTTCTTCAGCGTGACGCCCTTGCCGCCCTTGCTGTCGGAGCCCGTGCTGTCGACGTCCGCGAAGAGCGTGCCCTTGCCGTCCTTCACCTCGACGGCGACCTTGCTCAGCGCGAGATCGAGGCCGTGCTCACCGGTGAAGCGCACCGCACCGGCGAAGTCCGCGTCGAGGGTCTGCTTCTTCTTGTCGTACGTCCCCTCGCCCTGCGGGAAGCGGAAGAGCGCGCCGCCGTCCTGGGCCCCGGCGGACAATTTCCATTCGCCCTGGGCGATGGAGCCGGTGACGTACTCCCGGAAGGTGCGGCGCACGCCCCAGTCGACGGCGGCGTCCTCGATCCGACCGGCCTTCGCCTTCTCGTCGGACTTCGCGGACTTCGAGGGCTTCGGCGAGGGCTTCTTCGACGGCTCGCCGGAGCCGGACTTCGCCGCGAGGTCCGTCGACAGGCTCACCCGGTCGAGCTCGGTGCCCGCCGTGTAGTACCCGGCGAAGGCCTTCGCACCCTGGGAAGTGAGCGTGGCGGGAAGGTTGTTGAGGGCGATCGGGCCCGCGCCGCCCTTCATGTTGATGCCGGACATGCCGAGGGTCGCGAGCGGCACCTGGGCGCTGGTCGTGACCTTGCCCGTGCCCTTCTCCTTGCTGACCATGTCGGCGTAGAGCGTGCCGGAGCCGCCGGAGATCTTGACGGTGGGGCGGCTGATGGTGAGGTCCAGCTCGTACGAGCCGCCCTTCTTGTGCCCGAGGAAGTGCACCCCTCCGGAGAACCCGGCGCTGAAGGCCCCGCTGTCCGGGTCGTACGAACCCTTCGCCGAGTGGAAGCGGAACTGGCTGCCGCCGACCGTGGCGGCCCCGCCCTGCAGCGTCGAACTCCCCTGGGCGATCGGCCCGGTGACGTAGCTCTGGAAGGAGGATTTGATGCCCCAGTCGAGCCGTCCGCCCTGGACCGTGCGGTCCTGCGCGTGCGCGGTGGCCGTCGGCAGCAGTGCTCCGACGAGTGCGGTGAGCACGGCCACGGCTCCGGCGCGGGCGATGGCTCGCGCCTGTCTTGACGACGACATGGGACCCCTCCAGGTGTGGCTAATGAGGTAAGGCTAACCTAAACTACGATCACTCCGGCCGGAACCCCCATCCCGGCCACCCGCGCCCCAAGCGCCCCACAGCAGACCCGCAACAGACCGACAACAGACCGACAACAGACCGACAACAGACCCTCAACAGCACGACAGGACGGTGGACTTCGGTGCGTATGCCGCGCTCACTCCGTATCGCCGGCGCGTGGACCGCCGTTCTCGCCCTGGCTCTCACGGGCTGCGGATCGTCGTCGGACGGCGGTGGCGAGACCTCCCCGAAGGCGAAGGCCGCGGCTTCCGCGCCCGACCGGGTCGAGCCGCTGAAGTCCCGTCCCTCCCCCGCGCTGCCCGCCACCGTCACGTCGGCCGACGGCAAGAAGGTCACCGTCGAGGACACGAGCCGCATCGTGCCGCTGACCGGCAGCCTCAGCGAGATCGTCTTCACGCTCGGGCTCGGAAAGAACGTCGTGGCCCGCGACATCACCGCCACCTTCGAGCAGGCGGAGAAGCTGCCGGTGGTGACACGTGCGCACGACGTCTCGGCGGAGAGCGTCCTGTCCCTGAAGCCGACGGTCGTCCTCGCGGACACCTCGACGGGGCCCGCCGAGGCCATCGGCCAGATCCGGGACGCGGGCATCCCGCTGGTCGTGTTCGACCCGGCGAAGGGCCTCGACGACGTGGCTCCGCGGATCGAGGCGGTGGCCAAGACTCTGGGCGTCGAGAAGTCGGGCGACGAGCTCAAGTCCCGTACGCAGGAACGGATCGCGAAGGTACGGAAGTCCATCCCGGCATCCGCCCGCACCGAGAAGCCCCGCGTCGCCTTCCTCTACCTGCGCGGCTCGGCCTCCGTCTATCTGCTCGGCGGCCGGGAGTCCGGCGCGAGTTCGCTCCTGGAGGCGGCGGGCGCCGTCGACGCGGGCAAGGAGTCGGGCCTGAAGAAGGACTTCACGGCGATCACCAGCGAGGCGCTGGCCAAGGCGGCGCCCGACGCGATCCTGGTCATGTCGAAGGGGCTCGAATCCGTGGACGGCGTGGACGGGCTGCTCAAGATCCCGGGCGTCGCCGAGACCCCCGCGGGGCTCGACCGCCGCATCGTCTCGATCGACGACGGGGTGCTCCTGAACTACGGACCCCGGACGGACCAGGTACTGAAGTCGCTGGTGGAGCAGTTGTACGGGAGCGCGAAGTGAGCGTCCTCGCCAAGCCGGTGGACGACAGAGCCGCATCGCGGGAGCCGCACAAGCCCGGCGTCCGCCGCCGGAGCGCGACCGCCGCCCTCACCGTCGGACTCGTCGCCGTCCTCGTCCTCCTCTGTCTCCTCTCCGCCGGCATCGGCGCGTACGACATCCCCCTCGGGGACGTCCTCAGCTCCGTGCAGCACCGGATCGGTCTCGGTGGGAGCGCGCTCGACCGGGTCGGCGAGAGCGTCCTGTGGAACGTGCGGCTGCCGCGCGTGACGCTCGCCCTGCTCGTCGGGGCCTCGCTCGGCTGCGCGGGGGCACTCATGCAGGGCGTGTTCGGCAATCCGCTCGCCGAGCCCGGCGTCATCGGGATCTCGGCGGGCGCGGCCGTCGGCGCGGTGGCGTCGATCGCGCTCGGACTCAGCTTCTTCGGGAACTGGACGGTGACGGTCTGCGCGTTCGTGGCCGGGCTCGCGACCGTCCTTGTCGTGTACGTCCTCTCGCGGGGCGGCGGGCGCACGGAGGTCGTCACGCTCATCCTGACCGGGATCGCGGTGAACGCGTTCGCGGGGGCGCTGATCGGCCTCTGCATCTTCTTCGCGGACAACGCGCAGATCACCCAGATCACCTTCTGGCAGCTCGGCTCGCTCTCGGGTGCGACGTGGCCGAAGGTGCTCGCCGTGCTGCCGTGCGCGGTGGCCGGTCTGGCCGTGGCGCCGCTGTACGCACGGAAGTTGGACCTCCTCGCGCTCGGCGAGCGGCCCGCGCGGCATCTCGGCGTCGACGTCGAACGGCTGCGGCTCGTCCTCGTCCTCGTGGTGGCGCTGCTGACCGCCGCCGCCGTGGCCGTCGCCGGGATCATCACGTTCGTGGGACTCCTCGTCCCGCATCTGCTGCGCATGGCGGCGGGCCCGGGCCACCGCTTCCTCGTGCCGGGCAGTGCGCTGGGCGGGGCGGTCGTCCTGGTCGGCGCTGATCTCGCGGCGCGGACGGTGGCGGCTCCGGCGGAGCTGCCGCTCGGGGTGCTCACCGCGCTCTTCGGGAGCCCGTTCTTCTTCTGGCTGCTGCGCAGGACCCGTCGCAAGCAAGGGGGTTGGGCATGACGGTCAAGACGAGCAAGACGGGCATGGTCGGGTGGGTCGCCGAGCGGCTGTTCTCGTCCGGACGCGGGCGTGCGCTGCCGGGGCCCGTCTCACCCGGCGACGCCCTGGCCGAGGCGTCGGAGCTGCGGGTGCGGCTCGGGGGGCGCGAGGTCATCGCCGGGGTGTCCCTGACCGCGCGGGCGGGCGAGGTGCTTGCCCTGGTCGGGCCCAACGGGGCGGGGAAGTCGACGCTGCTGGCCGCCCTTGCCGCGGACCTTCCGGCCGACGAAGGGGTCGTACGCGTCTGCGGGCGGCCCACCACGGCGTGGGCCGCCCGCGAACTGGCCCTGCGGCGGGCCGTGTTGCCGCAGGCCGCCGCGCTCTCCTTCCCCTTCGCGGTCGAGGACGTCGTACGGATGGGGCGTGCGCCCTGGGCCGGGACGGCACTGGAGGACGAGGACGACCGTGTCGTGCGGGAGGCGATGGCCGCGACGGAGGTGAGCGAGTTCGCCGCCCGTCCCTTCTCCGCGCTCAGCGGGGGTGAGCGGGCGCGGGTCGCGCTGGCCCGCGTCCTCGCCCAGCGTGCGCCGCTGCTGCTGCTCGACGAGCCGACCGCGGCGCTCGATCTGCGCCACCAGGAGCTGGTGCTTCGGGTCTGCCGGGAGCGGGCCGCCGCGGGGGACGCGGTGGTGGTGGTGCTGCATGACTTGGGGCTTGCGGCGGCGTACGCGGATCGTGTGGCGGTGCTTCGGGGTGGGGTCGTCGCTGCGGAGGGGCCTCCGGCCGGGGTGTTCACCGGGGAGCTCCTGAGCGAGGTGTACCGGCAGCCCGTCGAGGTATTTCCGCATCCCCGGACGGGGGCTCCGCTGGTTGCCCCCGTCCGGGGCTGAAGGCGGTCCCTGCGGGGCTTCCCCAATCCCGCCCCTTCCCGAAACTGGGGCTCCGCCCCAGACCCCGTACAAGATGGCCTCAAACTCCCCCAAGCTCTTAAGGAGCAGGGGGGACCCCCATCCGGGCTGGAACCATCCAGCCCGACTTGACCCTCACTTTGCCACCCCATGAACCCCCCATCACCCCACCGTGACACCCCCGTGAGCACCCCCAACCGTTGAGAGGTGAATCACGGAACAGCTGGGTATCGACCAGGTAAGGGTCGGTTAAGTTAGGTCCGCCTCACCGGCATGCCGGAACCGTCCGTGACCCGCCTTGGAGCCCCTATGCGCCCCGTCCGCCTCCCCGTCGCCACTGCCATCGCCGCAGCGGCAGCGCTCACCGCCGTCACGGGCTGCACCGAGAAGAGCGACGCCAAGAGCGGTGGCAACACCGTCGAGGTGACCGCCACGGACGACAAGTGCGAGGTCTCCAAGACCAAGCTCAGCTCCGGGCACGTCGAGCTCGCCATCGAGAACAAGGGCTCCAAGGTCACCGAGGTCTACCTCCTCTTTCCCGACGACCGCATCGTCAGCGAGCGCGAGAACATCGGCCCCGGCACCAAGCAGAAGCTCACCGCCGAGGTGAAGTCCGGCTCGTACCAGATCGCCTGCAAGCCCGGCATGAAGGGCGACGGCATCCGCCAGAAGGTCACCGTCAGCGGCGGCAAGGCCGTCAAGCGCGACCCGCGTCTGGACAAGGCCGTCGCCGACTACCGCGCCTACGCGCAGGAGCAGGCCGACGCGACGCTGCCCAAGGTGAAGCTCTTCACCGACGCCGTCCGCGAGGGCGACATCGAGGCCGCGAAGAAGACGTACTCCACCTCCCGCATCGGCTGGGAGCGCACCGAGCCGGTCGCCGAGTCCTTCGGCGACATCGACCCGAAGGTGGACGTCCGCGAGGACGGCCTCGAGGAGGGTCAGGACCTGGAGAAGGACTGGACGGGCTGGCACCGTCTGGAGCGGGCCCTGTGGAAGGACAAGAAGATCGGCGAGCGCGAGAAGGAGCTCGCCACTCTGCTGGACAAGGACCTCAAGGACTGGCAGAAGCGCGTCGGCAAGGCCGAGATCACCCCGACCTCGATGGCCAACGGCGCCAAGGAGCTGCTCGACGAGGTCGCCACCGGCAAGGTCACCGGCGAGGAGGAGCGCTACTCGCACACCGACCTCGTCGACTTCAAGGCGAACGTCGAGGGCGCCGAGGAGGCGTACGGCCTGCTCAAGGCCGTCGCGTCGGAAAACGACCCGGCGCTCACCAAGGAGCTCGACAAGCAGTTCGCGGCCCTGGACAAGCTGCTCGACAAGTACCGCCAGGGCGGGGGCAAGGACTCGTACGAGTACACGTCGTACGACAAGGTCGGCAAGGCCGAGCAGAAGGAGCTCCAGGACGGCGTCAACGCGCTCGCGGAGCCGCTGTCGAAGCTGGCCGCCGCCGTCGTCGTCAAGTCCAAGTAGCGGCTGGGGGGAACCGGAACGATGGCTGAGATCACCGGCGACACGGGCACGGCGCCCGTTCCTGACGAGGCGGACAAGGGCGCCGACTCCGGTACCCCCTCCCGGCGTTCGCTCCTCGGCTGGGGCGGTGCGGGGCTCGCGCTCGGCGCCGCGGTGACCGGGGGCGCGGTGGCGGTGGCCCGGTCCGGGGACGAGGCCGTGCCGGCCGCGTCGGCGGGCGGCGCGGTCGCCTTCCACGGCAGGCACCAGGCGGGCATCGCGACCGCCGTCCAGGACCGGCTGCACTTCGCCGCGTTCGACGTGAAGACGGACGACCGCGAGCAGTTCGTGCAGCTCCTGAAGGACTGGACGAAGGCCGCCGCGCGGATGACCGCGGGGCACCAGGTCGGTGAGGGCGCCTTCGGCGGGCTCGCCGAGGCGCCGCCGGACGACACCGGCGAGGCGCTCGGCCTCAAGCCGTCCCGGCTCACCCTCACCATCGGCTTCGGGCCTGGTCTCTTCGAGAAGTTCGGGCTCGCGGACCGGCGGCCCGAGGCGCTTGTCGATCTGCCCAAGTTCCCCGGCGACAACCTCGACAGGTCCCGCGGCGGCGGCGACCTCTGTGTGCAGGCCTGCGCGGACGACCCGCAGGTCGCCGTGCACGCCATCCGCAACCTCGCCCGCATCGGCTTCGGCAAGGTCGCGGTGCGCTGGTCGCAGCTCGGCTTCGGGAAGACCTCGTCGACGACGCCGGGTGCGCAGACGCCCCGTAACCTCTTCGGCTTCAAGGACGGCACGCGCAACGTCTCGGGCGAGGACGCCTCCGCGCTCGCGAAGCACGTGTGGGTCGGCGAGAAGGACGGGCCCGGCTGGATGGCCGGCGGCTCGTACCTCGTCGCGCGCCGCATCCGCATGAACGTCGAGACCTGGGACCGGACTCCGCTCGGCGAGCAGGAGGACATCTTCGGGCGTGACAAGGGCGAGGGCGCCCCGGTCGGTAAGGCCAAGGAGCACGACGAGCCGTTCCTGAAGGCGATGAAGCCCGACTCGCACGTCCGGCTCGCGCACCCGGACACCAACGACGGTGCGACGATCCTGCGCCGCGGCTACTCCTTCACGGACGGCACCGACGGCCTCGGCCGCCTGGACGCGGGGCTGTTCTTCCTCGCGTACCAGCGGGACGTCCGCACGGGATTCATTCCGGTGCAGCGCACGCTGTCGCGCTCCGACACGCTCAACGAGTACATCCAGCACGTGGGTTCAGCGGTCTTCGCGATCCCGCCGGGCGTCCGCGGCAAGGACGACTGGTGGGGCCGGGCACTGTTCGGCTGAGGGGATCTGACAGACATGTTCGGCAACTATCTGATCGGCCTGCGCGAGGGTCTCGAGGCCAGCCTGGTCGTCTGCATCCTCATCGCCTATCTGGTGAAGACGGAGCGGCGCGACGCCCTGCGGCCCATCTGGATCGGCATCGGCGTCGCGTGCGCGCTCGCGCTCGGCTTCGGCTGTGCGCTCACCTTCGGTTCGCAGGAGCTGACGTTCAAGGCGCAGGAGGCGCTGGGCGGTTCACTGTCCATCGTCGCCGTCGCCCTGGTGACGTGGATGGTCTTCTGGATGCGGCGTACGGCCCGTCATCTCAAGGCGGAGCTGCACGGCAAGCTGGACGCGGCGCTGCAGATGGGCACGGGCGCCCTGGTCGCCACCGCGTTCCTCGCCGTGGGCCGGGAGGGCCTGGAGACCGCGCTGTTCGTGTGGGCCTCCGTGCGGGCGTCGGGCGACGGCACGCCGGGTCCGCTGATCGGCGTGCTCCTGGGGCTGCTCACCGCGATCGCCCTCGGCTGGCTGTTCTACAAGGGCACGGTCCGCATCAACCTGGCGAAGTTCTTCACCTGGACCGGCGCCATGCTGGTGGTCGTGGCGGCGGGCGTCCTCGCGTACGGCGTCCATGACCTGCAGGAGGCGGAGTTCCTCGGCGGGCTGCAGAACAAGGCGTTCGACATCAGCGCGACGATTCCGCCGGACAGCTGGTACGGCACACTCCTGAAGGGCGTCTTCAACTTCCAGCCCGATCCGACGGTTGTCCAGGTCACGGTGTGGCTGCTGTACCTGATCCCGACTCTCGCGTTCTTCTTCGCCCCGGTAGGGTTCGGGCCCGGGAAGGGGAAGGTGAACGCAACGCATGAGCAGGCTTCCAAGGCAGCGCACTCCGCTGCGGGGCGGACGGTCGCAGCGGACGGTCCGGTACGCGATGGCGGCGTCGACGGCGACCGTACTGACGGTGACGGCGACCGGGTGCGTGACGGTGCACGGGGAGCGGGAGGTCATCCCGTCGGCGACGAAGGCTGAGGCCGACCGCGCTCTGCAGGACTTCCTCACCGCGTACAACAAGGCCGAGAAGGCGTACGACCCGGCCCTGGACGCGGCCCGGGTCACGGGCCCGCTGGGCGCCATCAACCAGGCGGGCCTGAAGTCGCGGGGCGCGCAGAAGCCGGGCGGCAACCCCAAGCAGGTGCCGCTGGAGCTGACGGACGCGAAGTACTCGATCCCCAAGAAGGCCGGCTGGCCCCGGTGGTTCGTCGCGGACACGAAGTCCAACCGCAGGGGCGACCTGCGCTGGGTCCTGGTCTTCACGAAGGGCAGCAAGGACCAGCTGTGGGAGGCGTCGTACCTGAACCTCGTGGCGCCCGACAAGATGCCCGAGCTGAAGAAGGACAAGGACGGCTGGGCCGAGCCGGTCGCGGTGAACTCGTCGGCGCTGGCCGTGGCGCCGAAGAATCTCGGCAAGGAGTACACGACGTATCTGAAGTCGGGCGGCGACACGTTCGCGCCGGGCGATCACACGTCGACGTGGAAGGCGTTCCGCGACAAGAACACCAAGCGCCGCGGCATCGCCGTCCAGTACATCGACGAGCCGAAGAACGACGGAGCGTTCGCGCCGGTGGGTCTGCGCACCCAGGACGGCGGCGCGATGGTCTTCTTCTCGACGCACCACTACGAGAAGCAGACCGCCGCGAAGGGCGTGAACCTCACCGTCGAACCCGACGTGAAGCCTCTCCTGACGGGCGAGGTCAAGCAGTCGGTGATGCTGGAGCGCGTCTCCAACCAGGTCGTCGTGGACCCGGCGGGGACGGGCAAGGTGACGTTCCTGAGCCGCATCCAGGGCCTGACGGGCGCGAAGGGCGAGTAACCCGTCCTTCGCGCGCGGGCGTCAGCCCCTCAACGGCCAGGCGGCGACGTCGTGCTGGGGCTCGCCCGCGACGCGGGCGCACTCGTCGGTGAGCGTCTCCAGGAGCGTCAGCGGGTCCGGGAGCGCGTGCTCGGGTCCGCGGATCCAGCTGACCGCCAGGTCGCCCGGCAGCCGGGCGGGCGGCACCAGGACGTACGAACCGCGGCAGTGCCAGCGGAAGCCCGGGTGTTCGTTCGTCGTCTCGGGGTGGCAGTCCAGCTCACAGGGCCACCACTCGTCCTCGTCCTCGGGGGTGCCGCGCGTGAGCGTGAAGAAGAGCATCCGCCCCTCGTCCATGGGGCCCTCGGACTCGGCGACGGGACCCACGTCGATGCCGTCGGCGAGCAGCCTGGCGAGCGCCTCGCGCCCGGCGGCAAGCGGCACGTCCAGGACGTCGTGGACCATGCCCGTCGCGGTGATGAAGTTGGCCTGCGGCTGATGCCTGGCCCAGCGCTCGATCTGCCCGCGGTCGGTCGTGGACTGCGTCTGCCAGGCGAAGGAGATGGGGTGCCTGGCGGGGGTGGGACACCCGATGCGGTCGCAGGAACATCGGTACGCGGAGGGGTGCGCCGCCGGTGAGAGCGGCAGACCCGCTGCCGCGGCGGCGACGAGCAGAGCCTCGCGGCTCGCCTCCTCGCCTGCCGTGTCCTCCGGTCGGGGACGTCGGCGAAGCCACTGGGAAATCCTGCTCTGTCCGCCGGACCGGCGGCCGAACTCCGCGCCCATCTATCCCCTCACCTCGCATTTGTGCCGAGAAGCATGTCCCATGGTCGCACCATCCTGCTCCTCGGGGGGCCAGAGCCCACATCCGGGGTAGCTGGGGTGATGCAAGGCGCAGGGTGACATCGCGCGTCATTGCGTACTAACAGGGGATATGCCCCCCTACCGTGTTCGCCATGGTCACAAGGACTGTGCTCTCGGGACTCTCGGGGCTCATGAGCCTCACCACACTGACCCTCGCACCCCCCGCCGGCCCCCTCACCCCGCTCGAATGGGGCGGCGGCGGCCCCCTGACGGTGGAGGCCCTCCCCCGGATCACGTACACCGCGCACCGGGGCGGCGCCCTTGAGGTGCCGGAGAACAGCATGTCCGGCCTGGTGGCCGCCTACGCGCGCGGCACGGCCCAGGTCATCGACGTCGATACGCGGATGCTGCGCGACGGCACGCTCGTGGCCCTGCACGACGAGACCCTGGACCGCACGACGACCTCCAAGGGCCCGGTGCGCTCGCTCACCCTGCGCCAGTGGCGGCAGGTGAGGCTGCGGCCGAGCGCGGGACTGCCCGGCGCCTGGCGCTCCGAGCGGCCGCCGACGGTCGCCGAGGTCCTCGACCGCTTCGGCGGGCGGATCGTGCTGATGCTGGAGGCGAAGGATCCGCGCAGCCTGCGGACGCTCGGCTCGCTGATCCGCGCGCGGGGCCTGACCCGCTCGGTGTTCGTGAACTCGAACGAGCCCGGCGTCGCATCCCGCGCCCACCAGATGGGCCTGCTCGCGCAGCTGTGGCGCTCCAAGGCGCAGATGCGCACGGACCGGCCCGCGCGGTGGGCCGGGTTCGTGGACGTCCTGGACGTGGACCACAGGGCGCGCGACGTGGATCTGCTGCGCGCGGTCGACTCCGGGATCCCCCGGGTGTGGGCGCACACGGTGACGACTCCGGCTCAGCGCGACCGGGCGCTGCGGCTCGGCGTCAACGGCGTGATCACGGACACGCCGGGGCTGCTCGCGCGGACGCCGGTGAAGGCGGCGAAGGGCGTGAGCGCCGCCGGCCTGCGGGAGCGGTGGCCGGTCGACCCCGCGTGATCAGCGCGGGGCGATGCCGTGGAGCGCGTACTCGACGAGCTTGTCGCCGTACTCGTGCGTGAGCGGGCCCGTGCGCTGCAGCCAGCGCTGGGCGATCGGGCCCGTCCACAGCTCCAGGGCGATGCGGGGGTCCACTTCGGGGGCGACCTGGCCGGCCTCCTGGGCGATCCGCAGCCGCTTCACGTAGAGCTGGAGCGAGGGTTCGAGGAGCTTCTCCACGTACTCGGCGCTGATCTCGTCGTTGAGCATGCCCTCGGCGGCCAGCGCCCGGTAAGGGGCGTCGTACTTGGGGTTCTTGAGCTCGTCGATGGTGGCCCGCACGACGTACTTGAGGTCGGCCTCCAGGTCTCCGGAGTCCGGGAGCTCGTGCTCGATCTCGTGGCCCGCCGCGGCGCTGGCCTCCACGCCCGCCTGGTGGCCGAGGTCGAGGAAGGCGTCGAGCAGGACGGCGCCCTTCGAGGGCCACCAGCGGTAGATCGTCTGCTTGCCCACGCCCGCACGGGAGGCGATGGCCTCGATCGTGAGCTTGGCGTAGCCGACCTCGGAGACGAGTTCGAGGGCGGCGTCATAGATCGCGCGGCGCGAACGCTCGCTGCGACGCTTGGAGTCAGGGGCGGTTTTCTGGACCATGCCGTCGAATGTAGCAGCGAACGAGCCGAGACGTACCGTCTCATTAACCCTTGACAAGACGAACCGTCTCGTTCACAGTAATCGAGAAAGCGAGACGAGACGTCTCGCGGGGAACTCTCGATCCGGAGGTACGCACATGTCACGAGGCGGAGCAGGAAACATGCTGGGCGTGGGCGGTACGCGCACCAACCTCTCCCGCAAGGCCATGCGCGGCGGGGGCCGCGGCGGCCAGGTCGGCGGCGGGCTCAGCCCGCAGGCGCAGAAGCGCGAGCTGCTGCGCAAGCTCCAGGAAGGGCGCTCGGCACACGGCGAGTCATGAGACGGGGACGTCGACGGCACCGCTGGCGTCCTGACCATCCACCGACCCGGGTGGACCACTCGCTGAACCACCCGTTCAGATCACAGCGCGAGGGCTCCTCAGACCGCACCATGGGCAGCAACTGCCCCACTATGGGCAGTAACTGACCACCGCGGTACGTGAGGAGCCCTCGTTGAGTCGTTTTCCTCGTCGCGCCACACCCCGGCGCTATCTGATGTGCTCACCCGCACACTTCAAGGTCACGTACTCCATCAACCCCTGGATGGACCCCTCGAAACCGGTCGACGTCCCGCTGGCCGTCGCCCAGTGGGAGGACCTGCGCGACCGCTACCGCTCGCTCGGCCACACCGTCGAGGAGCTCACCCCCCGCCCCGGTCTGCCGGACATGGTCTTCGCCGCGAACGGCGCGACCGTCATCGGGGGCCGCGTGCTCGGCGCGCGGTTCGCCTATCCCGAGCGCGGCGACGAAGCCCTGGCCCACCTGGAGTGGTTCCGGGAGCACGGCTTCACGGACCTCCACGAACCCACGCACGTCAACGAGGGCGAGGGCGACTTCGCCGTCACGTCCTCCTACGTCCTGGCCGGACGCGGCTTCCGGGCCAGCCCTCTGTCGCACGGGGAGGCGCAGGAGTTCTTCGGCCGCCCGGTGCTCGGACTCGACCTCGTCGATCCCCGCTACTACCACCTGGACACGGCGCTGGCGGTGCTCGACGACGCGACCGACGACGTCATGTACTACCCGCCCGCGTTCTCGCCGGGCAGCCAGGCCGTCCTGCGGCGCCTCTTCCCCGACGCGCTGATCGCCGATGAGCCGGACGCGGTGGCGCTGGGGCTCAACGCGGTCTCGGACGGCCTGCACGTGCTGCTCCCGCAGGCCGCGGTCGGCCTCTTCGCGCCGCTGCGGGAGCGTGGCTACGAACCCGTCGGCATGGACCTGGGCGAGCTGCTCAAGGGCGGCGGCAGCGTGAAGTGCTGCACGCAGGAGCTGCGCGGCTAGGGCCTGGGCCCTAGCTCTCCTGGTGGGGCGGCCAGGCGTCGCCCCACTCCGCGTCACGGGCCGCGCGGTACAGCGGTCCGTGGCGCTTGGTCACCGTCTCGCGGTGCAGCGTCTCGTCCGCGGCGCACAGGTCGAGCAGGACCTGGCCCTTGCGGATCTGCGGCTTGCGCACGACGCGCTGACCCGCCGGATCGGCGTCGAAGCGGACCGCCGCCACATAGCTGAACTTCTCGTCCTCGTACGCCAGTGAGCCGCCCTTGACCTTCCGGTGCAGGGACGAGCGGCTGACGCGGGCGGAGAAGTGGCACCAGTCCTCGCCGGGCACGATCGGGCAGGCGGAGCTGTGCGGGCAGGGTGCGGCGATCCGGAAGCCGGCGGCGATCAGGCGGTCCCGCGCCTGAATGACGCGCGTGTAGCCGTCGGGGGTGCCGGGCTCGACGATGACGACGGCCTGGGCGGCTTCGGCCGCCGCGTCCACGACCGAGCGCCGGTCGTCCTCCGTCAGCTCCTTGAGGACGTACGACACCGTGACGAGATCGGTGCTCTCGATGCTGAGCGCCGATCCGATACGAGAGCGCTGCCACTGCGCGGCCTTCAACACCGGGTTCGCGGCGGCCAGTTCACGCCCCAGCGCGAGGGCCGGCTCCGCCCAGTCGAGGACCGTGACGGGCCGCTCGCCGTCCCAGGTGGCGCTCACCGCCCAGGTCGCCGCGCCGGTCCCGCCGCCGACGTCCACATGGCTGCCGGGCGCCCACCCCGCGGGCGCCGCGTCCGCGAGGGCACCGAGCGCGGAACGCACCGCCTCGAAGGTCGCGGGCATGCGGTACGCGGCGTACGCGGCGACGTCCGCGCGGTCGCGCAGGATCGGCGCGTCGGTCGGGGTACGGCCCCGGTAGTTGGCGATCAGCCGGTCGACGGCTTGCGTGGCCTGCTTGGGCGGAAGCCCGTCGAGGAGCCCCGCGAGGGCGCTGCGCAGGGTCTCGGCCGGGGAGGCCGGGGAAATCGGGGCGTTCACCCCGTGATTCTACGGGCCACCCGGCGGGCGAGGGCGCGGCTGCGGGCCCCGTAAGGGGCGCGGGGAACTGCGCGCCAAGCCCCCACCGGCCCGCGGGTGAACGACGCCCCCCGCGGAGCCCCGCGCTCAGCGGGCCGCGCGGGCCAGGCGGCTGGCGGCCCGAGCCCGGGGTCCGCTGTCGGCACGCCTACGGCAAGGATGCACCGTGTTCGCCAGGAGGATCAGGAACGTGTCCGTGGCGGGGTCCATGACCAGCGACGTCCCGGTGAACCCCGTGTGCCCCGCCGCGCCGCGCCCCGCGAGACTCCCCATGAACCACGCCTGGTCGAGGGCGAAGCCGAGCCCCGGCGGCGTCAGCATCAGCTCCACGAAGTCCGGGCCGAGGATGCGCGCCGGGCCGTACGAGCCGCCGCAGAGCAGCGCGCGGCAGAAGACCGCGAGGTCGCGTGCGGTGGAGAAGAGCCCGGCGTGGCCCGCGACGCCGCCCAGCGCCCAGGCGTTCTCGTCGTGCACCTCGCCCCGCAGCATCCCCCGGTCGGCCTTGGCCCAGGGCCTGCGCTGGTCCTCGGTGGCCGCGGCGTCCGGGCGCGGCCCGAAGGAGGTGGCCGCCATGCCGAGCGGCCGGGTGATGCCCTCGCGGATCAGGACGTCGAGGGGGCGGCGCGTGAGGCGCTCCAGGACGTGCTGGAGGAGCAGCATGTTCAGGTCGGAGTAGAGGTGGTCGCCCGGCGGTCCTGAGGGGGCCTCGGCCCGCAGCGCGGCGAGGCGCGCCGCGTCGTCCGGGCAGTCGTACAGCGGGAGTTCGGGGCGAAGCCCCGAGGTGTGCGTGAGCAGCTGGCGCACCGTGATGCCGTGCTCGGCCGCCGCCCTGAACTCGGGGACGTACGCCGAGACCAGCGCGTCGATGCCGAGCGTGCCGCGCTCCAGCTGCTGCATCGCGGCGACCGTCGTGAACAGCTTGGTCAGCGAGGCCAGGTCGAAGGGCGTGCCGGTGCGGGTCAACACCTGCTCCGCGGGCGGCAGTTCGACGCCCGCGTCCATCTCGGGGTCGTACGCGGCGTAGCGCACCGCGCGGCCCACCGCCTCCTCCACGGCGATCACCGGCCCGCGTCCGGCGATCACGACGGCGCCGGAGCACCAGGGCCGCTCGCCGCGCGTCAGCGCGCGCACCTCGCGTACGAGGTGGGCCATCTCGTCCGTGTCGAGCCCCGCACGGTCCGGCGTCCCGGCGCGCAGCAGGCGTGGCGCGGTCAGTGGTCCGTCCCCTCCCGAGTCGGCCTGGCCGAGTGCTGCCAGGGGCGGCACAGTCCCACGAAGCAGCCGATGGCCGCCAGACCGCAGGCGAGCTGGACGACGGCCATCGGGACGGCCGTGGCCTCTCCCGCGATGCCCACGAGCGGCGAGGCGATCGCGCCGACGAGGAAGGAGGACGTGCCGAGCAGCGCCGACGCGGAGCCCGCGGCGTGCGGCGTGCGCATCAGGGCGAGGGCGTTGGTGTTGGGCATCGCGAGGCCCATCGCCGACATCAGGACGAAGAGCCCGGCGGCGACGGGGAAAAGGCCGACGTCGCCGAAGACGCCCGAGGTCATCAGGAGCAGCGCGGTGGCGGCGAGCACGATGACCGTCAGGCCGAAGGCCAGCGCCTTGTCGAGGCTGACCCGGCCGACGAGGAGCTTGCCGTTGATCTGGCCGACGACGATCAGGCCGACGGAGTTCACACCGAACAGCAGGCTGAAGGTCTGCGGGGACGCCCCGTAGATCTCCTGGATGACGAACGGCGACGCGGAGATGTACGCGAACAGCGCGGCGAAGGCGAAGCCGCCCGCGATCATGTAACCGGTGAAGACGCGGTCGGCGAGGAGCGACTTCATGGTGCGCAGCGCCTCGACGGTGCCGCCGCTGTGCCGCTTCTGCGGGGCGAGCGTCTCGGGCAGGCTCCGCCAGACCACCGCCGTCAGGACGATGCCGATCACCGTGAGCACGGCGAAGATGCCGTGCCAGTCGGTGAGGCGCAGGACCTGGCCGCCGATGAGGGGCGCGACGACCGGGGCGACCCCGGAGATCAGCATGAGCGTGGAGAAGAAGCGGGCCATCTCCACGCCGTCGTAGAGATCGCGGACGACGGCGCGGGCGATGACGATGCCCGCGGCGCCCGCCAGGCCCTGCAACAGGCGGAAGCCGACGAGGAGTTCGACGGTGGGCGCGAACGCGCAGATCGCGGTGGCGAGGATGTAGATGAGGAGCCCGATGAGGAGCGGTCTGCGCCGCCCCCACTTGTCGCTCATCGGCCCCACGACGAGCTGCCCGAGCGCCATGCCGGTGAGGCAGGCGGTGAGGGTCAGCTGCGCGGTCGCGGCGGACGTGTGAAGGGAGCGGGTGACCTCCGGGAGCGCCGGCAGGTACATGTCCATGGAGAGCGGCGGGACCGCGGTGAGTCCGCCGAGGACGAGCGTGACGAGCAGGCCCGTGCGGCGCTGGGCGGTGCGGGCCGGAGCGGCGGGGGCGGTGGCGGGGCCCGGTTCCGACGTCCTGGACTGCCGTATGAGGGGGGCTTCGGACCCCCTCGTGGTGCGGCTGCCGTGCTCCGGCATACGGATTCCCTCCCGATTAGGCGTGCGATTACCTATGCTCTCAGCTCAGCTGTGCTGGTTGAGACCATTTCCGCGGTACTCCGCGGTACGGACAGGGGCCCCAGTGGTGGAAGACAACCGTGAGCCCGTGCGCTGGGGCATCCTCGCCACGGGCGGGATCGCCGCGTCGTTCACGGCGAATCTGCTCGACATGCCGGACGCGGAGGTCGTCGCGGTGGCGTCGCGGACCGACGCGTCGGCGAAGGCGTTCGCCGAGCGGTTCGGGATACCGCGCGCGTACGGGGAGTGGGGCGCGCTCGCCGAGGACAAGGACGTCGACGTCGTGTACGTGGCGACGCCGCACGCCTCGCACCGGGCCGCGGCGGGGCTGTGCCTGGACGCGGGCCGCGCGGTGCTCTGCGAGAAGGCGTTCGCGCTGAACGCGCGCGAGGCGCGGGAGCTGGTGACGCTCGCCCGGCAGCGGGGCCTTTTCCTGATGGAGGCCATGTGGATGTACTGCCATCCGCTGGTCAGGCGGCTGAAGGCGCTGATCGACGACGGGGCGATCGGCGAGGTGCGGACCGTGCAGGCCGACTTCGGTCTCGCCGGGCCCTTCCCGCCCGCGCACCGTCTGCGCGACCCGGCGCAGGGCGGTGGCTCGCTGCTCGATCTCGGGGTGTACCCGGTGTCGTTCGCGCAGCTGCTGCTCGGGGAGCCTTCGGAGGTGACCGCGAGAGCGATGCTCTCGGACGAGGGCGTCGATCTCCAGACCGGAATGCTGCTCTCGTGGGAGAGCGGTGCTCACGCTCTGTTGCACTGCTCCATCAACGCGGGCACCCCCGTCACCGCCTCCGTCACCGGTTCGAGGGGCCGCATCGACGTCCCGAACGGCTTCTTCTTCCCGGACCGCTTCGTCCTGCACCGCGACGGCCGCGACCCCGAGGAGTTCACCGCCGCCCCCGAGCACGGCCCCCGCGACAGCCTCAAGCACGAGGCCGCCGAGGTCATGCACCGGCTGCGCGCGGGCGACACCGAGTCCCCCCTCGTCCCCCTCGACGGCACCCTCGCGGTGATGCGGACCCTGGACGCGGTGCGGGAGCGGATCGGGGTGCGCTACCCGGGCGAGTGAGCACACCCCGCGCGTCCTGCACGTCCTGCGGTTACGCGGGTTCGAGGCCGGGGTTGCCCGCCTCCGTCACGAACGACGCCGCCGTGGTGATCGGCGCCCCCGGCTTCGAGACGGCCGACACCGTCTTGAAGTCGGCGCGCGCGGAATCCTGGCCCAGGTCCACGGTCACGTAGCCGCGGCGCCCGTTGTAGAACTTCATGTGCGGGTTGGCCTTGGTGTAGGTCTCCCAGTTCGCGGGCTTGTCGGCGCCGTCCTTGCCGCTCGCGATGGACGTGGCGACGATCTCGGTGCCGACGGTCCTGGACGCCTGGTCGTCGAAGTCGTCCTTGATGTCGAAGGCGTACCCGACGTGCACGTCGCCCGTGAGCACCATCAGGTTCTCGATCCCGGCCGACTTCGCACCCGCGAGGACCCGCTCGCGCGACGCGGTGTAGCCGTCCCACGCGTCCATGCTGACCTTCGCCACCGCGTTGAGGTCCAGCTTGCGCTGGGAGAAGGTGACTTGCTGCGGCACGACGTTCCACAGCGCCCGCGAGCGGCGCCAGCCGTCCGTGAGCCAGCGCTCCTGGGTGGCCCCGGTGAGGGTGCGCTTGGGGTCGGTGGACTCGGGGCCCGGGACGTGGGAGCCGTCGCCGTAGGCCTGGTCGGAGCGGTACTGCCGGGTGTCCAGGATGTCGAACTGCGCGAGCCTGCCCCACTGGAGGCGGCGGTAGAGCTGCAGGTCCGGGCCCTGGGGGCGCTGGGGGCTGCGCAGCGGCTGGTTCTCCCAGTAGGCGCGGTAGGCGGCGGCGCGGCGGACCAGGAACTCGGCGGGCGGGTTGCCGTTCTCGTCGAGGTCGCCCGCGTAGTTGTTCTCGGCCTCGTGGTCGTCCCAGGTGACGACGAAGGGGTGCGCGGCGTGCGCGGCGCGCAGGTCGGGGTCGGACTTGTAGAGGGCGTACCGCAGGCGGTAGTCCTCCAGCGTCTGCGTCTCGCGGTTGAAGAGGGCGGGCAGGGTGCGGTCGGTGTAGTTGCGGTTGCCGCCGACCGCGTTCACCGCGTACTCGTAGAGGTAGTCGCCGAGGTGGAAGACCACGTCGACGTCGTCGTCGGCCAGGTGTTTGTACGCGGTGAAGTAGCCGTCGTGGTAGGCCTGGCAGGACACCGCGGCGAGCGTCAGGGAGCTCACCTTGCTGCCGGCCGCGGGAGCGGTGCGGGTGCGGCCCGTCTCGCTGATCCACTTCCCCGTCTTGAAGCGGAAGTAGTAGGTCCGCGCGGCGTCGAGGTGTCCCACCTCGACGTGCACGGAGTGGTTGAACTCGGGGTGGGCGGTCACCGAACCGCGTCTGGCCACCCGGCGGAAGCGGGCGTCGTGGGCGAGCTCCCACTGGACGGTGACGCGCTCGTCCGGCAGACCGTTGCCCGGTTCGTACGGGGCCGGGGCGAGGCGGGTCCAGAGCAGGACCGAGGCGGGCTGCGGGTCGCCGGACGCCACACCGAGCGTGAACGGATTGTCGGCGATCTTCCGCGCGTCCAGCTCCGCGGCGCTCGCCGCACCCGCCGTCGGCAGGTTGGTGGCGAAGGCGAGCGCGGCCGCGGCACCCGTGACGGTGAGGAAACGACGGCGGCCCAAGTGGGCGGCGGCTGCGCGGAGTTCGGCTGCGTCCTGCTGGCCTGCGGATGTCATGTGGCCCTCCCCTGACGATTGGTGTCACGGGCATGCAAGTGGCGAGGGACGACGCCCGACTGTCGCGTACACAACAGCCGCATGGCGGGCGGATGATGTCCGCGTGGACGGGCCTCCCGTACGCTGCGGGGCCATGAACGCAGAGCTAACTGGGCATCCGACCGAACAGACGAGGATCGCCGTGGTGACCGGAGCGGGCTCCGGAATCGGCAGGTCCGTGGCGGTGGAACTGCTGCGGGCCGGCTGGTCCGTGGCCCTCGCGGGGCGCCGGATCAAGACGCTGGAGGAGACGGCGGCGATCGCCGCGGGTGTGTCGGAGGGCGCCGCGGTGCGGCCCGTCCCGCACGCCGAGGGACCCGCCGAGGTGAACGCCCCGGCCGAGACCGACGCCTTCTGTCTCCCCACCGACGTGTCGCGGCCAAAGGACGTGGCCGCGCTCTTCGCGGCCGTGCGCGAGCGCTTCGGCCGTCTCGACCTCCTCTTCAACAACGCCGGTACGTTCGGCCCCGGCGGCGTGCCCGTCGAGGAGCTGGAGTACGACGCGTGGCGGCACGTCGTCGACACGAACCTCAACGGCGCCTTCCTGTGCGCGCAGGCGGCCTTCCGTCAGATGAAGGAGCAGGACCCGCAGGGCGGCCGGATCATCAACAACGGCTCCATCTCCGCGCACGTACCGCGCCCGCACTCCGTCGCGTACACGGCGACGAAGCACGCACTGACCGGCCTGACGAAGTCCCTCTCCCTGGACGGCCGCCCCTACCGGATCGCCTGCGGCCAGATCGACATCGGCAACGCGGCGACCGACATGACCGAGCGGATGCAGGCCGGAATCCTTCAGGCGAACGGGGAGTTGGCGCCCGAGCCGGTGATGGACGTCTCCGACGTCGCGCGGACCGTGCGCCACATGGCGGAGCTGCCGCTCGAGGCGAACGTGCAGTTCGCGACGGTGCTCGCGACGAACATGCCGTTCGTCGGGCGGGGTTAGCCGGTCAGCCGCAGGCGCCTCTTCGTGGCCGACCGTGACCCACCCCTCACGGTCGGCCAACATCCTCACAAACGGAATAGGAAGTACCGCGCCAATTACGCACATCGCGCCCCGTATGCTCAGCATGCCCTCCACGAGAACTCCACATGCACAGCACACATGGAGCACACCTTGCGCATACGTTCCGCGGTCCCGGCCGTCCTCGCGGCCTCCGCCCTCTCGGTCTCGCTGCTCGCCGCGTCCCCCGCGACCGCGGCCGCGCACCAGGGCGGACTGCACCTCGGGTACATCCAGTTCGACAGCCCGGGCAGCGACACCCGGTCCAACTCCTCGCTGAACGCGGAGTGGGTGAACATCCACAACAACTCCGGCTCGGCGATCCAGCTCAAGGGCTACAAGCTGAAGGACAACACCGGCTACACGTACACCTTCGGCAGCTACAAGATCGGCTCCGGCAAGACCGTCAAGGTCCGCACGGGCAAGGGCACGAACGCCTCCGGCGTCCGCTACTGGGGCCGCGGTTCGTACGTCTGGAACAACACCAGCGACAAGGCCCGCCTGATCAAGCCGAGCGGCTCGCTCAAGGACTCCTGCTCCTGGACGAACAGCAACCCCGGATACAAGAGCTGCCACTGAGGGCCCACTTGCCACTCTGAAGGGGAGGGGTGCAGGGCAGCCGCTCCGTGACGGCCGGTGGGGGCCGCGCCGGGGAGCCGCGGGGAGGCCGGGGCCGCGGAACGGTTGCCCTGCGACGTGCGTGCGGATCAGGGGCCGGATCAGAGGGCTGGCCAGAGGGCTGGTCAGGTACGGATCAGCCCTCTGACCAAGCGCGGCTCAAGGGGCAGGTCGGCAGGTCCCCCTACGCCCCGCGCGTCTCCCCCAGGATCCGCTCGACCTCCCCCAACTCCCCCTCGGTCAGCGCCCCGTACTCCAGCGCCCCCACGTTCTCCTCGACCTGCGCCACCGTCCGGAAGCCCGGAACGGGCACCGCAAGCGGGCTCCGCGCCCAGAGCCAGGCGAGCGCGCCCTGAGCGAGGGTCCGCCCGCCGCCGGTCAGCACCGAGCGCACCGCGTCCACCCGCCCGAGCCACTCGGGATCCGCGCCCCCGCCCGTGCCGAAGCCCGGCAGCCAGGCGGGCGGCGCGCTGCGGATGTCACCGGCCCGCGGCACACGCCCGCCGCCGAACTTCCCGGTCAGCAGCCCCATCGCCAGCGGACTCCGCAGCACACTCGCGAGCCCGAGCTCCGCGCACAGCGCCAGCATCCGCGGCGCGTCCTGCAGCACGTTGCAGCGGTGCTGGACCGCCGCGCAGTGCGGCCCCTCGGCGAAGAGTGCCGCGCGGGCCGGATCGTCCGTACTCCACCCGTACGCCCTGATCAGCCCCTCCCGCACGAACTCCTCGCAGGCATCACGGAGTTGCGCGGCACGCTCCGGGTCCGCGTCGCCGATGTGCAGCTGGTAGAGGTCGACGTGGTCCGTGCCGAGCCGCTTCAGCGAGGCGGTCAGCGCGCGGCGCGCGTACGCCACCGAGTCATCGGCGCCACCGACCGCGGTCCGCGTCTCCTCGTCGAAGAGGTTTCCCCACTTCGTGGCGATGACGACGTCGTCCCGCCGCGCGCCGAGAGCACGCCCGAGGATGCGCTCGCTGTGCCCGGTCCCGTAGTTGTCCGCGGTGTCGAAGAAGTTCACGCCGAGGTCGACGGCCCTCCGGATCGCCCGCACCGACTCCTCGTCGTCGACCGCACCCCAGCCGTACGGCTGCCCGTCGGGCCCCGACCACTCGCCGCCGATGGCCCAGCAGCCGAGGCCGAGCGCGCTGACCTCGATGCCGCTGCGCCCCAGTGTCCTGCGTGCCATGTGTGCCGTACGTGTCGTACGCGTCGTCTCCATGCCCACGGACGCTAGGAGTTGAAGTGCATGCGAAGGCAAGCCCTCACGCGGAACGCGTCACTCGGTGCCGCTTCAGGCCTGGCCCGACACTGCTTCAGGCCTGGCCCGTCCCTGCCTCAGGCCTGGCCCGTCTCGAACCGGGAGACCTTCCCGCCGTCGACGGTGAACCGCCACTTCGTGCGCATCTCCCCCCACGTGTCGTTGCGGTACGTGACGATCAGCACGCGCCCGCCGTCCGACTCGTTCTCCACGTCCATGTGGCCGTGCGAGGAGAAGACCTCGCGCTCCGTCCACTCGGCGATGTCCCGGTCCGTGCCGTCGTCGGACATGGTCGCGTCGGGTGTGAGGACGGCCTGGAAGGCGGCCTGGTCGTGGGAGTTCACGGCGGTGACGAAGGCCCGGACCGTCGGGTCGGCGAGCCTGTTTACCTGAATGCTCATGCACCCACGGTCACATCGGCCGCCCCGCACCGCCACCGGACGGGGTCACCCGTACGGCCGATCGGGCCGGGTGCGCGACGCGGCTCTGGCGGACGGTGGGGGGACACGCCCGCCCACCTCAGGAGAGAGCGCCATGACCAGTTCCTGCTTCGACCGCCGCGACTTCGGCCTGCTCCTGCTCCGCGTCACGACCGGCGGAGTCCTCGCCGCCCACGGCGCCCAGAAGCTCTTCGGCTGGTTCGGCGGGCACGGCATCGAGGGCACCGGCGCCTTCATGGAGTCCATCGGCTTCCAGCCCGGCAAGGCGAACGCGGTCATCGCCGGGCTCGCCGAGGCGGGCGGCGGCACCCTCCTCGCGCTCGGCCTCGCGACCCCTGCCGCCGGTTCGGCGGCGGCGGGTGCCATGGCCGGGGCGACCGCGGTGCACGCCCCCAACGGCTTCTTCAGCCAGGGCGGCGGCTACGAGTACCCAGCGTTCCTCGGCCTGGTCTCCGCCGCCCTCGCCATCACGGGACCCGGCGCCTACTCGGCCGACAGCGCGCTCGGCCACTCCTTCAACCGCAACTGGATGGTGCCTGCGGCCCTGGCGGGCACGGCCGTCGGGGCGCTGGTGTCGGTGGGCTCGCGGACGAGGAACGTACGCGAGCAGCAGAGCCCGGCGACGCCGGGGGACCCGGTCACTTGAGCCTTGAGCCTTAGAAGCGAGTTGACGCTTCCTCAGCCGCCGTCGGTGTCGAACCAGGCATCGGCCAGCGCGTCGAGCGTCGGCTCCGGTGGTGCGGGCAGTTCCCGCAGGTACCAGGGCAGGTTGCTGTAGACGTGCAGCAGGGTGTGGGCGAGGAGTTCACGTGGCTCGAAGGTCCGCCCGTAGGCCCGCATGAAGCGGCCGAGCAGCCCCGGCTCCGCGCGCGTGACGAAGAGGCCGACGCCCACGAAGTCGTACGCCCTGTCCCCGATCATGGCGGGCTCGAAGTCGAAGAGCCCGGTGAGCGCGAGCCGCCCGTCGTCGCCGGGAGCGGCCAGCAGATGCTGCCGCATGAACTCGGTGTGCAGGAGGACCTGGGGCGCATCGGCACGCGGCGGCACGGCGTCCAGGAATCCGGGGATCTGCTCCAGCCAGCTCTCCGGCAGCCCGCGCTCCCGCTGCCGCCGGACGGCCCCGGCGCGCTGCCTGCCGAGGAACGCTCCCCAGTCACCGGGGCCGAGCACGTCGGCGAGCGGCCCGGGGTCAAGGGCGTGCAGCGCGGCGAGCGCCTCACCGGCCTCGGTGACCAGGCGCTCCCGGTCGGCCCGCGGGATGCGCGGCCAGGCGGCGGCGAGGTCTTCGCCGGGCAGCCGGGACATCAGCACGTAGCGCCAGCCGTTCTCGTACGCCCCGGACGCGTGCACCCGCGGTGTGGGCACGGGCAGCCGCCCCTGAAGATGGCTCAACACCCGCGCCTCGACGAGCCCGTCGTCGGCCGCGGCGCCGGGAAAGAGCTTCAGCACGAGGTCGTCGCCGACGGCGTAGACGGGCTGTGTCCCCTCCGTGAACCGGTCGAGCGAGGCCCCGGCGAGGCCGAGCCTGTCGCAGAGGTCCTCGACTCCGGGCCGCATGAGGGCCTCGTCGGGGACGACGGCGTCCCATTGCTCGTCGGTGTCCACGGTGGGCAGCATGATCGGGACGGTAGAGGGCGGGTGGGGCGGCGGCAACGTGATTTGGGGGCGCGCGGCCTCGCGTTGGGGGGCGCGCGGCCTCGCGACACCGACCGAAGTCTGCCGTCCATCGACTTTCGGCCGCTCCCCCGCGACCTCCTGCCCGCCTAGCGTCGAGGACATGACCAGCGAAGAGAGCCTCGGCCCCGTCTCGCTCCACAAGGACCGGACGACGGTGCTCGGATACCCGCGCGGTGACCTGCTGACCGTACTCATCGGCATGCCGGTCCTCGGCCTCCTGCTCGGCATCGGCCTGCCGCCCCTTGCCCGGTGGCTGAGCCGGTCGCCGGTGCTGCCCTGGCGGGACGGCATCACGTTCGTCGGCACGCTGGACAAGCCGTGGCAGGCGGGGGTCGCGGCGGGCGTCGGCCTGGTGGCCGGGCTGCTGCTCGCCGTCACGGAGATCGAGGAGACCCTGAAGCTGAGGCTGACCGACCAGGAGCTCGCGGCCGAGCAGCACAACCGCACGCGGACGATCGGACGCGAGCGCGTCTCGGCGGTCTTCCTGGACGGCAAGGAACTGGTGGTGCTCGACGAGACGTCACGCCAGTTCACGCGCGGCGTCCACAAGACGGCGGCACCGGCCCTGGCCAGGGCGCTCGGCTCGCACGGCTACCCGTGGCGGGACACCGACCCGCACGCGCCCCTGTTCCGCCGCTGGATCCCCGGCGCTCCCGGCCTGCCCGCCGAGGGTCACGCGGTGCTCGCGGCGCGGAAGGCGGCACTGAAGAACAAGTCAGGGGACGATGTCCGGGACCTCGCCGAGACGATGCAGGGTCTGGGCTATGTCGTACGGGACGAGGGCAAGGACCAGTACTGGCGTCCGCTCGCGGGGGAGGCGGGCGAAAGGGGCGGTGCCGCTCAGGAAGGCTGAGCGCCACCGCCCCTCAAGAACCTCAAGGCCCTCAAGGCCCTCAAGCCGCTCAGAAGACGAACGGCCCGGGTGCCTGTGCCGACGTGGCGTTGCAGGTCACGCTGATCCCGAGGACCACGACCTGCAGCGACTTGCCCTCCAGGCTGTCGCCGGTGGCGACGGTCCCGTCGAGCGGTCCGGTGGAGACCTCTCCGCCGGCGGGTATGGCCGGGTTGGAGCTGCCGGTGAAGGTGGCGGTGCCGGAGCCGTTCTTGGTGAGCGTGAGCGTCGAGTCGACCGAGCCCGCGGCGATGTCGATGGGGGCGGTGATCGCCGACGTGGAGACGCTGATGGTCGCGGCGGTCCCGTCCTGGGTGGCCTTGAGCGTCGCCGAGCCCGAGCCGTACGAGCCGCAGTCGAACGAGATGGTCGCGGTGTCGGGGGTCACCGCGGTGGCGGCGGGCGCCATCACCATCGCGCCCAGGGCGACCAGACCGACGCCGAGCGCCGACCCGGCACCGAGCCTGCGGGCGCCGAATCTGCCCTGCCCGCCGATTGCACCATTGCCATGCCTCATGGGGGTGTCCTGCCTTCAAGTGGGGGGATTGCGGGGGGAATTGAGCACGGAAACTGACGGCCAGTCAGCCTTCCGCATCGCTGCTCATTGAGGCATGGGCCCCTTGAGGTGGCAAGACACACCCCCATGATTCTTGACATGCTACGGCCAAATTCAGCCGTCCCCGGCTCACGTCCCCCACCGGCCCCGCCCTCCCCCGGACCCTTGACAGCCCCTCCCGTCCCCCCGCAGGATCACCCCCGTGAACCTGTCAGACAGCCAGACAGGTGACCCGGCACCCCGGCGCGTCAGCGCCATGGAAGCGGTGCTCGGTCATCTGCGCAGCGCCATCGAGCGCGGCGACTACGCCGTAGGCGACAAGCTCCCCTCCGAGGCGGAGCTCTGCCGTCGCCTGGAGGTCAGCAGGCCCGTGCTGCGGGAAGCCCTGCGGGCCCTGCAGACGATGGGCCTCACCGTCTCCCGGACCGGCAAGGGCACCTTCGTCCTGTCGAACGGGACCGTCGAGGACCCCACCTTCGGCGACTACGCGGCCAGCGACCTCCTGGAGGTCCGGCGGCACGTCGAGATCCCCATGACGGGCTACGCCGCCACACGCCGTACGTCCGAGGACCTCGACCACCTCACCCACCTCCTGGAGCGGATGGAGCGCGAGACCGACACCACCGCGTGGGTGGCCATGGACACGGTCTTCCACCTCGCCGTCGCACAGGCCGCCCAGAACCCGGTCTTCCGCCGCGTGATCGAGGAGATCCGGGACGCGCTGGCCCGCCAGTCCGCGTTCCTCAACGAACTCGGCGACCGCCGCGAGCAGTCCAACCGCGAGCACCGCGCCATCGTCGAGGCGCTCGTCGACGGCAGCTCGCACGACGCGGCCGAGGCCATGGCGCACCACCTCGACCGCGTCGAGACGACCCTCACCGCGATCGTGCGCCCCGAGCGCACGGACGCCCCACCGGAAGGCGGACACCAGGCGTGAGCGAACAGTCCCTCGAAGACCCGTCGCACATACGGAAACCGGCGGCTCACGTCGACGCCGGGGACGCTGGGTACAGCAAGTCCCTGAAGTCCCGGCACGTCAACATGATCGCCATCGGCGGCGCGATCGGCACGGGACTCTTCCTCGGGGCCGGCGGCCGCCTCGCCGAGGCCGGTCCCTCGCTGTTCATCGCGTACGCCGTCTGCGGCGCCTTCGCCTTCCTGGTCGTGCGGGCCCTTGGCGAACTCGTCCTGTACCGGCCCTCGTCCGGCGCCTTCGTCTCGTACGCCAGGGAGTTCCTCGGCGAGAAGGGCGCCTACACGGCGGGCTGGATGTACTTCCTGAACTGGGCGACCACCGGGATCGCCGACATCACCGCGGTCGCCACCTACACCCACTACTGGGGCATGTTCTCCGACATCCCGCAGTGGGTGATCGCCCTCATCGCGCTCGCCGTCGTCCTCACGGTGAACCTCATCTCCGTGAAGATCTTCGGGGAGCTGGAGTTCTGGTTCGCGATCGTCAAGGTCAGCGCACTGGTCATCTTCATGCTGATCGGGATCTTCCTGCTCGTCACCCAGCATCCCGTGGACGGCCACTCCCCCGGCCCGTCCCTGATCTCCGACAACGGCGGCATCTTCCCGAGCGGCCTGCTGCCGATGCTCCTGATCATCCAGGGCGTCGTCTTCGCGTACGCGTCCGTCGAGCTGGTCGGCGTCGCGGCGGGCGAGACCGAGAACCCCGAGAAGATCATGCCGAAGGCCATCAACTCCATCATGTGGCGCGTCGGTCTCTTCTACGTCGGCTCCGTGCTGCTGCTCTCCATGCTGCTGCCCTGGAACAAGTACACCTCCGGCGAGAGCCCCTTCGTCACCGTGCTCTCCAACATCGGCATCCCGGCGGCCGGCGGCGTGATGAACCTCGTGGTGCTCACCGCGGCCATGTCGTCGCTGAACTCCGGCCTCTACTCCACCGGCCGCATCCTGCGCTCCATGGCGATGTCCGGCTCCGCGCCCCGGTTCACCGGGGTCATGAGCCGCAGCCAGGTCCCGTACGGCGGAATCCTGCTGACCAGCGGCATCTGTGTGCTCGGCGTCGGGCTCAACTTCGTGGTCCCCGCCGACGCGTTCGAGATCGTCCTGAACTTCGCGGCCCTTGGCATCCTCGCCACCTGGGGCATGATCATGCTCTGCCATCTCCAGTTCTGGCGAAAGACGGAGGAGGGCGCCATCGAGCGCCCCGATTACCGCCTTCCGGGCTCACCCTGGACCCAGCTCGTCACCCTCTTCTTCCTGGTGTCCGTGCTGGTCCTGATGTACGCCGACGGGGGCGCCGGACGCACGACCGTGCTGTGCCTGCCGCTGATCGCGGCGGCGCTGGTGGCCGGGTGGTACTGCGTACGCGGCCGGGTGTCGGCCGTACGGAAGTCCGGAGCGGACGCGTGAAGACCCTCAACACCACTGCTGCGTACGGAAGTTCACTCGCCGCCGCGCCCGCCGTGCGGGAACCGCTGCACGCGCCCGTCGCCCGTCTCGTACGCGGCGGTGTCATCGAAGGCATCCACTACGGATCCGTGATCGTGCTGGCCGCCGACGGGAGCGTGCAGCTCCAGATCGGTGACATCGAGGCGGCCTTCTTTCCTCGTTCGGCGCTGAAGCCGGTGCAGGCCGTGGCGCTGCTGCGGGCCGGTCTCCCGCTCGACGGCGAGCTGCTCGCGCTGACCGCGGCGAGCCACTCCGGCGAGGAACGGCACCTCGCCGGGACCCGGCGGATCCTGGAGCTGGCCGGGCTCGTCGAGGACGACCTGCGCAATGTCGCGGACCTGCCCTTCGACCCGGTCGTACGGGACGACTGGATCCGCGCCGGACGGATGCCGTCACGGCTCGCGCAGAACTGCTCGGGCAAGCACGCGGCGATGCTGTACACGGCGCGGCTCAACGGCTGGTCGCTCGACGGCATCCTCGACCCCGCGCATCCGCTGCAGCGGGCGATCGCGCGGACCGTCGAGGAGCTCACCGGGCAGGCCGTGGCCCACGTGACGGTCGACGGCTGCGGCGCACCCCTGTTCTCCATCTCCCTGCACGGCCTGGCGCGCGCCGCGGCCAGGATCACCACGGCGACCCCCGGCACCCCCGAGGCACGGGTGGCCGACGCGATGCGCGAGCACGCCGAGATGGCGTCGGGCTCCGGCCGCGACGTCGCGGCCCTGATGCGGGCCGTGCCGGGGCTGCTCGCCAAGGACGGCTTCGAAGGAGTGCAGGTCGCGGCCCTGCCGGACGGCCGGGCCATCGCCGTGAAGATCGCCGACGGAGCGGACCGGGCACGCCTGCCGGTGACCGCGGCGGCGCTCGCGCGCTGCGGGGTCGATCCCGCCGCACTCGCGGGGTTCGGCGACGCGCCGCTGCTCGGGGGCGGGGCGGTGGTCGGGAGCATCCGCCCGGCGCGGGCGCTGGAACCGCTCGCGCCGGCGTCGTACACCTGACGCACCCACCCCTGCGACCCCCGCTCCCCCACGTACAAGGTCCCCACCCCAGAAGGAAGCCGCACCACCATGACCGTCCGCAGCGAGCACGACCTGCTCGGCCACCGTGACATCCCCGCCGAGGCGTACTGGGGTGTCCACTCCCTGCGCGCCAAGGAGAACTTCCCCATCACGGGGACCCCGATCTCCGCCTACCCCCACCTCATCAAGGCGCTCGCCGCGGTCAAGGAGGCCGCCGCACTCGCCAACGAGGAGCTCGGCCTCCTTGAGCCCCGCAAGGCGGCGGCCATCGTCGAGGCCTGCCGGGAGATCCGCGAGGGCAAACTGCACGACCAGTTCGTCGTGGACGTCATCCAGGGCGGGGCGGGCACCTCGACGAACATGAACGCCAACGAGGTCGTCGCCAACCGTGCCCTTGAGCTGCTCGGCCACGCCAAGGGCGCCTACGAGTTCCTGCACCCGAACGAGGACGTCAACCTCGGGCAGTCGACCAACGACGTCTATCCGACGGCCGTCAAGATCGGCACGGTCTTCGCGGTGCGCGAGCTGCTTCAGGCGATGGCCGTGCTGGAGGACGCCTTCTCGGCCAAGGCGGTCGAGTTCCGCGACGTCCTGAAGATGGGGCGTACGCAGTTGCAGGACGCCGTGCCGATGACGCTCGGGCAGGAGTTCTCGGCGTACGCGGTGATGCTCGACGAGGACCGCAGCAGGCTCGCCGAGGCCGTCGAGCTGATCCACGAGATCAACCTGGGCGCGACGGCGATCGGCACCGGCCTCAACGCGCCCGCGGGGTACGCGGAGTCCGCGCGCGGGCACCTCGCCCACATCACCGGACTTCCGCTGGTGACGGCGGCGAACCTGGTCGAGGCGACCCAGGACTGCGGGGCCTTCGTCCAGATGTCCGGGGTCCTGAAGCGGATCGCGGTGAAGCTATCCAAGAGCTGCAACGACCTGCGCCTCCTGTCGTCCGGGCCGCGCGCGGGCCTGAACGAGATCAACCTGCCGCCGGTGCAGGCCGGTTCGAGCATCATGCCGGGCAAGGTGAACCCGGTGATCCCCGAGGTGGTCAACCAGGTCGCCTTCGAGGTGATCGGCAACGACGTCACCATCACGATGGCGGCGGAGGCGGGTCAGCTGCAGCTGAACGCGTTCGAGCCGATCATCCTGCACTCCCTGTCCGAGAGCCTCACGCATCTGCGCGCCGCCTGCCTGACGCTCGCCGAACGGTGCGTAGCCGGAATCACGGCCAACACGGACGAACTCCGCGCGGCGGTCGAGAACTCCATCGGCCTCGTCACCGCGCTCAATCCCCACATCGGGTACGAGGCGGCCACCGCCATCGCCAAGGAGGCGCTCGCCACGGGGCGCGGTGTGGCCGAACTCGTCCTGGAGAAGGGCCTGTTGCCTGCGGAGCGCCTGGCGGAACTGCTCCGCCCCGAGGTCCTCGCGGGTTCACAGGGCACCTGACCCCGCCCGCGCCCCCGGCCGCCCAGGCCCTGAGCAGTCCAGAATGGCGATCATGACGACCTCGTCCCTGACCTTCCAGCCGGTCCTCGACCGCATCGCGGCCGAGATCGAGAAGACGCCGGGGCGCGGCAGGCCCGCCGACTACATTCCGGCGCTCGCCGCGTGCGACCCACGCCGGTTCGGCATGGCCGTCGCGGAGCCGGACGGCACGGTGTACGGGGTGGGTGACTGGCGGCAGCCGTTCTCCGCGCAGTCCATCACCAAGGTCTTCACCCTCGCGCTCGACCTGGCGCGCGAGGGCGACGCCCTGTGGGAACACGTGGGCCGCGAGCCGTCCGGCAACCCCTTCAACTCGCTGGTGCAGCTGGAGTACGAGAACGGCATCCCGCGCAATCCCTTCATCAACGCGGGCGCGCTCGTCGTCACCGACCGCCTCCAGACCCAGACGGGCGACGCGGCGGAAGCCCTCCTCGCATTCCTCCGCGCGGAGAGCGGCAACGACGAGCTCACCATCAACGAGCGCGTCGCCGCCTCCGAGTCCGCCCACGGCGACCGCAACGCCGCGCTCGGCCACTTCATGGCGTCGTACGGAAACATCGGCAACCCGGTCCCTGTCCTCCTGAACCAGTACTTCCGCCAGTGCTCGGTCGAGGCATCCTGCGCCGACCTGGCCCTGGCCACGGGCTTCCTGGCCCGCCACGGCATCCGCGCCGACGGCACCCGCCTCCTGAGCAGCAGCCAGTCGAAACAGGTCAACGCGATCATGCTGACCTGCGGCACGTACGACGCGGCGGGCGACTTCGCCTACCGCGTGGGCCTGCCCGGCAAGAGCGGCGTGGGCGGCGGCATCATCGCCGTCGTCCCCGGCCACTGCACGCTCTGCGTCTGGAGCCCGGGTCTGGACGAGCGGGGCAATTCGGTGTCGGGGGTGGCGGCCCTTGACCGGTTCACGACGCTTACGGGGCTTTCGGTGTTCTGAAGGTTCTGAGGGCCCTGAGGGTCCTGACAGTCCTGAGGGCCCTGACAGTCCTGAGGCGCGAGCGGGCACGGCGGCAGGCGCCGGTCCAAAAGGAGAGCGGCAGACGAGTCGGGCTGTACGCCGGGGACACTGGGGGCCTCGGCTGATACTGCCCCTGACATGCGCGTTCACTCTATGGGGAAGACTGCAATGCACGTCGTGTGCACGGATTTGCGCGGCCATGCAGGGTCCAGCGGTACGGGCGTGGGGGCGGGGCGTGCCCGACCGCGCCGGGCGGCCCCGCGTGCCCCGTCACGCCGCCCCGCTGGGCGTGTGCCGCCCGGCGTGGGGGTCCGGCACGGTGGCGGCGTCCGGGTGTTTCCGCTCGGCCCACGGAACCAGGGCGGCGTCCGGCAGACCGGGCGGTGCGGGGATGCCGTACAACTCCTCGAACGATGCAGGGGCGTTCTCCCAGTCGACCTCCCAGACCAAATAGCCGTAGGTGTCCAGCGTCTCGGCGATACGGCCGTGCCTCATGCGGGCCTGCACCTTGCGGGGCTCCAACCCGGAAGCCATCAGCACGGCGTCGGCGAAGTGGCGCAGATCCCGGAACGTCGCGTTCTTGGGCACCATGACGCCCCGGGCGCGGGCCCGTTCCTTGGCCAGGTCGAACTCCCGGCACAGCGTGTTCTCACGCACGGGGGTCCAGAACCGGGTCACGGTGACCAGGTCGCCGAACTCCTCGGGAATCGGCGCCAGCCCCCGGCGTTCCCGCCTACGGAGCGCCGCGCCCGAAAGCGGAGCGCGCCACTGCGCGAGGTGCGCCTCGTACTCCTCCCGAAGGAATGCCCCTACGGCGAGCAGTGCGTGGCTGGCCTCCGTCTTCAGCGGCGCCGCCTTGCCCCGCCGTCGCTGCTCCTCGACCAGCTGCTTTCCCGCAAGGGTCTCCATATCCGTGCACCGCACTCCGGCGGCTTCCATGGAGCGCAGTGCTTGAAGGGAGCCGTACCAGATCATGATCCGGTACTGGGGGGTGATCTCCTCGGCCAGGGCAACGACATGCTTCCAGGTCAGTCGCACATTGCGCCCGCTCCCCTTCGGCAGCCGGATGCCGGCTACGGGGTTGCCTTCCAGGTGGCCGTCCTCCACAGCCATGGAGAGCATGACGGAGAGGGCCTTCTTCACCCCGGACCGGGTGGCGTCCGGCATCCCCTGTGCCTTCAGCGTGGTGAAGAGGTCGCGGTACTCCCCGCGTTTCACGTCGCCGACCGCGCGCGTACCGAGCGCCGGAACCACATGACCCCGCAGCCGGTAGCCGTAGGACTCGACGGTTCCTTCGCGTCCTTCGTGGCGTGAGAGGAACGTTTCCACGTACTCGGTGATGGTCGGTGTCGTGCTCGCGGTGTTCCGGCCCCGGTGCGGGAAGGGGTCCCGCCCTTCTTCCACGGCGGCCCGCTGGCTCCGCTGGAAGGCAACTGCCGCCGTCTTCTTGTTCTTTGCGAAGTTCCTGGCTCGCTGCCGGCCGCCCCTGTCGCGCCAGCGTGCCTGCCAGCGGTTCTCGCAGCCGTGTTCATTGCTCGCCACCAGGCCGGGGTGGTCCGGGCACTCCGGCTCACCCGGTCCTGGCCTGGCCTTGTGCCATCGGTCGTACGGTTCTTCCTTCGCCATGTACGTCACTCCGCTCTCGCACCTCGGCGTCTCACGTCGCCCGAGGCAGCTCGTCGATGTAACGGGCCACATCCGACTCCCGGTAGCGAAGCAACCGACCGCCCAGGCGGAGCGGCTCCGGTCCGCGTCGCTCCGCCTCCCAGGTGCTGGACCAGTTGTAGAGCGTCTTGCGCTTCGCGCCGAGCCGCTCCGCGGTCTCCTGCGCCGTCAGCAACCGCTCGCAGCGCAGGGGTGATCGCCTCGGCATGTGCCGCCGAGGTGAGGTTCCACGCGTGTGATGGCGATGCCGAGCAGGAGGCTGGATCGCTTCTCGTTCGGGGCGGATGTGCCCGTCAACCGCCCGTTCTGTGGCGGCCGTCGACCATGGACGCTCCGTCTCGCCGACGTCGTCAAGCGCGTGATCACTGTTGTCCGGTTCGGAGCCCGACGGCATGTTCATCTCCCGCCTGTCGCAAAATGAGCGGCACCGGGACCGTTCGCTTTCAGTTGCGGTGGCCCGCGGATGTGCCGCCACGGGCCGGGGCATATAGATGTACTGACGCCCTTTAAGGAGAATTACCCGGCCGATCGTGCCAAGTGGACACGAAGTTGCTGGTCATCGGGCGATCTGCCATCCAGCGTCCAAGAGCTGTCATCGGCAGACGGGAGCAACCCGCACAAGGAGCGTTTCAAGATTCTTTCGGAGACTTCCTCGCTCGGCCAAGTGAGGTGAAGACGCAGGTCAAGCACTGATCTGCCAGACGACTCCCCGGCCGGCCTGCTCGGCTGGCCGACCGCTCCCCACTAGGTCGGCATTCCCCTGCATGCCGTCCCGACCGGCCTGCTCACAGATCTACTCCGACCGATCTGGTGAACTCCCAGCACTCCTCAGCCCGTTAGTGGGCCCGCCCCCACCAACCGCCACATCCGCCCATGCCCGAACCGCCCGGCGGATCGGGTACGAGCGGGCCTCCGCCGGGCCACAGCGGGCCCGCCACCGCCCCGCCCGCCGACCGGAACCGGCCGATGGCCGATTGCCCCACCGACACCGATCTGTGGGCCCGCGCGCACCCCTGACACAACAGCCCGAGCGGACGCCGGACGGCCGACGTACGTACGGCAGTTGCGGACCGATCTACTCATCGGCACTGCCAGTACGGAACAGATCCACGCCCGACTTCTCACCGAGCGGCCCACCGCCCTCTCGACCAACCACCACACGTCTGACCGGCCCGCTCAGCAATCGCCAGACGCAGGGGCCTACTTGAAGCGGAACGGAACATCCAAGGTGATCGCCGGACGGACACACCGGCAAGCGGGCCGTGAGGGCCGTACGCGAAGCGAGCCACGCCGGGGCGATCTGTCAGCAGATCGGGACACACACCTGTACCGATATGCAGGCTGGCCCGGCCCGCACTGGCAGACCGGGCCTTGACCTGGGGTAATACGAATACGAAGTGCTCCTGTCCAAGCGGGGCCCCCGACTCGACCCCCGTGACAGGACGCCAGTCAGGACGGGGGACAGGACTCGCCTCTTCCCGCGCCGCCACGCACGCGCAGGGCCGGTCCGCGATCCGCGCCGCCCGGCGGCAACCGGAGCGCCGCCCAGGCCGCCTTCGTTGCCGCGCCTTCGTCGGAATCGGTGCCATGGCCAGGACCTCCACGGTGATCGCCGGTGGGGAACGCGACCACCACACCGTGGCGCTCGTGAAGAGCGGAAGTCCCCTCCATCAGGTCTTTTAACGACTTCAGATCTACGGACACCGGGCGGGGAGAAGCGCACCGGCCCAGCGCCGAGTTCGCGGGCCCCGTGGTGGGTGAGCTCACGGCAGACGGCCAGCGCTGCCCGGGTGGGGTCGTGGTCGGCGTAGCGGACGTCGATGGCTTTGTTGCCGTCGGCGGTGAAGGCGCGGACGCGCACAGTGTTGGGGTGCCAGTGCTCCTGGATGAGGTGCCGTGCTCTACGCGGACTGACCGCGGGCCGCCATTCTCACCCCTGGACTGCACCGGCTTCCCCGCGCGGGCCGCTCCGTTCGATGTCACTGACACCAGCGACCAGCACGACGCCGGGCAGGCTTCGAGGACCCGCACGGCCGACACATCCAGGAGGTGCCCCCCTCGATGGGCACGTCCGCCCAAGGCCCCGGCGGGAACTGGCGCAACCCCCACCAACCCAGTCACCCGTCATGACGCCCCGCGTTTCCGCTTGGGACCACTCGGCATACCGAACCGTCCGCCGGGACGACCACCGCGTAGTCGTGCAGCGCACGCCGGTAGCGGATGTGGCCGGTTTCCTTGGTGTGGGTGAGTTGCCACGCCCCCAAGTCCTCCAGGTCGACGCACCGGGGCGACGTCGCTCCGCAGTCCGCGTCGTCGCCGGTGACGCACACCGCCTCGACTCGTCCGCATCGGCCGGACAGACGAGGACTTCGGAATCCACGGTAAGCGGGTGATGCGGCCACCCCGCGTACACCGACACCGTGGAGATGTGCACCCACCGCCCGGCCTGCTCGGCGAGATCCCTCGCCGCGAACTGCACTACCCTGGGAGCGAGTTCGGAATTGGACGTGTCGATCACCGCATCCCACGGACCATGGCTGGCTAGCCGACGCAGGTCCTGGACAACGGTGCGATCCCCGTGAACCGCCTCCACACCGAACATGTCCTTTCCGGTCCTCCCGCGGTTGAACGTGGTCACGTCCCAACCACGTCGCAACGCCCCTTCGACCACGTACCGGCCGAGGAACCATGTACCGCCCATCACCAGGATTCTCATGGCCCGATCCTGCCCCGCGCCGTGCCGCCCGTGCAGCTCTCTGTGCGCATCAAAGCTGAGGCACCGCCAAAGGGCTCACTGTCAGTGCCAGCGTGTACAACTGGAACCTCGGATGCGCTGAGAAGGCACGCTACGAAGCAGACAGTTGGAGTACGGGGATGAACGAAGGCGCACAACAGGGTGTACGAGGACGCGAGCACACGGTTCGCCAGCTGTTCAGCGAGCAGTACCTGTTGGAGTACTACCAGCGCGAGTACACGTGGGAACGCCGCCACGTCGTCGAGCTCGTGTCCGATCTCGCGAACGCCTTCCTGCGCGACTGGCAGCCAGATCACGACCGACAGCGCTACGTTTCTTACCGCCCCTACTTCCTCGGCCCCTTCGTCTGCCATCCCGACCAGCTGAAGAAGAGTCTCGTAGACGGCCAACAGCGCTTCACCACGCTCCACCTCCTACTGATCCACATTGAGCAACTCCTCAAGGAACAGGGGGAAGAAGATACCGCAATCATGGTGGGGCAGATGGTCAGGCGCTACGCCGGTGGCCACCACCATTACACCATCGACGTCGAAGAGCGCCGCCCATGTCTGGAAGCACTCCGATCTGGTGTCAGCTTCGACCCATCTGGTACCACGGTCTCAGTGCAGAACCTCTGGGAGCGAGCTGAGGACATCGCGGAGGCGCTTCCGGAAGCACTACGCGACGAGTGTCTGCCGATATTCGCCGACTGGCTGGCTGATCGCGTTTACCTCGTCGAGATCTCTGCTGATAACCGTGATCTCAGCTGGGAGATCTTCGAGACCATGAACGACCGTGGAGCAGGGCTTACTTCGCTTGACCTCTTGAAAAGTTTCGTGCTCTCCAGAGCCGGCCGAGAGCAATCCGATCTCAACGATGCCTGGCGAAAGATGCTTGCGGAGTTGAGCGAGTTCGGCCGCCAAGCTCCCAGCAACTTCTTCGAAACGCTTCTCCTCGCCCGCTATGCCGCCCCGGACGGTAGTGACGATGCCGAGATCGAGCGGGCCTTCCACGAGTGGGTACGGATCAAGCCAGACCGGGTCGGCTTGAGGCTTCAAGGGAAGGACTACTCGGACTTCGTCCTAGAGACAGTTGCCTCGGGCGCCGAGCAGTACCGCGAGCTCCTCAAGGCCGCTCGCACACGCACCGAGGGCCTCCATGCCGTCTTCTACAACTCTGCCAACGGAATCGATGCTCAACATCTGCTGATCATGGCTGCGCTCCGGCGCAAAGACTCATTGCAAACAGTCCGCGAGAAAGCCCAGCTCCTCGCCTCCTACCTGGATCTTTTGTTCACCCTTCGTTTCGTGAATAATGACACTGCGGTACAGGCCCAGGATTTCCGCGAAGAAGTACAAAGGCTACTTCCGTCCGTGCGTGATGCATCCACGATTGACGATCTCCGCAAACTCCTCGGCCGTGCGGCAGCCGAAATCCCGTACGACTTCACCGGCATCGAAACGCTCAGCTTGCATAACAATCGTCGAAATATTCGATACTTGTTGGCCAGGATCACTGCATTCGTCGAGGCAGGTAGCCGCCAACCAGACCGAGCTGACCGCTACCTTGGATACACCCCCAACGTACTGGAAGGCACTTCTGAACCTTGGGAAATCGAGCACATCTGGGCGAACAAATTCAGCCTGCATGTACAGACCGGAGTAGCGAACGAACAGGACTTCAAGCGGGAACGCAATCGATTGGGTGCGCTACTCCTGCTGGAGAAATCCATCAACGCAAGCTTCGGTGCCGACATCTACCGCGACAAGCTTCCCCACTATGCTGCCCAGAATTTCCTGGCGGCCTCGCTCCATGCAAACGCTTATAAGAGGAACCCAAATTTCCGGAAATTCAGGGAGAAATCGAATCTGGAGGATGTCTTCACTGCCTACCCTGATGGCTTCGACACCAAAGCTATCTCTGCGCGGGCGGTGTTGTATCGCCGCCTGTGCGAACTAATCTGGTCCGCCGAACAGCTCAACTTCACCCAGGTCACGAATTCGGTGCCTCGGCAGCGCACATCCACGCGACAGAAGAAGCCTCGCTACGGCGTGCAAGTCGCAGATCTGATGCGCGTGGGTCTGCTCGGGGAGGGCACCGCAATCCGTGGTGAACTCAAGCGCTCCCAGCGTGTGTTCCAGGCAACGATCACCGCGGGTGGCCGCATTCGCCTGGAACCCAGCGGCGAGGAGTTCGGCTCCCTGTCCGGCGCGGGTACAGCTGCAACTGGCGGGCCGTCCAGTCCTGGGTGGACCTTCTGGTGCATCAAGCAGCCAGACGGCTCCGCTGGCATGCCCATGGCCGCGATCCGAAGGCAAGCCATCGAGCAGGGCTTGCTGGACCAGGCTCTTCCCTCCGTGCCCCCCTCTCCCAAGGTGTAAAAATTGTCGCCCCCTTGCCCTCCGCCCGCTGAAGGCCATCAGTGGGCGGAGGGCAAGGGGGCGACGAGCTTTACCTCACTCCGACACTGTGGTGAGGTCGACGCCAAGTTCCTGGGCAAAGGCCTCGATCTCGGCCAGGGCTGTACGAAGGTTTCCGGCCACGGACCGGGTCAGTTCATCGATGGACGCCGGAGGCTCCTTCGCCGCCGCGGCTTCGGGGCTTAGGCGGGCGATGTCCAGGTTCACCTGCTTCTGCGCGAGGAGCTCGGCGGCGTTGTGGCGGCGGAATCGGTCGGACTCCTTGCGGTGCTTACGGTCCAGGTCGGACGGGCCGAAAGCTCGCTCCTCGAATTCGGCCAAGTGCTCTGGCTTCATCGGGTTCTGCTTGAGCGTGAAGCGGCTGCCGGTGCGGAGGTCGTACGTCCATACGTGGGTGGTGTGCGGCGGGTCCTCGTCCGCGCGATGCCCAGGGACTGCTTCGAAGAAGAGGACATGGGCCTTCACACCGCCGGCGTAGAAGATGTTCTCCGGCAGACGCAGCATCGTGTGCAGGTTGTAGCCGGTAAGCAGTTCGCGACGGACCAGATCGCCCACGCTGCCGGCGCCGCCCTCATACAGGACGCCGTCAGGAACGATCACGGCTGCCCTGCCCTTGTCTGTGAGCTGGGTTCCGATGTGCTGGAGGAAGTTCAACTGCTTGTTGGTCGTGGTCTGTTCGCCCACCCAGAAGTCCGGGCGGTTGTACGTCACGTTGTCACGGTCGTCCGCCTCGGCGTCGGCCTCCTTGCCGGACACATTGATGCCCGACTTGCGGCCGAAGGGCGGGTTCGCGAGGACCAGGCTGGCGTGCCGCTCGGGCGGCTTGGCCAAGGCGTCGCCGACCTCGATGATCGGCTTCCCAGTCGGGTCACCGAGCGAGTGCAGGAGGCAGTTCATCGCAGCGAGGCGTGCGGTTGCGGGCACGATCTCGTGGCCCCAGATCGACTCCGTTCGGAGGCGGTGGAGGTCGTCGTCCGGGAGGTCATCACCGTATTCCCGGGTGATGTACTCGTGCGCGGAGATCAGGAAGCCACCGGTGCCGCAGGCCGGGTCGGTGATCGTGTCGTACGGCGTCGGGCGCATGCACCGCACGATGGACTCGATCAGCGCGCGTGGGGTGAAGTACTGGCCCGCTCCGGCCTTGGTGTCCGACGCACTGCGGGCGATCAGAGCTTCGTACGCGGCGCCGTTGATGTCAGAACGGGAGTTGCGCCACTTCTCCTTGTCGATGAGGTCGACGATCAGTCGGCGGAGATGGGCCGGGTTCTCGATGTGGTTGCGGGCCCGGTTGAAAATCAGGCTGAGGGTGGTGTGGTCGTTCTGGGCGCTGCGCCGGCCGAGGTCCGTGAGGAGCTTGCTGTATGCATCCTCCAGCGGGTCGCCTTCGAGGTCGATGAGCTCGGGCCAACCGCGGCCCTGCCACTCGGGAGCGGTGGGCAGCATGTGCTCATGATCGGCCAGGGGCCGGTGGGCGTTGAGCTGCTCCGTCTCGTCGGCCATCTTCAGGAAGACTAGGAGGCTGAGCTGCTCCAGGTAGCTGGAGGCAGAAACGCCGTCGTCACGCAGGACGTTGCAGTAGTTCCACAGGCGGTCTACGAGCCGGCGGGCTTCCTGATTCACGAGTTGAACTCCAGGGGGAGAGCAGTCTGCTCGCCGTCGGCGAGGGTGGTGTCGTCTGTCTTGGCGGGAGGCGGGGCAGCGGGGTCGGTCGTCGCCTTCCGGCCGACGCGGGCGGCCTTGCGTGCCACCTTCCGCTCCGCCTCGGCCGCCTCACGCTCGACACGGATCCGCTTGAGCAACTCCTCGGCGGGCTCGTCGGCGGGGTCCTGGGGGGCGAGGCAACCAGAGGACGCCTCGGCGAGGAGAGTGCGGCGCAGAGCGGTGTTGTGCCGCGCGATGCGGTCCAGGCCGAGCGCGATGCGGTCGAGGGCAGCGAGGCGCTGCTTGGTGGTACGGATCAACTGTCGCTGTTCGTCCAGTGGCGGCACCGGGAACTCGACGGTCTTCAGGCGCACCCCGCTGAGGTGTGCGAGGTTCGTCGTGATGCGCACTTCGCGCATGAAGCGACCGGCGTGCAGGTGGCGGCGGAAGACCAGGAGCGCCCAGCCGGGCAGCACGTCGGCGCCTGCACGGAAGCGCATCAGACTGTTGGTGAAGGCGACCCCCTCGGGGATCCCCCGGTACATGGCAGGGCGGCCGACAAGATGAGGGCTCTGCCCTTCGTTCAGCAGGATGTCGCCCGGCTCCAGGCGGTATTTGTCGAAGACCCCAGAGAAGTCCATGTCCTTGACGTCGCTGGTGTCGATGCGGTCTTCGAAGACGTTCGCGACGCGCAGGTACGGGCGCATTTTCGAGCCGGTGTGCCAGTTGGGGTGTCGGGCACGGCCCAATTCGACAGTTCCGGCCCTGCCGGTCGTCGTGGCCGCCCAGTGCGCGGGCCACTGTTTTGGCTCTGGTACGGCGTCCAGCAGGACGGCCTTGCGAAGGGCGGCAAGGTCGCGGCGGGCGGAGGCCACCGTCCGGTCGACGGCGTCGAGCCGGGCCATGTGGGTGCCGAGGGCGGTGATGATGCGCTGCTGTTCGGCGGTGGGAGGGACCGGGAACTCCACCACTTTCAGCCGGGTCGCCGACAGATGCGCAATGTTCGTCGTGATGCGAACTTCACGCATGAAGCGTCCCGAATGCAGATGGTTGCGGAAGACCAACAGCGCCCATTCGGGCAGGAGCCCGGTGTTGGCCCGGAAGCGAATGAGGCTGTTGGTGTACGCCACGTCTGCGGGCTCGCCTCGGTACATGGCCGGTCGGCCGACGAGGTGCGGGCTCTGGCCTTCGTTCAGCAGGATGTCGCCCGGCTCCAGGCGGTATTTGTCGAAGACCCCGGAGAAGTCCATCTCCTTCATACCTGTTACGTCGATGCGGTCTTCGAAGACGTTGGACACCCTCAGGTAGGGCCGCATTTCGGGGCCTTCGTGCCAGTTGGGGTGGCGCGGTCGCCCGAGTTCGACGTCGCCGACATCGGCTACCGCCGCCCACGCCCACCCCTCTGGCAGCACCGCTCTACCAACTTCGCCGCCGCCCTCAACCTTGCTTGCGCTCACGCACCCAGTTCCCTGTCCAACTCGTTCACCAGCTCACCCGGCTGCCACCGGGTGTCCTTGAAAGCATCCACGAAGTCGCCGTAGCCGCCAGCCTCCGCTCGTCGGCCCTCGTCCAGTGAGGGCACCGTCAGCGTGGCGTTGGCCGCCACCACGTTCACGACCTGCCGTAGCCATGTCTGCTGCCGGTCATCGAAGTCGACGCCCGCGGTCTCCTGGCGGGCGAGCCACGCTTCGAGGCGGCGCTCAACCGTACTGCGATATGGCCGAAACTCTTTCCCGTCGAGGCCGAGCTCGTACCGCACGACGGACAAGAACTCGACCAGCCCGGCATTCCGCCTCGCGGCATCCCGGGCGATCTCCAGGTCCACGTACGCCTTCCAGAGCCTGGCCTCAGTCCATTCGCGCCGGGTCGCCCGGACCTTGCCGATCAGCACCTTCAGCTCGTGGAGCACCTCGCGGGGCGGTCGGCGCTCCTGGAAGGCGATCCGTAGCGGCAGCATCTCGTCCGCATGCTCGGCCATGTACGCTCGCCAGTCGTCGACGACCCTGCGGGCCTCTTCCTCGTCGAGCAGCCCCCGCGCTTCGAGGAGCTGGTCCTGACTGAGATGGTCGATCAGAAGCCAGCTGTCTTGAGCGGCTTTGAGGAGCGCGGCGCGCAGTTCCTCGCTCGCAGTCAGCAAGCCCACGGCATCGGTGACCTCCGCGTCCTCGTCCGTGGCCGGGCTCTCGGCGCGTACCACCGTCGGCTGCTCGGTGTCGGCGGCCCGGACCAGTGAGCGGACCAGTCCTTCGTACGTCTGGTCGGTCTTCAGGTGCTCCTCGATGGCGGCCCGGCCCTCCTCGTCCAGTCGGCATCCGAGACGGCTGAGGCGGCCGGCGAGGGTGGCGATGTCGTCGGGGTGGAGCAGTTCGCCCTTCTCGCAGGCGCGCAGGAGCCGCTCCAAGCTGGGCACGGGTTGGGCGTCGTCCCGTACCAGCGGGCGAGCATCGGTCTTCGGGTGCTCGGTGACGCCCACCGCGTCGACGATCACGAACCGGTCCTTGTGGACGGCATCCGCCGTGACCTTCACAAGGTCGGGGTCCTTAATGGTGCGGGCTCCGCGCCCCTTCATCTGCTCGAAGTACGACCAGGTCTGGATGTCCCTCATGAAGACCAGACACTCTAGGGCCGGGATGTCCGTGCCCGTGGCGATCATGTCGACGGTCACGGCGATACGCAGACCGCGCTTGTTGCGGAAGTCGGACAGCGCCTTGTCAGGACGGGACGCCTGGCTGGTGATCTTCCGGCAGAAGCCGTCCCCGGCTCCCCCGAACGCAGTGCGTACGGCTTCTACGATCGCATCGGCGTGCAGGTCGTTCTGAGCGAAGAAGAGGGTCTTGGGGACGATCTTCCGGCTCTGGACCTCGCCGGTCTCCTGGTCGACGATCGGCGGGAAGATCTCGGTGAAGAGTTTGTCGCGGAAGGTCTCCACGACTAGGCGGATCTGGTCCTTGGAACGCACCCGATGGTTGACCTCGGTGCGGGCATAAGGGTCGTCCTCATCCATGCTCTGCCAGTGTTCGGCGCGGGTCAGTTTGTGGACCTTGGCGATGACGGAGTTGACCTGCTGGACCGTGCCGTCGGGGTGGACCTCCGTGCTCAGCGCGGGAATGACCGATCCCTGCTGGGTGATCTGTGTGCCGATCTTGTAGATGTCGTAGTCGACGTTGACGCCGTCTGCGACGGCCTGCTCGTACGGGTACTGGCTGACCAGGTTGTTATCGAAGAAGGCAAAGGTCTGCTGGATCGGCGTCGCGGTCAGACCCACCACATGCGCGTCGAAATATTCCAGGACCGGGCGCCACCGCCCGTAGATTGACCGGTGACACTCGTCGACCACGATCACGTCGAAGAAGTCGGGTGGCAGGTCGGGGCAGTAGCCCACGGACGCCACGCTGCCCGCCAGCCGGTCGGCCCGCTCCGACTCGAAACTCTCGTCGTCCTCGGCCGGCACGGGGATACCCGAGAGTTTGCACCACAGCCGCTGGATCGTAGAGATCACGATCTTGTCCGAGTCCGCGACCGCGCCCTTGCTGAACAACCGCAGTGGCATCTGCTCGTGCAAGGGGGTCTTGGCCCCGAGCGGAACGAAGTCCCGGTACTCGTTGTACGCCTGTTTGCCCAGGTTGTTGCGGTCCACCAGGAACAGCACTCGGCGGGCTTCCGCGTGGCGCAGCAGACGGTAGCTGCTCTGAACGACGGTGTACGTCTTGCCCGCACCGGTCGCCATCTGGATCAGGGACCGCTGGTCGTCGCGGGCGAGGGACTTCTCCAGCAACTTGATGGACTTGTACTGCGCGGACCGCAGCCGCTTGTGGTCCAGGCGCGTGGTGGGGAGCTTCCGCAGGCGGGCACGGAAGGTCGGAGTAGTCGGCTTCCGCTCGGCCTCCCGCATCCAGCGTTCCACCGTGGCGGGCTGGTGCGGGGCGAATACCCGACGGCTGCGAGCACCGCCCTGAGGGCTGTCAGCAGCGGGAGTGCCGTCGAGGTGTTCGGCGTCCAGCGCGTTACGAAACCGCCAGGTGGCGCCGTTGGTGGCGTATTGGAACGGCAGTGGCTGAGCGCCTCGCCACGCCCGTTCAGCGTGTCGGCCCGCGACCCGGGCGGCCTGTTCGGCCGCGGTGTCGAGCAGGTCCTGCTCGTCGCCCTGCGCGGGGCCGGCGGCGACAATCCCGCAGAGCCGACGGTGCACATACAGCGTGAAGAGGACCAGCGAAGGAGAGACTGGGGAACGCACCGCCTCGTGGGCGACACCTAGCTCACGGTCTCCGGGACCGTAGACCCGCCAGCCCGAGGCAGCCAGGGCCGCCTCCACTGTCCTGGCCCACTCCGGTGCGGCGCCGCTCATGGTCCCCTCCCCCAGTAAGTCCCTGTTCGGACCAGTCAGTTGTTTGTACTCCGATTACAGCAGCCGGTGTACGCGGCCCGGCACCGTACGCAAAGATCAGGCCCGGGACCGCCGCTGTCACCTGCGGTCCGTACAGTGGGCGACATCACACACGGCGTACGTGAGGTCACGCCGAGGGAAGGATTGGCCGGTGTACGTGGCGGGGCTCAGAGTGGACGGGGTGCGTGGTTTCCACGGACCGCGCGCCTGCGACCTCGACTTCACCCGACCCGACGGCGGATACGCGGGCTGGACGGTGATGGCCGGGCGCAACGGCTCGGGCAAGACCACCCTGCTGCGCATACTCGCGCTCGCACTGACCGGGGGCCGCCGGGCCCACCAACTGGAACCGGATCTCGAGGAGTACCTGACACACGGAGCCACCCGCGGTGCAGCGGTGGCCAAAGTCGTCACGGACCGGGCCGCCGACACAATGGCTCCGGCCGGGGGTGAGCCGCTGGAGGCGCGGCTCGACTGGCGGCCCGAGCGGGACGTCGGCCTCCTCGACGAGCTCGTCGAGGACTTTGAGCCGCCCACCGAGGTGGCCTTCTCAGCCCACCGGCCCCTTACCTCCGCCCTGTGGTCCTCGGCTCCACCGCCCGGCTGGTTCTGCGCCGCATACGGACCCTTCCGGCGCCTCACCGGCACCGGCCTCTACGAGCGCACCCCGCAGCAGCTCGACCGGGCCGCCGCGCTCCGCACCCTCTTCGAGGAGCAGTCGGCCCTCACCGAGGCTTTCGACTGGCTGCTCTCCCTCCATCTGCGTTCTCTGGAGGAGCGTCCCGGGATCGGCGAGCTCAAGGCCGGGGTTCTCCGGCTGCTCAATGACGGCGACGACGGACTTTTGCCGGACAGCTACCGCATCGAAGACGTGGACTCGGACGGGATGTGGCTGCGGCGGCACGGTGACAACGGCCCGGAGGGCGCCCGGATCGAACTGCAGCGGATGAGCGACGGTCAGCGGACCGTGGTCGCCCTGGTTTTGGACATCGTCCGGCAGATGCATGCGGCGTACGGGGTCCTCGTGTTCGAGGAACGTGACGGCGGCACGGTCGTACTGCCGCACCCTGGTGTAGTGCTCATCGACGAGGTCGATGCGCATCTGCACATGACCTGGCAGAAGCGCATCGGGCAGTGGCTTACTGCGCACTTTCCGGCAATCCAGTTCATCGTCACCACCCACAGCCCGTACATCTGCCAGGCAGCAGACCCGGGCGGGCTGATCCGGCTGCCGGGGGCCGGGGAGCAGAAGCCGCCACAGGTGGTGGACGGAGATCTTTACGGGCGGATCGTATACGGGACGGGGGACGACGCCGCCCTTTCGGACCTGTTCGGCCTGGACTCGCCATATTCCGACGAAGCACGTGAACTGCGCAGCAGACTGGCCGAGTTGGAGTACGACGTCCTGCTCGGGCGAGCTGATACCGGTCAAACCGAGGAATACCTACGGCTACGCGATCGCCTATCCAGCTCGCCAGTGGCCCGTGTCGATGAAGTGATGGAGCGATACCGGCTTTCCCGGGAGCGCGACGCATGATCCCGATTCAACGACTCGGCCTGCCCGAGGCCGTCACCGCACGGATGACACTGCTCACAGGACGAATCGAGCTCAGGGACGTAGCCAGCGGTGCACGCAAGAAATATGTGGACAACCTCTGGAAAGACGAGGACGAGGTCAAGCAGGAACTGCGTGGCGTGCTCCTCAAGATGGCCCCAGGAGTCCTTGGCTGCTGCATGTACTGCGGGGGCTTCACCGCGACCGACATCGAACACTTCGAACCACGGGAACATGATGCGCTCAAGACCTTCTTCTGGCCCAACCACCTTCTGGTGTGCGGCCCGTGCAACAGCACGTACAAGCGGGACTGGTGGGAGTGCGATGAGGAGACCGGCGAACCCCTGCTGATCGATCCGACCCGGGAAGACCCATTCGACCACTTGCGGTTGGACCTCAGGGAATGCGAGTACTTGGGTGAGACGGACAAGGGGCGGACGACCGTCAAAGTGCTCGGCCTGAACCTGCCCGAGCGGCGTCTGGTGGCGGGCCGAAAGCTGGCACGGTTGAACATCCGGATCGTGCTGAGGGACTGGGGGCGGGCCAGGCGGGAGGAAGATGCGAAGGCTGAGCGCCATGCTCTGGACGTACTGAAAGGGCAGCCGTTCGTCGACGTGTGGCAGGCGTTGCTGCGCCAAGCCGTGCTCCCAGGAGCGGCCCTGGTCATGAGCGACGAGCCGCCCGAGATTCTCGCCCTCCTGCGGGACGAGGAGCTGCGCGCAACGACGCTAATCCAGTTTCCCCAGCAGCCAGCACCGGCCGAAGGGACCTGACCTCCGCTCACACCGCACTCCCCCATGGCACACGGTCAGCCCCCTCTACCGCTCACCGTACAAACCCACATCACCGGGACAGTCCTGCCCTTGGGCGACGCTATCGGGATGGGTATCTGATCCTCAAGGACGACGAGAGCACCGAGTCGGAGTGCAAGGCCCCGTGCACAACGCGTGCACACCCGCGCGGGAACTCCCGGGAAACCGCAGGTCGAAGCGGGAAGTCCCGCTTAATGAAAAGTGGCCCTGACCAAGGGAAAACCCCAGGTCAGGGCCACATTGGCAGACGAGTCGGGCTGTACGCCGGGTTCTGTCGCCCGGTCGCCTCGCGGCGGCCGGGGAGACGGCCATCCATCTAGGGCCCGCATTGCTGCGGGCCTCGTGCGGTCTACCCGCGGACTCGGGCGGGCAGCCCTCGATCATCCGCGCAGGGCCCTGTCTCCAGGACCCCTCTTGACCTTGCTCCAGGTGGGGTTTACCTAGCCGCCTGAGTCACCTCAGGCGCTGGTGGTCTCTTACACCACCGTTTCACCCTTACCGGAGACCGAAGTCTCCGGCGGTCTGTTTTCTGTGGCACTGTCCCGCGGGTCACCCCGGGTGGCCGTTAGCCACCACCTTGCCCTGTGGAGCCCGGACGTTCCTCGGGAAGAGCCCCTGGTGAGGGGAGCTTCACGCGGCCGTCCGCCCGGCTCGTCTGCCGTGCCGACCATGCTACCCGGCGTGTGCCGGGTCTCCGCCCCGCGGACGCCCCCGCCGCCAGGAACGAGCCTGCGAGGGTGAGCGTGAAGGCCGCCGCGATGCCCGCCGTCAGGGGTTCGGAGAGGAACGCGACGCCTGCCGCGCACGGTGCGGGCGATGCGGTCGGCGCCTCAGTCGAACTCCGCGGTCTCCAGCTCGAAGCCGAACGGTTCGGGCAGGGCCACCGTCTTGCCGAAGGGGAGCGTGCAGTCCTGGCGGTAGTCGTCCCCTTCCGGGTCTCTGAACAGCGTCACCGAGGAGCCCTCACGGTCGACGAGCAGGTAGAGCGGGATGCCGCCACGGGCGTAGCAGCGCCGTTTGGCCTCGCGGTCCGCCTGCGGCTTGGTGGAGGTGACCTCGACGACCAGAGCGACGCCGTCACAGGGCATCCAGGGGTCGGCGCCGCGGAAGAGGCGCCGCTCCATGGGGGCGAAGGTGCCGTCCGTGATGGCGTGGTTCGTCGGGCAGGCGCCCACGCTCTTCAGTTTCAGGCCCTTGTTTCCGGAGAACTGCATATCGGTCCTGGAGCGCCTGACCACCTGCTTCACGATCAGGCTGATGCAGTCCTCGTGACCCCCGTCCGGCGGCGGCGTCACGACGATCTCCCCCTCGATCAGCTCCGCCCGGAATCCCTCCGGGGTGTCCAGGGCCAGGAAGCCCTCCAGCAGGACCTCCGCCTGCGTGAGCGGATCGTGTGGCATGGCAGCCATGTCACACCCCTTCCTCGGTCGCTCGCCAGACTGGGACATCGCTCGATCCGCCGTCCAAGAGATCGGGAGTTGTTCCCTCGATCGTGGCGCAGGGTCACCGGTAGGCGTCAGGCTTCGCCCGCCCGGCGGGTCCCGCCGGGCCGTCGCTTGACCTTGCCGCAGCGTCAACGTTTCTACTGGCCTCATGAGCGCGATGAACGGGATGAACGGGCAGGCGGGCGGGATGCGGATCGGGGAGCTCGCCGGGATCGTCGGCGTCACCACGCGGGCCATCAGGCACTATCACCACCTCGGGCTGCTGCCCGAGCCCGAGCGGCGGTCCAACGGATATCGGGAGTACGGCCTTCGGCACGCCGTCGTGCTCGCGCGGATCCGGCGGCTCACCGAGCTGGGGCTCGGGCTCGCCGAGGTGCGGGACGTGCTCGCGGACGACGCGGGGCGCGAGCTCGCCGAGGTGCTCGCGGAGCTGGACGCCGACCTCGCCCGGCAGGAGGCCGCGATCCGTGGGCGGCGTGCGCGGCTGCGGGTTCTGCTGGACGACGCCGAGCGTGGTGCGCTGTCCGCCGAAGGACCCGTCTCGCCCGAACTCGGTGAGTTCTTCGCCGAGTTGGCGCGCTCCACCGCCGGCCGCGAAGGGCCCGAGTCCGCGATGGCCGCGAAGGACCGGGAGCTGCTCGCCCTGATCGACACCACCGCGCCCCGGGAGGACCGGGACAGGCTCCTGGCCGCGATGCGCCCGGCGCTGACCACGCCGGGAGCGGTGGAGCGCGCGCACGAGGTGTACGCACTGCTCGACGCGCTCGCGGACGCCGACCTCGCCGACCCGCGCACACAAGCCGCCGTGGACGAGGCGGCCCGCGCGCTCGCCGGAGCGCTGCCCGACTCCCTCCTGGAGGAGCTGGGCACGGAGGGCGTACGGGCCGTGGCCGACGGGCTCGGCAGCGGCGGCGGCAGCAGCAGCAGCGGCAGCGGTGACGGCTTTCTCGGGGCCTTCTTCGCCGACTTCGCCCCTGCGCAAGCCGAAGCCGTGCGGCGCGGGATGCGGCTGCTCGGCGAGCGGGGTGCGCGGTGAAGAGCCTTGTGCGGGGCCTCGCCTGGGTCGTCGTACCCGTCGAACTCGTGCTCGTCGTCTGCCTGTTGGCCGGGGCCTCGCTCCCCGCGGACGTACTCGTCGGCGCGGAGGCCGTCGCCCTGGTGCTGCTCGCCGTCGAGGGCGTGGGGCTCGCCCTCGTGTACCGGCGGGGCGGGCGCGCGGCGGTCAGGGACGTCGTGCCGGAGCCGGTGCGCAGGATCGTCGGGCACGAGCTGCGGGTGCTCGGCAGTCTCGCGCTGTGGGTGGCCCGGCGGCGGCACGGTGTGCGCGAGGGGGATCTGGCGTTCGGGCACGCCCGCGACCAGGCCTCGATGCTCTACGGCTTCGTCTTCGTCTGCATGGTGGAGACCATCGGGATGGCCGTGCTGCTGCGGAACTGGCCCGCGGTCCACGCGGTGATGCTCGTCGTCGACGTCTACACCGTGATCCTGATGCTCGGCATCCACGCCGCCTCCGTGACCCGGCCGCACGTACTGACGGAAGACGCGCTCCGCGTACGTCAGGGCGCCCACCGCGACCTGCGGATACCGCTGGAGAGGATCGCCGCCGTGCGCGGTGAGCGGCGCTTCACGCACGAGGCCGCCGACGGGGTCATCGACCTGCCCGTCGGCTCGCAGACCTCCCTCACCCTGGAGCTGACGGAGCCCGTCACGGCGGTCGGGTTCCTCGGCAAACGGCGCCCGGTGACGACCGTGCGGCTGCACGCGGACGAGCCGGAGCGGCTCCTGAGCGCCCTCAGGCAGGCGCGAACCGCACCTTCGCCGTCCCCGGCTCCGCCTGCGTGAGCCGCACCCGCAGCCGCTCCCCCAGCGGAAGGCCGCCCGTGCCGCCCTCGATGCGGGCGACGATCGCGGGATCGGTCAACTGGACGGTTCCTGCGTCCGGTTCACGCTCCTGGACGTCCACCACCACCGCGTCGAAGAGCTCACCGACCCGGTCCTTGAGCAGCGCCGCCTCGACGATGTCCACGCACTCGCGCTCCACGGTGTTGGCGCGCCGCGTCCCGTCCGCCATCTCCTTGGGCAGCTCGGGCAGCGCGGCGAGCACCCACTGAGGCGGCTCTTCCCCGGCGACCGCCGCAAGGCACAGCTCGGCTGCATAGCGGTCGACGAGGCGGCGGAGCGGGGCCGTGCAGTGGGCGTAGGGCGCGGCGACGGCGGCGTGCGTGGTGAGCTCGGGGACGTCGCCGCCGCTGAACGCGGTGTATCCGGCGCCGCGCAGGAGCGTGGTGCACTCCTGGAGGAACGCGGCGTGGTGGGGCTTGCGCGGGTCGAGTGAGCGGACGAGCTCGGCGTACGGGACGTGGTGCGGCCAGTCGACCCGCAGGGCCTGCGCGGTGCGCCGGAGCCTGCCGACGGCGCCGTCGGGGGCGGTGGGCAGGGTGCGCAGGATGCCGGTGCCCGACCGGATCATCAGCTCCGCGGCGGCCATGCCGGTGAGGAGGGAGATCTGGGCGTTCCAGCCGTCGGCGGGCAGCGGGGCGCGGAAGTCGAGTTCGTACGCGCCGTCCCGCTCGACGATCTCCTGCTCGGGCACGTTGAGGGAGATGCCTCCCCGCTCGACCTCCAGCTGCTCGCGCAGCCGCCCGATGTCGCCGAGCAGCGCGAGGGCCTCCTCGGCGGTGCCTCCGTCGATGGCCCGCTGCACGCCCTCGTAGTCGAGCTTGGCGCGGCTGCGTACGAGGGCACGGCGCACGTCGGTCGAGACGGCACGCCCCTCCCCGTCGAGGTCGATCGTCCAGAGCACCGCCGGGCAGTCCTGGCCCGGCAGCAGGCTGGCCGCGCCCTCGCTCAGCGAGGTGGGGTGCAGCGGCACCTTCTCGTCCGGGAAGTAGAGGGTGGTGACGCGCCGGTGGGCCTCCGTGTCGAGCGGCGCGCCCGGCGTGACGTACGCGGCGACGTCGGCGATGGCGTACCGCACCCGGAAGCCGCCGCCCTCGCGCCGGGACAGGTGCATCGCCTGGTCGAGGTCGACCGAGGTGGGCGGATCGATGGTGAAGAAGGGGATGTCGGTCGCGTCGTGCGCGGGGAGGCGGGGGTCGGCGACGGCCCGCTCCGCGTCGGCGAGGACATCCCCGGGGAAGGCCTCGGGAATGTCCAGCTTCGTACGCAGCTCACGCAGCGCGCCCCGCAACGGAGCTTCGGCTGCGCCGGTCACGCGGAGGTGGCGACGGGGCATGGACCGAGCGTAGGCCGCGGGGGGCGGGGCGGCGCGGTGGGCGGGGCGGGACGGTGGGCGGGGCGGCATGGCGGGGCGGGACGGTGCCGGTCCGTGTGTGGGTGCGGGGCCGCGCCGGTATGTCCGTCCTCGCTATCGTCCGGTGGCCGCGATTGCTGCTTCGGTGCTGGAGTGCCGCGAACCGTGCTCCGGGCGGACATACCGGCACGTCCCCTCGCGCGCGTCGCCGACTGCGGCCAATCGTCGGTCGCTGCGGGGCAATCGAGTGGGTGGGCGGGAAAGCTTGTTCGTTCAAGAGCGGATGCGGGGTGACGGGCGTGTGGGCAGGAAGGGCGGCAGCGGCGGCGTAGGCGAAGCTGGGGCGCGGGGGCGATTACCCTGGCGGCGGGGCCGCATCCCCTCCCGTAACCCTCCGAAGGAGACCCATGCTCGTCCTGCTGCCGCCCTCCGAAGGCAAGGCACCCTCCGGCCGCGGCGCCCCCCTGAAGCCGGAGTCGCTCTCCCTGCCGGCGCTCGCGGACGCGCGGCAGGCCGTGCTCGACGAACTGGTCGAGCTCTGCGTGGCGGACGAGGACAAGGCCCGTGACGTACTCGGACTGAGTGAAGGTCTGCGCGGTGAGGTCGCCAAGAACACCGAGCTGCGGACTGCCGGCGCGCGCCCCGCGGGGGAGATCTACACCGGCGTCCTGTACGACGCGCTTGACCTCGCCTCCCTGGACACCGCCGCCAAGCGCCGCGCGGCCCGCTCGCTGCTGGTCTTCTCCGGACTGTGGGGCGCCGTCGGCATCACGGACCGCATCCCCTCCTACCGCTGCTCGATGGGCGTGAAGCTGCCGGGCCTCGGCGCGCTCGGCGCCTACTGGCGTACGCCGATGGCCTCGGCGATGCCCGAGGCGGCAGGCGACGGGCTGGTCCTCGACCTGCGTTCGTCGGCGTACACGGCCGCGTGGAAGCCGAAGGGCGAGGTCGCGGACCGGACGGCGACGGTGCGGGTGCTGCACGCGCAGACCGACCCGGCGACCGGCGTCGAGAAGCGCTCCGTCGTCTCGCACTTCAACAAGGCGACGAAGGGCAGGATCGTCCGCTCCCTCCTGGAGACCGGCACACAGCCGAAGGACCCGGCGGAGCTGGTCGAGGCGCTGCGGGACCTCGGGCACGTGGTGGAGGCACAGGCTCCGGCCAAGGCGGGCAAGGCGTGGGCGCTCGACGTGGTGGTGCGCGAGATCCACTGATCTCCCCCACGGACTTGGCGTTGCAGCATGCGCAACGCCCTTTGCGCATGCTGCGTACGCCGAGGCAGGATGCTCCCATGACTTCCCCCTCCGCCGCGGCCTCCGCCTCCGTGCTCGATCTCGCCCCCGTCGTCCCCGTAGTCGTGGTGGAGGACGTCGCCGACGCCGTGCCGCTGGCGCGTGCGCTGGTCGCGGGCGGGCTGCCCGCGATCGAGGTGACGCTGCGGACGCCCGCCGCGCTCGACGCGATCCGGGCGATCGCGGCGGAGGTGCCGGACGCGGTGGTCGGCGCGGGCACCGTCATCTCGGCCACGAATGTCGCGGACTCCGTGGACGCCGGGGCCCGCTTCCTGGTCAGCCCGGGGTGGACCGACACGCTGCTGGCGGCCATGAAGGCGTCCGGGGTGCCGTTCCTGCCGGGCGTCTCGACGACGTCCGAGGTCGTGGCGCTGATCGAGCGCGGCGTGCACGAGATGAAGTTCTTCCCGGCGGAGGCCGCAGGCGGAACCGCCTACCTCAAGTCGCTCGGCGGCCCGCTGCCGCAGGCCCGCTTCTGCCCGACGGGCGGCATCGGCCTCGCGTCCGCGCCGTCGTACCTCGCCCTGAAGAACGTCGGCTGCGTGGGCGGCAGTTGGATGCTGCCCGCCGACGCGGTCGCGGCGAAGGACTGGGGCAGGATCGAGACCCTGGCCCGCGAGGCAGCGGCGCTGCGTTAGGCGCCCGTAAGGGGCGCGGGGAACTGCGCGACCAGCCACAGAGCACCCGCAGCAGACGACGCAGTCAAGCCCTACCGCAGGTGTGACGTGTCGTTGAGCAGCCGTACGGACGCGTTGCCGTCCCCGTAGTACGCCACCGCCGAGACGGACGCGGCCGAGAGTTCCATGCGGAACAGGGACTCCGGCGGCGCGCCCAGCGCGAGCCGCACCAGCGTCTTGATCGGCGTGACGTGGGTGACCAGGAGGACCGTGCGGCCCGCGTACTCGGCGACCAGACGGTCCCGCGCCGCCGACACCCTGCGGGCCACCGCGGCGAAGGACTCACCGCCGGGCGGCGCGGCCTTGGGCGAGGCGAGCCACGCGTTCAGCTCCTCGGGCTGGCGCTCGCGCACCTCGCCGAAGGTCAGTCCCTCCCAGGCCCCGAAGTCCGTCTCGCGCAGCCCGTCCTCGATGCGTACGTCGAGGCCGAGGCGGGCGGCGACGGCCTGCGCGGTCTCCTGGCAGCGCTTCAGCGGCGAGGAGACGATCGCCTGGATCGTGCCCCGCGCGGCGAACGCCGCCGCCGCGCGCTCGGCCTGCTCCCGGCCCACGTCGGAGAGGGAGGGGTCGGAGCCTCCGCTGCCGGAGAACCGCTTCTGCGGGGTCAGCGCGGTCTCGCCGTGCCGCAGCAGCACGAAGGTCGCGGGGGCACCCAGGTCTGCGGCGCCCCAGCCGACGGGCGGAGCCTGCGCGGCCACGTTGCCCGCGGCCCGCACGTCCGCGCCTGCCGTGCCTGCCGTGCCCGTCGGCGCGGTCATCGCGTCCAGCTCGGCCGTCGAGTCCGACGCCGACCACTGCTCCCCGCGCTTGCCCGCGTCCATCGCCTCGTTGGCGAGACGGTCCGCGTGCTTGTTCTTCTCGCGCGGGATCCACTCGTACGTCACCTGGGACGACGGGAAGACCCGCGCGGCCTCGGCGGCGAGCGGCTTCATGTCCGGGTGCTTGATCTTCCAGCGGCCCGACATCTGCTCGACGACGAGCTTGGAGTCCATGCGGACATGGACCGACGCGGCCGGGTCGAGCTCGTGTGCCGCCTTCAGGCCGGCCACGAGTCCCTTGTACTCGGCGACGTTGTTCGTCGCGACGCCGATGTACTCCGCGACCTCCCGCAGGGTCTCCCCCGTGGTCGCGTCGATGACGACCGAGCCGTAGCCCGCGGGCCCCGGGTTGCCCCGCGACCCGCCGTCGGCCTCGACGATGAACTCCCGCACGGTCACAGTCCCTTACAGACCCGACTCGGACGTGCGGACCAGGATGCGGCTGCAGTTCTCGCACCGCACGACCGTGTCGGGGGACGCCGCCTTCACCTCGTTGACCCCGGTGATGTCCAGCTCGATGCGGCAGCCCTCGCAGCGCCGCTGGTAGAGCTTGGCCGCGCCGATGCCGCCCTCCTTGACGCGGAGCTTGTCGTAGAGCTTGAGCAGGTCGGCCGGGACCGAACCGGCCACGACCTCGCGCTCCTTGGTGACCGTGGCGGACTCGCCGTCGATCTCCTCGAAGGCCGCGTCACGGCGGGCCGTCGCGTCGTCGATCTTCGACTGGACGGAGGAGACACGTTCCGCCAGCTCGGAGACGCGCTCCTGGGCGGACTCGCGGCGCTCCATGACCTCGAGGACCACGTCCTCCAGGTCGCCCTGTCGCTTGGCGAGCGAGGCGATCTCGCGCTGGAGGTTCTCCAGGTCCTTGGGGGACGTCACGGCGCCGGAGTCCAGGCGCTGCTGGTCGCGGTTGGCACGCTGGCGCACCTGGTCGACGTCCTGCTCCGCCTTGGTCTGCTCGCGGGAGCAGTCGCTCTCCTCGGTCGTCGAGGCGACGTGCAGGTCACGCAGCTGCGTGAGGTCCTTGTTCAGCGACTCGATCTCGGCGTGCTCGGGCAGGGACTTCTTCCGGTGCGCCAGCTGCTGGAGGCGTACGTCGAGTGCCTGGACGTCGAGGAGTCGGATCTGGTCGGCGGGCGCGGCGTTCAGTTGGGGGCTCCTGTTGTGTCGGTATTCGAGGCCGCGTGGGCGGTCCAGGGGTCGGTGACCGTCTTGGAGACGTGGACGCGAAGTCCCCATCCGTGACGGTCGGAGATCTGATCGAGCTGCGCGGCGGCCAGTTCGCACCACGGCCACTCGGTGGCCCAGTGCGCGGCGTCGAGCAGCGCGAGCGGAGTCTGTGCGCGGGCCTCCGACACCGGGTGGTGGCGCAGGTCGGCGGTGAGGAAGGCGTCCACGCCGGACGCGCGTACGTCGTCGAAGAGGCTGTCGCCGGAGCCGCCGCTGACGGCGAGGGTGCGGACGATCTGCTCCGGGTCGCCCGCGACCCGGATGCCCTGCGCGGTGGCGGGCAGCCGCTCGGCCGCGCGGGCGGCGAGTTCGCGGAGCGTCAGGGGGTGTTCGAGCTCGCAGATCCGGCCGAGGCCGCGGCGGCCGTGCGCGTCGGCCGGGTCCGGTACGAGGGGACGGACGATCCGCAGGTCGAGCGCGCCCGCGAGGGCGTCGGAGACGCCCGGGTCGGCGCGGTCGGCGTTCGTGTGCGCGACGTGCAGTGCGACGTCGTTCTTGATGAGGTCGTGGACGACGCGGCCCTTGAAGGTGCCCGCCGAGACCGTCGTCGTGCCGCGCAGGTAGAGCGGGTGGTGGGTGACCAGGAGCTGGGCGCCGAGCTTCACCGCTTCGTCGACGATGTCCTGGACGGGGTCGACGGCGAACAGGACCCGGGAGATCTCCGCTTCGGGGTCGCCGCAGACCGTGCCGACCGCGTCCCAGCTCTCGGCCAGTTCGGCGGGCCACAGGGCGTCGAGGGCGGCGATGACTTCAGACAGACGGGGCACAGAGGAAAGGCTACCTGTCCTCCGTGCCCCACTGGCCATGGCTTACGTACTGCTACCGGCCGCCCACGAGCTGCGTCCTACTTGACGAGGAAGCCCCTGAGGTCGCCGAGGACCTCGTTGGCCGCCGTCACGCCGAGACCCAGGTACCAGGTCTCGTCGGGGACGTCCTTGGCCTGCCCGTCCTCGACCGCGTCGAGCTTCTTCCACAGCGGGTTCTTCTCGGCCTCGGTGCGGCCGGTCTTCTTCGCGTCGCCGTAGACGCCGGTGAAGATCCAGTCGGCGTCGGCGTCGTCGATCTTCTCGGTGCTGATCTCCGTGGCGAGGTCGTTGACCTGCTGGTTCTTGGGGCGGGGCAGGCCGGTGTCGTCGAGGATCGTGCCGATGAAGGACGCCTTGGCGTAGAGGCGGACGCGGTCCGGCATGTAGCGGAGCATCGTGATCGTCGGCTTGTCGTCGCCGAGGTCCCGGCCCAGGGACCGCGCCTTCTCCTCGTACGCGGCGAGCTCCGTCTTCGCCTTGGCCGTCTTGTCGAGCGCGGCCGCGTTCAGGAGGTAGTTCTCCTTCCACGTGAAGCCGGGGCGGATGGAGAAGACGGTCGGGGCGATCTTGGCGAGCTGCGGGTAGAGCTTGGCGGCGCGCAGTTCGCTGCCGAGGATCAGGTCCGGCTTGAGGTTCGCGATCGCCTCCAGGTTGAGGGCGTTGATCGTGCCGACGTCCTTGGGGTTGCCCGCGTCCTTCTTCAGGTAGCCGGGGATGCCGTCGTCGCCCTCGGTGGGGGCGTAGCCGACGGGCTTGATGCCGAGCGAGACGACGTTGTCGAGCTCGCCGACGTCCAGGACCACGACCCGCTTGGGCTGCGCCTTGAGCTCCGTCTTGCCGCGGGCGTGCGTGATGGTGCGCGGGAACGCGCCGGCCTTGGCCGTGGTGCCCATCTTCGCGGTCTGCTCGGCGGCCTTGGAGAAGTCGTCGCCGCCCTGGGCGACGGCCTTGCTGCCGCTGCCGTTGTCGGACGTGCCGTCGCTGTCGCCGGACCCGCAGGCCGCGAGGGAGAGCGCGCCGGCCACGGCGAGGGCGAGGGCGGCGGTGGCGCGGTGGCGGCGGGGTCGTACGGACCGTACAGAGACGGACATCGGTGCTCCATGCTCCAGGGGGTGTGCCGCGACTGCCGCTTCCGCAGGCCCGCGGCCACTTAGGTTCGCCTTACTTTAAGCGCGCCCTCCCCACCCAGCACAACCACCCCCGACCCCTCAGGCGAATCGGTACTTCGCCACCCTTCTGTGTGAAGCGGACGGTCACAGATGCCACGGCAGCGCGTGCGAAAACTAGCTTCGGGGCCCGGAGGTACCCCCACATGACAGCGCCCACGCTTGAGCCCGAGCCCATGACCGCGCCGACGTCCCCGCCGACGTCCCGCCCGGCGCCCGCGACGCCCCCCGTGATCACCGCCAACGGCGCGTACGCGGCTCGGCTCGCCCACGACGGCGGTTCCTGGTTCCCCGAGCGCTGGACCCTCGACTCCCCGGAGCCGTACGCGGTGCCACTGCCCGGCAACCAGCCCGAGGAGCCCGGCACGGAGGTGCTCCCGATGGCCGACGGGCGGGTCCTGATCCACCGCGTCGTCGACGGACGGCACACGTTCGCGCTCCTCTACCCGACCGGTCCGGAGACCGGCGAGGTGCCGCTCGGCGCCGTGGAGTGCGGGGAGTCCCGGCTGACGCTGCTTCCCCCGTCACCGGTCGGCAGCCACGCGTACGCCCTCGCGGTGGGCACAGGGTCGACGGCCCTGTGGATGGTGGCGGGCGGCGCCTTCGGGCCCGAGCACGTCGCCGAGATCCCCGGGCGCTGTTCGGGCGGGGTCTGGCTGGACGGCGATGGCCGGATGCTGGCCCTGGACCGGGAGTTGGGCGGCCGGGTCAAGGCGGTCGCCGTGGACCTGGAGCGGGGCGGCGAGGTGTCGCCCCTCCTCCAGATCGCCGACGAGAGCAACGACCGGCTGCTGCTCGCGGACGCCGACAGCGGGCTGCTCCTGATCCGCTCGGACGCGCCGGGCCACGACCGGCTCGGCTGGGGCGTCCTCGGCGGTACGCGCCCGGTGCGCTTCCCCGAGTGCCTGCACCTGCCCGACCTCGCGGTGACGCCGTTCGCCATCCAGCCCGAGCAGACGCTGATGCCGGAGAGCTGCGGGGTGGCGCTGCGGATCGACGGGGCGGCGGGCAGCTGGCTCGGCCTGTGGCGCCCCACCGACCGGCGGCTGCATCAACTGGCGGCGCCCGAGGGGTGGTTGGCGGGCTCCGGGTGGTGGACGCGGGAGGGGGCGCTGCGCCTTCCGTATGTGACGGGGGCGGTGCCGTGCGGGGTCGCGGAGGCGGAATTGCCGGCTCCGGAGGCGCCGCCCGCGGTGGTTGCCGCGCGGCCTGTTCCGTTGCAGCAGGCACCCCTCACGGGGCGTACGGGCGTTGGTTAGACTCGCCCGGCCACATCGAACGATCTTCTTTACAGAGTTACCGGTTTACGGGGTGAGTGTGTTGATGAGAACCGAGATCAGTACGGAATCCGAGCGGAATCCCGAGCCGCGGGAGGCGGCGGGTACTTCCGGTGCCGGTAGGCATCGGGGGCCTGTGGCCGAGCATGACGAGGGCGGGGCACCGCGGGGGCGGCACCGTCGCCAGGGCGACAAGTAGGGCCTCTGGCCTTGCGCGACGCCGATCACCGGCTCCGCCGGGTTCGTCCTCGAACGCCGGACGGGCTGGAATTCTCCAGCCCGTCCGGCGTTTGCGTCGAGGCGGAGGACTTACCCTCGCTTCAACCCAAGAACCTCCGCCGCCGCGAACGTCTCGTTCGCAGGCCGCCCCGCGTAGTAGGGGGACAGGACCCCGTCCAGCTCCTCGTACGTGAAGGCGTCCTTCGCCGTGTCGAACTTCGCCGCCACCTTGGGGCGTTCGACCACCGCGACCATGCCGCCGTGGACCACCAGCAACTGGCCGTTGACCCCGGCGGCGGCAGGCGAGGCCAAGTAGCCCACCAGCGGCGCCACATGCTCGGGGGCGAGCGCGTCCAGTTCGCCCGCGCCCGGCTCCTGGAACCCCGCGAAGACGTCCTCCGTCATCCGCGTCCGCGCACGGGGGCAGATGACGTTCGCCGTCACCCCGTACTTGCCGAGCGCCAGCGCGCTCGACGTCGTCAGGCCGACGATGCCGCCCTTCGCCGCCGCGTAGTTCGGCTGGCCCGCCGAGCCCGCGAGGAACGCCTCCGACGACGTGTTGACGATCCGGCCGTACACCGGCTCCCCCGCCGCCTTGGACCGCTCACGCCAGTGCACCGACGCGAAGTGCGTCGTGTTGAAGTGGCCCTTGAGGTGGACGTGGATGACCGAGTCCCACTCACCCTCGCTCATCGAGAAGATCATCCGGTCCCGCAGGATCCCCGCGTTGTTGACCAGGATGTCGAGCTTGCCGTACGTGTCGACCGCCAACCGGACGAGCCCGCGCGCCTGTTCGTGGTCCGCGACATCGCCCAGGTGCGCGACCGCCTGCCCGCCCGCGGCCCGGATCTCCGCCGCGACCTCCTCGGCCGGTGTCGCCGAGGCCTCGCCGGAACCGTCGCGGCCCGTCTTTCCGAAGTCGTTGACGACGACGCTCGCGCCGAGCCGGGCGAGTTCCAGGGCTTCCGCACGCCCCAGGCCCCGGCCCGCTCCTGTCACGATCGCGGCCAACCCATCGAGTGGCCGTGGGTGTGGCCGTGGCAATGGCTGTGCCATCAGGGATCGAAGTCCTCTCAGATCTCGATGCACGTACGCAGCGCGACGCCCGTACGCATCTGGTCAAGCGCTTCGTTGATCTCGGAGAGCGGCACCCGGTGGGTGATCAGGCTCTCCAGGTCGATCCGGCCCGCGCGCCACAGCGCGATGGCCCGCTCGTAGGACCGCAGGACGTCGCCGCCGCCGTACATGGACGGCAGGATCTTCTTCTCGTCGAAGAACAGCTCGAACATGTTCAGCTGGAGGTTGTCGTCCATGGCGCCCGCTCCGACGATGCACAGCGTGCCGCCGCGCCGCGTCGTCTCGTACGCGGTGCGGGCGGTGGCGGACTTGCCCACGACCTCGAAGACGTAGTCGAAGCCCTCGCCCGCGGTCACCCGCTGCTTGGCGTCGGCGAGTTCGTCCGGTGCGACCGCCTCCGTAGCGCCGAACCGCAGCGCGGCCTCGCGCCGGGACGCCACCGGGTCGACGGCGATGATCTGCGCCGCGCCCTTGAGCCGCGCACCCTGGATCGCGGAGATGCCGACGCCGCCGCAGCCGATGACGGCGACCGACGAACCGGCCTGCACATCGGCGGTGTTGATGGCCGCCCCGAGCCCCGTCGTCACTCCGCAGCCGATCAGCGCCGCGATGTCGAAGGGCACGTCGTCCGGGATCGGCACGGCGCAGCCCGCGTCGACCACGACCTCCTCGGCGAAGGTCCCCGTGCCGGCGAAGCCGAAGACATCGCCCGCCGGGCGCTTGAAGTTGGGGGTGCCCGCGTTCATGAAACCGGCCAGGCACAGCTGGCTCTGGCCGCGCTTGCACGCCGGACACGTGCCGCAGGCGGGCAGCCAGCACACCAGGACCCGGTCGCCCTGGCTGATGCCGCTCACGCCGTCGCCGACGTCGATGATCTCGCCCGCGCCCTCGTGACCGGGGATGAACGGCGCGGGCTGCGGCAGTACGCCGTTCATGGCCGAGACGTCGGAGTGGCACAGGCCGGTGGCCCGCACCCTGATCTTCACCTTGCCGGGGCCGAAGCCCACCGTCTCGACGTCGTCGAGGACCTCGAGTTTGTCCTGGCCTGTCTCGTGCAGTACGGCTGCGCGCATGGTGCGGCTCCTCTCGTACGGAATACAGGTCGTACGGAATTCAGGCGTGTTCGACGATCGTGTCGGCGAGGACCGGCGCGTCGTCCCGCTCGACCGCCGTCACGGCGACCTGGACGCGGCCCTCCGTCCCCTGAGGGCGCCACATCCGGATCCGCAGGGTCTCCCCGGGGAAGACGATCCCGGTGAAGCGCGTGCTGTAGCCGCGCACCCGCGACACGTCGCCGCCGAGCACCGTGTCGACGACGGCCTTGAGCGTCATCCCGTAGGTGCACAGGCCGTGCAGGATCGGCCGGTCGAAGCCCGCGAGCTTGGCGAACTCGGGGTCGGCGTGCAGGGGGTTCCAGTCGCCGGAGAGGCGGTAGAGCAGCGCCTGCTCCTCGCGGACCGGGCGCTCGACGGTCTTGTCGGGCTCGCCCTCCGGGGCCGGGACGCGGGTGGAGGGTCCGCGTTCGCCGCCGAATCCGCCTTCGCCGCGTACGAAGATCTGGGCGTCGCTGGTCCACAACGGCCCGTCGCCGTCGGCCACTTCGGTGCGCAGCACGAGGATCGCGGCCTTGCCCTTGTCGTACACGGCGGCCACCTTGGACGTGGTGACGGCCTGGCCCTTGACCGGGATCGGGCGGTGCAGCGTGATGCTCTGGCCGCCGTGCAGGACCGCGGCGAGGTTCACCTCGATGCCCGGTGACGAGAGCCCGCCGACGACGCCCATGCCCGCGCCCGCGACGGTGGCGAAGCTGGGCAGGACGTGCAGCTTCGACTCCAGGGTGTAGCGCAGTTCGTCGGGGTCGGTGGCGGGGACGCCCGCGCCCAGGCCCAGGTGGTAGAGCTGGATGTCCTTGTGATCCCAGGTGATCTCGGCCGACCTGGGCTCCGCGGCCAGTGCTTTCGCGGCGTCGATGGGCATGTGGTGGCAGCTCCTTGGCCGGTCTGAAGACCTCGGTGCGGCCGTCCGCACCGTCGGTCGCACCGAGGTCGCAACAGGGCCGGAAGGAGCCCGTTCTAGAACGCGTTCCAGTCCGGCGATCCCATGTATAGCCGAGCGTCCGGTAGTTGTGAAGACTCCTGACGTCACGTCAGAAACGCCGTTGGCGAGGCGTGTGACATTTGTACCGGCCGAGTCCGTACAACCACATCTGCCGCCGCACCGCCCCGGGTTCGTAACGTCACAGCCATGACGAATTCAGTGCCCGCCGAGCGGGCCGTGGCGTTCTCCGGCGTGGTCAAGGCCTTCGGGCCGCTGCGCGCCGTCGACGGCGTCGACCTGGAGATCCGGCGCGGCGAGACCGTCGCCCTGCTCGGCCGCAACGGCGCGGGCAAGTCCACGACGATCTCCCTCCTGCTCGGCCTCGACGCCCCCGACGCGGGCCGCGTCGAGCTCTTCGGCGGGCCGCCCGATGACGCCGTGCGCGCCGGGCACGTGGGCGCCATGCTCCAGGAGGGCCGCCTCGTCCCGCGCGTCACCGTGCGCGAGCTCGTCTCCTTCGTGGCCGGGCGCTATCCGGCGCCGCTGCCCGTCGGCGAGGCGCTCGCGCTCGCCGGGATCGAGGAGCTGGCCGGGCGGCGCGTCGACAAGCTGTCCGGGGGCCAGACGCAGCGGGTGAGGTTCGCCCTCGCCCTGGCCGGGAACCCCTCGCTGACCGTGCTCGACGAGCCGACCGCCGCTCTCGACGTGGAGGCGCGCCAGGCGTTCTGGACGTCGATGCGTGCCTACGCGCGGCGCGGCCACACCGTCCTGTTCTCCACCCACTACCTGGAGGAGGCGGACCGGCACGCGGACCGGATCGTCGTCATGGACCACGGCCGGATCGTCGCCGACGGCACGGGCGAGCAGGTCAAGCGGTCCGCGGGCGGCAGCACCGTCTCCTTCGACCTGGCCGGGAGCGGCACCGAGGGTCTGACGCTGCTGCCCGGTGTGGTCGCCGTCGAGGTGCGCGGGGACCGGGCCCGGCTGCGTACGGAGGACTCGGACGCCACGGTGATCGCGCTCGCGCAGCGCGGTGCGATCCGCAGCCTCGAGGTCAAGGCCGCCTCGCTCGACGAGGCGTTCCTGGCCCTGACCACCGCGCCTCTCACCTCAAAGACCGCTCTCACCCCGGAGGCCGTGTGATGTTCGCCTACCTCAGGCTCGAAGTGCGCAGAACGCTCCGCGACACCGGCTTCGTCATCGGCGGCATCGCACTCCCGGTGCTGATGTATCTGCTGTTCACCAACATCGGCGGCGGCTCGGACTACGAGGAGTGGAAGACGACGTCGATGATCGGCATGGCCGCGTACGGGGCCGTGATCGCCGCCCTGAACACCGGCACCGGCGTCGCCGAGGACAAGACGATCGGCTGGCTGCGGCAGCTGCGGGTCACGCCGATGACACCGCGCGAGGTCGTGACGGGCCGGGCCCTGACCGGTGCGGTGACCGTGCTCCCGGCGATCGTGGCGGTGTTCGCCGCGGGTGGCCTGGTCAACGGCGTACGCATGGAGGCCTGGCAGTGGGCGGCGGCAGCGGTGCTGCTCTGGCTCGGCTCGCTGCCCTTCACGATGCTGGGGCTCGGCAACGGCTACCGCCTGACCGCGCAGACCACGGGCGTGGTGAACACTGCCTGCAACCTGGGGCTCGCGGTGCTCGGCGGCCTCTGGTTCCCCGTCGACCTGTTCCCCGGCTGGCTGCGCACCCTGTCCGGCTACACACCCACGCACCGCTTCGCGGAGCTCGGCACGTCCGTGACGGACGGCGGCGGCATCGGTTTCGGCACGGTCGCGGTGCTGATCGCCTGGCTGCTGGCGTTCGGTTCGTACGCTGTGACCTCGTACCGCCGGGCGGCGCGGACCGTATGACGACTCCGACTCCAACTCCGACTCCGACTCCGACGACGCGTCACGGCACGACAGGAGAAGCGATGCCGGTGAACGGCTTCTGGCAGCGGCACACACGTCTCGCGGCCTGGAAACAGAGCAGCAGGGAGCAGCTCGCCGAGATGCGGGCGAAGGAGAAGTCCGGGCGGAGCAGGCCCGAGGACCTGGGTCCGCCCAACGGCTTCGCGATGCTGCCCTGGCTCCTGATGGGGATGGGCTCCTTCTCCAACCTCCTCCAGGGCAAGACGGGCAACCCCTGGCTCGCAGGCCTCGGCCTCCTTGTCTTCAACTCCCTCTACATCAACGTGGTGTTCCGCGCCTTCAACAAACACGCGCGGGAGGCCCGCGTCACCAAGCAGTCGCTGCTCGCGCTGACCGCGGTCACCTTCGCGCTCGCCATCGGCTACGGCGACAGCTGGCTGATGTTCTTCCCGCTCCTCGGCCTGGCCACAGGATCGGTGCTGCGGGGCAGGCAGCTCGTTCCCGCCGGGTTCGCCCTGAGCATCTCCGCGGCGGTGGTCGGCGGGCTGCGGGAGGGCTGGGACGCGGCGGGCATCGCGTACGGCACGTTCCTCTCCGTCATGGTGACGGCCGCGATCCTGGCCCTGGCCGAGACGGTCAAGGAACTGCGCACCACCCGTGAGGAGTTGGCCCGCACCGCCGTCGAGAAGGAACGGCTTCGCTTCTCGCGGGACCTGCACGACCTGCTCGGCCACACGCTCTCGGTGATCGTGGTCAAGGCGGAGGCCACGCGCCGCCTCGCCCCCCGCGACCTGGACGCGGCGCTCGGGCAGGTCGCCGACATCGAGTCCGTCGGCCGCCAGGCCCTGACCGAGATCCGCGAGGCGGTCACCGGCTACCGCGAGGGCAGCCTCGCCACGGAGCTCGACCGGGCCCGTGACCTCCTGGACGCGGCGGGCATCGAAGCGGTCGTACGCCAGTCGGGGCCGCCGCTCGCCCCGCAGACGGCGGCGCTGCTCGGCTGGGTCGTCCGGGAGTCCGCCACGAACGTCGTACGCCACTCCAAGGCGACCCGCTGCGAGATCGAGGTGACGGGCACCGCCGAACGGACCCGACTCCTGATCACCGACGACGGCCGCGGCGTAGGCTCGACAACGCCCGGCAGCGGGCTGAAAGGCCTGGCCGAACGCCTCGCGGCGGCGGGCGGCTCCCTGGAGTCGGGCCCCGCACCACGCGGCGGTTTCCGGGTCACCGCGGAGCTGCCGGTCACCGAGTTCAGCACCGGCCCCGTTGTGGAGGAGCGCACCCCATGATCAGAGTCCTGCTCGCCGAGGATCAGGGCATGATGCGGAGCGCGCTCGCGCTGCTGCTCGGCATGGAGCAGGACATCGAGGTCGTCGCGCAGGTCGGCGCGGGCGACGAGATCGTGAACGCGGCGCTGAACTCACGCCCCGACGTGGCGCTCCTCGACATCGAACTGCCGGGCCGCAGCGGGCTCGACGCGGCGGCCGACCTGCGCGACGAGTGCCCCGAGTGCCGGGTCCTCATCCTCACGACCTTCGGCAGGCCCGGCTATCTGCGCCGGGCGATGGAGGCGGGCGCGGTGGGCTTCCTCGTCAAGGACGGCCCGGTGGAGGACCTGGCGGAGGCGATCCGCCAGGCGCTGCGGGGCGAGACGGTGATCGACCCCGCTCTCGCGGCGGCGGCCCTGAGCGCGGGGCCCAGTCCGCTGACGACGCGCGAGTCGGACGTCCTGCGGGCCTCGGTGGACGGGGCGACGGTCTCCGACATCGCGGAGAAGCTGCACCTGTCGGAGTCGACGGTGCGGAACTATCTCTCGGCGGCGATCGGAAAGACGGGGACGCGGAACCGGATGGAGGCGGTACGGGAGGCGAGGCAGCGGGGTTGGCTCTGACTGGCCCCTGGGCCTTGAGCCCTGAGCCCTGGACCTCGCGCACCGTCGATCACCGGCTCCGCCGAGTTCGTCCTCAAACGCCGGACGGGCTGGAATTCCCGTCCCGCGGCATCCACAGCAGCAGCACCAGCACGCCCCCCAGCAGAATGAACCCACTGGTCCGGAACGCCAACGCGTACCCGGCCGTCAGCGCCTCCGGAGTGGTCGAACCCCCCATCCGCGACGCCGAGACCGTGGAGAGCACCGCGAGCCCCAGCGCCCCGCCCATCGTCCGCGAGGTGTTGATCAGGCCGGAGACGAGCCCCGCGTCCCCGGGGTCCGCCCCGGACGTCCCGAGCGACGCCAGCGGCGTCGTGGCGAGCCCCGCGCCGAGCATCATCACGACGCCGGGCAGCATGATCGACGTGACGTAGCCGCCGTCCGCGGTCATCAGGGACTGCCAGCCGAAGCCCGCCGCCGCCACCAGGATCCCGAGCACGGAGACGTTCTTCGCGCCGAGGACCCGCATCAGGCGCGGCGCCAGCTTCGAGCCGACGACGACCGTCAGCGACGAGGGGATCAGCGCAAGGCCCGCCTTCAACGCCGAGTAGCCGAGGACGTTCTGCGCGTACAGCGTCATGAAGAACCACATGGCGAACATGCCGCCGCCGCACACGAACATCGCCGCGTTCGCCGCCGAGACGGACCGCACCCGGAACAGCTTCAGCGGCATCAGCGGAACCTTCGTCCGCGCCTCGACCAGCAGGAAGAGGCCGAGCAACGCCAGCCCGGCGGCCAGCGGCACCAGGGTCGCCGAAGCCGTCCAGCCCTCCTCCTCCGTCTGCACGATCCCGTACGCGAGCGTGGCGAGGCCCGCCGTCACAAGGACCGCGCCCGGCACATCGAGGCGGCGTGCCTCGCCGGCCCGGCTCTCGGTGAGCCAGGCCACGCCCGCGACGACGACCAGCGCGCCGATCGGCACGTTGATCAGGAGCACCCAGCGCCAGGAGAGCACGTCGGTGAGGACCCCTCCGACGAGGCCGCCCGCGGCGCCGCCGCCCGCGCCCACCGCCGACCAGGTCCCGATGGCCCGTATCCGCGCGGGCCCCTCGGGCACCGCCGAGGTGAGGATCGTCAGCGTGGACGGTGCGAGGACCGCCGCGCCGAGCCCCTGCACGGCCCGCGCCACGAGCAGCTGCCACTCGGCCTGCGCGAGGCCGCCCGCGAGCGAGGCCACCGTGAAGAGCCCGAGCCCGACCAGGAACATCCGCTTGCGCCCGAAGAGGTCACCGGCCCGCCCGCCGAGCAGCATGAAACCGGCGAAGGCGATCGAGTACGCGTTGACCACCCACTGCAGTCCGACGGCGCTCATCCCCAGGTCGGAGCGCATGGACGGCAGCGCGGTGTTCACCACCGACACATCCAGGACGACCAGGAACTGCCCGGCGCAGGCGGCGAGCAGCACCGCCCACACGGGTGCGGACTTCCGCGCGGTCGCGGCTATGTAAGTGTCGGGGGGCGTTTGGACCATGACGGGCATGGTCTCAGGAATTTCGTTCCCCGTGCATCGGGGTTTCGACGCAGGGGGCCTCGGCCGCGGGTCCTAGGACTCCGGTCCTTTGCCGACTACCCCTTCCGCAGCAGCGTCACCACCGCCGCTCCCCCCAGGCCGATGTTGTGCGCGAGCCCCACCCGCGCCCCCGCGACCTGCCGCGCCTTCGCCTCGCCCCTCAACTGCCAGGTGATCTCCGCAACTTGGGCGATTCCCGTCGCGCCGAGCGGATGTCCCTTGGAGATCAGGCCGCCCGACGGGTTCACCACCCAGCGCCCGCCGTACGTCGTCGCCCCGCTCTCGACGAGCTTCCCCGACTCCCCCGCCGCGCACATGCCGAGCGCCTCGTACGTCAGGAGCTCGTTGACGGAGAAGCAGTCGTGCAGCTCGACGACGTCGACGTCCTCGATGCCCAGGCCCGACTTCTCGTAGACCTCCCGAGCCGCCGCCCTCGACATCGGCTGCCCCACGACGTCGATGCACGAGCCCGATTCGAAGGACTCCCCGGTGTCCGTCGTCATCGCCTGCGCCGCGATCTCCACGGCCCGCTCCTGAAGGCCGTGCCGCTCCACGAAGCGCTCCGACACCACCACCGCCGCCGCCGAACCGTCCGACGTCGGCGAGCACTGGAGCTTGGTGAGCGGGCTGTGGATGGTCTTGGCGGCGAGGATCTCGTCGACCGTGTACTCGTCCTGGAACTGGGCGTACGGATTGTTCACCGAGTGCCGGTGGTTCTTGGCGCCCACCGCGGCGAGCTGCGCCGGTGTCGTGCCGTACAGCTCCATGTGCTCGCGCGCCGCGTCGCCGAAGATCTGGGCGGTGGGCGGGGTCATCTCGAAACCGTGGCGTGCCGCCATCACGCCGTAGTGCCGGGCGACGGGAGACGTCTTGAAGTCCCCGCCGTCGGACCCTCCGCCCAGCGCGCCGCGCGCCATCTTCTCGAAGCCCAGCGCGAGCACGCAGTCGTTGATGCCGCCCTCGACGAACTGCCGCGCCATCATCAGCGCGGTCGAGGCGGTCGCGCAGTTGTTGTTCACGTTGTAGACGGGGACGCCGGTCAGGCCCAGCTCGTACACGGCCCGCTGTCCTGCCGTCGATGCCTGGAAGCAGTACCCGACCGGGACCTGCTCCACCTGCTCGTACGAGATCCCGGCGTCGTCGAGCGCCTTGGTGCCCGCTTCCTTCGCCATGTCCCAGTACTGCCAGTCCCGCGTCTCGGGCTTCTCGAACTTCGTCATGCCGACGCCGACTATGTACGCCTTCACTGGCCAGCTCCTTCAGATGAATCAGATGATGGGGCGCGGCTCGGGGTCCCTCGGCAGGCCGAGGAGCCGCTCCGCGACGACGTTCAGCTGCACCTGCGTGGTCCCGCCCGCGATGGTCAGGCAGCGCGACATCAGGAAGCCGTGCAGCGCACGCTCCCCTGCGCCCTCGCGCACCGCGCCCGCCGGACCGAGCATTTCGAGCGCGAGCTCGGCGACCTTCTGCTGATGCGGGGTCTGCACGAGCTTGCGGACGGAGGCCCCGGCCCCCGGCTCCGCGCCCGCGACCTGCCGCATCGTCGTGCGCAGGCCGATGCAGGCGAGCGCGTGCGCCTCGGCCGCCAGCGCGCCGATGCGCGCGCGGTGGGCGCCGTCGAGATCACCGGCGCGCCCGATGAGTGCTTCCAGGCCGGTGTCGAAGGTCAACTGGTCGGCCATGTGGACGCGTTCGTTGCCGAGCGTGTGGCGCGCGACCCGCCAGCCGTCGTTCACCTCGCCGACGACCGCGTCGGCGGGCAGCAGGACGTCGTCGAAGTAGACCTCGTTGAAGAGGGAGTCCCCGGTGATCTCCTTCAGCGGGCGGATGTCGACGCCCTTGGCGCGCTTCATGTCGATGAGGAAGTACGTCAGGCCCTTGTGCTTGGGGGCCTCGGGGTCCGTACGGGCCAGGAGGATCCCGTGGTCGGCCCACTGCGCCGCGCTCGTCCACACCTTCTGCCCGTTGATGAGCCAGCCGCCGTCGACCCGCTGCGCCCTCGTCCGCAGCGACGCCAGGTCCGAACCCGCCCCGGGCTCGCTGAACAGCTGGCACCACAGCACCTCGCCCCTGAGCGTCGGCGCCAGGAACCGCTCCTGCTGCTCGCTCGTCCCGTACGCGATGAGCGAGGGCACCACCCAGGTGGCGATCCCGAGATCGCTGACGCGCACCCCGGCGGCCGCCAACTCCTGCTGGACGGCGAGCTGTTGGACGGGGCCCGCGCCAAGACCGTACGGCTCGGGCAGATGCGGCGCCGCGTAGCCGGTCGGCGCGAGCGCCTTGCGGGCGGCGGCCGGGTCGAGCCCCCGGGCCTGCGCGATGGCCTCGCGCGCCTGCTCCCGGTACGCCGCCGCCTCCTGGGGCAGCTCCATCCGCAGCTCGCGCCGCGCTCCTCCCTCCGCGAGCCGCACCGCCCGCAGCCGGTGCGCGTCGCCGGTGCCGAGCAGCTGCCGGGCAACCAGTGACCTGCGCAGATACAGATGCGCGTCGTGCTCCCAGGTGAAGCCGATGCCGCCGAGGAACTGGATGGCGTCCTTGGCGCAGGAGTACGCGGCGTCGAGCGCGCCACCGGCGGCGAGCGCGGCGACGAGCCCCCGCACCTCCGGGGGCTCACCGGCCGCCCGCGCCGCGTCCCACGCCAGCGCCCGCGCCTGTTCGAGGCGCACCAGCATGTCCGCGCAACCGTGCTTGACCGCCTGGAACTGCCCGATCGGCCGCCCGAACTGCTCCCGCACCTTGGCGTACTCGGTGGCGGTCTCAAGCGCCCAGGCCGCGACGCCGCACGCGTCGGCGGCGTACACGGCGCACGCGAGGTCCCGTACGAGCGTCGCGTCGACGTCGAGCACGCGCCCGGCCGGGACCTCCACCCCGTCCGCCGTCACCTCGGCGGTGGGCCGCGTCGGATCGGCGCCCTCCTGCGTACGCACGGTCAGCTCGGCCGCGTCGACGGCGAGCCACACGGTTCCGCGCGCGGACTCCGCGGCCAGGATCAGGAGGTCGGCGTCCGCCCCACAGAGCACGGGCGGCGCGGTGCCGTCGAGGACGCAGCCGTCCGCCACGGACACCGCGGTGAGCGTGCCCGCGCCGAGCGCGACGGCGCCGATCCGCGCCCCGGACGCCAGGTCGGCGGCGAGGTCCCGGGCGCCTGCCCTGTGCAGCACGAGCGAGGCGAGGGAGCTCGCCAGGAAGGGCCCGGGGAGCGCGGCCCGCCCAGCCTCCTCCAGGGCGACGGCGAGGTCCACGAGGTCGCCGCCCCCGCCGCCGCACTCCTCGGGCAGGTGCACCGCGAGCAGCCCCTGCTCGGCGAGCCCGTCCCAGTGGGCGGGCCTGCCGCCACCTCCGGGCGGGGCGTCGAGCAGTTTGCGTATCTCCTCGGGCGGCATGGCGCGGGCGATCCAGCCGCGCACCGCCGACGCCAACTCCCGCTGTTCCTGCGTGATTCCGATGCCCATGCGCGTCCTCGCCGGTAGCAGCTTCCGGGACGGCGTCAGACTAGAACACGTTCCAATCTGACGGAAGGTCAGATACGGGTCGGCTTCGCGGCCGACTTCGCCACCGGCTTCACGCCGGCCGCGGGCGCCCACCCGTCCGCCCGTAAGCGCCCGGTTAACAACAGGTCAAGACTTCCCCTCGTACGACACCCGTCGGAATAGTCGCCTCGGGAAACAGGTTCGTATCCCACGTACCCCTGCCAGCTCCTGCACCGCCCCCGGAGGCCCCACGTAATGACGCAGTCGACGACCCACCAACGCGGCACCCGCGGAGTCGTCCCCGTACTCGCCTTCGCCGGCATCGTCGTCGCGGTGATGCAGACGCTCCTGGTGCCGGTCATCAAGGACCTGCCGACGCTGCTGAGCACCACGCCGTCGAACGCCACCTGGGTCATGACGGCGACCCTGCTCGCGGGCGCCGTCTCGACCCCGATCATGGGCCGCCTCGGCGACCTCTACGGCAAGCGCCGCATGCTCCTGACGAGCCTGGCCGTGATGGTCGTCGGATCCCTGATCTGCGGCTTCACCGACGACCTCGTCGTGATGATCGTCGGCCGCGCCCTCCAGGGCTTCGCGATGGGCGCCATCCCGCTCGGCATCGGCCTGATGCGCGACGAGCTGCCCCGCGAGAAGCTCGGCTCCGCGATGGCCCTGATGAGCTCGTCCATCGGCGTCGGCGGTGGCCTCGCCCTGCCGATCGCGGCACTGACCGCGCAGCACGCCGACTGGCACGCCCTGTTCTTCGGCGCGGCGGGCCTCGGCGTCATATCGATGCTCCTGACCGTCCTCTTCGTACCCGAGAGCACCGTGAAGGCCCAGGGCACGTTCGACGTGGCCGGTGCGCTCGGCCTCTCCGCGGGCCTGGTCCTCTTCCTCCTGCCCATCACCAAGGGCAGTGACTGGGGCTGGACCTCGGGCATGACACTCGGCCTGTTCGGCGCGGCGGCGCTCGTCCTGGTCCTCTGGGGCGTGATGGAGCTGCGCCTCAAGGCGCCGCTGGTGGACCTGCGCACCACGGCCCGCCCCGCGGTCCTCTTCACCAACCTGGCCTCGATCATGGTCGGCGTCGCGTTCTACGCGATCTCCCTGGTCCTGCCCCAGCTCCTCCAGCTGCCGACCGCCACCGGCTACGGTCTCGGCCAGTCCATGGTCGTCGCGGGCCTGTGCGTGGCACCGCTGGGCCTGACGATGATGTTCACGGCCCCGGTCTACGCCCGTCTGTCGGCGAAGTACGGCCCGAAGGTCACCCTCATCCTCGGCATGCTGATCATCGCGATCGGCTACGGCGCGGGCCTCGGCCTGATGAGCGCCGCCTGGCAGACGATCATCATCGCGGTCGTCGTCGGCGCGGGCATCGGCCTCGCCTACTCCTCGCTCCCCGCGCTGATCATCGGCGCGGTCGACCCTTCGGAGACGGGCGCGGCGAACGGCCTCAACACGTTGATGCGCTCGATCGGTACGTCGGTGTCGAGCGCCGTGATCGGCATGGTCCTCGCCAACACGGCGGACCACGTGGGAGGCGTCGCGATCCCCACGATGACGGGCTTCCGCACGTCCTTCCTGATCGCCACGGGGGCGGTGGCCCTGGGCCTCGTCTTCGCCCTGTTCCTCCCCTCCGCCCGGAGCTCGGTCAAGACCCAGCTCCGGGCCAGCAGCGAGGAGGACGCGAACCTGCGCGCCGCGACGGAGGCGCTGGCCGGTTTCCACGGCCGGGTCCTGAGCCCCTCCGGGGCGCCGGTCGCACGGGCCAAGGTGACGCTGATCGACCGGCGGGGGCGGCAGGCGGGGGCGGCGCTCACGGATGAGGGCGGCCGCTATGCCCTTGCGGTGCCGGGCAACGGCTCGTACGTCCTCGCGGCAACGGCCGCCGGGCACGCGCCGCTGGCTTCGGCGGCTGCGCATGGCGGGGACGACCGGGCGGTGGAGATGGATCTGCTGCTGCCGGGTGGGAGTGAGGTGCTGGCGTAGGGGCCCCGTACAAGATGTCCTCAAACGCCGGGCGGGCTGACTGGTCAGCCCGCCCGGCGTTTGAGGACGAACTGGAAAAGCCTCTAACCCCGTGGGGCGGCCTTCTCAAGGTCATCGATGGTCCCGGACATCACAGTCCGGACATGCTCGGTGAGGTGCTCCGCAGGCCAGTCCCACCACGCCACCGCACGCAACCGCGCAACCTCGTCCTCGCTGTACCGCGTACGGATCAGCTTTGCCGGATTCCCCCCGGCCACCCCGTAATCAGGCACGTCATCCACAACAACGGACCCAGAGGCGATGACCGCCCCATGCCCGATCCGCACCCCGGGCATCACCATCACCCCGTACCCGAACCAGACATCGTTGCCGACGACGGTGTCCCCCCGCCCCGGCAGTCCACTGATCAGATCGAAGTGCTCGCTCCACGAGCCGCCCATGATGGGGAACGGGAAAGTCGAGGGCCCGTCCATCCGGTGATTCGCCCCGTTCATGATGAACCGCACCCCCGTCCCGAACGCACAGAACTTCCCGATACGAAGCTTCTCGGGCCCGCCGTGGTAAAGGACGTTGCGCGTCTCGAAGGCCGTCGCGTCGTCCGGATCGTCGTAGTACGAGTACTCCCCCACCTCGATCAGCGGAGACTTCACCAGCGGCTTCAGGAGCACGACGCGAGGCTGGTCCGGAAAGGGATGCAGCACAGTCGGATCAGCCGGTACACGTTGCATGGACAAGCGCCTTCCACTCCTCATCTGCGGCCCCGCCTCGGTCAATGGCCGGGCCATGCGGCAGCATAGGGCGGCCCACGCACGAACCCACCGCATTCATGACCGGGAGGACCCCCATGGCCGCCCCCCAGCCCAAGCCCGAGATTCTCGCCGCCTTCGAAGCGGCCAAGGGCTTCATGCCGGCCGGCGAGGGCCTCGCCCTGTACGCGGCGGCGGCTGACGCGGCGGCGCTCGGCCTCCCGCTCCTTGAGGTCGGGACGTACTGCGGCCGCTCCACGATCCTGCTCGCCGACGCCGCCCGCGAGGCAGGCGTCACCGCGATCACGGTGGACCACCACCGCGGCAGCGAGGAGCAGCAGCCGGGCTGGGAGTACCACGACCCGGCGACGGTCGACCCGGAGGTCGGCCGGATGGACACCCTCCCGACCTTCCGCCGCACGCTCCACCACGCGGGCCTGGAAGAGCACGTGATCGCGATCGTCGGGCGCTCGCCGCAGGTGGCGAAGGCATGGGGCGGGGCACTCGGTCTCGTCTTCATCGACGGCGGCCACACGGACGAGCACGCGACGGGCGACTACGAGGGCTGGGCACCGCACATCGCGGAGGGCGGCCTGCTCCTGATCCACGACGTCTTCCCGAACCCCGCCGACATCATGACGGGCCAGGCCCCGTACCGCGTCTACCTCAGGGCACTGGAGTCCGGCGCGTTCACCGAGGTCTCGGCAACCGACTCGCTGCGCGTCCTGCGGCGAACGGGACCGGGTATCTGACCTCGCATCACCCACGGGAACGGCTACACGAGCGGAGAACGGCTTTGAGCAGCACCTGGCTCATCTACAGCGGAGCCCTGGTTGTGCTCCTGTCCGCGGTACTCATGATGTTCATGGGCAGACCCGTCACACCTGTCTGGCGTGACACGGCATCGGTGGTCTGCGGCGTCATCACCTTCGCGGTCGTCTGCGTACTTGCCCTGCTCCTCGGCGCACCGGCCCAGGTCGCCGTATCGGGGGCATGTTTCTGGATGGCGGGCGCCATCAGCAGCACGCACGCGGTGCGCGGCCGCATCGGCGCACGCGGCTGACGTCTCGCGCCGCCCTGCATCCGTGATCCACCGCTTCGCGTCCGAGCGCCACACCCAGGGACCCTGCGGAGCACGTGAACGGCCCGTAAGGTGGCTGTCGTGTCGTACGTAGGTCCGGACAGCCAGCCCCCTCGCCCGCCCCGCCGCTTCAGCGGCGGCCCTCTCACCGTGACGCTCGCCGCGCTGGTGCCGACGTGCCTGGCGGGGTGGCTCATTTACGAGGCGACGAGCGGTCCCGGGGGCAGCGAGCCCCCGAGAACGCTCCCCTCCACGAGCCAGTCCGCGCAGGGTTCGGCGTCCGCCGTGCCGTCCCCCTCGAAGGCCGAGAAGGACGACAAGGACGACAAGGGCAAGGGGGAGGAAGCCGACAGCAAGCCGAGCACGACGAAGCCGCCGAAGTCGTCGAGCCGCCCCGCCGCCTCCGGACCCCTCAAGGGCAAGGTCGTCGTCGTCGACCCCGGCCACAACCTGGGCAACGGCAAGCACACGGCCGAGATCAACCGCCTGGTGAACGTCGGCACGCACCGCAAGGAGTGCGACACCACGGGCACGTCCACCAACAACGGTTACAGCGAGGCCCAGTTCACCCTCGACGTCTCGCGCCGTCTGCGCACGCTGCTCGAGAAGCAGGGCGCCACGGTCAAGTTCACCCAGGACGGCGACCGCCCCTGGGGCCCCTGCGTCGACGAGCGCGCCCGCATCGGCAACGACGCCCACGCGGACGCCGTCGTCTCCGTGCACGCCGACGGCTCGGCGGCGGGCAACCGCGGCTTCCACGTGATCCTGCCCGCGTCGGTGAAGTCCGGCGCCGCGGACACCTCCAAGATCGTCGTACCGTCGCGCGCCCTGGGCGAGCGCATCGCGGGCAAGTTCGTGAGCGCGACGGGCAGCGCCCCCTCCAACTACATCGGCGACGGCACAGGACTCGACGTACGCAAGGATCTGGGCGGCCTCAACCTGTCCACCGTCCCCAAGGTCTTCATCGAGTGCGGCAACATGCGGGACGCGAAGGACGAGGCGTTGGTCACCAGCGGCGCCTGGCGACAGAAGGCCGCGCAGGGCATCTCCGACGGAATCGTGAGCTTTCTGCGCGGATAACGGGTTGGTAGGTCGGGGATAACGGGTCGGTACGTCTTTATCCCGAGCAGACACCCCACCCACGTGAACGATAATGTCCTCCGTACGATGGGGGGCCATCCCCGCGCTCCGCGCCGCGACCTGGGGCGAGCGACGCCTCCACCGACGAGACGACTTACGAAGGACCTGAAGTGAATATCCGCTCTCTCACTCGAGGCGACGGCGTGGTGATCGGGGCAGCGGTGTTGCTCTTCATCGCATCGTTCCTCAACACCCTTGACGCCGACGGCGGCGACAGCGACAAGCTTCCCAACGCCTGGGAGAACGGCAACCTGCTGCTGAGCGTGTACCTGCTCGGGATCATCGGTGCCGCGCTCATCGTCGTGGGCCGTGCGCTCCCGCAGCCGCGCAAGGTCGCGGGCCTTGACCTCGGCCAGCTCGGTGTCGCCTTCACGATCGCCGCCGCCTGGAGCTCGCTCGGTGCGATCTTCGACGCCGACCAGTCCTACGGCTTCTTCTTCGACAGCAGCCTGGGCGGCGGCTCCGGCGGCCCCGAGGCCGGTATCGGTCTCATCCTCGGCCTGATCGCAGCCCTGGTCCTGGCCGCTGCCGCGGTCGCGACCGCGCTGGTCCCGGCCCTGAAGGCGCCGCTCATGGGCGCCCCGCGCCCCGTCACCCCCCAGCCCTACGGCGGCCACCCGCAGGGTGGTTACGGGTACCCCGGTGCGCAGGGCCAGCCGCAGCAGGGGCAGCCGTACGGCGCCCAGCCGGGTCAGCCCCAGCAGGGTCAGCCCTTCGGCGCCCAGCCGGGTCAGCCGCAGCCGCAGCCGGGGCAGCAGACGCCGCCTCCCGGGCAGGCGCAGGCCACCGGTGACTTCTCGCCGTTCTGGTTCGCCGTGCCGGTGCCGCGCCCGCTGTACGCGGAGGACGGTTCGCCGACGCCGATCGCCGAACTGGCGCCCGGCACCTGGTACTTGGCGGTCGAGCAGCGCGGTCCCGGCCTGGTGGCCCAGACGCAGGACGGCCGTCGCGGCGTGCTGCAGGACACCACGGGGATCCAGCGCGGCTGATCGCTGACGCCTGACGCACCTCGCGGCCCCTCGCCCTTCCGGGCGGGGGGCCGTTGTCGTACAGTCGCCACCCTGCACTGAACTGACGGGGCGTCAGGACGGATCGAGGGGTTGCTCATGCGCCTGGGACTCGCACTCGGCTACTGGGGGCGCGGCCCCGACCCCGGGCACGTGGAGCTCGCCCAGGAGGCGGAGCGGCTCGGATACGACTCCGTGTGGACGGCGGAGGCATGGGGATCCGACGCCTTCACCCCGCTCACCTGGATCGCGGCGCAGACCTCACGGATCAAGCTGGGCACGGCGATCGTACAGATGGCGGCGCGCTCGCCGGTGACGACCGCGATGCACGCGCTGACCCTGGACCACCTGTCCGGCGGGCGGATGATGCTCGGGCTCGGGCTGTCCGGGCCGCAGGTGGTGGAGGGGTGGTACGGGCGGGCGTTCCCCAAGTCGCCGCTGACCGCCACGCGGGAGTACGTGGATGTCATCCACCAAGTCCTGCGGCGGGAGGGGCCGGTGGCCCTGGACGGCCGCTTTCACTCGCACCCGTACCGGGGCGATGACGGGAGCGGTCTGGGCAAGCCCCTGAAGCCGATCACGCATCCGCTGCGGGCGGATCTGCCGGTGCTTCTCGGCGCGGAGGGGCCGAAGAACATCGCGCAGACGGCGCGGATCGCGGACGGGTGGCTGCCGCTGTACTGGTCGCCGATGCGAGCCGATGTGTACGAGGCGTCGCTGGCGGAGGCGCCGGACGGATTCATGGTCGCGCCCATGGCACGGGCGAAGGTCTGCGACGACGTGGCGGAGGGCTTGCTTCCGGTCAAGGCGATGCTGGGGTTCTATATCGGCGGAATGGGGCACTCCGCGCGAAACTTTCATGCGGATCTGATGGGGCGGATGGGGTTCGAGGAGGAGGCGCGGCGGATTCAGGAGCTGTTTCTGGCGGGGCGCCGGGAGGAGGCGGTCCTGGCGGTGCCGGATCAGTTCGCGGATGAGATCTCGCTGGTGGGGCCTCGGGAACGGATCGCGGAGCGGCTGGAGTTGTGGCGCAAGGGCCCGGTCACGGACCTGCTGGTCCTTGCCCCGGACGCGCATACGCTGCGGGTGCTGGCGGAGCTGAACGGCTGATCTTCAGCCCGTCCGACGCTTGAGGACGAACTCGGCGGTGCCGGTGATTGACGGTGCCCGAGGCTCCGGAGCCAGGCTCAGCCCTTCGCCAGCTCCCCCGCCGACGGCACCTTGTCCTTGACCTCTGCCCCCGCGCTCTTGCCCGCGTCCTTCACCGAGTTGATGACGTCGTCGAAGGAGTTCACGACCGAGTCCGTCGAGTCCCCCTTGCGCAGCTTCGAAGGGAGGCCCTTCAACGCGTCGATCCCGGCGGTCAGCGGAGCCACCGCCTTGGCCAGCGTCGGGTCGCCCTGAGCGTTCTTCGTCGCCGCCTTCAGGCGGTTGTAGGCGAGCGTCCCCGCGAGCCCGGCCTTGATCAGGGCGAACTTCCGCCCGTCGGCACCCTTCTTGAACTTCCCCGCCCGGAAGGGCTTCACGATCCACTGGTAGGTCGCCCCGGCGGCGATCCCCGCGTTCGCCACGAACCGCGTCTTCGCGAACTTCTGCTTCTCCGCGGAGCTGGAGGCCGACGGCGCGGACGCCGCGTCGGCGTCGTCACCGCCGCAGCCTGTCGTCCCCGCGAGCAGGGCCCCGCACAGCACAGGGGCGACGAGGGACCGGCGTACGGCCGCGGCGGAGAGCAACACGGGGACCTCCAGAAGTGGACAGCTCTCCCGGCAGCCTCACCCCGCCCGTACGGGTTTCAACCGGGCCGATCCAGGTACACGGGTGTCATGTCCACCCGACAAGCACGTGGTAGCACAGCAGCGAGGGTCATCGTCATCGTCGCGGACGTGATGGCCATCATCCTCGGCCTGTGGATCCTCATGTACCTGTTGGACGCCAACCGCGCCAACGACCTCGTCCAATTCATCCACGACGTGGCCCGCTGGCTGGCCGGCTGGTCCCATGACTTGTTCACGTTCGACGAGGCATGGGCCCGAGTCGTCTGCGGTTACGGCCTGGCTGCCCTGGTCTACGTCCTCGTCGGCCATGCCATCGCGGGACGGCTCCGCCGCTACTGACCCCCCGCGGCCGTCCCGCAGCACTCCGGCGCGAGGCCCACCGGCAGGCGTTCTCCCGAGAACACCGCGCAGGTGGCCTCGTCGCCGCCGAGTGCCGCCACCGCGAGCAGCAGCGAGCCCGCCGTCCACGTCGTCAGTTCCTCGGGCCAGATCGCCTTGTCGTCGAAGACGTAGCCCGTCCAGTAGAGGCCTGACTCCGGGTCGCGCAGGTGCTGGATCGACTGGAGGATCTCCAGGGCACGGTCCGATTCACCCAACACCCAGAGAGCCAGGGCGAGTTCGGCGCTCTCGCCGCCCGTCACCCAGTTGTTGGGGATGACGCAGCGCACGCCGAGGTCCGGCACCACGAAGCGGTCCCAGCCGTCCTCCATGCGGGACTTGGCCTCCGCGCCCGTCAGCGCGCCGCCGAGCACCGGGTAGTACCAGTCCATCGAGTAGCGGTCCTTGTCCAGGAAACGCTCGGGGTGGCTGCGTATCGCATGGGCCAGCGCGCCCGTCGACAGCTCCCAGTCCGGCTGCGGCTCCTCGCGCTGCTCGGCGATCGCCAGGGCGCATCGCAGCGCCTGGTGGATCGACGAACTGCCCGTCAGGAGTGCCTCGTCGACCGGCGTCCCGTCAGGCTCCCGCTTCCAGCCGATCTGACCGCCCGGCTGCTGCAGCGCGAGGACGAACTCTACCGCCGCCACCACCGTCGGCCACAGCCGGTCCAGGAAGGTGTCGTCGCCGGTCGAGAGGTAGTGGTGCCAGACGCCCACGGCGATGTACGCGCAGAAGTTCGTCTCGCGGCCCCGGTCCGTCACGTCGTGCGGATCCCCGTCGGCGTACGCCGCGTACCAGGATCCGTCCGGGTTCTGGTGCCGCGCAAGCCAGTCGTAGGCGCGGGCCGCCGCCGCGTGCTCGCCCGCCGCGTCCAGGGCCATGGCGGCCTCGGTGTGGTCCCAGGGGTCGAGATGGTGACCCCGGAACCACGGGATGGCGCCGTCCTCGCGCTGGACGGCCAGGATCCCGCGGACCGTGCGATTCGCCTGATCGGCCGTCAGGACGCCCGGCAGGACCAGGTGTTCCGTCCGCTCCGGGCTCGTCACGCTTCGGTCTTCGCGTCGGTCTTCGGCAGGTGCGGCTTCGTCGCGTACGCCACGAAACTCTTGCCCACGACCGGGTTGAGCAGCTGCTCCGCCACCTTCGTCGCCAGCGGCTTCTTCATGATGTCCCAGACCAGGAGCTTGTGGTACGCCCGGACCGGCAGCGCCTTGTCGTTGTCCACGCCGAACGCGCACTTCAGCCACCAGTACGGCGCGTGCAGGGCGTGCGCGTGGTGCGTGCCGTACGGCTTCAGACCCGCTTCCCGCATCCTGCCGAGCAGTTCGTCCGCCTTGTAGATGCGGATGTGGCCGCCCTCCACCTCGTGGTAGGCGTCCGACAGGGCCCAGCAGATCTTCTCCGGGCCGTAGCGCGGGACGGTGACCGCGATGCGGCCGCCCGGCTTCAGGACGCGGACCATCTCGGCAAGGACACCCTTGTCGTCCGGGATGTGCTCCATCACCTCGGAGATGATCACGACGTCGAACGAGGCGTCCGGGAAGGGGAGGTTGAGCGCGTCGCCCTCCATCGCGGTGGCGGTCGCGCCCGCCGGTGCCTCGCCCGCCTCCTTCATCGCGGCGAACCACTTGGCGACCTCGCGGATCTCCTCGGCGTTCTGGTCGAGGGCCACCACCTGGGCCCCCCGCCGGTAACACTCGAAGGCGTGCCGGCCCGCGCCGCAGCCCAGGTCAAGGACGCGGTCGCCCGCGGCGAGCGGGAAGCGGGTGAAGTCGACGGTCAGCATCAGCGATGGCTCCCGGAGTACGTCGGGGTGGTGGCCGGGGGGCGGCCGGATTGCGGGGCCGCGTTTTTTCCGGCGATCGCCGCGCGGTACAGCTCTGCGGTGCCCTGGGCGGCGCGGGCCCAGGTGAACTTGGCGAGAACGCGCTCGCGTCCTGCCGCGCCGAGGCGGGCCCGCAGCTCGCGGTCGCCGAGCAGCCGGCTCAGGCCCGCGGCGAGCGCCCCGGGGTCGGCGGGCGGCACGGCGAGGCAGGTCTCGCCGTCCGGGCCCGCGACCTCCGGGATCGCGCCGCCGGTCGTCGCGAGCAGCGGCGTACCCGTCGCCATCGCCTCGGCCGCGGGGAGCGAGAAGCCCTCGTAGAGAGAGGGGACGCAGGCGACCTCGGCCGAGCGGACGAGGTCCACCAGCTCTTCGTCGGTGATGCCCTTGACGAACTCGATGGCGTCGGCGAGGCCGTACTTCTCGATCGCCTGTGCCACCGGCCCGTCCTCGGCACGCTTGCCGACGACGACGAGGTGGGCGGCGGGGTTCTCGGCGCGGACCTTGGCAAGGGCCTCGACGAGGTGGACGAGACCCTTGAGCGGGACGTCGGCGCTGGACGTCGTGACGATCCGGCCCGGCACCTCGGGGACCGAGGGGTCCGGCGAGAAGAGGTCGGTGTCGGCGCCGATGTGCACGACGTCGATGCGGTCGTCGCGTACGCCGAGGTGGTCGATGATCTCCTGGCGCGAGGTGCCGGAGACGGTGAGCACGGAGGGCAGGCGGCGGGCCACGCGCTTCTGCATGCGGGTGAACGCGTACCAGCGGCGCACGGACATGCGGCGGCGCCAGTTGGGTGCCGCCTCCAGGTCAAGGCGGCGGTCCACGGTGATGGGGTGGTGGATCGTCGAGACGAGCGGGGCACCGAGGTCGCCCAACAGGCCGTAGCCGAGGGTCTGGTTGTCGTGCACGACGTCGAACTCGCCCCGTCTGGCCCGCAGATGGCGCCGGGCACGCAGGCTGAACGTCGCGGGCTCGGGGAAGCCGCCGGTCCACATCGTCGCCACTTCGAGCGCGTCGATCCAGTCGCGGTACTCGTCGCGCTTGGGCGTGCGGAAGGGGTCGGGCGAGCGGTACAGGTCGAGGCTCGGGAGCTCCGTGAGCTTGAGGCCTTCGAGACCCTCGTCCAGGACGGGGTAGGGCTGTGCGCCGATCACTTCGACGCTGTGGCCCAGGCGGGCCAGCTCGCGTGAGAGGTGACGTACGTAGACGCCTTGTCCCCCGCAGAACGGGTTTCCCTTGTACGTGAGGAGAGCGATGCGCAACGGACGGTCACCATCGGCGTCCGACCCCGTCCGGGGGCCCGCCTCCATGGCCTCAGCGGTCACTCTCGGCCCCCTTCTCCCTGCGGTTGTCCGCGAGGTTACGCCGGGACGGTAATCTAGAACAAGTTACAGACTTGATCGCTGAATGATCGCTGAACGAGCTTTGAATCTACCGGCAGGTAGCCGCGCTGTAAGGCCCGGATCAGGTGATTCGCGCCACGACGGGTGCCCTGCCATGCTGGCCCACCACATGACCGGACCCGCACGACGGAACAACGGGACATATGACAGCGGAAGCCAAGGCAGCGGAAGTCGCAGCAGCTGATCCGGCGTCGCCGCCCCTGACCGAGCGGCAGGAGGCGCGTCGGCGCCGCATCCTGCACGCGAGCGCCCAACTCGCGAGCAGGGGCGGGTTCGACGCGGTGCAGATGCGCGAGGTGGCCGAGTCCTCCAGCGTCGCCCTCGGCACGCTGTACCGCTACTTCCCCTCCAAGGTGCATCTCCTGGTCGCCACCATGCAGGACCAGCTGCAGCACATGCACACGACGATCCGTAAGCGTCCGCCCGCCGGTGAGACGCCCGCCGAGCGGTGCGCCGAGACGCTGATGCGGGCCTTCCGCGCCCTGCAGCGCGAGCCGCATCTGGCGGACGCGATGGTCAGGGCCCTGACCTTCGCCGACCGCTCCGTGAGCCCCGAGGTGGACACGGTCTCGCGGCTGACCACGGCGATCATCCTGGACGCGATGGGCCTGGAGGACGCGCCGACCCCCGAGCAGCTCTCCGCGGTCCGGGTCATCGAGCACACGTGGCACTCCGCGCTGATCACGTGGCTCTCGGGCCGGGCCTCGATCGCGCAGGTCAAGATCGACATCGAGATGGTGTGCCGCCTGATCGATCTGACGACTCCCGAGGCCTCGTAGCGCGCCCTCCGTCACTCGTGGCCCGGCGCTCGCCGTACGTCACTCGCAACCCGTTGCGCCTTGCCGGGGGATCTCGCTGCCCACAACCCCTCAATCGGTGCACGGGGGGCGCACACTCGCCTGGCAATTGCGCCCCTGAGCCTCTCCTGGTCCCGCTTGGCCAGTTCTCCGCGTCCGTATCCGCGGTCGGCGCCGTATGAATGGTCTACGTGCTGAATGAAGCGACGGGGCCCGAAAAATGCGGGGACCTGGAGGAGCGAAACGTGATCCGGGTACTTCTCGTGCACGACGCCTGTCTGCTGCGGTCGGCTCTGGCGGAACGTCTCGCCCGCGAGCCGGACCTGGAGGTGTTCCATGCACCATGGCACAGCGCCCGCGACAGCATCGGCGCGGTGCGTCCCGACGTCTGCGTGGTCGATCCCGACGGCGACACGGCCTACACGTCCGCCGAGTTCGGGGAGCAGTCCCATCCGGTGAACGGCGGGCTCGGCAGCCCGCTCCTCGTCCTGGTCTCCGGGAACCGGCCAGGGCTGCTCCGGCGCTGCATGGAGGCGGGCGCCCTGGGCTATGTGGACAAGGCGAGCCCGCCGGACCGGCTGCTCACCGGCATCAGGCAGGTGGCGGGCGGACAGCGGTTCGTGGACGATTCACTGGGGTTCGGCTTCCTGAAGGCGGCTCAGATGCCGCTCACCCACAGAGAGTTACTGGTGCTCTCGCTCGCCGCCGGCGGCGCGCCCGTCTCCGAGATCGCGCACCGTCTGCATCTGACCAACGGGACGGTGCGCAACTACATGGCCGCCATCACCCGCAAGACCGGGGCCCGCAACAGGATCGACGCCATACGCATCTCGCGCGTGGAGGGCTGGGTGTGACGCCCCGTTGCGTGACGGCCCGTCGGGCGAAATCCCGTTGGGGGACATCTCGCTGGGCGACGTCTCGTTCACCGGGCCCCAGTTGCCGGAGAGCTCACGGTAGAGCGGGGAGGACTCGAGCAGCTCCTCGTGGCTGCCGCACAGGGTGTACGTCCCGTCCATCACCAGGATCCGGTCGGCGCGGCGGGCCGAGCTGATGCGGTGGGCGATCACCACGAGGGTGCCGCCGGGCCGCGCCGCGAACGCCCGCTCGGCGCGGGCCTCCGCCACCGGGTCGAGGTGGCAGGTGGCCTCGTCGAGCAGGGCGAGAGGCGCGGACGAGACATAGGCGCGGGTCAGCGCGATGAGCTGGCGCTCGCCTGCGGAGAGCGCGGCGGGCTCGACCGCGGCGCCGAGCCCGCCGAGCCGCTCGATCACGCCGCTGAGCCCGACGGCCCGCGCGGCGGCCAGCAACTCCGCGTCCCCGACGGCGTCCACCCGCAGATACTCCAGGTTCTCCCGCACGGTCCCGCTGAAGACGTAGGCCTCCTGCGGGATCAACACCCGCCGCCCGACGGCCTCGTGCCCCCGCACGGACCGCCCGCCCACGCGGACGACACCCTCCCCAGGCTCGAACAGCCCCGCCACGAGCCCGGCGAGCGTCGACTTCCCGATCCCGCTGGGCCCGACCACCGCCAGGTGGCCGCCCCGGGGGACGGTGAGCGACAGGTCCCGGACGACGGGCTCGGCGAGGGGGCCGTAGGCGAAGGTGACGGAGGAGAGCTGGAGGGCGGGCTCCCCGTCGGGAGCGGGCGCCTCCTGCGCCGCCTGCTCGCCCGGCTCGGGTTCCGCTGCCCCAGGGGTCCACGTCACGCGGCGCAGGACGATCGCCAGGCGGGAGCCGCTCGTGCCCAGGCCGTGGATCAGGTTGTGCAGGGCCGGGAGCAGGGCCTGGGTGACGTAGGCGATCGCCCCCACCAGGGCGCCCGGTGTCACTCCGCGGTCCAGGAGCCAGGGGGCCGTGACCAGGAGCAGGACGAGCGGGAGCTGGCCGCCGGTCGCGAGGGCGGCCGTGCGCAGGACGCCCCAGCGGGCGAGGGCACCGGCCGCCGCGTACTCCGCGGCGACACCCCGGTCCAGCTCCTCGGCCACGTCCTGCTCCGCGCCCGCGGCCGCGACGTCCCGCAACCCCGGTGAGACCACGCCCAGTTGGGCCGCGATGCCCTCGTCGGCGACGAGGAACCTCTCCTGACGCCGGGCCAGCGGGCGCAGGCTCACCACGAACAGGGCGACACCGGCCACGAGCGGCGGCGCGACCACCAGGAGGAGGAGCGGCGCCAGCGAGAACAGGCCGATCAGCGCGCCCGCCGCCGTGAAGACGAAGGAACGGGAGACGAGGACCAGGCCCGCGAACGTGTCCCTGGCGATCTCCACCTGCTGGGTCAGCCGGGACACGGAGGCACCGTCCGCGTCCCGCAGCCCCCGGCCGACTACCTGCCGCACCAGGGTGTCCCGCAGCGGCTCCACCAGATCGGCGACGGCGCGGTACACCCGGCCCGTGCCGTACGCGGCCACGACCACGCCGATCCCGGCCGCGCCGAGCCACCCGAGGCCGACCGCCTCGCGCCCGGCCAGGAATCCGTCGTCCAGGGCGCGCGCGAGTGCGTACCCGGTGAGGAAGGTCTGCCCGGTCTCCAGGACGGACCAGAGCGCGAGCCGCAGCACCACCGGCCACCTGCGCCACAGGAAGCGGACGCCTCGGTGGTAGGTGCCCTGCGGGGCCGGGGACGGCTGCACGGGCTTCACCGGCGCCACGCGCCTGACACGCCTCACGCGCCGAACACCTCCCGGTACTCCGGCCGCTCCCACAGCTCCGCATGCGTGCCCACCGCCCGGATCCGGCCGTCGTGCAGCCACGCCACCACGTCGGCGCGGGCCGCCGTCGCCGCGCGGTGGGCGATGATCAGGCGGCTGCGGTGCGGGGTGTGGTGGAGCACGGCCTCGGCGATGTGGTGTTCCGTCACCGTGTCCAGGCTGGACATCGCGTCGTCCAGGATCAGGATCCGCCCTCCCCGCGCGAACGCCCGTGCAAGGCCGAGGCGTTGGGCCTCGCCTCCGGACAGCGGCGCCTGCCCGCAGGGCGTGGCGTAGCCGTCGGGGAGGCGGGTGATGAAGGGGTCGGCATGGGCGGCGCGGGCCGCCTCGCGGATGCGGGGCGGGGCCGGGCGGGGTGCTCCGAAGCCGATCGTGTCCTCCAGGGTGGTGCCGAGCAGCGCGGGCCGCTCGAAGGCGTAGCCGACCTCGCGGCGCAGCTCCTCGCGGCTGAGCGAACGCAAGGGGACGCCGTCGAGGCGTACGTCCCCTTCGTCGGGGTCGGCGAGCCGGCCCGCGACGGACGCGAGGAGCGACTTGCCCGCGCCGGAGCGCCCGACCACGGCGAGCGTGCCGCCCGCGGGCACCGTCAGATCGACGCCGTCGAGCACGGTGCGCCCGCCGCGGGTCACCTTGATGCCGCGCAGCTCCAACAGGCCGTCTCCTGCGGGCAGTTCGTGTGTCCCGTATGAGGTCTCCGGTTCCGCGAGGATCTCGCCGAGACGGTGTGCCGCCGTCCTTGCCCGCGCGATGCCCCCCAGCTGTCCGACGAGCATGCCGATGCCGGTGGCGAGCACCGCGTACCGGGAAGCGGCCAGCAAGTCCCCCACGGTGATGTGGTGTTGGAGCAGCTGGTGTCCGGCCACCGCGACGACCGCGAGCTGCAGGAGCGGCGCGACCGTGACGGCCTGGGCCTGCGAGCGGCCTTGGACCTGCCACATCCGGTGGCCGTGCCGGGAGAGTTCGGGCAGCTGCGCGAGGACGCGGGCCGCTTCCTTGTCCTCGGTGTGCGCGGCCGCGATGGTGCGGACGCCTCCGATCGCCTCGGACAGGCGGCCCGCGATGTCTCCCTGGACCCGCTGGTAGCTCGCCACGCAGTCGGATGTGGCACGGGTGAACGCCCACAGGAGCAGGACGAGTACGGGGACCCCGGCGATGAACGCCACGGCGAGCCAGCCGTTGATCAGGGCGAGGGCCACCACGGCACCGACGGGCACGGCCAGGGCGGAGAGGAGCGCGGCGAACGTGGCGGGCGCGATGCCCGCGTGTGCCGCGTTGTCGATGAGGCGTGCCACCAGGTCGCCGTGGGCGAAGCGTGCGGTGGTGCGCGGGCCGACGGCGAGGACATGGCGCACCACGCGACCGCGCAGCCAGGCCGTGGTGCGGGCGTTGGTGGTCCCGGTGAGGACGCCGTCAACGGCGTCGAGCAGGGCCATCGCGCCGATGAGCCCCGCGCACGCGAGGATCCAGCGGGTCGCGCCGCCCCCGCCGTGGCCGGTCGCGTGGCCGGTCAGGACGGCGTCCAGGGCACGGCCTATCGCGAGCGGCAGGAGCAGGCTCCCTCCCGCGCCCCCGGCGGCGCACAGCACAAGGGCCGTGCAGCGGGCCGCGCTGTGGCGGGTCGCCGCGCGCAGCAGGCCCGCGTCGGAGGCGGGTGGCGGAGGACGGAGACGGGGGGTCGTGGTCGCCATGCGGTCCGGGTCCTCGCAGTCCTCGTGTCCGTGGCCGGATGTCCGTGGCCGGATGTCCGTGACGGGGCGGCCGACGCCGGCGGACCCGGGCGGGCCCCCTCGAGAGGGCGCCGCCCGGGCCGTCAGTTGCCGTACCGCTCATGCGCGCAAGCGCGTCACAGACAGATGACGAGGCTGACCTCGCTCCAGCACAGCAGCAGGCTGGCCGTGCTCTGGCCGCCGCCACCGCCGCCGCCACCGGTCATCTCGTCGGACTCCATGCTCTGCAGGTCGAGAAGCGCCATGATCTTCCCTCTCATTTGGGGACGTATTGTCCTTATGGGTGGTGTCACGACCCCGCTGCGTGGCGGGGCCGGCTCTGGGGCTGCCGCCGGGGCGGCGGCAGGAAGGGGACGTGCGCCTCGCCGTCACCGAGCGCGGCCGACAGGGCCACGAGAGCGCCCGCCGTGCCGGTGTTCAGGTCCATGGAGAGGCGCATCATCTGGTTGCCGGGGAAGGCGAGTTGGCCCTCGTACGACATGGAGAACCAGCCGAGCGCCGCGATCTGCTCGGCGATGTCCTCGGGCTCGACGCCCGGCGCGGTGGTCCGGTTGAGGTGGAGCAGGAGTCCGGCCCGCCCCTGGTAGAGGCCTGGCTGCACACAGAAGCGTGAGCGCGCGGCGGCCAGGATGCCCGGCCGTGCCGCCTCGAACTCGGCGTCGTCCCGGTGCGCGAGGTAGTCGTCGATGACCATCCCGATGCCGACGCTCCCGTCGCCGAGGTACGGCATCGTGCGCCAGCCCTCGTCCACGCCGAGGCTGCCGTCCGGACGCGCCACGCACCGGGCCAGATCCGCGCGCAGGGCCCGCGCCGCGAGGTCGAGGAGCGCGGGGTCGCCGCTGCGCTCGTGGAGCCGCAGGAAGAGGAGTGCGGGGCCGGTGGCCCCGTGCAGCAGCCCGGCCCGCGGCCGCCCGCCCGGAGGGCTTTCGACGGCGAGCCGCTCGCCGAGCAACTCCGCTGCCTTGAGCGCGTGTTGGGCGAGTTCCTCCTCGCCGGTGCTGTGGGCGAGGGCGTCGAGGGCGAGGCCGAGTCCGGCGAGGCCGCCCTGGAGGTCGGAGGAGAGCCGCTGCCAGTTCTCCTGGAGGACGACCTCCATCAGGTCGAGGGCGCGGCCGCTGTGCCCGAGCCTGCCGAGTACGTGGGCGATGCCCGCCAGGCCGTCGTGCAGCCCCAGGGGGGTGCCGGGGCGGACGCGCTCGGTGTGCTTCAGGAGCCAGCGCTCGCCCTCCTCGTAGCGCTCGGCGCCGCTCTCGTCGAGGGCGAGCAGCACTCCGGCCGCACCGTGCGCGAGGCCGAGGCCGCCGCTGTCGGCGAACTGGGCGATGTCGCCCGGGAAGAGGCGGTCGTCGCGCTCGGGGGTGGCCGAGGCGAGGATCGCCTTGACCATCGAGTCCCGGCTGTAGGGCCAGTCGGCCGGGTCGACGAACACCGTGGACATGCTCGCCGCCTTGGTGGCGCCGGTCCCGCTCCGCCCAAGACCGCCCCCGCCCAGGGCCATCGGCGCTCCCGCGTCGAGGACCGGCGCCCGCTCATCGGTGCCGCCGTGCTCGATCTCCGCCACCGCGTCGGCCAGGAACTCCGCCGGTACGTCCGGGAATTCGATGGCGATCATCTGGGCCAGATGTGCGGCCTTGCCCCGGTCGACGGCGAGCAGCGAGGTGACCGGCAGGAAGAGGGCGAGCCGCAGGCACGCGAGGGCGTAGCGGTCGACGCCCGTGCCGGTGCGGTCCGGCGGCGCGACGAATCCGGGGTGCGCCATGACCTGGCGCCCCGAGTCGCCCACGGATCCCGCCGCCTCGAAGTCGAGGAGTGCCACGGTCTGTTCGTCGGGCGCGACCATGATGTTGAAGAGGTGGAGGTCGTTGAAGACGACACCGCGCTCGTGCACCGCGGCGACGGCCTCCTCGACGCGGCGGTGCATGCGCAGCGCCCAGGCCGTGTAGTCGGCGATGTCCTTGGGGTCGGGCCTGCTGACCAGGAGCGGATGCCGGTGGGCGAAGAAGGAGTTGAGGGTGGTGCCCTCGATGAAGTCCATGACCAGGAAGCGGTGGTCGCCGAGCAGGAACCAGTCCCGGACCTCGGGAGCGACGCCGAGGCCCGACAGCTTGTCGAGGGCGGTCTTCTCCCGCTCGAGCCGGGCGACGGCATCGGCTCCGTCGGCGGCGAGGCCCGCGTGCGGCCGGCCTTCCTTCAGGACGACCTTGCGGCCGTCGCGGGTGTCGGTTCCCGCGTAGACACCGCCGCCGTTGGAGAAGTGCAGGGCCTTCTCGATGCGGTACGGCAGGTCGCCGACGGTCGTCGTGTTGCGGGCGGCCAGCTGGGGTTCGAGGAACGCGGGCAGCGTCACCCACTCGGGCACCCGGAAGGCCGGGTCGCGGGAGTCGGGCACGAGCACGCCCCGGGCGTCCTCGATGGCGGGCACGAGCGTGCCCTTGCCGTTGTCGCACATGCGCCGCGTGAACGCCCCGTACCTGACGTAGAGCGGTCCTTGTTCCCAGCGCAGGTCGGTCAGGATGTAGGGACCCTCGAAACCTTCGAGCAGCTTGCCCAACTCATTCAGGACAGCGCGCAGTTGCTCCTCGTCGGCCGGGTAGATCGTGGCGAATTTGCCGCTGTTGTCGCGCCCCGCGTACTTGCTGTTGCGCAGGTGCAGGAGGTGGGCGGCGGGCACGAACTTGAAGGGGACGGAGCGCTCCACGCAGTAGTCCCAGATGATCGCGCCGACGCGGTCGGCGTTGCCCAGGGTCGCGGAGGCGTGGACCTTCCAGCCCTGCTGAGGGGCGGGTCGCGCCTCCCCATCGGCGTCGACAGGGACGATCGAGAGCCAGTCCCCCGCACGCACCGAGCGCCAGCCGTCCGGGACGGCGCGCTCCGCCGTCGCGAACGGGGCAGCGGCGGCGGCGCCGCCCACGGACAAGCGGTCCGGAGTCTCGTAGAAGTACCTGTCGGCCAGACAGTAGACCTCGTACCGCTTGTCCACGGCGTCCCCTCCCCATGTCGTCTGGGTCAGAGAGTTCCAGGCCGCAAAGGGGACGGACAGTCACGGATGTCATCGATCGGGCATGCGGAACGCATGGGTAAAGTCCTGTTCGCACACGTTCGAGCGCACATAATGAACACAGGACCCACACAAACCGGCGCGGACGGCGTCACGGGAGTAAAGCCCGTTGCCGGTGCGAACTCCGCTACTCCTCCGGCGGAAAAACGACCTCCCCGCCGCCGGACAACGTGATGGTGATCGCCTCGACCGGGCACCCCTCGGCCGCTTCGAGCACCTTCTCGTTGGCGTCGGTCTCGGGGTCCGCGGGGTGCGACTGGCGGGCGGAGTCGAGCGCGAAGCCGCCCGGTGCCGTGATCACGCACATCCCGGAGCCGATGCAGACCGACCGGTCCACCTCGACGTGCCAGCGGTCACCCATCAGGCACCCGTCCCCTCGTACCCGGCCGGCAGGTGGATCATCTTGTGCTCGAAGTACTCGCCGTACCCCTCGGGCCCGAACTCCCGCCCCAGACCGGAGTTCTTGTAGCCGCCGAACGGGCCGAGCATGTCGAGGCTGAAGGTGTTCACGGAGTACGTCCCGGTGCGCACCCGCCGGGCGATGTCGATGCCGCGCTCCACGTCCGCCGTCCAGACGCTGCCACTGAGCCCGTAGTCCGAGTCGTTGGCGATCTTCACTGCCTCGCTCTCGTCTCCGTACGGAAGAAGGCAGATGACCGGGCCGAAGATCTCCTCGCGCGCGACGCGCATCGAGTTGTCCACGCTGCCCAGGAGCGTCGGCTCGACGTACCAGCCGTCGTCGAGCCCGGCCGGACGCCCGCCGCCCGTCAGGATCTTGGCGCCTTCCTCCTGGCCGATGCGGATGTAGTCGAGCGAGCGCTGCTGCTGGCGCTGGGCGACGAGCGGGCCGAGTTCGGTCTCCGGGTCGAGCGGGTCGCCGATCTTGAGCGCGGAGGCCGCGGCGGCGAAGGCCTCGGCGAACTCGTCGTAGCGGGAGTGGGGCACCAGGATGCGGGTCTGGGCCACGCAGGCCTGGCCGTTGATCATCCAGGCGAAGGGGACGATGCCCGCGACCGCGGTCGCAGCGTCCGCGTCCGGCAGGATCACCGCGGCCGACTTGCCGCCCAACTCCAGGGTCACGCGGGTGAGATTGCGGGCCGCGACCTCCATGACGCGCTTGCCCGCGCCGACGGAGCCGGTGAAGGACACCTTGTCGATGCCGGGGTGCCCGACGAGGTACTCGCTCACCTCGCGGTCCGCCGAGATGATCGAGAGCACACCCTTCGGCAGCCCCGCCTCAGTGGCGATGTCGGCGAGTATGTACGCGTCGAGCGGCGCCTCGGGCGAGGTCTTGAGGATCACCGGACACCCGGCGAGCAGCGCGGGCGCGAGCTTGGCCGCCGCGGTGAACTGCGGGACGTTCCACGGGACGACGGCCGCCACGACGCCCACCGGCTCGCGCCGCACGAGGATCTTGCCGAGGGCTCCGGCGCGCTCCTCCTCGTAGGTGAAGTCGCGCGCGACCGTGAGCGCCGAGTCCCAGACCATCATGGCGGCGAGGGCCTGCACCATGATGCTGGAGGTGTACGGGGTGCCGTTCTCGGAGCTGATGACGCGGGCGATCTCCTCGTGCCGTACGGCGATCGCGTCCTTGATCCTGGTGATGACCTCCATCCGCTCGTCGAGCGTCATCCGGGGCCAGGGCCCCTCGTCGAACGCCTTGCGCGCGGTGGCGACGGCCCGGTCGACATCGGCGGGCGCGGCGTGCGGCACCCGCGCGAAGACCTGGCCGGTGTGCGGCGAGATCACCTCGATGACGTCCTTGCCGAGGGGGTCCACCAGCTCCCCGCCGATGAAAAGCTGTCCGTGTTCCACGAGCTCGGTCATGGCTGACTGCCTCCTGCGGAGTTCCGCCTGCGCGGCACGCTTTCTGACACTGTTTCAGAACTGATACCAGTTCTAGTTCCAGGAGTCCACGGAGGGCAAGGTGCAAGTAGCCTGTCGAAACAGTCGACTTGGGCGATCATTGGAACTAGTTCTAGTTATGGTGGTGGGGGCCGTGGTCGTGGCCGCGCAGCCGACGAGAGATGAGGGCTCCCGATGACGCAGGTGACCGACCCGCAGGTGACCGAGCACGGTGGGGGCGTGTGGAGCATCAAGGTCCCGATCCCGGACAACCCCCTGGGCTTCACGCTCGTCCACCTCCTGGACACCGACGCGGGACCCGTCCTCGTCGACACGGGCTGGGACGACCCCACGTCCTGGGACGCGCTCGCCACCGGTCTCGCCGCCTGCGGCACGTCCCCCGACGCGGTGCACGGTGTCGTCATCACCCACCACCACCCCGACCATCACGGCCTGTCGGCCAAGGTCCGCGAGGCGTCGGGCGCGTGGATCGCGATGCACGAGGCGGACGCGTCGGTCGTACGCCGCACGCGCACGGGACCGCCCGCGCGCTGGTTCGACTACATGGTGGAGAAGCTGACGGCCGCGGGCGCCCCCGCCGACCACCTGGGCCCCCTCATCGCCGCCCGGGACGCGGGCCGCGCGCCCCGCCTTCCCGGCATGGCCGCCGCGCTCCCCGACCGCGACATCACGCCGGGCGAGCTGCTCGAACTGCCGGGGCGCCGACTCCGCGCGATCTGGACGCCCGGCCACACCCCGGGCCACGTCTGCCTGCACCTGGAGGAGGAGCACCCGGCTCAACTGCCCGGACACGGCCGCCTGTTCTCCGGCGACCATCTGCTCCCCGGGATCACCCCGCACATCGGCCTGTACGAGGACCCCGACGACGAGACCGTCACCGACCCCCTCGGCGACTACATCGACTCCCTGGAGCGCATCGGCCGCCTGGGGGTCGCCGAGGTGCTGCCCGCCCACCAGTACGCGTTCACGGACGCCCCGGCCCGCGTGCGGGAGATCCTGGCCCACCACGAGGAGCGCCTCACCGACCTGCTGGCCCTCCTCGCCGAGCCCCTCACGCCCTGGCAGCTCGCCGAGCAGATGGAGTGGAACCGCCCCTGGGCCGAGATCCGCTACGGCTCACGGAACATCGCGGTCTCCGAGGCCGAGGCCCATGTGCGGCGCCTGGTGAAGCTGGGGCGCGCGGAGGCGGTGGGCAACGATCCGGTGCGGTACCGGGCGGTGTGACCTCCGGCCGGGGAGCGGTCGGTCTCCGGCCGGGTCCGGGCGCCCCGGGCCACTCCCCCTACGGGCCGGTAGAGTGGCCCCGTCGTCATCATGCCCGTACGGGGGGAAGCCGGTGCGAATCCGGCGCTGACCCGCAGCCGTATACCGCGTCGAGCGGTGAGCCGGAATGCCCGGTACGAAGCGTGACCGGCTCGCGTCGTCGGAACCTCCGGCGACCGGCACCGTCGAGGTATACGGAGCCGGAGCCGCCCGGTGCCCGTGCCCGCTACGCGCCCGTGCTGCCCCGCTCCCCGCAGGGAGAGGCACCCGCCGCATCATGAACGTTCGCCGCAGCGCAGCGGTCCTGGCCGCCGTCGCCGTGTTCGGTTCGGCCGCCGCCCCGGCCGCCTTCGCGGAGAGTGCGTCACCGTCGCCCTCCGCCGCCCTTCCTTCCGGTCTGTACGGCGACGCGGACCCCAAGTTCGACGGGGTGTTCCGGCAGTCGTACGCCCTGCTCGCCCAGGACTCGGCCGGTGTGAAGCCCGCGGCGAAGTCCGTCGACTGGCTCACGGGCCAGAGCTGCGACAGCGGCGGCTTCGCCGCGTACCGCGCCGACGCGGGCGAGCCGTGCGACTCCAAGACGATGTTCGACAGCAACGCGACGGCGTCCGCCGTGCAGGCGCTCGCCGCGCTCGGCGGTCAGGACAAGGCCGTCAAGAAGAGCGTCGGCTGGCTGAAGTCGGTGCAGAACAAGGACGGCGGCTGGGGCTACAGCCCCGGCATGGACTCCGACGCCAACTCCACCGGCATCGTGATCGGCGCGCTGACCGCGGCGGGCGAGAAGCCGCAGTCGGTGAAGAACCAGGACGGCAAGTCCCCGTACGACGCACTGCCCGCCCTCTCGATGAGCTGTGAGAAGGACGGCGGCGCCTTCGGCCTCGCGGACGTCAAGTCCGGCAAGCTCTCGCCGAACGCGGACGCGACGGCGGCCGGTGTCCTGGGCGGCCACGGCAAGGGCCTGGTGGTGGAGCCCGCCAAGAAGACGGCCGCCGCCCCGAAGTGCGCCAAGGCGGACAGCTCCGAGCAGGCGGCGTCGAACGGCACGGGCTACCTCCTCAAGACCCTCGCCAAGGGCGACGACCACCTGATGTCGTCGATGCCCGGCGCCAAGAACATGCCCGACCTGGGCAACACCGCGGACTCCGTGCTCGCGCTCGCCGCGGCCGGCCAGCAGGAGCAGGCCGAGAAGTCGGCCCAGTGGCTGGCGAAGAACTCGGCCGAGTGGGCCAAGAAGTCAGGCCCCGCCGCCTACGCCCAGCTGATCTTCGCCGCCCACGCCGCGGGCATGGACCCGCGCGACTTCGGCGGCGCGGACCTGGTCAAGCAGCTCAACGCGCAGGGTCCGGCCCCGCAGGCGACCGAGGAGGCCGACGGCGAGAAGAAGGCCACCGACGACGCCGACGGCAGCGGCGTGAGCATCTGGTGGATCATCGGCGTCGGCATGGTCGCCGGTATCGGCATCGGCTTCCTGTACAGCGGCAACAAGAAGAAGCAGCAGCTGTGACGCGGGGTCGCGCGCGGTGCGGACGCCTGGTGATCGGGGCGCTTATCGCCGCCCTGTTCGGCGTCCTCGCCGCCGCCCCCGCCCAGGCCGCCGGCTACCGCTACTGGTCCTTCTGGGACCGGGACGGCGCGAAGTGGGCGTATGCGAGTCAGGGGCCGAGCACCGCCCGCCCCGACGACGGTGCCGTCCAGGGCTTCCGGTTCTCCGTGTCCGAGGACTCGAAGGACGCCGCGAAGCCGCGCGGCACCGCGGACTTCGACACCATCTGCGCCAAGACCCCCGCCAAGGACGACCGCAAGCGGATCGCCCTGGTCGTCGACTTCGGCACGCCGGGTGACGCCCCCGACGGCGAGAGTCCGCCGAAGCCGCGTACCGCCTGCGCGCAGGTCGCCGACGACGCGACCAGCGCGGACGCCCTTGCCGCGGTCGCCAAGCCGCTGCGCTACGACAGCAACGCCCTGCTGTGCGCCATCGCGGACTACCCGAAGTCGGGCTGCGGGGAGCAGGTGGCGGGCAACGGGCAGTCCGAGAAGGCGGAGAAGAAGCCGACCGCGAGCGAGTCCGGCGGGAAGGACGACTCCGGCGGTCCCTCCGTCGGCCTGATCGCGGGCGTGGCCGCCATCGCCCTGCTCGGCGGTGCCGCCGTCTGGCAGGCACGCCGCCGACGCGGCTGACCCGCACGATGAAGGATCACCCGAGCACCGCTCCCGGTGCGCTGCGGCGGCGTCTGGCCCCCGAAGCCCACCGGAGCAACGCGCTGCACCCGGGCGCCTGGTGGGTGTGGGCGCTCGGCCTCGGGGTCGCGGCGTCCCGCACCACCAATCCCCTGCTGCTCGGGCTGCTCATCGGGGTCGCGGGCTATGTCGTCGCGGCCCGCAGGACGTCCGCCCCGTGGGCCAAGTCGTACGGGGCCTTCGTGAAGCTGGGCCTCTTCGTGATCGCGATCCGGCTCGTCTTCGCCGTCGTCCTCGGCTCCCCCATCCCCGGCAGCCATGTCGTCGTGACGCTCCCCGAGGTGCCGCTGCCCGACTGGGCGAAGGGGGTGCGGATCGGGGGCCGGGTGACGGCCGAGGGGCTGCTCTTCGCGCTCTACGACGGGGTGCGCCTGGCCGGTCTCCTCATCTGCGTCGGCGCCGCCAACGCCCTCGCAAGCCCGGCCCGGCTGCTCAAGTCGCTGCCGGGCGCGCTGTACGAGGTGGGGGTCGCGATCGTCGTCGCGATGACGTTCGCACCGAACCTGATCATGGACGTGCAGCGGCTTCGTGCCGCGCGGCGCCTTCGCGGGCGCGCCGACAAGGGCATCCGGGGGCTGCTCCAGGTCGGGCTCCCGGTCCTCGAAGGCGCCCTTGAGCGGTCGGTGGCTCTGGCCGCCGCGATGGACGCGCGCGGCTTCGGCCGCAGCGCGCCCGTGCCCGCCGGGGTGCGCAGGACCACGGCCGTCCTGACCCTCGGCGGTCTGATGGGCGTCTGCGCGGGAACGTACGGCCTGCTCTCCGAGGGAGGCACGGGCTACGGCCTGCCGGTCCTGGCCGCCGGGCTCGTCGCCGCCCTCGCGGGGCTTCACCTGGGCGGGCGGCGCTCCGTGCGCACCCGCTACCGCCCCGACCCCTGGGGCGTGCGCGCCTGGCTCGTCGCCGGGTCGGGCATCGCGGTGGCGGGCCTGATGATCTGGGCCGCCTCGTACGACGCGTCCGCCCTGCACCCCGGAGTCGTCCCCCTGACGGCGCCGACGCTGCCGCTGTGGCCCGCCGCGGCCATCCTCATCGGCCTCCTGCCCGCCTTCGTGGCGCCGGTGCCCGCCGATTCCGCCACCCCTGTTCGCGCCCCCGCTCGCACCAAGGAGTCCTCATGATCCGCTTCGAGGATGCCTCCGTGACGTACGAAGGGGTCGCGGAGCCCACCGTGCGCGGGGTCGATCTCGCCGTGCCCGAGGGCGAGTTGGTGCTCCTCGTCGGCCCTTCCGGGGTCGGCAAGTCGACGCTGCTCGGCACGGTGAGCGGGCTCGTGCCGCACTTCACCGGGGGCACGCTGCGGGGGCGGGTCACCGTGGCGGGGCGCGACACCCGTACGCACAAGCCGCGTGAACTCGCCGACGTCGTCGGCACGGTGGGCCAGGATCCGCTCTCGCACTTCGTGACGGACACGGTCGAGGACGAGCTCGCGTACGGGATGGAGTCGCTCGGACTCGCCCCCGAAGTGATGCGCCGCCGGGTCGAGGAGACCCTCGACCTCCTTGGCCTGGCCGATCTGCGCGACCGCCCCATCGCCACGCTCTCCGGCGGTCAGCAGCAGCGCGTCGCCATCGGCTCGGTGCTGACGCCGCACCCCCAGGTCCTCGTCCTCGACGAACCGACGTCGGCCCTGGACCCGGCCGCCGCCGAGGAGGTCCTTGCCGTACTGCAGCGGCTGGTCCACGACCTGGGCACGACGGTCCTGATGGCCGAGCACCGCCTGGAGCGGGTCGTGCAGTACGCCGACCAGGTGCTGCTGCTCGCGGCGCCGGGCGAGGCTCCCGTGCTCGGGGATCCCGCCGCGCTGATGGCCGTCTCGCCGGTCTACCCGCCGGTGGTGGGCCTCGGCCGGCTCGCCGGGTGGTCTCCCCTTCCGCTGACGGTGCGCGACGCGCGGCGCAGGGCGGGCGCGCTGCGGGAGCGCCTGGCGCTCGCCGGAGCCGCAGCCGGGCCGCGCGAGGAAGCCGTGGCCGTGCCTCCGGCGGCGGGCAGGCCGAGCCTCTTCCGGCGTACGAAGCAGACCGACGCCCCGGAGGCGGCCGCCGCGAGCGTCTCCGGTCTGGGCGTCCGGCGGGGCCGGGTGGAGGCCCTGCGCCGCGTGGACCTCACCGTCCGCGCGGGCGAGACGGTGGCCCTGATGGGCCGCAACGGCGCCGGGAAGTCCACGCTCCTGTCGACCCTGGTGGGGCTGCTCGAACCGGCGGCCGGATCGGTCCGCGTCGGCGGCGCGATCCCGCACCGCACGGGCCCCCGCGAGCTGATCCGCCACGTGGGCCTGGTCCCCCAGGAACCGCGTGACCTCCTGTACGCGGACACCGTGGCCGCCGAGTGCGCGGCGGCGGACCACGACGCGTCGGCGGTGCCCGGCACCTGCCGCGCCCTGGTCACGGAGCTGCTCCCCGGCATCGCGGACGACACCCACCCCCGCGACCTCTCGGAGGGCCAGCGCCTCACCCTGGCCCTGGCGATCGTCCTGACGGCCCGCCCTCCCCTTCTCCTCCTGGACGAGCCGACCCGTGGCCTCGACTACGCGGCCAAGGCGCGTCTGGTCACGCTCCTGCGCGGCCTCGCCGCCGAGGGCCACGCGATCGTCCTGGCCACGCACGACGTGGAGCTGGCGGCGGAACTGGCCCACCGGGTGGCGATCCTCGCCGACGGCGAGATCGTCGCGGACGGCCCGACCCCGGAGATCGTCGTCTCGTCCCCGTCCTTCGCCCCGCAGACCACCAAGATCCTGGCCCCGCAGCAGTGGCTGACGGTCACGGAGGTACGGGACGCGTTGCGCGCGGAGGGCGGCAGCGCATGAGCCCCTCCTCTCCTGTTCCTCCTGTTCCTCCTGTTCCTCCCGCCGCCCGTCAGGCGCGGCCCATCCGCCTGGGCCCGCGCTCCATCGGCGCCCTCGCGCTCGTCAGCGCGGTCGGTGTCGTGGCCTTCGGGTGGCCACTCATCGCGGGCGGGGAATCGGGCCTGAGCGCGCACGCCCAGGACGCGCCCTGGCTGTTCGCGGCGCTGCTGCCGCTGCTGCTCGCCGTGGTCGTGGCGACCATCGCCGATGTCGGGCTCGACGCGAAGGCCATCGCGATGCTCGGGGTGCTCGCCGCCGCCGGGGCCGCGCTGCGGCCGCTGGGGGCGGGGACGGCCGGGATCGAGCCGATGTTCTTCCTCATGGTGCTCAGCGGGCGCGTGCTCGGACCCGGGTTCGGGTTCGTGCTCGGTGCGGTGTCGATGTTCGCCTCGGCGCTGCTCACCGGCGGTGTCGGGCCGTGGATGCCGTTCCAGATGCTGTCCATGGGGTGGGTCTGCATGGGCGCGGGGCTGCTGCCGGGCCCCGACACCCTGCGCGGGCGCGGCGAGCTGTGGCTCCTCGCCGCCTACGGGTCCGTCTCGTCCGTCCTGTACGGCACCGTCATGAACCTTCAGGGCTGGCCCTACCTCGGCGGCCTCGCGACCGGCGTCTCCTTCGTGCCGGGCGACCCCGTCGGCGAGAACCTCGGCCGCTTCATCGCGTACTGCCTGGCGACCTCGCTCGGCTGGGACCTGCCCCGCGCCGTCGTCACCGTCCTGCTGAGCCTCGCTCTCGGTCCCGCCGTCCTGAAGGCGCTGCGCCGGGCCACGCGCCGGGCCGCCTTCGAGGCCCAGGTCACATTCGAGGGTCCGAAGGCGTAGCCGGCCGTCGGCTCTCCGTGACCGAAAGGGTCCCTTCGCGGTGAGGCGGCCCACAGGACCTTGGTCCTCTACTAGGCGGGGCCGTAGATCATTTGTCTTGACGCGGACGCGCCAATATGCGCCCTGACCTGGGGATTGAGAGCCACGTCACACGAAGGACCTTCCGCGCACATGCGACATCCACTAGTAAAAGGGGTCATTGCGGAGACGCGGCAGCCCTGTTTCTCTGGATCGAGTCGCACGGCGCCGACGGCCTCAAGGCCCAGGGCGCCGACGCATTCCCCCCGCCACACTCCCGTGGCCCACGGCGTGCCCGCGACACCATGTCCCCCACGGAAGGTCACGCTTTGTCCGCCACGCTCCTGAGCCGCATCGCCACCCCGAAGAAGGCCCTCACCGGTGCCGCCCTGGCCGCCGCCACGACCGGCATGGTGCTCATGGCGGGTCCGGCCCAGGCCGCCGCCCCGACCGAGGCGAAGGCGGCCGCTCCGGCCGCCGCTCCCGCCGCGGCTCCTTCCTCGGCCCAGGCGATCGCGAAGAAGATGATCCCGGACGCCGCGCAGTACCAGGCGTTCAGCAAGATCGTCGAGCACGAGAGCCACTGGAACCACAAGGCGACGAACTCCTCCTCCGGCGCCTACGGCCTGGTCCAGGCCCTGCCCGCCTCGAAGATGGCATCGGCGGGCTCGGACTGGAAGACCAACCCCGAGACCCAGATCAAGTGGGGCCTCGACTACATGAACGACCGCTACGGCAGCCCGACGGGCGCCTGGGCCCACTGGCAGGCCAACGGGTGGTACTGAGCCTCGGCTCTGCCGCCTGAACGAAGCTCTGCGCACCACGAATCACCGGCTTCGCCGAGTTCGTCCTCAAACGCCGGACAGGCTGGATTTTCCAGCCTGTCCGGCGTTTTCGGCTTCCGCGGCGGCCTACAGCCGCTGAATGATCGTCCCCGTGGCCACGGCTCCACCCGCGCACATCGTGATCAGCGCGAACTCCTTGTCCCGGCGCTCCAGTTCATGCAGGGCGGTCGTGATGAGCCGAGCCCCGGTCGCCCCCACGGGATGCCCCAACGCAATCGCGCCCCCGTTCACGTTCACCTTCTCCAGGTCCTGCTCGAAGACCTGCGCCCAGCTGAGGACCACCGAGGCGAAGGCTTCGTTGATCTCCACGAGGTCGATGTCCTTCAGGGACATCCCCGCCTTGCCCAGGACCGCCCGCGTCGCGTCGATCGGCCCGTCCAGGTGGAAGTGCGGATCGGCGCCCACGAGCGCCTGCGCCACGATCCGCGCGCGCGGCTTCAGCTTCAGGGCGCGCGCCATCCGCTTCGACGCCCACATGATCGCCGCCGCGCCGTCCGAGATCTGCGAGGAGTTGCCCGCGGTGTGCACGGCGGTCGGCATCACCGGCTTGAGCCGCTCAAGGCCCTCCATCGTGGTGTCCCGCAGCCCCTCGTCCCGGTCGACGAGCCGCCACATGCCCTGCCCCGCGGCCTGCTCCTCCTCCGTGGTGGGGACCTGGACGGCGAACGTCTCGCGTTTGAAGCGCTCCTCGGCCCAGGCGGTGGCGGCACGCTCCTGCGAGATGAGGCCGAGCGAGTCGACGTTCTCCCGCGTGAGAGCCCGGTTGCGGGCGATCCGCTCGGCCGCCTCGAACTGGTTGGGCAGATCGACGTTCCACTCCTCGGGGAAGGGCTTCCCCGGACCGTGCTTGGAGCCCGAGCCCAGCGGCACCCGCGACATCGCCTCGACGCCGCAGCTGATGCCGACGTCGATGACACCGGCGGCGACCATGTTGGCCACCATGTGGCTCGCCTGCTGCGACGAGCCGCACTGACAGTCCACCGTCGTCGCCGCGGTCTCGTAGGGAAGGCCCATCGTGAGCCAGGCCGTGCGCGCGGGGTTCATGGACTGCTCCCCGGCGTGGGTCACCGTGCCGCCCACGATCTGCTCGACGCAGTCCGCGTGGATGCCCGTACGGCCGAGGAGCTCGCGGTAGGTCTCGCCGAGCAGATAGGCGGGGTGGAGATTGGCGAGCGCGCCGCCGCGCTTGCCTATGGGGGTGCGTACGGCTTCGACGATGACAGGTTCCGCGGCCATGGGCGTCCTCTCCATCCACATCCCGCGGGAGTGTCCCGGCACCCGCGCGGAGAACTAGTACGCGTTCTAGTTCTGCATGCAGTCTGCTGAGCCCGACCCCACCGCCGCAAGGGGCTTGCACGCACCTTGCGCACTACCTGCACGAAAGCGGACCCGTCGCGGGCCTTGCCACTTGTAGAACCCGTTACTACCTTGCGGGGCATCTCCTGATGGACCGTCAGAACACAGAGCCACGACTCAGCACCACGACTCACTACCGGAACTGAACTCCTGGAGTTGCCGATGCCCTGTCCAGCGCTGCCCGACGGGTTCGACTTCACCGACCCCGACCTGCTCCAAGAGCGCGTACCCCTCCCGGAGTTCGCCCAGCTGCGGCAGACGGAACCGGTGCGCTGGATCGCCCAGCCGCCACGCATCTCCGGCTTCGACGACTCGGGGTACTGGGCCGTCACGCGGCACGCGGACGTCAAGTACGTCTCCACGCACCCGGAGTTGTTCTCCTCGAACCTCAACACCGCGGTCATCCGGTTCAACGAGACGATCAGTCGGGACCAGATCGAGGTCCAGAAGATGATCATGTTGAACATGGACCCGCCCGAGCACACCCGGGTCCGCCAGATCGTGCAGCGCGGCTTCACGCCCCGCGCCATCCGCTCCCTGGAGGACGCCCTGCGCGACCGCGCGGGCTCCATCGTCGAGACGGCCCTGGCGAACGCCAAGGCCGACGGCTCCTTCGACTTCGTCACGAACGTCGCCGTCGAACTCCCCCTCCAGGCCATCGCCGAGCTCATCGGCGTGCCGCAGGACGACCGGACGAAGATCTTCGACTGGTCCAACAAGATGGCGGCCTACGACGACCCCGAGTACGCGATCACCGAGGAGGTCGGCGCCGAGGCGGCCATGGAGATCGTCTCGTACGCGATGAACCTCGCCGCCGCCCGCAAGGAGTGCCCGGCCAAGGACATCGTCAGCCAGCTGGTGGCCGCCGAGGACGAGGGCAACCTCTCCTCCGACGAGTTCGGCTTCTTCGTCATCCTGCTCGCCGTGGCCGGAAACGAGACGACCCGCAACGCCATCACCCACGGCATGCACGCCTTCCTCACCCACCCCGAGCAGTGGGAGCTCTTCAAGCGCGAGCGCCCTCAGACCACTGCCGAGGAGATCGTGCGCTGGGCGACCCCCGTCGTCTCCTTCCAGCGCACCGCGACCCAGGACACCGAGATCGGGGACGTGACGATCAGGAAGGGCGACCGCGTCGGGATCTTCTACTCCTCGGCCAACAACGACCCCGAAGTGTTCGACGAGCCGGGGAAGTTCGACATCAGCCGCGACCCGAACCCGCACCTGGGCTTCGGCGGCGGAGGCCCGCACTTCTGCCTCGGCAAGTCGCTCGCGGTCCTGGAGATCAACCTCATCTTCAACGCGATCGCGGACGCGCTGCCCGATCTGCGACTGGTCTCCGACCCCCGCAGGCTCCGCTCGGCCTGGCTGAACGGCGTCAAGGAACTGCAGGTCAGCACGGGCTGACCTGCTTGCCAGGGAGGCAGGGGCGACTCCCCCCTACGCCCTGCCCCTGCCTCCCCCTGGCTCCATCCGGGGCCACGGCCGCATCCGGGTGGCATATCCGGCCAGGTGCGGTCCAAAGCCAACGTTTCCGTTGCGTTACGCGTCTTGAGAAGCAAACGTTGCCTCTCCAAGACTTCGAACGGAAACGGTGCCGTGGCCTCCGCCGGTTTCTCTCTCGCGCCATCGGGCAGCACACCCACGGAGCGGAAGACCTCCCTCCGTGCCTTCTGCCGACGCCACCGGATCCCGCTCCTCGCCACCCTGCCCACGCTTCCGCTGTACGCGGTGTGGGCGGCGTGGCTCGCCACCGGCGGCGGCGACCTGGCGGCCCAGGAGGCCTGGGCACGCTTCGCCTCCGAGCACGGGGCATCCGCGTACGGCCTGTTCTGGTACGGCGGCATGCACACCGCCAACTACTCCCTGATCTCGCCCTACTTGATGGCCGCCGTGGGCGTGAAGACGGTGACGGTGGTGTCGGGCGTCGCCGGTGCCTGGCTGGTCGCCGCGCTGGTCGAACGCACCGGGATGCGGCGCCCGCTGTGGCCCGCGGTGTTCGCCTCGCTCGCGGTGTGGTGCAACGTCGCGTCGGGGCGCACGACGTTCGCGCTCGGCATCGCCTTCGGGTTCGCCGCGTGCCTGATGCTCGTGCGGGAGCGGCGCGTGGGGGCCGCCGTGGTGTGCGGGGCGCTTGCCGCCATGTCCAGTCCGGTGGCGGGGCTCTTCCTCGTGGTGGCGGGCGCCGCCTATTTCCTCGTACGCGACTGGGGGCGGGCCGCGGCGCTGATCGCGCCGCCGGTGCTTGTCGTGGGCGCGACCACCGTCCTTTTCCCGTTCACCGGCGAGCAGTTGATGCCGTTCGACCGGATCTTCCCGCCCGTGGTGTTCAGCCTGGCGCTCATCGTGGCGGTGCCGCGCGAGTGGCGGGTGCTGCGGTGGGGGGCCGGTGTGTACGCGGCGGGGACGGTCCTGACGTATCTGATCCCGTCGCCGATCGGCACGAACGTGGAGCGCCTTGCCGAGCTGCTCGCGCCCGCGGCGCTGCTCGGCGCGCTCCTGATGCCCGCACTGACGCGCGCACGCAAGGCCGTGCTCGTCGTCGCGCTCGTGCTGTCCACGGCCTGGGTGACGCAGAAGACCGCGGACGATCTGACGGTGTCGACGGCCGTGCCGAAGTGGGCCGCCGACACCCAGGGCGTGGTGCGCGAGCTGGAGCGGCTGGGCGCCGACCGGGGGCGCGTGGAGGTGGTCCCGGCCCGCAATCACCGCGAGGCCACGGCGCTCGCCCCGTACGTGAACATGGCGCGCGGCTGGAACCGGCAGCTCGACATCGAGCGCGGCCGGCTCTTCTACGACGGGTCCTTCTCGGCGGCCACCTACCGGGCGTGGCTGGACAAGTGGGCGGTCGGCTATGTGGTGCTGCCCTCGGGCAAGCCGGACGGGTTCGCCGAGGACGAGGCGGAGCTCGTGGCGAGCGGTCCTCAGTGGCTGGAGCCGGTGTGGCGGGACGCGCACTGGCGGGTGTTCCGGGTGAAGGACCCGGTGCCGATGGTCTCCAGGCCCGCGTCGGTCGTCCGCTCCACCGGCTCGGCCATGGTGGTCCGCGTCCCCACGAGCGAGCCGGTGACGCTGCGCCTGGTGTACTCGCCGTGGCTCCGGGCGGAGGGGGCCTGCCTGAAGCGGCAGGGCGACTTCACCCGGCTCACGGTGTCCGCCCCGGGGACGTACAAGATCAGCTCGGGGTACGGTCCTTCGCCGAGTCCTTCGACATGTCGATGACCGGCTCCGCGCCCGTCGCCACCTCCAGGGTCCTGCCCACCCGGGGCCCGGCCAGGAGGTAGCCGATGCCGAAGCCCGCGCCGACGACGGTCGCGCCGCCCACCGCGTCCAGGACCCAGTGGTTCCCGGTGGCGACGATCGCGGAGACCGTGAACAGCGGGTGCAGCAGGCCGAGGGCCTTCATCCACCACTTCGGCGCGAGGGCCACGATCACCACACCGCACCACAGCGACCAGCCGAAGTGCAGCGAGGGCATCGCCGCGTACTGGTTGGTGAGCGCGGTCAGCGTGCCGTAGTCCGGCTGGGTGAAGTCCTGCACGCCGTGGACCGTGTCGATGAAGCCGAGGTCGGGCATCAGGCGGGGCGGGGCGAGGGGGTAGAGCCAGAACCCGACGAGCGCGAGGAGCGTCGCGAAGCCGAGCGCGGAGCGTGCCCAGCGGTAGTCGGCGGGGCGCCGGGCGTAGAGCACTCCGAGGACGGTCAGCGGCACCACGAAGTGGAACGACGTGTAGTAGAAGTTGAAGAACTCCTCGAGCCAGTCGACCTTCACCACCGCGTGGTTGACCCAGTGCTCGATGTCGATGTGCAGGAACTGCTCGATCGAGTAGACCTGCTCGCCGTGCTGCTCGGCGGTGGCCCGCCCGCCCGAGTTGGTGCCGCCCGTCGCGGCGAGCCGCGCCTGCTGGTAGGCGGAGTAGCCGACGCGGATCAGGAGCAGTTCGAGGAGCAGGTTCGGCCGGGTCGTGACCCGCCGCCAGAACGGGAGCAGCGGCACCCAGCTCCAGCGCGCGGGCACGGGCTTCGCGTAGTCGGTGGGGATCGGCTCCTGGTACTGCGGGGCCGCGCGGGAGAGGAACGGCACGACGGTGGCGGCGGCGAGCGCGGCGATCAGCACGACGTTGTCGCGGATGGGCTCCACGACCGGCATGTTCGGCAACATCATCTTGGCCGGAAGCGTCGACACCAGGACGACGGCGACCGGCCACATGTACCGGTCGGACTGCTTCTTGCCGGCCCGGCCGACCACCGCGAGCAGCACCCACAGGAGCTGGTGCTGCCAGGTCGTCGGCGACACCACGACGGCGACACAGCCGGTGATGGCGACGGCGAGCAGGAGCTGCCCGTCCTTGGCGTAGCGGACCGCACGGCGCAGGCCGAACCAGACGACGGCCGCGCTCAGGACGACGAAGAGGCCGATCTCAAGGGGACCTTCGAGGCCGAACCGGAGCAGCGCGCCGTGCAGCGACTGGTTGGCGACACCGTCCGGACTCGCGCCGAGGCCCGCGCCCGCCAGGTGGTGCACCCAGTACGCCCAGGAGTCGTGCGGCATCGCGGCCCAGGAGAGGGCGGTGACGGCGAGGAAGGTGGCGCCGGTGGAGGCCGACGCCCGCCTGCGGCCGGTGAACCAGAACAGGGCGGCGAAGAGCAGGATGGTGGGCTGCAGGGCGGCCCCGATGCCGATGAGGATGCCGCTGGCCCGCTCCCCGCGGACCGCGAAGCACCCGAGCAGGACGAGCAGCACGGGAATGATGCTGGTCTGGCCGAGATACAGCGTGTTGCGCACCGGGAGCGACAGCATCAGGAGGCAGATCGCGATGGGCGCGGCGAGCAGCGAGGTGCGCCGGGAGACCGGCTGCGGCAGGGCACGGGCGGCGATCAGCCCGAGGATCACGACCAGGATCAGCGTGCCGAACGTCCAGCCCCAGCCGAGCGCCTGTTCCGCCGCACGGGAGAACGGCTTGAGCACGAGTCCGGCGAATGGGGTGCCGGTGAACTTGTCCGCGTCGTAGAAGGAGCCGTTCACATGCAGGACGCCGTCCGGGCCGATCCAGGTCTCCAGGTCGGTGAGCCGCTCACCCTTCGGTGTACGCAGGACGACGGCCACTTGCCGTACCGCGAGTACGGCGGCGATCAGCCAGAGGGCGACACGGAGCGCCCCGATCCGCGCCTTCGGTGTGCCGGTCGTCCCGGTCCCAAAGGCATTTCCCGGTCCTCCGTGCTCAACGTTCGCCACTCGCCGTCGGCCCTCCCGCCCCGCTCGTCGTCTCTGCTCGGTCCCAACGTCCGGTCGGCTCCGGGAGTTCTCCGTCGGCCCCGAACTGTGCTGTCGGCTGCTCCGAGAGGTGCAGTCGGCTCCTGAGGGCCCGCGTCCTCAGGCGAGGCCCGCGCCCTCAAGCGAGGCCCGCGCCCTCGAGTGAGACGCGCGCAACCCCCATTTCACCTGTCAGCCACACCGCTTTCTACCGGCTTTTGTGCAGACTTCCTAACCGCCGGTTTCGTCCCGGACACCGCCCGCTCTCCACAAACTGTCCACCGCCCGTCCATGAGATGAGCGGCCGGACCCCCTGTCGCGGTTCCCCGGACAAGGCGCGACATAGATCACAAGGGCACCTTCTCGCCACCGTCACAAGCGGAATCATTTGCCCTGGATAGCGGCACTTTACGAACGGCGTGCGGTTGACCCGGCACCGAACGTAACGGTGCCACCTACACCTATGGTCGTTCGCGGGCCGCCCCTCGCTGGGCGGCTCTGTCCTTGTCGTCAACCGAGAGGCAGGCGAGCGAACCCTTGCCGGCAGCCGCACCCGTCGCACCCGTAGCTCCGCAGACCCAGGCCCCTCCGTCCGCGCCCACCTCGGCGGACGTGACCGTCGTCGACCCGGCGCTGGTCAAGCGGGCGGTGAAGGCGGCCGCACTCGGCAACGCGATGGAGTGGTTCGACTTCGGCGTCTACAGCTACATCGCCGTGACGCTGGGCAAGGTCTTCTTCCCCTCGGGCAACCCCACGGCCCAGCTTCTCTCCACCTTCGGCGCCTTCGCGGCGGCGTTCCTGATCCGCCCGCTCGGCGGCATGGTCTTCGGCCCGCTCGGCGACCGCATCGGCCGCCAGAAGATCCTCGCCCTCACCATGATCATGATGGCGGCGGGCACGTTCGCGATCGGCCTGATCCCCTCCTACGCCTCCATCGGCGTGGGCGCCCCCATCCTGCTCCTGGTCGCGCGCCTGGTGCAGGGCTTCTCGACCGGCGGTGAGTACGCGGGCGCGTCCACCTTCATCGCCGAGTACGCCCCCGACAAGAAGCGGGGCTTCCTCGGCAGCTGGCTGGAGTTCGGCACGCTGGCCGGTTACATCGGCGGCGCGGGCCTGGTCACGCTGATGACGGCGCTCCTGTCCACGGACGACCTGCTCTCCTGGGGCTGGCGCATCCCGTTCCTGATCGCGGGCCCCATGGGTCTGATCGGCCTCTACCTGCGGATGAAGCTGGAGGAGACCCCGGCGTTCGCGGCGGAGCTCAAGAAGGCGCACAAGGACGAGCAGTCCCGCCCGAAGGTGCGCCTGCGCGAGATGGTCACGGGCCAGTGGAAGTCGCTGCTCCTGTGCATGGGCCTGGTCCTGGTCTTCAACGTCACGGACTACATGCTGCTGTCGTACATGCCGAGCTATCTGACGAGCGAGCTCAAGTACGACGAGACGCATGGCCTCCTTGTCATCCTCGCCGTGATGGCGCTGATGATGTGCGCCCAGCCGTTCGCGGGCGCGCTGACCGACCGGGTGGGCCGCCGCCCGGTGATCGCGGCGGGCTGCGCGGGCTTCCTGCTCCTCTCCGTCCCCGCCCTGCTCCTGATCCGCCAGGGCTCGCTCTGGGCGATCGGCCTGGGCATGGCGGCACTCGGCCTGCTCCTGGTCTGCTTCACGGCCTCGATGCCGTCGACACTCCCCGCCCTCTTCCCGACCAAGGTCCGCTACGGCTCGCTCTCCATCGGCTTCAACATCTCCGTGTCGATCTTCGGAGGCACGACACCGCTGGTCGTGACGGCGCTGATCGGGGCAACGGGCAACATGATGATGCCCGCGTACTACATGATGGCCGCCGCCGTGGTGGGCGGCGTCGCGGTGTGGTTCATGAGGGAGAGCGCGGGGCGGCCACTGCCGGGTTCGCCCCCGGCGGTGGAGGCAAACTCTGCCCACCCGGCGGGATCACCCAGCCCGTCCGGCGTTTGAGGACGAACTCGGCGCAGCCGGTGATGACGGCCACCAAGGCCCCCGCGCCAGCGGGTTTTCGGGAAGGGGCGGGGTTGGGGACAAAAAATCCCGCCCCTACCCCGGCACCCCCGCCTGCCAAGCAGTAAACAAGGGCACCTCCCCCGCCCCATCAAGCACCACAACCCCGAACGGCCGGTTAAAGGCGATCCACTCGATCCGTCGAGGGACATACGCACCGCCAGGCGCCATCGGCACAGCAGTGACCGCCGCCGCCTCAACCCCCTCCTCCGCGACCTTCACCACCGCCTCCTGCACCACCTGCGATATCGCGAGCCGCTCCGGCGACATCCCGGAGAAATCGGCCCCCTCGCTCATGGCCCACCGCACCCCCAGCGCGGCCAGCTGCTCCGTCGCGTCGATCCGCGTACGCAAGGACATCCGCGGCACCGCCATGTTGATCTGCTCGGCGTCGATCCCGGTCCACCGCCCCTCCGGCGCCCAGGCGAGCGGCAGCACCTCGGCGGCCCCCGCCCCCGGCTCACCCAGCACGAACCGCACCCGCGCAGGCGCCCGCCCGCCCTCCGCCCGGCACTTCAGCTCGACGACGCTCGCGCCGCCCACCGTCCAGGCGCAGTTCAGCGGAACGGGCCGGTGCATCGTGGGCACCCGGTGCCGCACGCCGAGCGCGTCCGTGAAGTCCTGGTCCCGCGTGCCCGCCCCCTCGAAGGGGATCTCCCAACGCGCCTTGAGCGCAAGCGCGTTGACAAGGACAAGCAGCACATCCGGAGTGATCACCACCGGCAGCCGCTCGATCAGACCGCCCGTCGCCTCCCGCACCCACGCGTCGATGCCGTCCGGATCCATCGGCCCGAACCCCACGTCCGGCAGCGCCTCCCGATAGGCGCGGTACACCGGAACGCGGCTCCACACCCGGGTGGCGACGGCCACCGCGTCCGTGCCGGCCAGCGCCCGCGCGGCTCCCGTGACCACACCGGCGGCCTCCTCGCCCGCGACGCCGAGCAACTCCCGCAGCTCCCCGGCGGTTTCCTCCCGCGCGCCCACCGCGACGGCGGCCAGCGCGAGCCACAGCCCGGCGGGCGAGCAGGCGAAGTCCCCCGCACCCGCGTCGCCCCCTTGGCCCTGCCCCTGCCCCTTTCCCTCCCCCGGCGAAGCCATCAGCGGCAGCCACCGATCGGCAAGCCCCCGGATCGCCACCGCGGGCAACACCTGCCCGGTCCCGTACGTCATCTCAACCCCCCGCAGCCCACAGCCCGCGTCCCGCCAACACAGCCCGACCACCTCAGTATGCGAGTCCCCACTGACAATCGACCCCGGCCCCACTAACATCGTTAGCGAACCTAACGAACCTCAGGAAGGCCCTCATGACCCAGCAGCAATGGACCGCGGTCGACACCTACTTCACCGATCTGCTCACCCCCGCCGACGAGGCCCTGACCGCGGCCCTGCACGACAGCGACGCGGCCGGTCTGCCGCAGATCAGCGTCGCGCCGAACCAGGGCAAGCTGCTCCAGCTCCTCGCCCAGATCCAGGGCGCGCACCGCATCCTCGAGATCGGCACGCTCGGCGGCTACAGCACGATCTGGCTGGCCCGCGCCCTGCCCGCGGACGGCCGCCTGATCACCCTGGAGTACTCACCGGTCCACGCCGACGTGGCCCGCGGCAACCTCGCCCGCGCCGGCCTCGACAAGCTCACCGAGGTCCGGGTGGGCCCGGCCGTCGACTCGCTCGCCGCGCTGGTGGCCGAGGACGCGGCCCCCTTCGACCTGGTCTTCATCGACGCGGACAAGGCCAACAACCCGCACTACGTGGAGTGGTCGCTCAAGCTCACCCGCCCCGGCAGCCTCATCATCATCGACAACGTCGTACGAAGCGGCGAGGTGGCCAACGCCGAAAGCACCGACCCCGGCGTACTGGGCACCCGCAGCGCACTCGACATCATCGCCGGACACCCGAAGTTGAGCGGGACGGCGCTGCAGACGGTGGGCACGAAGGGCTACGACGGCCTGGCACTGGCCCGCGTACTGGACTGAGCAGCAGCCCCAGCCCCTCCTCCTCCCCCCTCAACTCTCGACGTAGAAGCCGACGTTGACGCTGCGAGGACCACCGGCCCGGTCCTGGACGACGACGTCACCGGACCCGCCCCGGGCCAGCGGCGCCGTTCCGCCGTACTCAAGAGGCGCCGCCACGCCGTCCACCGTCAGCCGCACCTCCGACGCGGGCCGGGGATGCGAGCCGCGCAGCCAGGTGACGGTCCAGCCCCCGTCGGTCCCGCAGCGGAACTCCAGATGGGTGCGCGAGACGAACAGCCAGTCATCGGGCGGCACAAGGCGGCACCGGCCGGGATCACGCCCCACCCGCAGCACGGCACCCGGTGCGCTCGGGGCGTCGGCCATGAGCATGCCCGCCGTCGCCCCCTCGTCCGCCCCGGACAACAAGGCCATGGTCAGCTCCAGCACGTACGCCCCCCACTCTCGACGACCGGACGCGCACCCCGGAACGCACCTCGACCCGCTCCGCACCGCGCCGCCGCATCCTAAATCGCCCCTCGCGCGAAAGCACGGGACCTTGGAACAATGGACTCATGACCGAGCGGAAGCCACCTGGCATCAACTTCGAGTCGTGGATCGACAAGCAGATCCGTGAGGCGGAGGAGCGCGGCGACTTCGCCACCCTGAAGGGCCGCGGCAAGCCCCTCCCGGACGGCCTCGCCGACTCCTCGTACGACGAGCAGTGGTGGATCAAGCAGAAGATGGCCCGCGAGGGCCTCTCCCACCTCCCTCCGACCCTGGCCCTGCGCAAGGAGGCCGAGGACGTGCTCGCCGCCGCGCCCGAGGCCCCCTCCGAGCGAGCGGCCCGCCAGATGGTGACGGACCTCAACGCCAAGATCCGCGAGTCCCTGCGCATGCCGCCACCGGGCCCGCCCCTGGGCCTGAAGCCCTTCGACGTGGACGAGATCGCCCGCACCTGGCGCGAACGCCACCCGGGCTGAGCTCGTCGGGGGCATGCGCGAGGATGGGCGCATGAGCATCGTGAAAATCAACGTCCTGACCGTGCCCGCCGAGCAGCGAGAGGTCCTGGAGAAGCGCTTCGCATCGCGCGCCGGCGCCGTGGAGAACTCGGACGGCTTCGAGTGGTTCGAGCTTCTCCGCCCCATCGAGGGCACGGATGACTACCTGGTCTACACGCGGTGGCGTGACGAGGAGTCCTTCAAGGCGTGGATGGAGGGCCCGATGAAGTCGGCGCACCAGGGCGGCGGCGCGGCCGGCGGCGAGCGCCCGAAGCCCGCTTCGAGCAGCGCCGCGGTCTGGTCGTTCGAGGTCGTGCAGCAGGCCTCGCCCAAGAGCGAATAACTGTCTCAGCGGTAGCTCATCGCGTTCTCAGGCGCACGAAGCCGACGGGCAGCAGCTCGGTGGTGACGAAGGCGACCACTGCCGCCAGGATCACCACAGGCATCGCGTCGACGCTGCCCAGCAGAAGAGACACGAGCACCACGCTGCTCACGGGGAGCCGCAGCGTGGCCGCGGTGGCCGCCGCCATGCCTGCCGCCACCGCGGGTACGACCCCCAGGCCGGGCAGGGGAGCGAGCAGCACACCGGTGGCGGCTCCCAGGAACAGGGCGGGGAAGACCGGACCTCCTCGCAGGCTGCCGAGACACAGGGTGTAGGCAGCGCCTTTGAACGCCAGAACAGCCAGCAGCGCACCGACACTCCAGGTGTGCGGGTAGGCGGCCAGGTCGCTCAGCGTCGCCTGACCGGACGAGGCGACGTCGGCGGGTGAACGGCCGGTGGTCAGCGCGTACAGAGCCGCACAGGCCGCGGCGCCCAGTGCGCAGACGACGGTCCGTACGCGCACGCCCGTCGCGGTGAACGCCGCCACCAGCCGTCCCGTGGTCATGACCAGGTGCATCACGACAGCGATGGCCACCCCCATGAGCAGGGACCAGAGGACGTCTCCGACGTCCAGCCTCGGAGACGGTCCCGGCAGCTTCAGGCCCAGGCTGCCTGTGTCCAATCCGGTCCAGCGTCCGAAGCCGGTGAAGACCAGGGCGCCCACACCGCTGGACAGCAAGGCGGGCAGCATGACCGCGAACAGCCGGGGTCCCCCCACGCCCGCGACCTCGATCAGGAGCACGGCGGCGACGAGCGGATTGCCGAAGATCGCCGCGATGGCCGCCGCGGCTCCGGCCGCACCCAGCAGCGCGGTGCTCTGTGCGGTCGCGGGCGCTCGTGCCAGGGTCCGGAACAGCAGGGCCAGGCCACCGCCCAGAGCGATCAGCGGTGCCTCCGGTCCCAGGACCGCGCCGAACGGCAGACTCGCCGCCGCGGCGAGGACCACGCCCAGAAGAACGTTGGGTGAGGCACCTTCACCGTGCAGGCCGGAGGCCGGGACATGACCGCCCGCCCCCGGCAGATCGGCGGCGACCAGGCCGACGACCCCGCCCGCGACGAGGAAGAGGGGCAGAGGCCACCACCAGGGAGGAGTGGTCCACCCCAGACCGTGCGGGAGATCCGCCCACAGGAAGTGCTCCAGCTCGTGCAGACCCACGAGGAACCAGAAGGCCGCGAGCGACACCGGAATCCCGATCAGAGCGCAGAGGACGAGTGCTTTCAGATAGCCGGGAGCCCGCAACAGGTCTCGCAGCAGGTCCGCTTCCTCGGGCTGCGCTCCGTCGACGGCCGGATCGGATCGGGGGCTCGGTTCCGTCATCGGCGTCTTCCCTTTTCTGGCTTTCTCGCGAATGCAACAGATCGCGAATACAACAGATACGCCGACGCCGCGGGAAAGGCATGCGCGCAAACCGCCCGGAGCAGGCCGAATTCAACCTGCTGGCCTACGCATCGCTCCACATCATCGGGTAGGCATCGGCGCCCGTCCGTTGGACCCAACGAAGTCGCTCCTGCACGATGGGCCGTCGGTCCAGGGGACTCCGATCGGCCACCCGGCACAGCAGGGTACGCATGCGCAGGAGTGTCATCGGAGAGCCCGCGGCCGCAACGATGACGTCGTCGACCGCCGTCCGGACGTACGTCTCCCAGTCGGGCACCGGGACAGCCACCCGCACGGTGCCGTCGGTGTCGGGGAAGTGACCGACCTTCAGCTCGCGGTCGGCAAGACGGGTCAGCAGGTCTTCCACGTGATCCAGGCTGTCCACCGCAGTGGCCGGATCGTTGACGGCCGGGGACAGGGCCCTCAGTGCGATGTCGGCGAGCAACCTGAACGGCAACTCGGGGTCGTGGTCGAACGTGCGCTCCACTCCGGTTGTCATCGCGCCGTACAGCTCGTCCTCGGACACCTCGCCGCCCGTCACCTCGGCCAGCGTCATGCCCCACGACATGGTGGCGCCCGTGCGGACGCGGAACGTGATGGCACAGTCCCGCTGCATCGTCAGAGCGACCAGAGCGGGTACGTCGATCTGCTGCACCACGACCACGGGTCCGGTCCATCGGACCGGGACGCCGGACGTCGCAGGAGGCGTCGCAGTGGCCCCGGCCGGCTCGTGGGCCAGTGGATACAGCGCGTCGAACACCCGGTGCGCCCGGGTGGTGATCGCGGTCAGTGAGTGCGCCAACTGGATCGAATCGAACCCCCTCGCCTGCAGCCTCCACATCAACGCCAGCGAGACGAGCGACAGCGCCATGGCGAGCGTGGGCACCCCGGCCGAGATGCTGCTGCGCGCCCCGATCGACAGGGCCGCGGTGATGGCGAAGACGAAGACACCGACGGTGACGGCGAAAGTGCGCCAGACGATGGGCTCGTTGCGGAACAGCAACAGACGCGGCGAGAACATGCCCGCGGAGAACTGCACCACCAGGAACAGCATCGAGTAGATGATGCTCACCAGGCTGATGACGCCGAACCCGACGGTGAACAGGAAAGGCACGACGCGCTCGGCGTCCACCCGAGGTCCTGCCGAGATCCTGGGGACCAGCAATCCCAGCACCAGGCCGGCCGCGGCACACACCGACTGGGCCAGGCCGCTGCGCCCCGCCCGCGTACGGGGCCGACCCCATCTCCACTGGTGCCGTCCCGGCCGCCGCGTCCGCGCCGGACCTGCAGCCAACCCGGACATCCGGCCTCCTCCACGGTCTTGAGGGACGGTGCTCCGCGCACCAGGTCCACTCATGTCGCTACGGATGCAATCACGCCCAAAACGACACAAGCAGCCGCCGCGCCAGCGCGGCCCCTTCGATGGGCAGGAGCGTCAGGCCGTCAGGGGCGGTCAGCCACGGCCGAGGGCGGCCCGGCGCGGGAAAAACAGTACCGGCGCGCCCCGCCCCCGTGGTGCCATGAGCCCCATGATGTCCACCGACCGGATACTCGCCTTCGCGGCCATGTCGTTCCTGCTGATCGTGATCCCCGGGCCCAGCGTCCTGTTCGTGATCGGGCGGGCGCTGGCGCAGGGGCGTCGGGCCGCGTTGACCACCGTCGTGGGGAACACGATCGGCGCGTACGTCCTCGTGGTGGCCGTGGCTCTCGGGGTCGGGTCCGTCGTGGAGCGCTCGATCGTCGTCTTCACTGCCCTGAAGCTGCTCGGCGCCGCCTACCTGGTGTATCTCGGGGTCAAGGCCGTGCGCCAACGCGGCTCGCTGCACGCCGCGTTCACCGGTGAAGGCCCTGCGCACAGCGGGCTGCGTACGTTGTGGGAGGGGTTCGCGGTCGGTGTGGCCAACCCCAAGACCATCGTGTTCTTCGCCGCCGTGCTGCCGCAGTTCGTCGACCGCGAGCAGGGGCACGTCATGCTGCAGATGCTGGTGCTCGGCCTCGTCTTCAACGCCATCGCCGTGACCTGCGACAGCGTGTGGGGCCTGGTCGCGTCCACCGCGCGCGGCTGGTTCGCGCACTCGCCGCGGCGCCTTTCGATGATCGGCGGGGTCGGCGGGCTCACCATGATCGGGCTCGGCGTCAGTGTCGCCGCCACCGGGCGCAAGGACTGAGCCCGGAAACTGACCTCTGAAGAAGGCCCCAGGGCTTAATTCGCTTGCGGGGCACGGCAGTCGCGTCCCGAGAATGGCCTCCATGAGTAGTCACATGGGTCACATGAGTCACGTCGAGAACAGCCCCGCAGAGACCGCCTCCTGGACCGTCGCCCCCGAAGCCGTCGACTCCCCTGTCGCCGCGGCGCTCTGGCGCGCGTACTACACGGAGGTCAGCGACCGGTACTACCTCCTCCACGAGCGACGCAGGACCGCGCCCGAGGAGCTGGAGCGCGAGATCGCGGCGGAGACCGGCGACGACCTCCGCCCGCCCAGCGGCGTACTCCTTGTCGCCCGGTACGGAGGCGAGCCCGCGGGGACCGCCGGGGTGCGGCTCATGGGCGACATGAAGGGGACGAGTACCGCCGAGCTCAAGCGCGTCTTCCTCCGCGAGGACATGCGGGGCAAGGGCGGCGCCGCGCTTCTCCTCGCCGCCGCCGAGGACGCGGCCCGCGCGCTCGGCGCCGGGCAGCTCATCCTCGACACACGCCTCGATCTGGTGGAGGCCAGGGCGCTCTACGCACGGCACGGCTACGAGGAGAGCGAGCCGCTCACCGAGCGGATGTACGCCGAGTGCTGGTACACCAAGAGGCTGGACCCCGCGGCCGGTTGAGGACACTCGAGCGCGGACGGAGCGGCGTTGCGGCGCCGCTCAGGCCGCAACGCCGCGCTGAGGAGGCCTGCCGTTGTACGGCCGTTCGGCGTCCGAGCCGCACATCTCGGCGCCCAGTTCCTCGACGAGCTTGACCAGGTCGGTGGGCCGGTCGGGACCCCACCAGTCGCCGAGCAGCTCGGACAGGGACTCCTCGCGGGCCTTGGACAGCTTGGCGACCGCCGTACGGCCCTCGTCGGTCAGGGTCAGGCCCATGCCCTCGCGGCGGGCGAGACGGCGCTCCTCGACCTGGCGGGACGCCGCCGTGATCACGGACAGCGGGACGGTGCTGCGCTCGGCGAGCGTCGCCGGTTCGACATGGCCGTGGCGGTGGATCCGCAGCAGGAGCCAGCTGGCCGCGGGCAGCAGGTCGTAACCCGCGCGCTCGGTGATGCGCACGTAGATCTCGCGGCGGCCCTCCCGCGTGCCGAGGACCGAGAGCGCCCTCGCCACTTCGTCGTACGACGAACGCTCCACGGGGTTGCTGGCGAGCGTCTGCGTCGTGTCGGGCGCCGTGACCGAGCCCCGCAGCTTATCCTCGCGCAGGAACCAGGCGAGGACGAAGGCGACGAGGGCCACCGGAGCCGCGTACAGGAAGACGTCCGTGATGGACGAGGCGTAGGCGTGCACGACGTCGGGGCGCACCGCCGCGGGGAGTTCGGCGATGCCCCGCGGGTCGGCCTTGAGGGAGTCCGCGCTGATGCCGGGCGGCAGCTGCTGTCCCGCGACGGCGTCGGAGAGCTTGGTGACGAGGCGGTTGGCGAAGATCGTGCCGAAGATGGCGACGCCGAACGAGGCGCCGATGGAGCGGAAGAACGTCGCGCCGGACGTGGCGACGCCCAGATCCCCGTACGGCACCGCGTTCTGCACGATGAGCACCAGGACCTGCATGACCAGGCCGAGCCCGAAGCCGAAGACGAAGAAGTAGGCGCTCATCTCGCCCGTGCTGCTGTTCTCGTCCAGCTGGTGGAGGAGGAGCAGGCCCAGGGCCGTGATGCCGGTGCCCGCGACCGGGAACACCTTCCAGCGGCCCGTACGGCTGACGATCTGGCCGGACCCGGTCGACGAGATCAGCATGCCGATCACCATCGGCAGCATGTGCACGCCCGACATCGTCGGCGAGACGCCCTGGACGACCTGGAGGAACGTCGGCAGATAGGTCATCGCGCCGAACATCGCGAAGCCGACCACGAAGCTGATGATCGCGGAGAGCGTGAACGTCCTGACCCGGAAGAGCTTCAGCGGGATGACCGGTTCGGCCGCCTTGCGCTCGATGGAAACGAAGGCCACGGCGAGCAGGACGCCGAGCACCGCGAGGCCGATGATCTGCGGCGATCCCCAGTCCCAGGTGGTGCCGCCGAGCGAGGCGACGAGGACGAGGCAGGTGGCGACGGCCGCGATCAGGAAGGTGCCGAGATAGTCGATGGTGTGCTTCTGCGAGCGCACCGGGATGTGCAGGGCCGCGGCGATGACGACGAGCGCGACGACGCCGATGGGCAGGTTGATGTAGAAGACCCAGCGCCAGCTGAGGTGCTCGGTGAACAGGCCGCCGAGCAGCGGCCCGAGCACGCTCGTCACACCGAAGACCGCACCGAACAGGCCCTGGTACTTGCCTCGTTCGCGCGGCGAGACGATGTCGCCGACGATCGCCATCGACAGGACCATCAGACCGCCGCCGCCGATGCCCTGGAGCGCGCGGAAGCCGATGAGCTGCGGCATGTTCTGCGCCATGCCGCAGAGGGCCGAGCTGACCAGGAAGATCACGATGGCCAGCTGGAACAGCTTCTTGCGGCCGTACTGGTCGCCGAGCTTGCCCCAGAGCGGCGTCGCCGCCGTCGCGGCGAGCAGGTACGCCGTGACGACCCACGACAGGTGCTCCATGCCGCCGAGCTCGCTGACGATGGTGGGCAGCGCGGTCGAGACGATGGTCTGGTCGAGGGCGGCGAGCAGCATGCCCAGCAGCAGCGCGCCGATGGACACCAGTACACCGCCGTGCGCGTGCTCGTCCGGTGGCCCGGGGACGGGATCTGGCTCCGGCCCCGCGGGGCGGGCGCTGACGTCCTGCGTCATGGACACCTCCTGAGGGCTCCCGCGTGTCCCGCGGGGCCTCTCCCTCTCCATCCTGGTCCGTGCGACCCGTTATGGCCTGTTGAAGCGGCGATCTGCATAATCGCTGGAGTTCTCTAGGGGTGGGATACGAAGAGTGAGCAGCGCGGAGGAAAGACGTCCGGACGGCGCCGAGGGCGGCCGGGACGGTCAGCGATGTCCCGAATGCGGTACGTCGCGGGAGCCGGGCAGCGCACCTGCCTGCGGCTGTACGGAGCGGGCGGCCGACGCGGCGCGGGACGCGAGGTCCGCGGACGCGGCTGCCGCTGAGGACTTCGATCCGCTCCGGATACGTCCGTATGTGACACTGCCGGAGCCGGGGTCCGCGGAGGATCCGGCGCCCGAACCGGGACCGGCTCCCGCGGCCGTTCTCCCGCCGGAGGCGGCGGCGCCACCGCGGTCGGCGGACGTGGGGCTCTTCGCGGCGGGCGACGCGTCGCAGGACGGCCCGCTCCCGCCCCCGCTGCCGTACGACGACGGACCGGAACCGCGGCGCGGCCGCAAGGGCCTGTACGCGGGCGTGGGCGCGGCGGTGGCCGTGGTGGCCGTCGCGGTGCTCGCCACGTTCCTGCTCACGCCCGACAAGCCGCAACGGGATGAGGCGCTGCCGGACGCGCCGACGCACGCGGTGGACGCCCCGTCCGGCTCCGCCACGGAGTCGGAGCCGAGGACGGCTTCCCCCTCACGCTCCCGGTCCGCGACGGCCAAGGCGAGCCCGACCCCGTCCGCGCCTCCGTCCCCGTCCGCGTCCCGCACGGCGTCCGCGTCGGCCAAGCCGAGGACGACCCCGCCGCCGAGCCGCTCGACGGCGCGGGCGACGGGTTCGGTGGAACCGGCCCCACCGTCGGCCGACGGCGTCCTGAGGCGCGGCGACAGGGGCCCTGAGGTCACAGAACTCCAGCAACGCCTGCAGCAGCTGTACCTGTACATGGGCGAGCCCAACGGCAACTACAACACCCAGGTCGCGGACGCGGTGACCCGCTTCCAGTACGCCCGGGGGACACAGGGGGACGGGGAGGGGGTCTACGGGAGGGAAACCCGGGCGGCCCTGGAGAGAGAAACGTCAGAGCCGTAGCGACCCGCAGGACGGGTCGGCGCACGGCAGGTCAGCTCAAGACGGCTCAGCCGAACGTCAGCCGAAGTGCCCCGTCCCCGTCGGGAGCAACCCGGACCTGCGTCAAGTCAGCAACCTGCACGGTGGGCCCGAACTCCCCCGCCCGGGGGCCGACCCCGACGACCCGCATACCGGCCGCGAGCCCCGCGGCGATCCCGGCCCCGGAGTCCTCGAAGACAACGCAGTCAGCGGGGTCGAACCCCAGCTCGGCAGCCCCCTTGAGGAACCCCTCGGGATCAGGCTTGCTCGCCCCCACGCTCTCCGCGGTGACCCGCACAGCGGGCAGCGGCAGCCCGGCCGCGGCCATCCGCCCCGTGGACAGCGGCACATCCGCGGACGTCACGAGCGCGTGCGGCAGCCCTTCGAGGGACGCCAGGAAAGCTGCGGCCCCCGGCACGGGAACGACACCCTCCATGTCCGCCGTCTCGGCGGCCAGCATCTCGCGGTTCTCCGCGTGGTTCTCCTCCATGGACCGCTCCGGCAGCAGCACCGCCATCGACGCGTATCCCTGCCGCCCGTGGACGACCTTGATGACCTCGTCGAAGTCGAGCCCGTACCGCTCGGACCAGCGACGCCAGCAGCGCTCGACCACCGCGTCGGAGTTGACGAGCGTTCCGTCCATGTCCAGGAGGAGGGCCCGGGCGGTCAGAACAGAGGCGGTCTCAGCCGTCATCGACGTACTCCAGAACACAGAGGGAGATCCGCGGAGGAAGGACCGCGGAGGAAAGCTCGCGGAGGAAGGATCAAGGCGGCTCCGCCCGCCGGTCAGGGAACACGGGCGGAGCCACTTTGTTTCTCCACGATACAAAAACGGGCCACCAGACGCCAGCACCGCAGGTCACACCCCCCACAGGGCCCCCGGCCGGACCTGGCCACACCAGACCCGACCAGACCGGCCAGACCGGCCGGACGCCTCACGACGCTCAGGCAATCGCCTCGTACAGGCTCCACACACCGAGCCCCAGCATCAGCAGCGCCGCGATCTTGGTGATGAGCGAGAGCGGCACACGCTTCATCAGCGCCTTTCCGCCGACGATGCCGAGCCCGGCGACCGCCCACAGCGCGAGCACCGCGCCCAGACCCACGGAGAGCGGGTCGTCGTACCGCGCGGCCAGGTTCGCGGTCATGATCTGCGTCAGGTCACCGAACTCCGCGACCAGGATCAGCATGAAGCCCGCCCCGGACACCTTCCAGAAGCTCTGGTCCTTGGGCTCGCGGACCTCTTCCTCGTCGTCGCCGCCCTTCAGGAGCAGCATCGCCGCACCACCGAGGAAGAGAACACCGGTGAGCGCGTGAAGGAGTTGCTGCGGCAGGAGCGTCAGGACGCTGCCGGCCGCCACGGCGAGCACGACATGGACGACGAAGGCAGCGGCGACCCCGACGAAGACGTACGAGGCGCGGTAGCGCGTCCCGAGGACGAGCCCGGCCAGCGCTGTCTTGTCCGGGAGTTCGGCAAGGAAGACGACGCCGAACACGAGCGCCATCACGCTGATGCTGATCAAGGTTCCTCAATCGGTCGGGGCTGCCCCGCCGAGAGCCATCTGTACATCACGTACGACACCTCGGCACGGCAGCGCACACAGACGTACACGGTCATGTACGTCGGGCACTGCTTGCCGAAGGTCTCGCTGGCCGACCACGTCGATGACGGGGTCTGCCTCCGGGCGCCGGCTCAGGCGAGCTGAGCAGTATGTCGACGGTCCGGCGAAGAGCTACTCCCCTTCTGCGCCATCCATCGTACGGGACGTCCACGCACCCCGGACCAGGGCCTTTCGACCCCCGGAAAAGTGATCCGAGCCACAGTCCGGAGCCGCCCGCCGGTGCTCGCCGACGCCCCCACGCACCCTCTCGTCCAACTTCCGCACAGATGACCGGACATGACACAGCGCCAGAACTCTTGAACTGACCACCTGATTGACGCGACCCTGTCACCTGACGCACATCCGCAGGAAACCCCACCGCGTCAGCATGGCCGCCCCAACGGTCAACATCCCCCCACGACAAGGGAGTTCGTATGTCCGCTGTCTACGCGCGTCGACGCCTCGCCACTCTCACCGCCCTGACCGCCCTCGCCTCCGCGGCGGCCCTCCTCACCGGCGCCCCCGCCCAGGCCGCTCCCCCGGCCCCGGTCTCCGCCGCCACCGCCCGCACCTACCTGGGCCAGCTCACGGAGAAGGCCGAGGGCTCGTCCGACGGCTACAGCCGCGAGAAGTTCCCGCACTGGAGCACCCAGTCCGGCGCCTGCAACACCCGCGAGGTCGTCCTCAAGCGCGACGGCACGAACGTCCAGCAGGACTCCAGCTGCGCGGCCACATCGGGCACCTGGAAGTCCCCGTACGACGGAGGCACCTGGACCGCGGCGTCGGACGTCGACATCGACCACGTCGTCCCGCTCTCCGAGGCCTGGAAGTCCGGCGCGAGCGGCTGGACCACCGCCCAGCGGGAAGGTTTCGCCAACGACCTGACCCGCCCCCAGCTCATCGCGGTCACCGACAACGTCAACCAGAGCAAGGGCGACCAGGACCCGGCCGAGTGGATGCCGCCCACCGCCTCGTACCACTGCTACTACGCCCGGATGTGGGTGGACGTGAAGCACCACTACAACATGACGGTGAACCCGGAGGAGAAGACCAAGCTGTCCTCGGTCCTCAGCGGCTGCTGAGGTCACCGGACTCTCCACGGCTGCCGAGGTCACGGGCCTGTAACCAGCGGGAATCCCCGGAACCTCCCCACCGGCCTCCGTCGTTCCGTACCGTACGGGGCGACGGAGGAGAGTGATCATCGTGGCACGGCTGCGCCTGGGTCCAGTGCTGAGGTATGTCGACGGTTCGACGGCGACGGTCTGGGTCGAGGCCGACCGTCCGTGCACCGCCGAAGTGCGGTGCGCCGACGGCGCCAAGGGCACGGCGAACACGTTCCAGATCGCGGGCCATCACTACGCGCTCATCCCGGTCACCGGGCTGCGTCCGGGCTCCGAGACCGCGTACGAGGTGCGGCTCGGCGACAGCGGCGGCCCCGTGTGGCCGCTGCCGGACTCCCCCTTCCCGCCGAGCACCATCCGCACGCCGGGCGAGGGTGACGACGAGGAGCTCCGTGTCACCTTCGGGTCCTGCCGCTGGGCGGCGCCGCCCAGCGGGGAGCACGATCCCGTCGGGCCCGACGCCCTGGACACCCTCGCCGCCAGGATCGCCACCGGCACGGCCGCCGACCGCCCGGACGTCCTTCTCCTCCTGGGCGACCAGGTGTACGCGGACAACACCTCCGAGGCCACGCGCCGCTGGCTCGCGGCCCGCCGGAACCTGAACGACCCTCCGGGCGACCAAGTCGCGGACTACGAGGAGTACACCCACCTCTACTACGAATCGTGGCTCGACCCCGAGGTGCGGTGGCTGCTCTCCACCGTGCCCAGCTGCATGATCTTCGACGACCACGACGTCATAGACGACTGGAACACCAGCGCGGCCTGGCTGGCCGAGATGCGCGCGACGCCCTGGTGGCGCGAGCGCGTGCTGAGCGGCCTGATGTCGTACTGGGTCTACCAGCACCTCGGCAATCTGTCGCCCGCCGATCTTGAGCGTGACGAGCTGTACGCCACGCTGCGCACGACGCCGGACGGCACGGACGAGCTGCGCGCCTTCGCGGCCGCGTCGGACGCCGATCCCACGGCGACCCGGTGGAGCTACCGCCGGGACTTCGGCCGCGTACGCCTGCTCATGGTCGACACCCGGGCGGCCCGCGTCCTGGACGAGCAGAACCGCGCGATGGTCGACCCGGAGGAGGCCCGCTGGCTGCGCGAGCAGGCCCTCGACGGCGCGGGCGGCGCGGGCGGCTGCGACCACCTCCTGATCGGCACGTCGCTGCCCTGGCTGCTCCCGCACCTCATCCATGACGCCGAGGGCTGGAACGCCGCGCTGTGCCGTGGCGAGCGCGGCGAGCGCTGGGCCCGCTTCGGCGAGAACCTGCGCAGGCGCTCGGACCTGGAGCACTGGGCCGCGTTCCCCTCGTCCTTCGACGCCCTGACCGCCCTGATCGCGGAGGCGGGCACGGGCGCGGGCGCCCCCGCGACGGTGTGCGTGCTCTCCGGCGACGTCCACCACGCGTACATCGCGGAACCGACCTGGCCGGGCGGCGGCGGTCCCGACGCCCGCGTCCTGCAGCTGACGTGCTCCCCGGTCCACAACTCCATTCCCGCGTCGATAAAGCTGGGCTTCCACTTCGGCTGGAGCAGGGTGGGCAGGGCCCTCGGCCGCCGTTTCGTACGGCACGGACGCACGGAACGGGCCGCCATCAATTGGCGCAAAACAGGCGGGCCTTGGTTCGGCAACCAGCTCATGACGCTGACGCTGCGGGGCCGTTCGGCGCAGGTGCGGCTGGATCAGGCACAGGTGGTGAAGGGCGTGGGCGTACGGCTGCGGACGACGCAGGAGTCGCGGCTCTCATAGCCCCGCAGCTCTCGCATGACCCCCTTAATTCCCATAGCCGCGCAAAGGCGACCGGCGTCCGGATCGAGCCACGTGACACAGGCCACACCCGTCTGACGATCCTCTGTTCCGGGGTTCGACTTCGGGGCTTCCGGCGGCATGATGAGGCGGACCGTCCGCTTCCATCGTCCCCTCCGATGCCCGGGAGTCACGCCTTTGTCCGCACCATCCGCAGCGACCGCACCGGAACATGACGTTGCTGTCGCCGTCGTCGGCGCGGGGCCCCGCGGCACGAGTGTCCTGGAACGCCTCTGCGCATCGGCGGCCGAACTCCTGCCGCCGGGGGCACGCCTGACGGTCCACGTCGTCGACCCCTCTCCCCCGGGTCCCGGACGCGTCTGGCGGACCGCACAGCCGGCCGAGCTGCTCATGAACACGGTCGCCTCGCAGGTGACCCTCTTCACCGACGAGAGCGTCGACTGCGCCGGGCCGATCCGGCCGGGGCCGAGCCTGTACGCGTGGGCCGCCGCGGGGCACGCTCCGGGGCTCGGCCCGGACGACTACCCGACCCGCGCCTGTTACGGCCGCTATCTGGAGTGGGTCTTCGCCGAGGTCCTGCACCGGGCCCCCGGGACGGTCCGGGTCGAGGTGCACGCGGCGCGCGCCGTCCGCCTCGACTCCGCGGACGGCACGGGCGACGGCGCCCAGTCCCTCGTACTGGACGACGGCCGTGAACTCTCCGGGCTCGGTGCCGTCGTCCTCGCGCAGGGCCACCTCCCCACGGTCGGCGACGAGGGGCAGGAACACCTCGCCGCGCACGCCGCGCTGCACGGCCTGCGCCACATACCGCCGGCCAACCCCGCCGACGTCGACCTCTCGGCCGTCGCCCCCGGCGAGCGCGTCCTGCTGCGCGGACTCGGCCTGAACTTCTTCGACCACATGGCACTCCTGACACAGGGCCGCGGCGGACGCTTCACCCCGGTGCCGGGGGGCGGTCTGCGGTATCAGCCCTCGGGACACGAGCCGAGGCTGTACGCGGGTTCGCGGCGCGGCATCCCCTACCAGGCGCGCGGCGACAACGCGAAGGGCGCGTACGGCCGCCACGAGCCGCTCGTCCTCACCGCCGACGTCATATCCCGCTTCCGCAAACGCGCGGACAGCGGTGACGCCCCGGACTTCCTCGACGAGATATGGCCGCTGGTCGCCAAAGAGGTGGAGACGGTCTACTACGCGACCCTCGTCCAACCCTCCGAGCGGGCAAGGGAGTTCCAGGACGCCTTTCTCGCGGCGCCGCACCATGGAAACCAAGAGGCCCTGATTCTGGACGAGTTCGGGATCCCCGAGGCCGCGCACTGGTCCTGGGACCGGCTCGCACGGCCGTACTCCGGCCACACCTTCCGTTCCCCGGACGACTTCCGCGCCTGGCTGATCGCCTATCTGCGCGAGGACACCGCGCAGGCCGCGCTCGGCAATGTCGCGAGCCCCCTGAAGTCCGCCCTGGACGTGCTGCGCGACCTGCGCAACGAACTCCGCCTGATCCTCGACCACGGCGGCCTGACCGGCTCGTCCCGCCGCGAGCACCTGGACCGCTGGTACACACCGCTCAACGCCTTCCTCTCGATCGGCCCGCCCCGGCGCCGCATCGAGGAGATGACGGCCCTGATCGAGGCGGGGGTCGTCGAGGTGCTCGGCCCGCGGCTCGACGTGCGGCCCGGCCCCGACGGGACGTATCTCGCGCACTCCCCCGACGTACCGGGGTCGGATGTGTCCGTCACCACAGTCATCGAGGCCCGGCTCCCCGAACCGGACGTGCGGCGCACCGCGGACGAACTGCTCGGGCGGCTCCTGCGGACGGGTCAGTGCCGCGCCCATGTCGTCGACGGCTATGAAACCGGAGGCCTCGACGTCTCACCCCGCCCCTATCACCTGATCGACCGTCAAGGTCGTTGCCAGGCAAGGAGGTTCGCGTTCGGAGTGCCCACGGAGGGCGTGCACTGGGTGACGGCGGCGGGAGCCAGGCCGGGCGTCGACTCGGTGACCCTGTCGGACGCGGACGCGGTGGCGCGGGCCGTGCTCCGGACGGCGGCGGGGACGGCGGAGATCCCCGCCGCGAGGGGAGTGGTCCCGTCCGCGAGGGAAGCGGAATCGCCCGAATGGCCAGATGTTGAACTTGCAAGCATTGATTAGGTTCCCCTAACCTTGGGCCTCCGCTCGGTTACCGTCCCCGAAAAACCGAAGGAGACCCCCCATGACTGGACGTCTCAACAACGCCCAGCCCTACGCCCTCGGGCTTTTCCGCATAGTCATCGGCCTGCTCTTCGCCTGCCACGGCGCCGCATCGCTCTTCGGCGTGCTCGGCGGCGCGATGGGCGGCGGCACGGTCGACGCCGGCACCTGGCCCGGCTGGTACGCGGCCGTCATCCAGCTGGTCGGCGGCGGTCTGGTCGCCCTCGGCCTCGGCACCCGCGCCGCCGCGTTCATCTCGTCGGGCTCGATGGCGTACGCCTACTTCAAGGTGCACCAGCCGGAGGCCCTGTGGCCGATGCAGAACGGCGGAGAGGCCTCCGCGATCTTCTGCTGGGCCATGCTCCTGCTCGTCTTCACCGGCTCGGGCGCGCTCGGTCTCGACCGCCTCTTCGCCTCGCGCGCCGAGCGCGAGGACAAGGCGGCTTCGGAGCGGACGCCGGTGGCCGCCTGACGCACCGGCGTGCGCGAGCCATGTTCCACGTGACGGCGCCCCCTGCCTCGTATGCGTACGAGGCAGGGGGCGCCGTCACGTTCACGGGCTTCAGCCCACGGGAGCGAACGGCACCGTGAAGCACGCCAACCGGTCACCCGCGCCGCCCTGCTCGCGGTGCAGGACGACGGATCCGGCCCCGCCGGGACGGAACTCCCAGTCATGGCGGGCGCTCGCCGCGCCCGAGCCGCCCCCGCCCGCGGTGAAGTCCAGCCAGACCTCGTTCTCCGGATTGACGTAGGCCGGGTCCTCCGAAGGCTGGACCGGGTCCACGCGGTGCTGGTAGTGCCCGCCCGCCGCGGCCGGGTCGGCGCCGCACGGCTTCTGGTGCACGTGGGCGCCGTACGCGTGCCCCGGCTTCATTCCCTTCACCCGGACCTTGACCCTCATGTCGCCCGGCCTGCCGCGCTGCTCGACCTCGATCGAGGAACCGGCCGGGACGAGCTTCGTGTCGTACGTGATCGCCGACGAGGGGATGAAGGCCGCGGGCGGCGAGAACCGCGCCCCGACCCGCATCTCGTGACAAGGCGGCCCGTCCCCGCCGGTCACGCCACCGCCCGCTGCGAGCACCGCCGTCGCAACGGCCCCGGCGAGCATTCCTGCCACCATCGCCCCGCTCCTTCCGTACCGTCCGTTGACCCTGCTGGTGTTGACCTTGCTGGTGTCTCTGTTGGTACGGGACATCGGCGCCATACGCCCCATCGAGAGCGGCAGCCGGGTGAACGTGATGTAGCGAACATATGAGCCCCCCGTGGATCTCCGGCCAAGAGTGCGGCGTACGCTGTACAGCTGTCACCAAGCCGCCCCTGCCGCTCCCCCGCGACGTCGCGGCAGTCACGTCGTCGACCGGGGAGTTCGGGGAATTTCGGTGCTTGAGAGTCTGGGCTCACTGACCAGCAGCCCATGGATCTACGCGGTAGTGGCACTTTCGGTGCTCTTCGACATCGTCGTGCCCGTACTGCCGAGCGGGGTCCTCGTCATCACGGCGGCCACCGCGGCCGCCGCCGCAGGCACGGCGGGCACGGGCGCGGGGAACGTCGCGCACGAGGTCCCCGACATCCTGATCCTCATGCTCTGCGCGGCCACCGCATCGGTCCTCGGCGATATGGCCGTCTACCGCCTCGCCTGGCGCGGCGGCGAGCGCCTGGACCGCGCCATCGCCCGCTCGCGCCGCCTGACCACCGCGCAGGAACGACTCGGCACGGCGCTCGCCCGGGGCGGCGGCGTCCTGGTCGTCATCGCCCGCTTCGCGCCCGCGGGCCGCTCGATCGTCTCGCTCGCGGCGGGCGCGGCACACCGCAAGGTGCGTGAGTTCCTGCCCTGGTCGGCCCTCGCGGGGGTGGCCTGGGCCGGGTACAGCGTCGCGCTCGGCTACTTCGGCGGCCAGTGGCTCGGCGCGTCGTGGCTCGCCACGGGCGTCTCACTGCTCGCGCTGTTCGCTGCGGGCGCGGTCGCGGCCTTCCTGGTGCGACGGCCGCGTACGACGCCTGCGTCAGCGGCGGCGACAGCGACGGCTGCGACAGCGGCGGCGAGCTAGGCGGCCGGGGCTTCCGCGGCCGTCCGCTCGGCCCCGGGCTCGGCTGCGCGCGGCTTGGCCCCCCGCACCTCGATCCCGGCGAGCAGTTCGGCAGTGGCTTCGGCGACCGCGTCCACGGCGCGGTCGAAGACCTCGCGGTTGTGCGCGGCCGGGGCACGGAACCCCGAGACCTTGCGCACGTACTGGAGCGCGGCGGCCCGGATCTCCTCCTCGGTGGCGTCCTCGGGGATGGCGGGCGGACGGAGGGTCTTGATGCTGCGGCACATGCTTACAGCTTGCCGCGAGTGAGGCGCGGGCGTGAAGTCGTACCGCCCGGAGGAAGTCCCGGACCCTCCGGAGTGCCCCGGAGTGCCCCGGAGTGCCCCGAAGTCCCCCGAAGTTCACCCCACATCACGCGTGGCGGCCCTCGCCCTCGAAATTCGAACAGGAGTACCATTAGCGGGTGCCTGCAACCCCTGCATACGACTTCCCTGACGACCTCCTCGCGGGTCAGGAGGAACTGCACCAGGTCCGGGCCGAACTCCTGGCCCTCCTGAAGCGGCTCCCCTGGTCGGTCACGCCTCTCGACGGCTTCAGCGACGACCACGGCTGGCGCAAGGTGGAGCGACCCGCCTCCCCGGGCTGGACCCCGGACGAACAAGCGGAGGTGGAGAAACTCCGCGCGAGGGAAAGGGAGTTGGCGGTGTTCGTCACCTGCCATCGCTTCTGGGATCAGGTGACGGGCCCGGACGCCGTGGCGGCCCGCGCACGGCTCAAACACATCCACGAGAAATCCATTGACACCGGGTGACAGCGGGCGTTGACTCCAGCTACGCCAAGGAGGTGCTGCCATGAATGTTCTGTTGGTCGTCCTGCTCCTTGCACTGGTGGGCCTGGGTTTCAGCCAGCCACTTCTGTGGCTGGCCGCAGCGGCGCTCGTCTTCTTCATGGTCCAGCAGTACGACCGCGGGGGCTCGGGAAAGAGCAGCAGCGGAAGCAGCGCGGGCGGAAGTGGCGCGGGCGCAGGCTCGGGTGCCGGAGGCGGCGGTGGGGGCGGCGGAGGCGGCTTCCCCAAGACCTACCGCGACTACCGCATCCGCAAGGAACGTCAGGAGCGCTGGGACCGCAGGTACAAGCGCACACACCCGGGTTCGGGCCGCTGAGCGGTGCGGCCGCCGTCGGGCGGCCGTGCCCCTCCGGTAGGACTAGTCATCATTCCGGGTGACACGGCGCTTACCTGCGCAAACGCTGGGGATTGAGGTCATGCACAACGCATCGACCACCCCCGGGAGCCCACGCGCATGCGCTTCAGAACCGCCGCAGTCACCGCCGCTTTCGCGGCCCTCCTGACCGCGGCCGCCCCCTCGGCCACCGCCGAGCCCCACACCACTGAGCCGCGCGCCGCGACGGCACCCGGCCAGGTCTGCTTCTGGTCCGAGCCAGGAATGATGGGCCACGCCTGGTGCTACGGCCCGCCCGGCTACGCGGAGGCCGAGAACGGCACGCAGCGCCACGCCTACTCCTTCGAGTCACGCGTCAACGGCACTGTGTACGCCATCAGTTACGGCCCCGGAAGCGGCTGCGTCTACCGGGAGATCCGCAAGGACGACTACGACGAGAACTGGACGGCCTGGGCCAGAAAGCTGGACGGCGTCAGCGACACCACCATGGGCTGCGAGCCAGGCTGACGTAGGCACATGAGCCACCGCACCCACCGCCGGCTCCCGGCCGCACTGCTCCTGGCCTCCGGCCTCCTCCTGAGCGCGTGCGGCCAGGCGCCCACGCCCCGCGAACTCCCGCCGGACGACATCATCAGGTCGGCCCAACAACAGCTGACGGACCGCTGCTTGAAGAGGCAGGGCCTGACACCACCACGCCCGCACAACGGCGCCGAGGCCAGACCCGGCGCGGGCGAAGCCTCGGTCCGCACGAGCCAAGAACGCACGGCAGCGGCCCTGTTCGGCACCGGCCGCACGGAACTCTCCCTCGAACTCCCCACCGGCTACACCGTGCGCGCCCACACGGACGGCTGCCTCGCCGCGGCCCAGCGCACGCTCTACGGCGACCAACGGCGCTGGTTCCGGGTCTCGACGATCGCCAACAACCTCAAGCCGGAGGCGACCTACCGCCACCGCACCCTGGCGTCGGTCCGCGCCGAGCACCGCGAGGAACTCGCCGACTGGCGAACCCTGCGCGCACGGGCCCTGCGTCAGGCCAAGGCGCAACTCAGCACCCACCAAAAGACCCAACTCGGCGCCCACCAACAGAAAGAGAAGCACGCACCATGACCATCAAGCACAGGTCCACGGCCCTGCTCGCCGCCACGCTCCTGGCGATCGGCACCGCGGTGACCACGTCGGCCGCGGCCCAGGCGGCCTCGTGCCCGAGCGGCCAGTTCTGCGCCTGGACGGACGCGGACTTCGGCGGCCAGCGCACCAACTGGTCGGGCGACGACCACGACTGGGAGGACCCCATCCAGGACCAGGACTCCTCCTGGGCCAACCACGGCATCTCGGGCCCCGGCATCAAGGACCACGTCCAGGTCTACGAGAACCCGGGCCTCGCCGGCTTCGGCACGGTCTGCCTGGCCCCGGGCCAGGAGATCGCAAGCCCGAGCGGCTGGGCCAACGACAGCGGTGACTCCCACACATGGAAGATGGAGTGCTGACTGCCGCCACCCCCTGCGGTGCACCCCTGCCCTCGGGCCACGGGGTGCACCGCCTCCTCTGAACTCAGCCCCGCCGAATCAGCTGAATCAGCCGATCGGCATCCCCGCGGGAAGCCCGCCGATCATCGAGGCCGGCCCCTGCACCGCGTCGTCGACCTTGGCCGTGGCGGAGGCGGGGTCCGCCTTCAGCTCGCCGTGGGCCGCGTCGACGTCGACATCACTGAGGGGGTTCTTCAGGTCCTGCGTCGCCTTCGCGGCGGAGTCGAGCATCTGCATCTCCCCACCGGCGGGCGGCTGCGGCGCGGCGAACGCGGGGGACACGGCCCCCAGCGCGAGCCCGACGCCGACGACACCAGCAGCAGCCTTGACGATCTTCACGAGAAGAATCCCTTCCGGCAGGGCCCGACGGCAGCACGACGGTCGTGCGCCCGGAGCATCCACAGACCGGACACCCACACGGCCCTCACCGGATTCCCCAACTCCCCCGCGATCCCCGAGGTTCTGCCCGACCACCCGATCGATCACGGAAGATCCCCACACCGGACCCTGCACCCTGCCCTGGGGCCTGCCTCATATGGGTTTGCCGGGCGGGGCCACAGGCAAGGTAGGCTGTCGAAACATCCCGGGCGCGTAGCTCAGTGGTAGAGCGCTGCCCTTACAAGGCAGATGTCGGCGGTTCGAAACCGTCCGCGCCCACCCGGACGAAGACCCCCGGCCGATCACGGCCGGGGGTCTTCGGCGTGCGGCCGACGGAGCCGTGGATGTTTCCGCTCCCCGCGACAGTGGTAGTCCGCACCTCGTGTCCGCCCGCAGCGAAGACGGCAAAGTCACGGTGCGCAGCGCGAACTAACCGGCCCGTGTGTTCGTCATTAACCGGTGGGAGAATGTGACACCGGGCAAGGCGGATGACAGCACGGGAGAGGGATAGTGACGGCGACACCTTCGCAGCCGTACACACCGGACACGTCGAGCAGGCACGTCATGCCGGATGAGGATGTACGTCGCTGCGGGAGCGTGCGGCCGCTTCCCCGCCCGGACAATCGCCCGGACAGCCGCCCGGACAACCGTCCCGGCCGCCGAGACAGCCGACAGCCTCGCCGGTCCGCCCTCCGTGATGCCGTGGCGCTCGCCCTCCTGCCCCTCCCCCTGCTCGCCCTCACCCTCCCCGCCGCCTTCGCCGGCGGCGGCACCCGGCGGTGGTTCGGCGGGCGCGGGGAGAGCGTGCGGGCCGACGCCCAGGCCGCGAAGGACGCGGCGGCGGCCGCCTTCTACGAGTTGGACACCGCCCAGCGGGATCTGCGGATCTCCATCGAGACCATCGTCGCCGTCGACTCCACGCCCGCCGCGCAGCGGGCGGTCTCGGACTTCGAGGCCATCGGGCGACGGATCGACGAGGCAAGCCATCAGTACATCAGCGCCGTCGACGCGCACGATCTCGACCGTGACGACCTGGAGGCGTCCGTCGCCGCCCGCGCGCGCACGGAACTCACCGAGGCCAAGGGCGAGCTGGACAAGGCCAAGCAGGACCTGGACCGGTTCCAGCAGGGGCTCGGGCCGCTGCTCGACAAGGCGGAGACGCAGCTCGCCCGCCTCGCCCCGGCCGTCGAGCGCGCCCGGCAGACCCTCCTCGCCGCCAGCAACGCCCTCGACGCGGTGCGGGGCGCCGGGCTCAAGGCCGATGATCTGGCAGCCCGCCTCGCCGCCCTCGGGCCCGAGCTGACCAAGCTCAATCAAGGGGCAGGACAGCACGGCGTGCCGGAGACGCTCCAGCGCGCCGACCGCGTTTTGCGCGACGCCGAAGCCGTCCGCGCCGAGGCCGAGCGGCTGCCCGAGCGGGCCGCCGAGATAGACCGCCGTCTGGTGTCGCTGCGTACCCGCGCCCAGGCCCTGACCACCCGCAGCGGCCAGGTCGACCCCGTCCTCAGCGAGCTGCGGCGGCGCTTCACGGCCGCCTGCTGGCAGGACCTCCAGCGCGTCCCCGACCAGGCCGCGGAGAACGTACGACAGGCGGAGACCAAGCTCAAGGAGGCCAAGCAGGCGCGCGAGGAGCAGCGCTGGCCGGACGCCACATCCCTGCTCTCGACGGTCCGCGCCCTGCTGAACTCGACGGACGAGGCGGTCTCGGCCGCAGGCGACCGGCTGCAGCGGCTCAACGCCGTGGCGAAGGACCCCCAGCACGAGATCGAGCGCACCCGCTTCGCGATCCGCGACGCGCAGCGCCTCGCCATGGCGGGGCGCCAGACCCCGGAGCAGCGCCACGCCCGCCCGCTGGACGAGTCCGTGGCCCGCCTGGACCGCGCGGTGTCCTCCCTGGAAGGGCGCCACCCGGACTACTGGCACTTCCTGACCGAGACCGAGGCCGTGCGGCAGGCGGTGGGGCGCGTGGTCACCCAGATCCGGGAGGAGCGGGGGCAGGGCGCCTGAGGGCCTCGGTCCGGCCCTGGAGTGCGGTCCGCGGCCTGCGGGCGGATCCTGGAGTTACGTACAGAAGCGGCCTCCGCGCGTACCAAGGGAGGCGGACATGGCCACGCATGTACTTCACCCAGGGGCGAAGCGGCCCCGGCGGCGCGTCACGCTGAACGAGCACCTGCCCGTCGACCACCGCCTCAGCACGGTCTACCGCGTCGGCGCGGGTCTCATGGGGCTCGTCCTGCTCGCGTTCGGCATTCTCGGCCTGATCGACAAGGTCGGCTTCTTCGACACCGGGGGCGACAAGGTCGCCGGTCTGAACACGAACGGCGCGCTCAGCGTCCTGTCGATCTGCGTGGGACTGCTCCTGTTCGTCGGCATGGTGGTCGGCGGCAACTTCGCCTCGACGCTCAACATGGTCCTGGGCTGCGCCTTCATCCTCAGCGGCTTCGTGAACCTCGCCCTCCTGGACACCGGCCTCAACTTCCTCGCCTTCCGCATCCCGAACGTCCTGTTCAGCTTTGTGGTGGGCGTCCTGCTGATGATCTTCGGGATGTACGGGAGGGTCGGCTCGGCCCTGCCGCACGACAATCCCTACTGGCGGGCGCGCCACCCCGAGCACGAGCAGGTGCGGCACGCCGGGCACGGGCGGGGCCGCGGGGCTCACCCGCCGGAGCGGGCGCACGACCCTGAGCAGGCACAACCCTGAGCGGGCACGCTGAACGCCCTGTGCGAGCCTTGGGGGCATGTCCGACCCCACCACAGCCACAGCCCTCACCACTGCCTTCAGTACGGCCCTGCGGGCCCGGCGCCTGGTCGCCATCGTGCGCGGCACGGACGCGGAGGCGTCCTTCCGGACCGTCATGACGCTCGTCGAGTCCGGTGTCCCGCTCGTCGAGGTCTCCCTCAGCGGCGCCGACGCACTGGGCGTCCTGCGCCGGGCGCGCACCGAGCTGGGCGAGGCGGCCTGGCTCGGCGCGGGCACGGTCCTCACCACGGACGACGCGCGGCGAGCCGCGGACGCCGGTGCCAATCTCATCGTGACGCCGGGCCTCGGCGCCGGTGTCGACGAGGCCCTGCGGCGTGAATTGCCCGTCGCTGCCGGGGTGTTGACCCCCACCGACGTGATCGCGGCGAGCGCGGCCGGCGCGACAGCGCTGAAGATCTTCCCCGCCTCCGCGATGGGCGGCCCCGCGTACCTCAAGGCGCTGCGGGCCCCCTTCCCCGACCTGCCCTTCGTGCCGGTGGGCGGCGTGGACGCGGCCGCCGCCGAGGAGTATCTGGCGCTCGGCGCGGTCGCCGTGGGCGTCGGCTCCCCGCTCATCGGGGACGCGGCGGACGGCGGCGACCTGGACGCGCTGCGCAAGCGCGCGGCGGAGTTCGTGGCGGTCGCGGGGGCCGGTCGATGAGCGGCGTCAGCGGCGCCACCGATGTCCTGACCCTGGGCGAGACCATGGTCGCCCTGCGCGGCAGCGGACCGCTCAAGCTGGGCGGTTCGATGGACGTGTCCATCGCGGGCGCCGAGTCGAACGTGGCCATCGGCCTCGCGCGGCTCGGCCACGCGACGCGGTGGGCGGGTGCCGTGGGCGACGACGAGGCGGGCGAGCTGGTGCTCCGCACGCTGCGCGCCGAGGGGGTCGACGTCAGCGGCGCGACCCGCGATCCGGACGCGCCCACGGGTCTGATCCTCTTCGAGCCCCGGCTGCCCGAGGTGACCCGCGTGCACTACTACCGTGCGGGTTCCGCCGGTTCACGCCTCACGGCGGCCTCGGTCGAGCGCGCCTTCACCGCTCCCGGCGGCGCGCCCCGCGTCCTGCACCTCACCGGCATCACCCCGGCCCTCGGCCCGTCCGCCCTCGACACGTGCCGCCGCGCCCTCGAACTGGCCCGGGAGCACGGCACGACGGTCTGCCTCGACGTCAACTTCCGCTCACGGCTGTGGAGCGATGAGGAGGCGGCCGCGGTGATGCGCTCCTGGATTCCGTACGTCGACGTCCTCATCGCGTCGGACGACGAACTGCCGCTGTGCGTACCGGAGACGACAGCCGCCGGTGAGGCCTCCGCCCTGGCCGAGGAACTCCGCACGCAGGGCGTCCGCGAGGTCGTGGTCAAGCTCGGTGCCGACGGGGCCACCGCATACACCGGCGACGGCGAGCTGTACGCCCCCGCGCGCCCGGTGCGGGCGGTGGACGCCGTGGGCGCGGGGGACGCGTTCGTCGCCGGGTATCTGTCGGCGCTGCTCGACGGGGACGACGTGGCGGGGCGCCTCGACCGGGCCGTGACCACGGGGGCCTTCGCCGTGGCGTCGCACGGGGACTGGGAAGGGGCGCCCACGCGGGCCGAGCTCGGACTGCTGGGAGCGGGGCCCGGGACCGTGGTCCGCTAGCCGCAGCAGCCGCCGCCACAGCAGCCGCCGCCTCCGCCGCCACCCGGGGCGGGGGCGGGGGCGGACGCCGAGGCCGAGCCGCCGACGGCGACCGTCGACAGCAGCTTCACCGTGTCCTCGTGCCCGGCGGGGCAGGCCGCGGGGGCGGCGGACTCGGCCATCGGGCGGCTCAGCTCAAAGGTGTCGCCACAGGAACGGCAGCGGTACTCGTATCGGGGCATGGGCCAAGGCTAACGGCAGCGGACCGCCCGGAGGTCAGCCGTTGGCGGAACCATGGCGAAGGGACCCCCGGCCATGGCCAAGGAACCCCCGCAGGATCTCCTCCCCCGCCGCGACGCCCCGCTCCGGAAGGACCGTGAGCCCCGGCGCCGTCCAGCCGGTGTCGGCCAGTTCACCGTGCCCCGGCCGCCACGAGCGGTCGGCGGCGAGCAGCAGATCGGCGTCGAGGAGCGAGTCTCCTGCGGCGAGGATCTCGTCCGCGTCGATACGGCGTGCCACCTCGCGCACCGCCGCGCTCTTGGTCAGCGGCTTCGGCACGGCGTAGATCTTGCGGCCCTGCAGCGAGACGGTCCAGCCGCGGCCCTCCGCCCACTCGGCGAGCTCCTTGACCCACCCTTCCGGGAGCAGGGAGCGCTCGACGACCAGATAGGCGAAGAGGTCCTCGGCCACCCGCTCCTTGAGGAGCCAGGCCGGGTCGGCGGTGCGCACCATGTGCGCGCGGACCTCGCCGAGCGAGGCGCACTCGGCGGCGAGGCGGCGGCCGACGCCCGCACGCCACTCGGGGTCGGACACCCCGTCCACCAGCAGGTGCCCGCCGTTGGCGCAGATCGCGAACTTCGGTGCGGGGCCCGGCAGATGGATGCGGCCGTACTGTTCGCGCGTACGCGTGGTCGTCGGCACGAAGACCGTGGCGCGCCCCACCTCGTCGAGCAGTCCGGCGGCGGTCTCGGTGACGTACGACAGCGGCTTGCTCTCGTACACCTCGACGCAGAGCAGGCGCGGCGCGTCGGCGTCGGGCATGGTCAGGCCGAGGGCGGCGGCGGAGTAGATGAGGGTGCGGTCGAGGTCGCTGGCGACCAGCGGCATCCGGGAGGTGCTCACTTGGCGGCCACCGCCTTGCCGTCCGTGCCGGTGGCTCCGCGGGTGAACTGAGGGTGGATCAGCCCGACGCAGGTGTAAGGGAGTTCGTCCACTTCCTCGACCGGCACGCCGCGCTGCTCCGCGAGGAGCCGTACGTGATCGAGGTCGGCCCCCGCTCCCGCCCGCGCCAGGATCTTCCAGGGGACGCGCCGCAGCAGCACGCGCGTCGTCTCGCCGACGCCCGGCTTGACCAGGTTCACGTCGTGGATCCCGTACTCCTCGCTGATCCGCTCGACGGCCGCCCAGCCCTCCCAGGTCGGGGCCCGGTCCGCCGCGAGCAGCTCCTTGGCCTGGGCGTCGACGGCGTCGGCCACCTCGTCGAAGCGGGCCGCGATGGCATCGAGGAAGTCGAGGGAGACGTCGCCGTCGGCGAGTTCGCGGTAGAACTTCGCGCCGTGGAAGTCGTCGGGTCCGACCAGGTCAGCGCGCAGCACGGTGCGCGAAATCAGCCCGGACACCGTCGAGTTGAGGCAGGCCGAGGGGATGAGGAAGTCCTCGCGGGTGCCGTAGGTGCGTACGCACGAGCCGGGGTCGGCGAGCACGGCGATCTCCGGATTGAAGCCCGCGGGGCCACCGGCCTCCTCGAACTCCCGCACGGCGTCGGCGAGTTCACGCGTGATCGCTCCCTTGCCCGTCCAGCCGTCGACGAAGACGACGTCGGCCGTGTCGTGGTGGGCGGCGAGCCAGCGCAGCGCGTTGGCGTCGATGCCGCGGCCGCGCACGATCGACACGGCGTAGTGCGGCAGGTCGAGGCCGTGCCGATGCTGTGCCCAGCGCCGCATCAGCACGCCGACGGGTGTGCCCGCGCGGGCCAGCGAGACCAGGACGGGGCGCGGGGTGGGGGTCCCCCCGCGCTTTCGGCTGTGGGGGAGCTCGGCGAGCACCGTCTCGGTGACGGTGCCGACGGCCTGCGCGATCCGCGCGGCGGAGGTGCCGAGGGCCGCGCGGAACAGCTCTTGGTACTGCGGGCTCGGCTGGTACTCGACCGGCAGCGACTCGGCGTAGTGCGCGCCACCGCTCTGTATCGCCTCCTCGCGCTCCTCGGTCGGCGCCTCCAGCCGGACGTCCGAGAGATCCTGGAGCAACCAGCCGACGTCTTCGGCCGCGTACGAGGAGAAGGCGGGGCCGCGGAGGGGCTCGGGCAGCATGGAGGGCCTTTCGGGGTCGTGCTGAGGGACGAGCTGAGGGGCTTGCTCGGGGACGTACGAGGGCACGACGGCGAGCAGCACCTGCGGGGCGTGCGCGGCGAGCTGCGCCAACATCCCTTCGGGGGCGTGGAGTTCGGGGCGGTCGGCCACGGAGTCGACCACGGCGACGATCGCGTCGAAGCCGCCGCCCGCGACGTTGTACGCGTACCGCTCGCCGGGTCCGTCGGCGGGGGCGTCGTGCGCGGGGAAGACGAGGCGGCTGCGGATGGCGTAGCCGGGGTCGTCGACGGCGAGGACGGGCGAGCGGGTGGTGGTGGAGTAGCGCACGTCCGCGGTACCGGCGGCGTCGGCATCGGCATCGGCATCGGCATCGGCATCGGCGTCGGCGTCGGCGTCGGCGGACAGGCGCTTCTCCAGGGCCACGCCGAGGGCCAGCGGCGCGTACATCAGCTCTTCGAAGCCGAGCACGAGGACGCGGGAGGGGGCAGAGGTGGGGGTGAGGGCAGGGGCAGAGGTGGGGGCAGGGGCGCCGCGGCCCGGGGCCAGCGCCTCCGCGATCCGGTCCGCCATCCCGGGCAGCGCCGCCTCAAGTGCCTCCCGGTGCTCGGGGGCGAAGCCGTGGCGTCCGCCGTCGGGCACTCCGGCGGGCCAGCCGATGTCGACCCGGGTGACCGAGCCGCCCTCCCGGCGCGGGGCGGGGAGCGCCGAGGCCTCGTACTCCTCGACCAGCGCCTGCCCCTTCTCCAGGACCCCGTCCGGCAGGCTCACCGTGCCGGAGGCCATCGTGATCAGGTCGACCCGTGCGCCGATCTCCCGCGCGAAGTCGGCCAGGCGGCCCTGGTCCTGCGGGGAGCGCATGTCGACGAGCGCCACGATGACGTACCGCTCGCGCGGGAACAGCTCGTGCAGGGCGCGGATGGTGTTGAGGACCGTGTTCCCGGTGGAGAACTCGTCGTCGACGAGGACCAGCGGGCCGTCCCTGGTGAGGAGCCGGGGGTCCTCCGGGAGCAGCAGATGCGAGGTCGCGTGCGAGTGGGACTCCTCGAAGCCGCCCGCGCTGCGCACCGAGTCGACCGGGCGGCGCGTGGAGTGGAGGTAGGGCGCGAGGCCGATGCCGTCCGCGACGCAGTGGCCGAGGCCGGTCGCCGTCTCCGCGTAGCCGAGGACGACCGCGCGCCGGGCCTCGGCGTCGCCCAGGAGCGCGCGCGCCCGCACACCGAGGTCGTGCCCGGCCGCGTACACGACGGAGGGGCGCTGCGGCACATGCTTGCCGAGGACGTTCGACACCAGGAGGTGCGCCCGCTTCGGGTTGCGGCGCAGGGCAAGGCCGAGCAGGTCGCTCAGCCCCGCGTCCCCGGCCAACTCCACGCCGAGCCGCTCGGCGACCCACGTCCCTGACCACACCACGTCGTCGTTCACAGTCCTCGCACAGTCCTTAGGTTCCTTGCGTTCTTCGCCGTCGGCCGGAGAGCCCGGTGAGGCGGTGGTCAGCCGGAGAGCCCGGCGGTCAGCAGCTCGACGAAGCCGATGTCCTCGCGCGCGACGCCGAAGACCTCGGCGCGCTGGAGGGTCCGCTCGGCCCACGCGCGGTGCGGCTTCACCTCGTTCATCTTGTTCGTGTACGCCGAGCGCATGACCCCGCCGCCGCCCCGCTCCGGACGCAGGATGTCCTCGGCGTCGCTGAACTCCTCGTGGCTGACGACCGAGAGCGCGTGCACGGGCAGGACGTGCGAGGGGTGGATGCAGGTCTTGCCGAGCAGGCCGTTGGCCCGGTCCAGCTCGATCTCGCGGAGCAGTCCGTCGATGTCGTGCTCGATGAGCGCCTGCCGCAGCTCCTCCGCCCTGCCCTCCAGGAAGGGGCTCCGGCGCAGCTGCGGCTTGAACATCCTCTCCTGGACTCGGAAGTACTCCCACACGGGCCCGGTCACGGTGAAGCCCGTGCCGTCGGCCCTGCCGAGGTGATTGACCACGTCGGCGATGACCGAGGCCACGATGTGGACGTCGTAGGCGGTCATGTGCGGCGGCCTGCGCAGTCCGTACGCCGAGCAGAAGTCGGTGACACCGAGCCGCAGCGCGAGCACCCGCTCGCGGTACTTGTCGACGGTGCGGGCGATCCCGGCGAGGGTCTCGGCGCGGCTCTCCAGGTGCAGCAGCTCGGGCGATTCGAGGACGGGCATCGCGAAGAGCCGCCGGCCGCTCGCGGCCTCCGCCACGGCGAGCGACTCCAGGAAGGCGACGCCACGCTCCTCGGTGAACTTGGGCAGTACGAATCCGGACAACAGCCGGATGCTGGGTCCGAGGCGGTCGGCCAGGTCGGGTATCTGCTCGGGGGCCCGGACCCGGATGAACAGGAGCGGCGGCTGTGCGCCGTCCCGCTCCGCCAGGTCGGCGAACTGTCTGACCAGGTTCTCCTCGGCGCCGATGACCTCCGCGTCGTCGATCGAGTCCTCGAGGCAGAGCACCATCGAGATCACGCCACGCCCGGCCTGTTTCAGGATGTCGTCGGCGAGGCGGGGGCGCGTGGCGGGGCTGTAGAGCGTGGCCCCCAGGGCGGCGGCGAGCAGGCGCGGGGAGGAGTCCGCGGTGAAGGTGCACGGCTCCCGATGGAAGAGACGCTGTCGCACCTCTGGGGCTATATGCCCGAAATGACGCATGATTTCCCCTGTACTCGTCGGCGCGATCCGACGTGATGTGGCCGGTAATAGTACGTAGGGACGGGTGTCAAGGGTTCCCCATGGGCATGAAATTCAGGTAACCCGGCCATGTCAGACACACAGGCCACACACCGTCACCCCCGCGTTGTCCCGTCCAGGACCGGGAAGGCAGGATGACCGCATGACGCACGCGATGTTGAAGGGGTCGAACGTCCCGCTCGAAGCCACGGCCGTCCGCGCAGTGCTGCGCTGGACCCCCGGGCAGGGCGTCCCGGACGTCGACGCGTCGGCTCTGCTCCTCGGCGCCGACGGCCGCGTGCGGTCCGACGAGGACTTCGTCTTCTACAACCAGCCGCGCCACCCCTCGGGCAAGGTCTGGCGGCTCGGCAAGAAGCGCGTCTCCCAGGGGCTCTCCGAGGGCCTGACCGACACGATCCAGACGGACCTCACGGGCCTTGATCCCGCCGTGAGCCGCGTCCTGCTCGTCGCCTCCGCCGACAACATCGCCTTCGAGAACGTACGCGCGCTGCGCATCCTGCTGTACGACGCCGGCGCGGGCGAGGCCGAACCGCTTGCGTACTTCGACATCACCCCGCAGACGGGCGCCGAGACCTCTCTGATCTGCGGCGAGCTCTACCGACGCGGTGACGTCTGGAAGTTCCGCGCCCTGGGTGAGGGATATCTGAACGGCCTGGAGGGTCTGGCCGGCGACTTCGGCATCTCCGTGGACGAGTCGGAGGCGGTGCCCGAGCCGACGACCGAGGCCTCGCTCCCGCAGCCGTATCCCCAGCGCCGGCCGCTGCCCGAACCGGTCACGCAGGCTCAGGTCCCGCAGACCCCGGCCACGCAGGCTCCGGCTCCGCAGCCCTTCCCCGCACCGGCCCCGCAGCCTTCGTACGGCTACCCTCCCGAGCCCCCGCGCCACCAGCCCGCCCCGCAGCCTTCCTACGGCTATCCGCAGCACGCGCCCGCCCACGCGGCGCCGGTCCCGCAGCCCAGTTACGGCTATCCGCAGCCCGTGGCCGCGATGCCCGACCCGAACTTCCGGCTGCCGCCCCAGGGGCCGCAGTTCCTCGCACGCTGAGGGCGCGGGGACCAGGACGGTCCCGGGGCCGGGGCCGCGTGGAGTCTGGAGTGAGGACACCGCGCGGCCCGCTCAGGTGCCGCCGACCTTCGACTTGTAGCCGCGGCCCCACTGCAGCCCCCAGCCGTACAGCCGGTCGAGTTCGGCCTGGAAGCCGTACACGAACTTCACCTCGCGGCGCACGATCAGCTCGTCCTTGACGTTCTCCAGCGTGAATATCGCGCAGGAGCGGGCCTGCGGCTGGCGCTCGTCCAGGTCGATCTCGATCCGCGGGCCGTTGCTGGGGTAGAGCGTCACCTTGGCGTGCGTGCGGTCGAAGGCCGGCGTCTGGTCGTAGATGTACGCGAAGAACAGCAGCCGCTTGATCGACTCGCGGTGGTCGAGATTCACATAGATCGTCTCGCCGGACGGCGAACCGAACCGGTCGTCTCCGCTGAGCTTCACGAACGGCGGTGCGTTCAGGTCTCCGAAGAAGCTGCCCAGCGGCTGCACGACGCCCTTGGCGCCGTCCACCGTCTCGTACAGACAGCCGAGGTCGAGGTCCACGTTGACCACGCCCTGGGTGTGCGCCTGCACCACGTCCGGCTGGAACATCTTGAACGGGTGCCGCAGCAGGCCGCCGCCCTTGGGCTTGCCGATGATGTCGGACGTACGCATCTGCCAGGAGAGGTTGACCCGGAGGTTGCCGGTGGCCGCGCCCTGTTTGTTGAGCGAGACCGTCGGGTGCCGCTTGGTGAGTTCGATGGAGTTGGTCGCGGCGCTGCCCGACTCGTAGTCCATCGAGCGCCCACGCCAAAGACCGTCCCAGAAGGACATCGCCGCCCCCAATAAATGCCGGAGCCCCATGGGCCCGTTACGAATGCCACGGGGCGGCCAGGAGGACTCGTCCTCGCTGGCCGCCCCGTTCAGAAGCGTTCCTCACTCGGCCCCGGGTCACACGCCGGGAACGCGTCAGACCCGAAGTCACACGCCGGAAGAGACCTCGGTCTTCTCACCCGATGAGCCCGAGTCGTTTCCTTCGGCCCGCGCCAGCGCCTTGTTGCGGCGCACGGACGACCAGAAGGACCAGGCGATCAGGATGACGCCGACGAGGCCGGTGATGACCTCGTGGATCTCGTACTGGATCGTGACGAGCAGGATCACGGCGAGGGCGCCGATCGCGTAGTGCGCGCCGTGCTCCAGGTAGACGTAGTCGTCCAGGGTGCCCTGGCGGACCAGGTACACGGTGAGCGACCTGACGTACATCGCGCCGATGCCCAGGCCGAGCGCCATGAGGACGATGTCGTTGGTGATGGCGAAGGCGCCGATGACGCCGTCGAAGGAGAACGACGCGTCCAGGACCTCGAGGTAGAGGAACATGAAGAACGCGGCCTTGCCGGCCATGACGACGGCAGGAACCTTCTTGCCGCTCTTCCTGGCCTCTTCCTCCTGCTCGTGCTCGCGTTCTTCCTCTTCCTCGAGTTTGTTCTCGAAGAAGCCGGAGAGGCCGCCCACGACCATGTAGGTGATGAGTCCGGCGACACCGGAGAGCAGCACCGTCTCCGCCTTGTCGACGTGTGCGCCGCCGTGCTGGTGGGCGTGGGTGGCGACGGTCATCGCGGAGATCATGAGCACGATGAGGGCGACACAGGCCGACAGCATGTCGATCTTGCCGAGCTTGGCGAGCGGGCGCTCCAGCCAGCCGAGCCACTTGATGTCACGGTCCTCGAAAATGAAGTCGAGGAAGATCATCAACAGGAACATGCCACCGAACGCGGCGATCGACGGGTGAGCGTCGGTCACCAGCTGCTGGTACTTGTCCTTGTCGTTGAGCGCGAGCCGCACGGCCTCGATGGGGCCGATCTTGGCGCTGATGGCCACGATCGCGACGGGGAACACGAGCCGCATGCCGAAGACGGCGATCAGCACACCGATGGTGAGGAAGATTTTCTGCCAGAAGGCACTCATCTTCTTCAGGATCCCGGCGTTGACCACCGCGTTGTCGAAGGACAGCGAGATCTCGAGGATGGACAGGATCGCCACGATCCCGAAACCTGTCCACCCCCCGTAGAACACCGCCGCGACCAGGCCGAGCGCGGTAACCGCGAACGACCAGCCGAAGGTTTTCAGAAGCACTGGCTACCCAATCGTGTGTGTACGGGCTCCCGTTTAGCGGTCTCCCCCGCGCCGGTCCCCAGCTTTACGAAACATTGACCCCGAAGTCTAGAGCGATGCCCCGCAGTCCAGACGCGTACCCCTGCCCAACGGCGCGGAACTTCCATTCGCCGCCGTAGCGATACACCTCTCCGAAGATCATCGCGGTCTCCGTGGAGGCGTCCTCGGAGAGGTCGTAGCGCGCGAGTTCCTGGTGGTCGGCTTGATTGACCACACGGATGAAAGCGTTGCTGACCTGGCCGAACGTCTGGCCGCGGTTGTCCGCCTCATGGATCGAGACAGGGAAGACGATCTTGTCGCAGTTGGCGGGAACCTTGGAGAGGTCGATCAGGAGCGACTCGTCGTCCCCGTCACCCTCACCCGTGAGGTTGTCGCCGGTGTGTTCGACGGAGCCGTCCGGGCTCTTGAGGTTGTTGTAGAACACGAACCACTCGTCGCCGATGACCCGGCCCGAGTTGCACATCAGCGCGCTGGCGTCGAGGTCGAAGGGGGCTCCGGTGGTGGAGCGCGCGTCCCAGCCGAGGCCGATCAGGACCTGTGTGAGGTTCGGTGCGGCCTTGGAGAGGGAGACATTGCCTCCCTTGGCGAGCGTGACGCCCATGATGTGGTCCTCCCCGTGGTTCGAGAGCAAGAATTCCCTGGGCTCCCCTGGGTCGGGAGCGTGTCCGGGAGCAAGAGTGTTGAGCGCGTCCGGCGCCGCACTCGTGGTGTGCGGCGCCGGACGACAAGGCGGAGGGCGTTACTCGGCTCAGACGTTGACGCCGAAGTCCTGCGCGATGCCGCGCAGGCCCGAGGCGTAGCCCTGGCCGACGGCGCGGAACTTCCACTCCGCTCCGTTGCGGTACAGCTCGCCGAAGACCATCGCCGTCTCCGTCGAGGCGTCCTCGGAGAGGTCGTACCGCGCGATCTCCGCGCCGCCCGCCTGGTTCACGACGCGGATGAACGCGTTGCGGACCTGGCCGAACGACTGCTGGCGGGTCTCGGCGTCGTAGATCGAGACCGGGAAGACGATCTTGTCCACGTCGGCCGGAACGGCCGCCAGGTTGACCTTGATCGCCTCGTCGTCGCCCTCGCCCTCACCGGTGGTGTTGTCACCGGTGTGCTCGACGGATCCGTCCGGGCTCTTCAGGTTGTTGAAGAACACGAAGTTGCCGTCGCTGCTGACCTTGCCCTCGGCGTTGGTCAGGATGGCGCTGGCGTCGAGGTCGAAGTCCGTACCGGTGGTGGTACGGACGTCCCAGCCCAGGCCGACCAGAACCGCGGTCAGGCCGGGGGCCTCCTTGCTCAGCGATACGTTGCCGCCCTTGCTGAGGCTGACTCCCACAAGTCCTCCCAAATTGATGTCCAGGGGCGGGGAGCCCCAGTCGTGCTTTGCCATCGGATCAACGAGTGGATCCTAGTGACCGGTTCCCGGCCGCCACAGGCTCTGCACCCGAAGAATCACAGGGTGTCACCCCTGAGGAATCACAGGGTGTCGAGCGCCTTGACGTACTCGTCGAGGTCGCGGGCGTCCGGCAGACCGTTGACGACAGTCCAGCGCACCACGCCCTCCTTGTCGATGATGAAGGTGCCGCGCACCGCGCAGCCCTTCTCCTCATCGAAGACCTCGTACGCACGCGACGCCTCACCGTGCGGCCAGAAATCGGAGAGCAGCGGGTACTCCAGGCCCTCCTGCTCGGCGAAGACGCGCAGCGTGTGGATGGAGTCGTTGGAGACCGCGAGCAGCTGTGTGTCGTCGTTGACGAACTTGGGCAGCTCGTCGCGCAGCGCGCAGAGCTCGCCCGTGCACACGCCGGTGAACGCGAACGGGTAGAAGAGCAGCACCACGTTCTTCTCGCCGCGGAAGTCCGACAGCTTCACGGCACGGCCGTGGTTGTCCTTCAGCTCGAAGTCCGGCGCTTTGGTGCCGACCGCGATCGCCATGAGTACGCATCCCTTCGACGGGGCTGTTCGGGTGACGACCACCCTACGCAACGGGCGTTTCGTCCGATCACCCCGCAGGGCGGGACTTTCCCCCGTCGGCCCGCGCGCACGCAGGAGCCCCCACCGGCATGCGCCGGTGGGGGCTCACAACGATTGGCTCAGTCGACTTCCTGCTGCCTGAGCGGCAGCTTCACCGCTTCTTGGCTGCCGCCTTCGGCGTGACCAGACGGCTGCCCGTCCAGTCCTTGCCCGCACTGATGGTCTTGGTCTGAGCAAGGCCTGCGGTCTGGGCTGCCTCGTTGATGTCGCTCGGCTCGACGTAACCGTCGCGGCCGGTCTTGGGCGTCATCAGCCAGAGGTCGCCGCCCTCTTCGATCAGCTGGGTGGCGTCCACCAGCGCATCCGTCAGGTCGCCGTCGTCCTCGCGGAACCACAGCACCACGGCGTCAGCAGTGTCGTCGTAGTCCTCGTCGACGAGCTCGCTGCCGATCACCCCTTCAATGGCCTCGCGGAGCTCCTGATCGACATCGTCGTCGTAGCCGATCTCCTGGACCACCTGCTCGGGCTGGAAACCCAGCCTCGCGGCAGGGTTGGTCCGCTCCTCCGCGTGGTCCGCGGTCGCGCTCACGGCTTGCCTCCTGATCATGTTTTCGGGAATGCCTTCATCCACGCGCGTGCGCGGGACATTGGCGGTAGTCCACACGGACGGGCCGGATCGCGCAAGTACCCGGCCGTCAAGACCGCTGAAACGGTGACGTTCCCGGCCGTGTCGCCGCAACTCAAGGCCCACCTGCCAGATCCTTCTCCGCTCGCACTTCGCTCGTACGACGCCGAACGGAACTGAGGTCCGAACGGCCTTACGAACCGGCTAGGCAGGATGGGCGTATCGTTGCGATTTGGTCGAGCCTACCCCAGGGCCGCCGGGCGGAGGCCTCGGTTACCTCTCAGTAGAGATGACGATTCCGCCCACGCGGTACACGATGGGGAACGTCTCACAGCCAGGCAGAACCCAGGCGAAAGCCCCAACAGCGAAGGAACAGCGTGGCTTCCGGATCCGATCGCAACCCGATCATCATTGGCGGCCTGCCGAGTCAGGTCCCGGACTTCGATCCCGAAGAGACCCAGGAGTGGCTCGACTCCCTCGATGCCGCGGTCGACGAACGCGGCCGCGAGCGGGCCCGCTACCTGATGCTCCGGCTCATCGAACGTGCGCGCGAGAAGCGCGTGGCTGTGCCCGAGATGCGCAGCACGGACTACGTCAACACGATCGCCACCAAGGACGAGCCGTTCTTCCCCGGCAACGAGGAGATCGAGCGCAAGGTCCTGAACGCGACCCGCTGGAACGCCGCGGTGATGGTGTCGCGCGCCCAGCGCCCCGGCATCGGGGTCGGCGGTCACATCGCCACCTTCGCCTCGTCGGCCTCGCTCTACGACGTGGGTTTCAACCACTTCTTCCGCGGCAAGGACGAGGGCGACGGCGGCGACCAGATCTTCTTCCAGGGGCACGCGTCCCCCGGCATCTACGCCCGCGCCTTCCTCCTGGACCGGCTCTCCGAGCAGCAGCTCGACGCGTTCCGCCAGGAGAAGTCGAAGGCCCCGAACGGGCTCTCGTCCTACCCGCACCCGCGTCTGATGCCGGACTTCTGGGAGTTCCCGACCGTCTCCATGGGCCTCGGCCCGCTCGGCGCGATCTTCCAGGCGCGGATGAACCGCTACATGGAGGCGCGCGGCATCGCCGACACCTCCAAGTCGCACGTCTGGGCCTACCTCGGCGACGGCGAGATGGACGAGCCCGAGTCGCTCGGCCAGCTCTCCATCGCCGCCCGCGAGGGCCTGGACAACCTGACCTTCGTCGTCAACTGCAACCTCCAGCGCCTCGACGGCCCGGTGCGCGGCAACGGCAAGATCATCCAGGAGCTGGAGTCGCAGTTCCGCGGCGCCGGCTGGAACGTCATCAAGCTGGTCTGGGACCGCAGTTGGGACCCGCTGCTCGCGCAGGACCGCGACGGCGTCCTGGTCAACCGGCTCAACACGACGCCCGACGGCCAGTTCCAGACGTACGCGACCGAGACCGGCTCGTACATCCGCGAGCACTTCTTCGGCGACGACCACCGCCTGCGCTCCATGGTCGAGAACATGACCGACGAGCAGATCCTGCACCTGGGCCGCGGCGGCCACGACCACAAGAAGGTCTACGCGGCGTACGCGGCCGCCAAGGCCCACAAGGGCCAGCCGACCGTCATCCTGGCGCAGACGGTCAAGGGCTGGACCCTCGGCCCGAACTTCGAGGGCCGCAACGCCACCCACCAGATGAAGAAGCTGACGGCCGACGACCTCAAGGGCTTCCGCGACCGTCTGCACATCCCGATCACGGACAAGGAGCTGGAGGGCGGCGCCCCGCCGTACTACCACCCCGGCCGTGACTCGGAAGAGATCCAGTACATGCACGACCGCCGCCAGGGCCTCGGCGGCTACGTCCCGACCCGAGTGGTCCGCTCGAAGCCCCTCCAGCTTCCCGAGGACAAGACGTACGCGACCGCGAAGAAGGGTTCGGGCCAGCAGTCGATCGCCACCACCATGGCGTTCGTCCGCATCCTGAAGGACCTCATGCGGGACAAGGAGATCGGCAAGCGCTTCGTGCTGATCGCCCCCGACGAGTACCGCACCTTCGGCATGGACGCCTTCTTCCCGAGCGCGAAGATCTACAACCCGCTCGGCCAGCAGTACGAGGCCGTCGACCGCGAGCTGCTCCTGGCCTACAAGGAGTCCCCGACCGGCCAGATGCTGCACGACGGCATCTCCGAGGCCGGCTGCACGGCCTCGCTGATCGCCGCGGGCTCGGCCTACGCCACCCACGGCGAACCGCTGATCCCGGTGTACGTCTTCTACTCGATGTTCGGTTTCCAGCGCACCGGCGACCAGTTCTGGCAGATGGCCGACCAGCTGGCCCGCGGCTTCGTCCTGGGCGCCACCGCCGGCCGCACGACACTGACCGGCGAGGGCCTCCAGCACGCGGACGGCCACTCGCAGCTGCTCGCCTCGACCAACCCGGGCTGCGTCGCCTACGACCCGGCCTTCGGCTACGAGATCGCGCACATCGTCAAGGACGGCCTGCGCCGGATGTACGGCCCCGACAGCGAGGACGTCTTCTACTACCTCACCGTCTACAACGAGCCGATCCAGCACCCGGCCGAGCCCGCCGATGTGGATGTCGACGGCATCCTCAAGGGCATCCACCGCTTCAAGGCGGGCGAGCAGGGCGCCATCCCGGCGCAGATCCTCGCCTCCGGTGTCGCGGTCCCGTGGGCGGTCGAGGCCCAGCAGATCCTCGCTTCGGAGTGGAACGTCAAGGCGGACGTCTGGTCGGCGACCTCCTGGAACGAACTGCGCCGCGAGGCGGTCGACGTGGAGCGCCACAACCTCCTGCACCCCGAGGAGGAGCAGCGCGTCCCGTACGTGACGCAGAAGCTCTCCGGCGCCGAGGGCCCGTTCGTGGCCGTCTCCGACTGGATGCGGAGCGTCCCCGACCAGATCTCCCGCTGGGTCCCCGGCACGTACCAGTCCCTGGGCGCCGACGGCTTCGGCTTCGCGGACACCCGCGGTGCTGCCCGCCGCTTCTTCCACATCGACGCGCAGTCGATCGTGGTCGGCGTGCTGACCGAGCTGGCCCGCGAGGGCAAGGTCGACCGCTCCGTACTGAAGCAGGCCATCGACCGCTACCAGCTGCTCGACGTCACGGCAGCCGACCCGGGCGCCGCTGGGGGCGACGCCTAGCCCTGCGGGGCGGGCATGAGCGATTCCTGTAGCACGTAGGTCGTTCGGAGGGCGGTGGGGCAGTGGCTCCCGCCGCCCTCCGGCGTTTCCTACGATGCGCGCATGGAAGCGCCCATAAAGCACCCACCGGCACAGCTCCGTTGGGAGCGACGCACCCAACGTCCGCTCCTCGTGCTCGCGGTGGCCTTCGCCATCGCCTATGCCGTGCCCATCGTGGTGCCCGACGCGAGCAAGAGCGTCGCGATCACCTGCACGGTGGTGGAGTGGATCGTCTGGGGTTCGTTCGCCATTGACTACCTCGTACGCCTCTACCTCACCGACCACCGCAAGCAGTTCGTCCGCTCGCACTGGCTCGACCTCTGCGCTGTCCTCCTCCCCATGCTGCAGCCGCTGCGGTTGCTGCGGCTCGTCTCGACTCTGCTGCTGGTCGGGCGCCGGGCCCGGATGGCGTCTCAGATTCAGCTGACGACCTATGTCGCCGGGGCCGTCGTGGGCCTCCTCATGTTCGGTTCGCTGGCCGTCCTTTCGGTGGAGCGGGAGTCACCGAACGGCAATATCAAGACCCTTGGCGACGCGGTGTGGTGGTCCTTCACCACGATGACCACCGTCGGCTACGGCGATCACGCGCCGACGACCGGGCTCGGCCGCATCCTCGCGGTCGGCCTGATGCTCTCGGGCATCGCGCTTCTTGGTGTGGTCACCGCCAACATCGCGGCCTGGTTCATCTCACGCTTCGACCGGGACGACGTCGAGGAGCGGCGCCAGACTGCGGCGATCGAGGCGCTGACGACGGAGGTTCGAGCGCTGCGGGCTCAGGTGACGGCGCTGTCGGGCGGGGTGCCCCAGCCGGCGACGGCGGTTGCGCAGTCTGCACCGGCGGAGGTTCCGCGACCGCCGTCGGAGGAGATTCCGCGGCCGGCGCCGACCGCGGAAGGCCCTCCTGTGCCTCCGGTCAGTTCTCCCAGACCTTGAACGCCCGCACGCGATAAGGCGATTCGGGGAGCCAGGTGCCGCCGCCTGGATATGTGTCGAACTCCCCGGTCTCGCCGCACTCCGCGGATTGATACGTGGTGACCGGCCGGCCCGTGCGGTTGGCGAGGGCTTGAGCGCTGCCCCCCTCCGGCAGCGCTACACAGCTCTCGATGTCGATCTCGGACAGCTCATACGTCTGCCGGGCGCCTTTGAACTCCGCCTTCTCCCATAGACAGAGCTCCCCCGGCCCACAACCGGCGAGCGTGGGTGGTGCGGCGGTCCCGGCATGCTTCGCGGGTGTCGCGAGATCGGCCTGTGGGGACAGTGTCGTGGCACCGGCCTGTGAGGGGGCAAGGATCACCGTGGCGAGCGCGGCGGCGGCGAAGGTCGCGGGCATGGTCGTACGCATCTGCTTCAACTCCCGTGTCATGTCGATCACTTGCCAGAACTGTGACCCACTCGCTAGCTCCGTCGGAAGGGGTACGGATGTGCGTCACCCAGATAGGCGAAAGCCCCCCAGTTGGACCCTGAGGGGCTTTCCCTGATGCGTGAGCGCCAGGCAGATGCTTGCTCGACGTGCGCGTTGGATATGTCCGGAAATGCCTTGTGGTGGCCCGGAGTCCAGAACGCCTCCTGCTAGATGTGTCCGACTCCGGCGCCCGCCTCGGCATTGGCGCCCCGCTTGGTCAACGTGGCGACCAGGGCCGCGACGACCGCGACGGCACCGGCGACGGTGAAGGCCAGGCCCATGCCGGACACGAACGTGTCGTGTGCGGCAGAGGTGATCGCCTCGGCGACCGGCTCCGGCGTCTTCGGCGGGACCGGCGCCCCGCCCATCTGGACCGCGGCGGATGCCTGGTCGAGCTGCTCCGGCGTCATGGGCGGGAGCTTGGCGTCGGCCCAGTTCGCGGGAAGGTCCTTGTCGACCCGGGCGGCCATGACCGCGCCGAGAACCGCCGTGCCGAGCGCGCCGCCGACCTGCATGCCGGCCTGCTGGAGACCGCCCGCCACGCCGGACAGCTCCAACGGGGCGTTGCCGACGATGACCTCGGTGGCTCCCACCATCACGGGTGCGAGGCCGAGGCCCATCATGCCGAGCCAGAGCGACATCGGCAGCGTCGCGGTGTCCGTCGTCATCGTGGACATGCCGAACATCGCGATGGCGGTGGCCACCATGCCGCCGACGAGCGGGACGCGCGGGCCGAACTTGGTGATGAGCGCACCGGCGATCGGCGAGGACACGATCATCATGGCTGTCAGCGGCAGGAGGTGCAGTCCGCTGTCGACCGGGCTCATGCCATGCACGTTCTGCAGGTAGAACGTGACGAAGAACAGCCCGCCCATGAAGGCGAAGGCCATGAGGACCATGAGGACCGTGCCCGCGGACAGCGGGACGGACCTGAACATGCCCAGCGGGATGAGCGGTTCCTTGACCTTCGTCTCCCAGAAGGCGAAGAGCGCGAAGAGCACCACCGCGCCCGCGAGGAACAGCAGCGTCCTCGTCCCGCCCCAGCCCCACTCCGAGCCCTTGATGAGGGCCAGGATCAGCGCGAACATGCCGCCCGACAGCAGGACGATGCCGGGTATGTCGAAGGACTTCGGCGCGTTCTCCGCGCGGTGGTCCTTGAGGATCACCAGGCCGAGGACAAGAGCGATGACACCGACGGGCACGTTGATGAAGAACACCGACTGCCAGCTGACGTGCTCGACGAGCAGGCCGCCGACGATGGGGCCGCCCGCGGTCGATGCGCCGATGACCATGCCCCAGATGCCGATGGCCATGTTCAGCTTCTCGGCGGGGAAGGTGGCGCGCAGCAGGCCGAGCGCGGCCGGCATCAGGAGCGCGCCGAAGAGGCCCTGGAGCACACGGAACGTGACGACCAGGCCGACGCTGCTGGAGAACCCGATCGCGCCGGAGGCCACGGCGAAGCCCGCCACGCCGATCAGGAAGGTCTGCCGGTGGCCGAACCGGTCACCGAGCTTGCCGGCGGTGATCAGCGCGACGGCGAGCGCGAGGAGGTAGCCGTTGGTGATCCACTGGACACCGGCCATCGTGGTGCCGAGGTCCTTCGCGATGGCCGGGTTGGCGATCGCCACGATGGTGCCGTCCAGCGCGACCATCATCACGCCGATCGCGACGGAGAAGAGCGTCAGCCAAGGGTGGCCGCGGAGCCCCTTGGCCGGGGTCGGAGCGGACGATGGCTCCGGCGCCTTGTCCGCCTTGTCGACGGTGATCTGACTAGTCATGCGTTCGAGGCTAGTGTCAGTCGCTGACAGTTGACAAACCATTTCACAAGTCGGTAACTGTCACGTGGCTCACAGATATGGTGAGCTGGTCAAACAGCGGAAAGAGGGACATGGCGTGAGGACCGGGCAGCGAGCGGCGGACCCCGCGAAGCCGCGGGCCGAGGCCTCTGGAGACATCTCCGGCGAGCCCTCTCGCCCCGGACTGCGCGAGCGCAAGAAGCAGCGCACCCGTGACGCACTTCTGCGCGCGGCGCTCGAGCTCTTCACGACCAAGGGGTACGAGGAGACGACGGTCGACGAGATCGCCGAAGCGGTCGACGTCTCCCAGCGCACGTTCTTCCGGTACTTCACCAACAAGGAGGAGACCGCCTTCGCCGTGCAGGAGATGGTGGAGCAGCGGTTCGTGGAGACATTGCGCGAACGCCCCGCCGACGAAACGCCGTTCGTCGCCCTGCGCGGAGCCGTGATCGGCGCCTGGGACGCGATGGGCCGGTCCATCGAAGAGGTGGTCCCCGTCGAACTCCACATGCGCACCTATCAGATGATCGAGTCCACCCCTTCCTTGCTCGCCGCCCACCTGCGCCGCTCCATCGAGATGGAGGAAGAGATCGCGCGGGTGATCGCCGAGCGTGAGGGGCTCGACCTGGACACGGACCCGCGACCACGCGTGGTGGTGGCCGCGTTCAGCGGAGTGATGCGCATGACCGGTCGGCTCTGGGGTGCGGGCGAGGAGTCGAGCGTGGAGTCGATCCGCGCGATCACCGAGACGTATCTCGACCATCTGGGACCCGCGTTGGCGGAGAACTGGCGCACAGAGTGACGGTGCGCGCACTCCGTGTCGGGCTGGGGAGCAGATCAACCCGTCGAACAAATCAACACGCAGAGTGACTGACTGATGCGCCGTCAGTAACGGCGCGCTCCGAGTGCGCTGCGCGCATGCGCCGCCTACGGAGTGTGACGAAAGTGCTCAGAGTGCGCCCGCTATGCCTCAATTACCCCACAGGAAACGTGATCTGCCTCACCCGGTGCACGGTAGGCATCACGATTCTCCTAGGGTGTTCCGTAGTGACTTCCTTCGACTCCTCCCCTCAACTCAGCGCCTGGCGCGCACTGCTTGCGCTCGCCGTGGTGTTCGTCATGCTGGCGACCACGGGCTGGACCGCGGTGCGCCACCACAAGGACGCCGCATCGCCGCTCGCGGCCTCGCTCTCCGCCTGGGAGCACGGGCACATCAACGGACGGGCCCTGCCCGACGCCACTGCCCCGGCCGGCAAGCTCGCTCACTTCTTCGCCTCGCTCAACGCGCAACAGCGCACCCGACTCGCCACCCGCTATCCCCTTGCGGTCGGCAACATGAACGGTGCCCCCGTAGAGCTGCGATATCGCGCGAACCACATCGCCCTTGATCAGGCGCGCAAGACCGAGCGAAAGCGCATGCACGACAACCGGCTCTCCCCTCTCGGGCAGCAGGAGGCGGAGCGCAGAATGAAGCGCTTCGGCGTGATGATGCATCCGGGTCGGCAGGTCCTGTCCTTCGACCCCATGGGGTCGGGTCGTATCGCCGAGGTCTTCGGAGACCTCGACCAGGCGTCCCGGGTGTCGGTCGTCGTGCCCGGTGTGGACACGAACCTGCTGACCTTCGAGCGGACGAACCGCAAGTACTCGGCCCCTGTCGGCATGGCCAAGGCCCTGTACCGCGCGGAGCACTCGGCGAGCCCACGCGCGCGTACCGCCGTGATCGCCTGGGCCGACTACACCGCGCCCATCGGCCTCGGTGTGGACGCGGCCACGTCCATGCGCGCGGATGAGGGCGCGATCCGGCTCAATTCATTGGTGCGCGGGCTTCCGGGGCACTCGCCCGTCGCGCTGTACTGCCACAGCTACGGCTCCGTGGTGTGTGGGGTCGCGGCACGACAGCTGCCCTCCCGCGTCTCCGACATCGCGGTCGCGGGCAGCCCCGGCATGCGCGCCGACACGGCGTCGCAGCTGGGCACCGGTGCCCGGATCTGGGCCACCAGGGACGGCGACGACTGGATCCAGGATGTGCCAAACATGGAGGTCGGCGGGCTCGGCCACGGTGCCGACCCCGTCTCCCGGGACTTCGGCGCGCGGGTGCTGTCCGCACGGGGCGCGATCGGCCACACCGGCTATTTCGAGCCGGGCACGGAGAGCCTCAGCAACTTCGCCGACATCGGTACTGGTTCGTACCGCTCAGTGCGGTGTGCGAGCGGGGATGACGCGTGCCGGAAGGAATTTTCCGGCACGACAGTGGCCTGACGCGCGTAGAAATCGACAAAACAGCGGCACGCCGCAGGAGGGACGGAGGCGCGCGTGCCGCCTACGATGAGCCGCATGGGTGACGTACTGGCCGGATTTCATGCCGCCTGGGAGTTCGAGTCCGACTCCGTGCTCATCCGCTTCGAACGGGGGATCCGCACGCCGAAGCTCCTTCAGGCGCTCGGCGAACGCCGCATCCCGCACGAGGCGATCGCAGCGGTGACACTCACTCCCGGCAAGCGAGGGACGGTCGTCCTGCACGCCGTGCCGAGACCGGGGGCGGATCCTCTGATGGAGGCGGCCGCGGGCCAGCTCAAGGACGGCTGCGACCCGTACCGGCTCGTGCTGCCCGCCGAGCGCGAGACGCTCGCCGAGTACTACGCGGACGAGCTGCGGGCCCAGCTCACTCAGGATGACTGCGGACCTCCGGACCGCTACCTGGTCGCCGCGCCGGAGACTCCGCTGCAGTTCAAGGCGTACGACGGGAAGGCGTCCTTCGACGGCAAGTCGGTGGCCTTCCGGTGGTTCTGGACGGGTGCCTCGTCCGCCAAGTGGAAAGCCGGCGATCAGAGTTTCCTGGTCACGGACCTGAGCGGCGTCGAGTGGCGCTCCCCCGAGGTCTTCGAGGGCCATCTCCGGCTGCTGCGCCGTGAGACCCCGCTCGCCCAGCCCGCACAGGCGGACCAGGATCCTGCGGCCGTCGTCTTCGGCCTCGGGTACGGCCCGGTGCACGAATCGCTGCCGTTCGCGGCGTCGGTGCTCGCCGCGGTGCGGGCGTCGGGTCCGGCCCTGACGCCCGGCACGGTCCCGGGCGCCGCCCCGGTGACCCGCCGCGACCCGGCGGACATCGCGGAACGCATCCGGCACCTCGGTGAGCTGCACCAGGCGGGTCTGCTCACGGACGAGGAATTCACCACGAAGAAGGCTGAGCTGCTGGCGGAGCTGTGACCCGGCCAGAGGGGAGCCGGGCTGGGCGGTGCTGGGCTGGGCTGGGCTGGGCTGGGCTGGAGGGACGTGGTCCGCGGGTCATGGGTCATGGGTCATACCTGGGTATCGCGAGAAGCCCGTTTCCTACCTGGGTATGAGGTGCAGGTCAGCTCCGCGGTACGACGGCGTACGGCGTGCGTCATGTCTACGCTGATCAGGCCATGAGCAGCTCATCGACACCCCCGGACCAGGATCCCCGCACACCGGCCGCCGAGCCGGACAGGCGTGGGGTCACCCTTCAGCGTGCGACCGCGGGCGTCCGCGAAGGGCTCGGCAGGGCAGGGGCCTTCCTCTCGACGCCCGTGGGGCGGACCGAGCCTCTCCTCGCCAGGGCGCCCAAGCGCTGGATGCGGCTGATGCCCATGATCGCCGCGCTGGGCTTCGTCGCGGCACTCATCCCTGTCACCACCCAGGTACTGACGAACGACTACGGGGTGAACGGCGGTCTGGCGGGCGCCTTGGGCGTCGCCCAGTCCGCACCGCTGCTGCTGGCGGTCAGCCGCCCGTTGGCCGCCTGGTGCATCCTGATCGTCGCGGATGTCATCGGGGCGATCGTGACGCTGTCCATGGGCAACGACCGGCCCGCTCCCTGGACTGCCATGATCATCGTGGGCTATGTGGTCGTGTGCCTCCTGCTGTCCCTGCGCGAGAGCCGCCGCACGCTCCTGGGCATCTGGCTTGTCACGGTCGTCGTGAGCCTCGTCCTCGGTGCGTTCCGCGACGACGGCGGCCAGGACACCAGCGTGCTGCTGATCGTGCTGAGCGGTGTCGTGCTGCTGCTCGGCGCCTTGCTCCGTGAGCGTGGCGACGCACAGCGCAGACTCATCGAGCAGGAGACCATCAGCGAGGCCGAGCGCGCCCAGCGCACCCTCCTCGAAGAACGGGCCCGCATCGCCCGGGAGTTGCACGATGTCGTTGCCCACCACATGTCGGTGATCACGGTGCAGGCGGACTCCGCGCCCTACCGCCTCGACGGCCTTCCGGACGCGGCACGTGAGGAGTTCGGGAGCATCGCGGCCAGCGCCCGTGAGTCCCTCACCGAGATGCGGCGGCTGCTCGCGGTGCTGCGCAGTGAGGACACACCGGGTGAGCGGTCCCCGCAGCCCGGGCTCAGCAGGCTGCCGCATCTGGTGGAAGCGACGGTGCGCGCCGGCCTACCGATCGATCTGTCCCGCCCCGAACTATCGGTGCTCACGCAGTTGGCCGACGTCACACCGGCCGTCGACCTTTCCGCGTACCGCATCGTCCAGGAAGCCCTGTCGAACGTGATGCGGCACGCGCCGGGAGCGCACACCACCATCACCGTGACCCTGGACGAAGAGCATCTGCTGATTCTCGTGGTCAACGGCCCGCCCACCGAGACACCCGACTCGTTGGAGCACAGCGGCACAGGTCACGGACTCGTCGGCATGCGCGAACGCGTACGGTTGGTCGGCGGCACGGTCGACGCCGGGCCGCTGCCCGACGGTGGCTTCCGTGTGGCGGCCCAACTGCCCCTCCTGAAAAAGGACTCCGGAACCGCATGACCATCCGCGTGATCATCGTCGATGACCAGAACATGGTGCGGGCCGGGTTCGCCGCGCTCCTTGCGGCCCAGAGCGACATCGACGTCGTGGGCGAGGCGCCGAACGGCAAGGTCGGAGTCGACGTCAGCCGCAAGACCCATCCCGATGTCGTCCTGATGGACGTCCGGATGCCGGAGATGGACGGACTCGTCGCGGCACGCGCCCTGTTGGACCCACCGCCCGGGGTGGTGCACGTGCCCAAGGTGCTGATGCTCACCACCTTCGACGTGGACGACTATGTGTACGAGGCGCTGCGCGCCGGAGCCTCGGGCTTTCTCCTCAAGGACGCCCCGCCCGCCGACCTGATCTCGGCGGTACGCGTGGTGGCGGCGGGCGACGCTCTGCTCGCTCCGTCGGTGACGCGCCGCCTGATCACGGACTTCGCCAAGCAGCGGCCACGCAACGACCAGTCGCTGCGGCTGAACGGTCTGACTCCACGTGAGACCGAGGTACTGGTGCTCATCGCGCGCGGCCTTTCCAACCAGGAGATCGCCGAGCACCTGGTCGTCGCCGAGCAGACGGTGAAGACCCATATCGGCAAGGTCCTCTCCAAGCTGGACCTGCGGGACCGCGCACAGGCCGTGATCTTCGCCTATGAGTCCGGTCTGATCACGCCCGGAGGGCAGTAGACCCCTCGCTCAAGCCCTCACTCCCATACCGCGGTATGAGGTCCACATACCCCGGTATGACCTGCGAGTTGGCTCCCCAGTGTGAGGTGCCGCCGGGCACCGTCTCCCTACTTTTCCTCTCGTCACGCCGGAGCGTGTCACGAGATGGGGAGGGAGACGGGCCATGCGCCTTCGTTCTTGGAAAGCCCGCAGGAGCTGGAAGACCCGCAGCAAGCGGACGCTGATCGCCGCGGCGCTCACGACGACGATCGTGGCCGGCACGGCCGGTTGGGCCGTCGGCAATGAACAGCAGCCGCTCACGGGCCCGCCACCGGGCACGCAGGCCTGGCGCGCGGACCATACGTGGGGGGTTCGGCTGCCGGATCCGGCGACCGCGTCCCCCGCCCGAGTCGCCGCGTTCTTCGACTCGTTGAGCGAGGCGCAGCAGCACAGCCTGGTCACCCGGCACCCCTCGGTCGTCGGCAATCTGGACGGCGCCCCGACCGTCCTGCGGTTCGAGGCCAACTCCCTTTCCCTGAAAGCCGAGCGCGCCCGCGAGCGGGCCCGCGTGAGCGACCCGAGCCTCACCCTCCAGGACCACGAGCGGGCCCGTTCTCTCGTCACGCGTTACGAACAGCTCCTCGGTCCCGATCGCCAGATACTCGCCTTCGACCCGCGCGGCAGAGGACAAGTAGCCGCCGTTTACGGTGACTTGGCCAGCGCCAAGCACGTATCCGTTGTCGTGCCGGGCTCCGACATAGATCTGAGCACCTTCGACCGCTCGAACGACGAGTACGGCACACCGGCCGGGATGGCACGCTCCCTGCACGCCGCGGCGGGCGACGACACAGCCGTGGTGGCCTGGGTCGGTTACACCACTCCGGTCGGCCTCGGCCCCGACGCCGCGACGGGACGGCTCGCGGAGGCCGGCGCGCCCCGGCTCGCGCGGTTCGTGCAGGGCCTGACAGCCTCAGGCACCCCACGCCCCTCGGTGTTCTGCCACAGCTACGGCTCCGTGGTGTGCGGCTTGGCGGCTCCACAACTGACGGCGTCCGACCTGGTGGTGCTCGGCTCCCCCGGCATGCGTGCGGACAGCGTGGCCGATCTGCACACCTCCGCCCGCGTCTGGGCGGCCAAGGACGACAGCGACTGGATCGGTGACGTGCCGAACGTCGAGCTGTTCGGCCTCGGCCATGGCGAGGACCCGGCCGACCCCGGATTCGGCGCCCGGCGGGTTCCCGCGGAGCGAGCCGAGGGCCACACCGGCTACTTCGCCCCGGGGACGGATTCCCTCAAGGCCTTCGCCTCCATCGCGGAGACCACTGCCCACGGCACACCGGACAACGGCACCGCCCTGGCTGCGCCTGACGCCGACGCCCGCCCGATCGGAGAGCGGCCATGAGCCTCACCCCGCTGACCCACCTGCGCAGAACGGCGTCGGCGATCGACGCCAAGACACCCGCACACCGTGACCGGGCCATAGACGGGCTGCGTGCGCTCGCCCTGCTCGCCGTGCCGACCGGGCACTGGCTGCTCGGCGGGTTCACCCTCGATGCGGGCGGCGCGCTGCACAATGCCAGTCCCCTGGCTTCGTTCGGATTCTTCGCGCCGCTGAGCTGGGTGCTGCAGATGCTCGGCATCTTCTTCCTGGTCGGCGGCTATGCCTCCGTCCTTTCGTATCGCCGGGCGGCGGCGCGCGGCGAGTCGACGGGGCGTTGGCTTCGCGGGCGGGTGGCGCGACTTGGTCGTCCGGTCCTGGGAGTGACGGCCGTCTGGGCCGCGTTGATCCCGGTGCTGTACGCGATGGGGGTGCCGGGCACGACACTGCGCACGGGGTCCACGCTGGTGATACAGCCGCTGTGGTTCGTCGGGATCTATGCGGTAATCACCGCGCTCACCCCTTGGTGCATCAGGGCGGCCGAGCGGCTCGGTGCCTGGGCCGCGGCGCCGCTGCTCGGCTCGGTCGCAGTCGTCGACTTCCTGCGCTACGGCCCGTTCGGGGACTCCATGCCGTCCTGGCTGAGCCTGTTGAATCTGCTGCCCGGCTGGATGTTCGCCTATCAACTGGGCGTCAGCTGGGGCGAGAAGAAACTGGGCAGGCGCGGTGCGTGGCTGCTGCTCGTCGGAGGGACAGCCCTCTTCGCCGCACTGCTGCTCGTCCTCCACTATCCGGCGTCGATGGTCGGCGTCCCGGGTGAGGCGCGGACGAATTCGCATCCACCGTCACTGCTGGTCCTGGCGCTGGCCGCCGCACAGAGCGGTGCGGCGATCCTGTTGCGCGAGCGGATCGGCAAGTTGCTGCGCAGGCCTGCCCTGTGGGCGCCGGTCGTCGTGATCAACCTGTCGGCGATGACGATCCTGTGCTGGCACCAGACAGCGATGCTCGCAGCGGCCGTGCCCGGCTCGTTCCTCGGCGGCACGGTGCCAGGGTTGACGGCGGGCCCGGACACCTGGGGCTGGATAGCCGCCCGGATCGCCTGGCTTCCGGTCTTCGGGGCGCTCCTGCTGCTGATAGGCCGCTACACCCGCGGCTTCGAGGCTCCGTGGAGGCGGGCCACGTATGCGCGCCGTGCGCTCACCGGGCTCCTGGCGGCCGGGTTCGCGGTCTTCGCGCTGGGGCTGGCGTGAACAGCGGAAGCGTGTGGGCGCCGCGCCCTCCCCCACGGCCCCACGCCCCCACCCTGCGGAGCGAGCCGACTGCCCGCTGCTCGTTATTCGCTGCTCGCTACTCGCGGCCCGCCGAAGTGAAGGTCATGTCGGCGTAACGGTCGCCTGCGACCTGGGCGGCGATGGGGTCGAGCAGGGCGAGTTCGGAGGAGGTGAGTTCGAGGCGGGTGGCCGCGGTGTTCTCCTCGACGCGGGTGCGCTTGCGGGTGCCGGGGATGGGGACGACGGCCAGTCCGTGGACCTGGGCCTGCTGTTGGACCCAGGCGAGGGCGACCTGGCCGAGGCTCGCTCCATGGGCGTCGGCGACAGTGCGGACGGGCTCGAGGAGGGCCGCGTTGGCGGCGGCGTTGTCGCCGGTGAAGCGGGGCTGCTGGCGTCGGAAGTCACCCTCTCCGAGCTCCTTGTCGGCGCTGACGAACGAGCCGGTGAGGAAGCCGCGGCCGAGCGGGGAGTAGGGGACGAGGGCGACGCCGAGTTCGGCGGCGGCGGGGACCACGCCCTGCTCGATGTCACGGCTGAAGAGCGACCACTCCGACTGGAGGGCGGCGATGGGGTGGACGGCTTGGGCGGCGCGCAGTTCGGGGCCGGTGACCTCGCTGAGGCCAAGGTGCTTGACCTTGCCCGCGGCGACCAGCTCGGCCATCACGCCGACCGTTTCCTCGATCGGCACCCCGGGGCTCCGGCGGTGCATGTAGTAGAGGTCGATGACGTCCACGCCGAGGCGTTGGAGGCTGGCGTCGATGCAGGCGCGGATGTATGCGGGGTCGTTGTTGATGATCCGCTTGGTCGAGTCGTTCGGGTCGATGGCCAGGGCGAACTTGGTGGCGAGGACGACCTCGTCACGGTGTGCCTTGAGGAAGGGAGAGAGGAACTTCTCGTTCTCACCGGCGGCGTAGGCGTCGGCGGTGTCGTAGAGGGTGACGCCGAGTTCGAGGGCTCGCTCCAGGGTTGCCCGGGCTTCATCGGCGTCGGTGGGGCCGTAGGCGAAGCTCATGCCCATGCAGCCGAGTCCCTGGACGCCGACCTCCGGGCCGTCCGTCCCGAGCTGCACCTTCGCGATCGGGGCGGGGGTCGTGCCGACGGTGCCCGCGGTGCCGGTCGTCGCGGCCGACGCGGGGGTCTGGGGGGTCTTGGGCGTCTCTGCGGTCATCGGTTTCAGAGCCTCTCCGACGCCGGGCGGGCGTCAGCGTAAAAGTTGATCTTGTAGTCGAGCACGGCGAGCGTGTCCTGGAGCTCCGATATGCGGGTGCGGACGTCGCGGCGGGTCTGTTCCAGGAGTTCGTGGCGCTCGGTGAAGGTGTGGTCGCCCTCGCGCACCAGCTCGGCGTAGCGGACCATGTCCGCCACCGGCATGCCGGTCAGGCGGAGCTTGCCGACGAACGTGAGCCAGTCCAGATCGCGGTTGCGGTAGCGGCGCTGGCCCGTGTGGGAGCGGTCGATGTGGGGCATCAGGCCGATCCGCTCGTACCAGCGCAGGGTGTGTGCGGTCAGGCCGATGAAGGCGACGACCTCGCTGATCGTGTAGTGGTCCTGCCCGCTCGGGCGGGGGTGCGCGGTGGGTGCCGAGGCGCAGGAATCCGCCTTGGTGTCGGCACTGTCGGTGCCGCCGACGCTCTCGGCGCCCTCAGAAACGCCGGGGGTGCCGGCGACGCCGGAGGGCGCTGCGGTTGCGGCCTGTGCGGGGCCCTGTGTGCGGGTGGTCTCGGTCTCCATCACCGTCATGACCACCACGCTAGAACCTTGGAGTGCGCTCTAAGCAAGCAGAACCGGGAGGAAATATGTGACGGAAGCAAACCCTGGGAAAATCGGAGGACGCTGCTTCGTGCGGTGACTACGGTGCCGATCATGAGTGTTGTGCGTCGTGCCACGCCAGACGATGTCGAGGAACTGATCAGGCTGCGGCAGGTGATGATCGACTCGGTGTTCGCCACCGGCTCGGCGGCCGCCACCGAGTCCGACACCAGCTGGCATGCCGAGTCCCTTCATGTGCTGCGGGACAAACTGGCCGATCCGGAGGGCGATTTCGCCGCCTTCGTCGTCGACCGGCCCGGTCGGCCCGGGAAGCTCGCGGCGCTTGTGGTGGGAACGCTGGAGTACCGCATCGGGCGGGCGGGCAATCCGCGGGGCGTCACGGGTTGTGTGTTCAGCGTCGCCACCGATCCGGATCAGCGGCGGCGGGGGTATGCGCGGGCCTGCATGGAGGTGCTCCTTGACTGGTTCCGGGAGCATGGTGCGGGGAGCGTCGATCTCAATGCGTCGGCGGAGGCGGAGCCGTTGTACGCCTCGCTCGGCTTTGTGCGCAAGCCCGACCCCTCGATGCGGTTGAGCCTGTAGGGCGCTTAGGCTCGTACGTATGCAGAGCCTGGCGTTGATCGAGAACTGGCCGGTCCCCACCGCTGCCGCCGCCGTCGTCCGCGCGGACGGCACGGTCGTCGGGGCGCACGGGCCCACCGGGCACCGTTTCGCGCTCGCTTCGGTGACCAAGCCGCTGGCGGCGTACGCGGTGCTCGTGGCGTACGAAGAGGGGGCCGTCGAGCTCGATGAGCCCGCCGGGCCCGAGGGGTCGACCGTGCGGCACCTGCTTGCGCACACCAGCGGCCTTGCGTTCGACGAGCACCGGGTGACGGCGCCTGCCGGGACGCGGCGGCTGTACTCGAACGCGGGGTTCGAGGTGCTCGGGGATCATGTCGCCAAGGCGACGGACATTCCCTTCGGGGAGTATCTGCGGCAGGCCGTGCTCGAGCCGTTGGGGATGGGGTCCACCTCGCTCGACGGGGGCGCTTCGCCCGCCAAGGACGGGGTCTCCACGGTCGATGACCTGGTGAAGTTCGCCGCCGAGGTGCAGGCACCGCGGTTGCTCGATCCGCGGACGGTGGCGGAGGCGATGTCCGTGGTGCATCCGGGGCTCAAGGGTGTGCTTCCCGGGTACGGGCATCAGAGTCCCAACGACTGGGGCCTCGGGTTCGAGATTCGGGACTCCAAGTCGCCGCATTGGACCGGGAGTTCGTCGTCGCCTCGGACGTTCGGGCACTTCGGGCAGGCCGGGACGTTCCTCTGGGTCGATCCCGACGCGGGGGCGGCGTGTGTCGCTCTGGCTGATCGGGCGTTCGGGCCGTGGGCCGTCGAGGCATGGCCTCCGTTCACCGACGCGGTGCTTGCCGAGCTCTGAGGGGACGTGGCCGGGGGCCTTGCGGGGACCCTGGCTGCACGCTCACCCAGCCATCTCCCACACCAGCATCTCCGCCGCGCCCTCCTCCGTGGCCACCGCCTCCAGACCCTGCGCGGCCGTGATCCGCGCCGCGTCCCCCGCGGTCAACTGCTCGCCGCCCAGGCGCACTTCACCGCGTACCACGTGGACGTACGCGAAGGGAGCGTCCGGGATCGCGGTGCGCTCGCCCGCGCCGAGTCGCCGGACGTGCAGGAGAGCGCCCGCCGCGGGGACCGCGTACGGAGTCGAGTCCGCGATGCCGTGGACCACCTCGTAGGACGGTTCGCCGCCGGGCCTCAGCGGGGACAGCCACATCTGGACGAAGACCAAGGGGTCCTCGCCGTCGTTGCGTTCCACATGGCGGACACCGCCGGCCGCGCTCAGGTGCTGGACGTCCCCGGGGCCCACGACCGAAGCGTGCCCGGCCGAGTCGCGGTGGGTCAGCTCGCCCTGCGCCACCCAGGTCACGATCTCGGTGTGGCTGTGCGGGTGTTCGTCGAAGCCCGCGCCGGGTGCGAGACGCTCTTCGTTGCAGGCCAGGACCGCGCCGAAGCGGAGGTTGTCCGGGTCGTAGTGCGGCCCGAAGGAGAAGGCGTGGAAGGTCTCGATACCGGCACCGGGCTCCCCGCCGCGGTACCGATCGCCGGAGCGCCGTACATCAATCACACACCCCACGTTAGACCCGGCACCGCACATCCCCGTCCCGATAAGGCAGTCTTGTCCCCGTGCCCGAACCCTCTGCGAACGAAGCCCGCCCGGACGCCCATCAGGCAGCCCACGAGGAAGCCGCGCGCCACGAGGAGGCCGCCCGTCAGGACGCGCACCGGAAGGCCCACGCGCACTCAGCCACGCTGAAGCGCCTGGAGCAGTCGGCCGGCAGCCTCGCGGCGCAGGCCATCGCGCGCATGGACGAGACGCTGTCCTGGTACCGGGCGATGCCTCCGGAGAACCGCTCCTGGATCGGCCTGGTGGCGCAGGCCGGCATCGCCGCCTTCACCGAGTGGTTCCGCCATCCCGACGCCCCCCAGGCCATCTCCACCGACGTCTTCGGCACCGCCCCGCGCGAGCTGACCAGGGCGATCACGCTGCGCCAGACCGTCGAGATGGTGCGTACGACGATCGAGGTGATGGAGTCCGCGATCGACGAGGTCGCGGCCCCCGGAGACGAGTCCATCCTCCGCGAGGCGCTCCTCGTGTACGCCCGCGAGATCGCCTTCGCCACCGCGCAGGTCTACGCGCAGGCCGCCGAGGCACGCGGTGCCTGGGACGCCCGCCTCGAGTCGCTCGTCGTGAACGCCGTGCTTTCCGGGGAAGCCGACGAAGGCGCGGTGAGCCGGGCCGCCGCGCTCGGCTGGAACTCCCCCGAGCACGTCTGCGTCGTCCTGGGCACCGCGCCCGACGGCGACAGCGAGCTGACCGTCGAAGCCATCCGCCGCGCCGCCCGGCACGCCAAGCTCCAGGTCCTGACCGGGGTGCTCGGCGACCGCCTGGTCGTCATCGCGGGCGGCAGCGACAATCCGCTGCAGGTCGCGAAGGGTCTGATCGGTCCGTACGCGGCCGGTCCCGTCGTCGCCGGGCCCATCGTCCCCGACCTGCTCGCCGCCACCCGGTCCGCGCAGGCCGCGGCCGCCGGGCTCAAGGCGTGCGCCGCCTGGCAGGACGCCCCGCGTCCCGTCCTCGCGGACGATCTCCTGCCGGAGCGCGCGATCGCGAGCGATCCGGCCGCGCGCGACCAGTTGGTGGAGGAGATCTACAGACCACTGGAGGAAGCGGGCTCCGCGCTCCTGGAGACTCTCAGCGTCTATCTGGAACAAGCCAGCAGCCTCGAAGGCGCCGCCCGGATGCTCTTCGTGCACCCCAACACCGTGCGCTACCGGCTGCGACGTGTGACTGACGTCACCGGCTGGTCGCCATCGGACGTACGCTCCGCATTCACGCTGCGGATCGCGCTGATCCTGGGGCGTCTGGCCGACGGAGATCTCCAACCGTAGGATTTTGTCGGGCCCCTACAATTCCCCCAGCCGTTCTTCGTCCCTGTCCCCACGGGCGGCTTGCACCGTCCACAAGAGAGAGTGTGAGAGTGCTCGTACTCGTCGCTCCCGGCCAAGGCGCTCAGACGCCCGGCTTCCTGACTCCCTGGCTCGAACTCCCCGGCGCGGCCGACCGCCTCGGGGCGTGGTCGGACGCCATCGGCCTCGACCTTGCCCACTACGGCACGCAGGCCGACGCGGACGCGATCCGCGACACCGCCGTGGCCCAGCCCCTGCTGGTGGCCGCCGGTCTGCTCTCCGCCGCGGCACTCAGTGACGCCCTGGCCGCGAACAAGCCCGGCGCGGTCGCGGGACACAGCGTCGGCGAGATCACCGCAGCCGCGTATGCCGGTGTGCTCAGCGACGACGCCGCACTCCGTCTCGTCCGCACCCGGGGTCTGGCCATGGCCGACGCCGCGGCGATCACGGAGACCGGCATGGCGGCGCTGCTCGGCGGCGACCCCGAGGTCACCATCCCGCACCTGGAGAAGCTCGGCCTGACGCCGGCGAACGTGAACGGCGCGGGGCAGATCGTCGCCGCGGGCACCGCGGAGCAGATCGCGGCGCTCGCCGAGGACAAGCCCGAGGGCGTCCGCCGCGTCGTGCCGCTGAAGGTCGCGGGCGCGTTCCATACGCACCACATGGCTTCCGCGGTCGCCACGCTCGAGGAGGCCGCCAAGGCCCTCGACCCGGCCGACCCGCAGCTGACGTACGTCTCGAACCGCGACGGCCAGGCCGTGACGACCGGCTCGGACGTCCTGTCCCGCCTGGTCGGCCAGGTGGCCAACCCGGTGCGCTGGGACCTGTGCATGGAGACGTTCAAGGAGCTGGGTGCCACGGCGATGATCGAGCTGTGCCCCGGTGGCACGCTGACCGGTCTCGCCAAGCGCGCCCTGCCCGGCGTCCGGACGGTGGCCCTCAAGACACCCGACGATCTCGAAGCCGCATCTGAGCTCATCGCCGACACCGCATCCGCCGCCGACGCGGCGGGTGCCTGAGAAGGAGCCAGGAGAGCATGTCGAAGATCAAGCCCAGTAAGGGCGCCCCGTACGCGCGCATCATGGGTGTCGGCGGCTACCGCCCGACTCGTGTCGTGCCCAACGAGGTGATCCTCGAGACGATCGACTCGTCCGACGAGTGGATCCGCTCCCGCTCCGGCATCGCGACCCGCCACTGGGCCTCCGACGAGGAGACCGTGGCCGCGATGTCCGTCGAGGCGTCCGGCAAGGCGATCGCCGACGCGGGCATCACCCCGGAGCAGATCGGCGCGGTCGTCGTGTCGACCGTCTCGCACTTCAAGCAGACCCCCGCCATCGCGACCGAGATCGCGGACAAGATCGGCGCGGGCAAGCCCGCCGCGTTCGACATCTCCGCCGGCTGCGCGGGCTTCGGCTACGGCCTCACCCTCGCCAAGGGCATGATCGTCGAGGGCAGCGCGGAGTACGTCCTGGTCATCGGCGTCGAGCGGCTGAGCGACCTCACCGACCTGGAGGACCGCGCGACGGCCTTCCTGTTCGGTGACGGCGCGGGCGCCGTGATCGTCGGCCCGTCCCAGGAGCCGCAGATCGGCCCCACGATCTGGGGCAGCGAGGGCGACAAGTCCGAGACCATCAAGCAGACCGTGGCGTGGAACGAGTTCCACGTCGGCGATGTCTCGAAGCTGCCGCTCGACAGCGAGGGCAACATCAAGTTCCCTGCGATCACGCAGGAGGGCCAGGCGGTCTTCCGCTGGGCCGTGTTCGAGATGGCGAAGGTCGCCCAGCAGGCGCTGGACGCGGCCGGGATCACCGCGGACGACCTGGATGTCTTCATTCCGCATCAGGCCAACGAGCGGATCATCGACTCGATGGTGAAGACTCTGAAACTGCCGGAACACGTCACGGTCGCCCGTGACGTGCGCACCACCGGCAACACGTCGGCAGCCTCGATTCCGCTCGCGATGGAGCGGCTTCTGGCCACCGGCGAGGCGAAGAGCGGCGACACCGCGCTCGTCATCGGCTTCGGGGCGGGCCTCGTGTACGCCGCCACGGTCGTTACCCTCCCCTAGGCATCACGTACGGATCATCCGGTCCGTACGGCTTTAACCAACCTGCCGCTGCCGCGGCGGGCGCCACACCCTCTGGATACATAGAAGGAGCGCCAACATGGCCGCCACTCAGGAAGAGATCGTCGCCGGTCTCGCCGAGATCGTGAACGAGATCGCCGGCATCCCGGTCGAGGACGTCCAGCTGGACAAGTCCTTCACCGACGACCTGGACGTCGACTCGCTGTCCATGGTCGAGGTCGTCGTCGCCGCCGAAGAGCGCTTCGACGTCAAGATCCCGGACGACGACGTCAAGAACCTCAAGACGGTCGGCGACGCGACCAGCTACATCCTCAAGCACCAGGCCTGATAAGGCTGCTCTGCTGTCGCCACCCGGCGGTGGCGCCGCTGATCCCCTCAACACCGTGGAGAATTTTCCTGTGAACTCGACCAATCGCACCGTGGTCGTCACCGGTATCGGCGCAACCACACCGCTGGGTGGCGACGCAGCCTCGACCTGGGAAGGCCTGCTCGCGGGCCGTTCCGGCGTCAGTCTTCTCGAACAGGACTGGGCGGCCGAGCTTCCGGTCCGCATCGCGGGCCAGATCGCGGTCGAACCGGGCGAGGTCATTCCGCGTCCGCAGGCCCGCAAGCTGGACCGTTCGGCGCAGTTCGCGCTGATCGCGGCCAAGGAGGCCTGGGCCGACGCGGGGTACACCGCGAAGGCGGGCGAGGACACGTCCGTGGACCCCGACCGCCTCGGCGCGGTCATCGCCTCCGGCATCGGCGGCGTGACCACCCTGCTCGACCAGTACGACGTGCTCAAGGAGAAGGGCGTTCGCCGCGTCTCCCCGCACACCGTGCCGATGCTGATGCCCAACTCCCCGGCGGCCAACGTCGGCATCGAGCTGGGCGCCCACGCGGGTGTGCACACCCCCGTCTCGGCGTGCGCCTCGGGCGCCGAGGCCATCGGCTACGCGATCGAGATGATCCGCACCGGCCGCGCCGACGTCGTCGTCGCGGGTGGCACGGAGGCGGCGATCCACCCGCTGCCGATCGTCGCGTTCGGCAACATGATGGCGATGTCCAAGAACAACGACGACCCGCAGGGCGCCTCGCGCCCCTACGACGTCGACCGCAACGGCTTCGTGCTCGGCGAGGGCGCCGGCGTGATCGTCCTCGAGTCCGAGGAGCACGCCAAGGCCCGCGGCGCGAAGATCTACGCGGAGGCCGTCGGCCAGGGCATCTCGGCCGACGCCCACCACATCACGCAGCCCGAGCCGTCCGGCAACGGCATCGCGGCGGCGCTGCAGAACCTCATCGACACGACGGACCTCAAGCCCGCCGAGATCGTGCACGTGAACGCGCACGCGACCTCGACGCCGCAGGGTGATGTCGCCGAGATCAAGGCGCTGCGCAAGGCGTTCGGCCACGACGTCGACCACATGGCGATCTCCAGCACCAAGTCGATGACCGGTCACCTGCTCGGTGGCGCGGGCGGCGTGGAGACCGTGGCCACGGTCCTCGCGCTGAAGAACCGCATCGCCCCGCCGACGATCAACATCGAGAACCTCGACCCCGAGGTCGACGCGGACGTCATCCGCGACGAGGCCCGCGCACTGCCCGAGGGCAGGATCGCGGCGCTGAACGACTCGTTCGGCTTCGGCGGCCACAACGTGGTGCTCGCGTTCCGGACCGTCTGAACCGGCCGCAGGCAACCGAACCGCAGGTAACCGAAGGGGCCCCCACCGCCTGGTGGGGGCCCCTTCGCGTACGCGTCACACGACCTGGTGCAACCACCGCACCGGAGCGCCCTCACCCGCGTACCGGAAGGGTTCGAGCTCGTCGTCCCAGGGCTTGCCGAGCAGCTTGGCCAGCTCGGCCTCCAGGTTGCTCTCGCCGCGCTGGGAGCGGGCCAGGGCGGCGCGCAGGCGGTCCTCCGGGATCAGGATGTCGCCGTGGATTCCGGTGACCGCGTGGAAGATGCCGAGCTCGGGTGTGGCGCTGTACCGCTCGCCCTCGGCCGTGGGGCACGGCTCCGACGTGACCTCGAAGCGCAGCAGTTGCCAGCCGCGCAGGGCGGAGGCGAGCTTGGACGCGGTGCCCACCGAACCGCGCCAGGAGAACTCGGATCTCCAGCTGCCGGGCGCCGCGGGCTGTCTGATCCAGTCGAGGTTGACGCGCGCGCCGAGTACGCCCGCGACTGCCCATTCGACGTGCGGACACAGCGCGCGCGGTGCGGAGTGCACGTACAGAACTCCACGTGTCGTCACCGGGACCTCCAGTGTGGGTCGAGGTTCGCCTTCCCCAGCGGCCTCGCGCCCGTGCCGAGCGTTGTGGCCCCGCATTCGGGAAACTCCCGAAACGGGACAGATGTGACGTGATGTAATTTAGCGGAACCGAAAGCGCAGGGTGCCACTGGGTGGCGAGGCTACCGTGCGGCGGAACAAGGAGTGTGACGTACCGTCGGTCCCAAGGCCAGGAATCACCCACCATTCACTCGCAGGGGCGCCGAAACGGCGCGGTCGGCCTAGGACGGGCCACGACAACAGAGGGGACCTGGGGATGCGGAACCGAAGGAACCGCCCGCGTGCCGCCGTCGCCACCGCGACGGCGGTTCTTCTCGGCGCCACCGCGCTCACCGCGTGCGACGCCTCCGGCGGCGACTCCCCCGCACCCAAGGGACCATCGGCGCACGACAAACCGTCCCCCAAGCCCACCCCGACCTGGGACACGAATCCGAACTCCCTGGCGGCCGTCGGCGACTCCATCACCCGCGGCTTCGACGCCTGCTCGGTCCTCGCCGACTGCCCCGAGGCGTCCTGGGCGACCGGCACGGACTCCGAGGTGCGCAGCCTCGCCACGCGCCTGCTCGGCAAGGAGCGGGCCACCACGCACAGCTGGAACTACGCGAAGACCGGCGCCCGCATGGCGGATCTCCCCGGGCAGGTCGAGCAGGCCGCCCTCAAGCGCCCCGAGCTGATCACGGTGATGGCGGGCGCGAACGACGCCTGCCGCCCCTCGGCGGATTCCATGACCCCGGTCGCCGAGTTCCGCGCCGACTTCGAGGAGGCGATGCGCACGCTGCGGCGCGAGCTTCCCAAGACCCAGGTGTACGTCACCTCCGTACCGGACTTGAAGCGGCTCTGGTCCCAGGGGCGCACCAACGCGCTGGGCAAGCAGATCTGGAAGCTGGGCATCTGCGCCTCGATGCTGGCGGACCCGGACGACCTGAACGCCTCGGCGACGCAGCGGCGGGCCACGGTGCAGGGCCGCGTGGTCGCGTACAACGACGTGCTCAAGGACGTGTGCGCGAAGGACCTGCGCTGCCGGTACGACGGCGGGGCGGTCTTCGACTACCGCTTCGACGGCGACCAGTTGAGCCACTGGGACTGGTTCCACCCCAGCAAGAACGGCCAGTCGCGGCTCGCGGAGCTGGCCTACCGGCAGGTGAAGGCCAAGAATCCCAAGGATCCCGGGGCCTGAGGTCCGGGCGGCCCGGCGTAGGGTCGCGATCATGCGCAGTGAACTCTTCGGGACGCTCCCCGACGGCACGCCCGTCCATCGCTGGACCCTGGAAAGGGGCGGGGTGCGCGTACGCGTCCTGACGTACGGCGGGATCATCCAGTCGGCGGAAGTTCCTGACCGGTCGGGGCGGCGCGATCCTGTGGCCCTCGGCTTCGACGGCCTGCGGAGCTATCTCGATCACCCCGGGCCGTACCTCGGGGCGCTGGTGGGCCGGTACGCGAACCGCATCGCGGGCGGTGAGTTCGCGCTCGACGGCCGGACGTACCGCCTGGCGCGGAACAACGAGCCGAACGCGCTGCACGGCGGTGCGGCCGGTTTCGACAAGCGGGTGTGGGACGCGGCGGAGGTCGAGCACGGGGTGCGGCTCTCCCGGGTGAGCCCGGACGGCGAGGAGGGGTACCCCGGGCGGCTCGCGGTGTCGGCGACGTACACGCTGGACGAGACGGGCGCGCTGCGGATCGCGTACGAGGCGACGACCGACGCCCCGACGGTCGTGAACCTCACCAACCACACGTACTGGAACCTCGCAGGGGCCGGGAGCGGCAGTGCCGGCGGGCACGAGCTGCGGATCGACGCGCGGCGTCTCACGCCGACGGACGGGGCGCAGATTCCCACGGGGGCGTACGAGGAGGTCGCAGGGACGCGCTTCGACTTCCGGGCGGCGCGGAAGGTCGGGGCCGGGATCGACCACAACTACGTGCTGGACAAGGGCGCCACCGCGCGGCCGGCCGAGGTGGCGGAGCTGAGCGACCCGGCATCCGGGCGCGTCCTGACCGTCGCCACGACGGAGCCCGGCCTCCAGCTGTACACGGCGGACCACTTCGAGGAGCCGCTGCCGTTCGGGCCCGGTGACGGGATCGCCCTGGAGACACAGCACTTCCCCGACTCCCCCAACCGGCCGGAGTTTCCTGGCACGGTGCTGCGGCCGGGTGGGGTCTACGCGTCGGAGACGGTGTACGGCTTCTCGGTTCGCTGAGCGCCGAGCGCCCGAGCACCGAGGATCAGACGGTGGTCGTCTCGCTCAGCCTGCGGTCGGCGATGGAGCGGCCCGCCTGCACCTCGTACGAACCGGCCTGGTGGGCCCAGGCGTTGGCGGACTCGTCCCAGATCTCGAAGGCGCGGCGCGGGAGTTCGATCCGCACCTCGACGCTCTCGCCGGGCGCGGCCTCGACGCCCGCGAAGCCCGCGAGCCAGCGAGCCGGGCGGTCGCCGTTGTCCGCGGCCGGGGCGAGATAGACCTGGACGACCTCGCGGCCCGCGCGGGGACCGGAGTTGCGCACGCGGACCGTGGCCGTCGCGCCCTCCACGACGAGGGACTCGTACGTCCAGTCGGTGTAGCCGAGGCCGTGACCGAAGGCGTAGGCAGGGGTGGCCTGTGCCTTCTCCCAGGCGCGGTAGCCGATGAACACGCCCTCGGTGTAGGCGAGTTCACCCTCGGTCGGGCTGACCCGGGTGACCGGGGCGTCCGCGAAGGCGCCCCAGGTCGTGGGCAGCCGTCCGCCCGGCTCCTGCGCGCCGAGCAGCACGTCGGCGAGCGCGGCGCCGCCCTCCTGCCCCGGGAACCAGCCGAGCAGCACCGCAGCGACGTCCTCGCGCCACGGAAGCTCCACCGGGGAGCCGGAGTTGACGACCACGACCGTACGGGGATTGGCCGCGGCGACCGCGCGCACCAGCTCGTCCTGGCGGCCCGGGAGCCGCAGGTCCTGCCGGTCGAAGCCCTCGGACTCGACCCGCTCGGTGGTGGCGACGACCACGACCGCGGTGTCGGCGCCGCGTGCCGCCTCGACGGCCTCCGCGATCAGCTCGTCGGGGTCGCGCCGCGGCCCGAGGTGCACGAAGGAGAACACGACGCCGGGCAGCGGGGCCGCGTACGTCTTGTCGAGCGGGTGGCGCAGGGAGACCTCGACGGTCTCGCCCGCCGTCAGGCGCACCTTGGCACGCTCGACCGGTGAACCGAAGAACGCCTCGAAGGGGTCGGACCCGGCGCCCATCACCTCGGACCCGTCGAAGACGACCTCACCGGCGACGGTGAGCGTGAAGTCGCCCAGACCGCGCGTGCCGAAGGAGTGCTCGCCGCTCTCGCGCGGCGTGAACGTGCCGACGACCTCGATGGAGGCCATCGTCTCGTGGGTGACGCCGTCGGGCAGGTCGTCGCCGATCCACTGGACCTGGCCGGAGGGGAGGTTGCCCTCGCCCAGGACGTTGCCGTCGTCGTCGCGGCAGACGGCGCGCAGCGCGAACCCCTTGTCGGCGGGGGCGAGTTCGTCGCTGGGGTCGGCGCCGACGGCGTACGTCAGGGTGTCCTCGCCGAGCGCAGCCGTCAGTCCGTCGAGCGGGGAGATCACGCGCGCGGGGAAGACGGTGGCGGAGCCGCCGCCCAGGACGCGGGCGTCGCGCGCGGCGGCGCCGATGAGGGCGAGGGAGGCGGCGGGGCCCAGCGGCAGCACGTCGTTCTCGTTGCGCACGAGGACGAAGGCGCGGCGGGCGATCTCGCGGGCGAGCGCCTCACCGTCGATCTCGGCGGGGACGTCGGCGACCACGGGCTCGGCGCCTTCGAGGATGCCGACGCGGGCGGCCAGACGCAGGACGTTGCGCACGGCGTCGTCGACGGTCGACTCCTTGACCTGGCCGGCGCGCACCGCATCGGCGAGCGCCTCGCCGTACACGGTCCGCGGTCCCGGCATGGCGGCGTCGAGGCCGCCCTCGATGGTGCCGGTGGTGGAGCGGGCGGCCATCCAGTCCGAGACGTTGTAGCCGTCGAAGCCCCACTCGCCGCGCAGGACCTCGTTCACCAGGTAGCGGTGCTCGGTCATCGTCGAGCCGTTGACCTGGTTGTACGCGGTCATGATGCCCCAGGGGTGGGCGTTGGTGACGATCGCCTCGAAGGGCGCGAGGTACAGCTCGCGCAGGGCACGCGCGCCGACCTTGTTGTCGACGGTGAAGCGGTCGGTCTCGGCGTCGTTCGCGACGAAGTGCTTGACGGTCGTGCCGACGCCGCCCGACTGCACGCCCTGGACGTAGCCGGTGCCGATGACGCCGGTCAGATACGGGTCCTCGCTGTACGCCTCGAAGTGCCGGCCGCCCAGCGGCGAGCGGTGCAGATTGACGGTGGGCGCGAGGAGGACGTGGACGCCCTTGCGGCGGGCCTCCTGGGCGAGGAGGGTGCCCGCGCGGCGGGCGAGGTCCTGGTCCCAGGTGGCGGCGAGCGCGGTCGGGGACGGCAGGGCGATGGAGGGGTCGTCGGCGGTCCAGCGGGTGCCGCGCACGCCGATCGGGCCGTCCGACATCACCAGGGGCGCGAGGCCGATCTCGGGCAGCGCGTGCAGCGACCACATGTCACGCCCGCCGAGCAGCCGGGCCTTGGCGTCCAGATCGAGCGCGGCGAGCGCGGCCTGGACGACCGCCTCGCGCGCCTGGTCGGCCTGCGTGGCTCCGGGGCCCTTGGTTCCCGCCATGGCGGTACCTCCTCGTTGAAGTCCGTTCCGTACGTTGCCTCCATCCTGCCTCGGCTACCTGTAGACCGGTAGGTTTCGTGATCTGGACGTTATATTGGTGGGAGCATGACGTACGGTCGTCCCGCGAGCAGGACCGAGAACGTGAAGGGGCAGACGCGATGGCGCCCAAGGCCAGGACCACGGCCAAGGTCAAGACCACGGCCAAGGCCACGAGCAGGGCCAGGAGCGAGGAGCGGCGCGCGGAGATCCTCCGGGCCGCCCTGGAGGTGATCGCCGAGCGCGGCTACCGGGGCGCGAGCCTGGGAGCCGTCGCCGAGCGGGTCGGCCTCACCCAGCAGGGCCTGCTGCACTACTTCCCCACCAAGGAGGCGCTTCTCGTCGCCGTCCTGGAGGCCCGCGACCAGTGGGACGCCGTACCGACGAACGAGATCCGCCTCGACCTGCTCGGCTCGCTCGTCGAGTACAACGCGATGCGCCCCGGCATCATCCAGACCTTCTCCGCGCTGCTCGGCGAGAGCGTCACGGACGGACACCCGGCGCGCGACTACTTCACCGAGCGGTACGGATCCGTGCGGGAGAAGTTCGCGGCGGTCCTGCGCGTGGAGTACGGGGAGCGGCTGCCCGGCGGCCTCACTCCTGAGGCCGCGGCGCCGCTGCTCGTCGCGGTGATGGACGGGCTCCAGTACCAGTGGCTCCTGGACCCCCAATCGGTGGACATGGCGGGGGCGTTCAGGGACTTCCTGGGGCTGCTGGGCGACAGCGGCGGCAGCGGTAGCGGTAGCGGCGAGTGATCAGGCGGCCCGGACGGCCGCCACGACGTCGATCTCGATGAGCGCCTGAGGCCGGAAGAGCCGGGGCACCTCGACCGTGGTGCTGGTGGGCGGCGTCGCGGTCAGGTAGCCGGTGCGTACGGCGGCGTATGCGGGGAGGTCGCCGAGGTCCGTCATGAACGTACGGATGTTGATGACGTCGTCGAGCGTCGCGCCGTGTGCCGCGAGCAGGGCGGACAGGGCCTCGAAGATTCCCCGGCTCTGAGCGGCGACGCCGTCGCCTTCGGCGACCTGGCCCGAGAGGTACAGCAGGGCGCCGCCGCCGTCCATGTCGACCCGGGCGACCTGGGAGTAGGGGCCCAGGGGCTGGGGCGCGGACGCGGGGTTGCCGATGGTGATGTTCATGGTGCGGGGTGCTCCTCCAGTGTCATGCCGGGTCCCGTGCAGGCCCGGTCCAGTGCATGCCCGGTCCCGTGCATGCCGGGTCACGGCTTCGGCTGCCGGGCGTCGTCGCGGGAACGGATGTGGGCGACCGCCCGCGCGATGTCCTCGTGGACGACATCCGGGTCGGCGGCGGCCGCCTCGTAGTGCGCCAGCACCGCCTCCATCGCCGGGAGCCGGGTGACCCCCGCCGCCAGCGCCACGTCCTTCACGGCGAGGTCGCTCCCGAAGTGCACACCCGTGGCGAAGGCGCGGGCCACGGCGCCCCCGAGCGGGCCTCCGGCAAGCGCCCCCTTGGCCGTCTCCTCGTCGAGACCCAGCGCGTCCGCCAGCTTCAGCGCCTCGGCCACCAGGGCGACACCCCCGATGACGGCCGTGTTGACGACGAGCTTCAGCGCGGCCCCCGAACCGAGCGGGCCCGTACGCGTCACCGGACCGAAGCGGGCGAGGACCCGCTCGACCCCGTCCGCATCGCCGCCGGCGAGAATGCCGAGCCGCCCCGACGCGGCCTTGTCCGTGCTCCCCATGACGGGCGCGTCGACGAGGGTCACGCCGTCCGGCACCCTCGCCCCCAACTCCCTTACGACATCGGGTCCGACGGTGGACATCTCCGCCCAGTGGGTCCCCGGCCGCAGCTCGGGCACGATGGCGTCGGCGACGGCACGCACCGCGTCGGGGCCCGCCAGCATGGTGATGACGACATCGGCGTCCCGCACGGCCTCGGCGGGGCCGGTGGCGAGCCGGGCCCCCGCCGCCACCAGCGGGGCCGCCTTCTCGGCGGTCCGGTTCCAGACCGTCAACGGATGCCCGGCCGTGAGGAGTTGGCGGGCCATCGGCGTGCCCATGTGTCCCAGTCCAAGAAACGCGATCTTCTCCATGCGTCCGACGCTAGGCCCGGCCACGGGATGCGACAAGCGAGTCTCTAGCATGCGAGCCATGCCTTCTCCGCATACCGCACGGATGGCCCAGGCCCCACGGGCCGAGGCGTCGACGCCCCAGGACCCGACGCCCCAGGACCCGCCACCGCCCGAACTCTCCACCGTCTGGCTCCGTGCCTTCCTGGACGTCGCGCGGCACGGCTCCTTCACCGTGGCCGCCCGCGGGCTCGGCTGGACGCAGTCCGCCGTCTCGCGCCAGATCTCCTCGCTGGAGGCGGCCCTCGGCGGCGCCCCGCTCTTCGACCGGCTGCCGAGGGGCGTACGCCTGACCACGCACGGCCGCACCCTCCTGCCGTACGCCGAGGAGACGGTGGCCCGACTCAGCACCCTGCAAAGGGAGTTGACGGCACTGCGGGACCTGACCGGCGGGAGCCTGCGCTTCGGGGCGTTCGCGACGGCCGACGCGGCGCTCGTGCCACGGGCCATCGCGGCGTTCCGCGCTCGGCACCCCGGCGTGACGCTCACCCGCGAGGAGGGCCTTACGCCCAGGCTGCTCGCGCGCCTCGGGGACGGCGATCTCGACCTCGCGATCGTCTCCTCGACGGGCGGTGCGCTGAACGGCCGCGACATGGCGGCGTACGTCCTGCATCACCTCCTGGACGAGGGGCTGTACGTCGCCGTGCCCGCGGACCACCCGCTGGCGGGCAGCGCGTCCGTCCGTCTGTCCCAACTCGCCTCGGAGGACTGGATCTCCGGCAGCGCCAACGCCGAGGGGACCCTCCTGGAGGAGGCCCACCGGCACGGTTTCCGCCCGAGGGTCGCCCATGTCGTCGCCGAGTGGACCGCCAAGCAGGGCTATGTGGCCGCCGGTCTCGGCGTCACCCTGGTGCCCGCGCTGGCCGCCGATTCGGTCCGCCCGGACATCGCCCTGGTCCCGGTCCGCGACGAGGACGCTCCGCCGCGTGCCGTGTACGCGGCGACGGCGCGGGGCCGGGCGGCGGCGCCGGCCGTGGGTCCGTTCCTGGAGGCGCTGCGCGCTACTCAAGTAGCGCGCGGAGGCGGTGAGTTGCGACCAAGGTCGCCCACGCCGTAGACCGACGGCGGTCGAGGCACGGCATCGGCGCTGGCAAGACTGGGCCCACCGTGCGGACCGTACGGACGGACACAGGGAGGCACTGTGGCGAGTGGCGGGATCAACCGGGCGCGGTTTCTGGCCGGGGCGGGGGCCGTGGGCGTCGCGGCGGCGGCCGGGGGGCTCCTGGCGGCGGCACCCGCCGTCGCCGACGGCCGCCGGACGGGCGGGCTCACGTACCGGGGCGTCTGCTACGAGGTCGGCGCGGGAGAGACACCCACGACCGGCTGGAACGCGGCCCGCATGCGCGAGGACATGTGCGCGATCGCGGACCGGCTGCACGCCACCACCGTCTCCGTCTTCGGCGACGGCGTCGAGCGGCTCGGCGCGAGTGCGACGGAGGCCGCCGAACGCGGACTGCACGTGTGGCTCCAGCCGCGCCTGGCCGACCGCCCCGAGCGGGAGATCCTCGACCACATCGCGGAGACCGGCCGGCACGCCGAGCGGCTGCGGCGGCAGGGCGCGGCGGTCCAGCTGAGTGTGGGCTGCGAGTTCGTGCTGTTCGTGCCGGGGATCGTGCCCGGCGACAGCGCGGTGGAACGGATCGAGAACATCACCAAGGGGAACTTCGACCCCGTGCTGATGCAGCGGCGCCTGAAGCGGTTCATCGGGCGGGCGGCGGCGGTCGGCAGGTCCGTCTTCGGGGGCGGTCTGACGTACGGGGCCGCTGAGGGGGACGAGGTCGACTGGGGTCTGTTCGACGTCGTGAGCGTCAACTACTACGGGTATCACCGCAGTCGGTCCGGATACGTCCGTGACCTGGCGCCCTATCGGCGCTGGGGGAAGCCCGTCGCGATCACCGAGTTCGGCACGTGTACGTTCCGGGGCGCGCCGGAGCAGGGCGGCATGGGGTGGGACGTCGTCGACTACACGAAGGACCCGCCCGAGATCAAGGACGGGCTCGTGCGCAGCGAGCGGACCCAGGCCGCGTACATCACCGACGTACTGGACGTCTTCGAGTCGATGGACCTCTACTCCGCGACGCTCTACAACTTCGTCAGTCCCGACGCCCCGCACCGGCCGGACCCGCGCCACGACCTCGACATGGCGAGCTACAGCATCGTGAAGACGATCGAGGAGGGCCCTTCAGGCCGTTGGCACTGGGAGCCGAAGGAGGCGTTCCACGCGGTGGCCGAGCACTACGGGCGCGCGGCACGTCACGCGGAATCCGGTTGACCGGACGCACCCCCGCCAGCTTCGATCAGCGTCGGCCCGCTCTTCCCCGCCGCCCCGGAAGGCCCGCATGTCCCCCGCCAAGATGCACGCCGACGAAGCCGACATCGACACGCCCCTCGTACGCCGGCTGCTCGCCGCGCAGTTCCCCGAGTGGGCCGGCCTCAAGGTCGATCCCGTCGAATCGAACGGCACCGTCAACGCCATCTACCGCCTCGGCGACGACATGGCCGTCCGGCTCCCCCGCATCGAGGGCGGCGTGGAGGACGTACAGCGCGAGATGCTGCTTCTGCCACGGCTCGCGCCCTCGCTGCCCCTCGCCATTCCCGCGCCGCTGGGAGAGGGCGCGCCCGGTGAGGGGTTCCCCTGGCCCTGGTACGTCTACCGCTGGCTGGAGGGCGAGAACCCGGCCGTCGGCGGCCTGGACGAACCCGGCCTGTTCGCCGCCGACTTGGCGGAGTTCGTCATGGCCCTGCAGCGCGTCGATCCCGGCGACGCGCCTCGCGCGTACCGCAGCGGGCCCCTCGCACGCCGGGACGCCGATACCCGCGAGGCCATCGCGCAGCTCCACGGCGTCATCGACACCGATGCCGCCACCGCCGCCTGGGAGGCCGCCCTGCGCGCACCCCGCTGGGACGGGCCGCCCGTGTGGGTCCACGCCGACCTGCAGCCCGGGAACCTGCTCACCGCCGACGGGCGGCTCAGCGCCGTCATCGACTTCGGGTGCATGGGGCACGGCGAACCCGCCGTCGACCTGATCACCGCGTGGAGCCTCCTGACGGCCGACGCGCGCAAGGAGTTCCGCGCCGCCCTGGGCGTCGACGACGCGACGTGGGCACGGGGGCGCGGCTGGGCCCTGTCCATCGCGCTCATCGAGCTGCCGTACTACCGGACGAGGAACGCCACCATCGCGAGGATCGCGCGCCACGTGATCGGCGAGGTCCTCGCGGATCACGCGGCCGTGGACCGCTAGCGGGCGCCGCCTTCCTGCCGGAATACTGCGATCACCCCCACCGGCCACGGAAGGACTCCTGTGTCACTCAAGCCCCCTGGATCCCCTCGGCTCACCGCGCTCGGCGTCACGCTCCTGCTGTCCCTCGCCGCCGTGCCCGCGTCGGCAGCCACCGCACCGGCCGACGCACCGGCCGCCACCACCGAGGAGCAGCGACTCGACCGGGCCGCACCGCAGGAGATCCTGCGCCGCAGCGGATTCGACACCGTGGCCCCGGAGTTCGCGCGGGCCCTCGAACGCGCCCACTCGTACGGCGAGGCCAAGCGCATCGTCGAACGGCAGGGAGAGGCCCTGTGGCGGCGTGCCGTCGACCGGGCCCAGGGGCGGGGCCCCGCCGCCGGGAACGACGAAGGACTGAGCCGGGACGACGACCGGCCGTTGTACTGGGCCCGGCTCGGCATGACGCGGGAGCTCCGGCAGTGGGAGCCGACCCGTTTCGGGGTGAGCGAGGCCCGGCACAGCCGTCTCATACGGGCGTTGGAGGACGCGTCGCGCGGGCACGACTCCATCCGCTACCCGAAGAAGGACCGCGCGGGCCACCGCCTCAAGCGCATCCTCGTCACCGGCTTCGACCCGTTCACGCTCGACCGGGACGTCCGCATCAGCAACCCGTCCGGCGCCACCGCACTCGCGCTCGACGGCACCGTCATCGAGACCGCCGACGGGCCCGCCCGCGTGGAGACCGCCGTCTTCCCCGTCCGCTGGGAGGACTTCGCGCAGGGGACGGTCGAGCGCACCCTGCGCGCCCACCTCCCCCGCGTCGACCTCTTCACCACCATCAGTCAGGGCCGCGCGGGCCGCTTCGACATCGAGCGGACCAACGGGGCCTGGCGGGGCGGCTTCCCGGACAACGAGAACCTCTCGCGCACGGAGACGGTCCCGGTCGACGACCCGGCCTCGCAGCCCCAGTGGACGTCCACGACCCTCCCGTACAAGGAGATCGTGAGCGCCGAGACCGGCCGCTTCCCCGTGTACGACAACACCTCGGTGACCGAGATCCCGGCGGGCCAGAGCGCTCCCGTGGTCCGTCCCGACGGGCCCACCGCAGGGTCGACGGCCCGCGAGGGCGGCGGCGGCAACTACCTGTCGAACGAGATCGCCTACCGTGCGACGCTGCTCCGCGACCGGCTCGGGCTGCACGACCGGCTGCCCGGCGGCCATGTGCACACGCCGATCCTGCAGTTCGGGGCGGGCAACACGGATCCGGCCACGGGTGAGATCACCGATCCGGAGTTCGTGCGCAACCGGCTAGACATCATCGCGCAGGTGAAGAAGATCCTGACGACCGCTATGGACGCCCGCCGGTAGCGGACGCCTGTCCGCCGGGACCGGACGCATCGGCCGAGTCGCCAGCCGCATCGGCCGAGTTGGCCGGTCCCTGCGGGTCGTCGTCCGGCCCGTCCTCGCCGATCAGTTCCCGCGCCATCAGCGTCGCGCCCGCGACCGCCCCCGGCATCAGGAACACCGCGACGAACGGGACCAGGAAGGCCACGGCGAGCGGGGTGCCGAAGCCCCACGCCAGCTGCCTGCGGCCGCGCAGCAGCGCGAGCCGTTCGCGGGCCTCGACGCCACGGCGCTGGAGCGCCACCGCCGTCAGCTCCTCGACGAGGAAGAAGCCCGTCACGCAGAAGCCGACCACCGGGACCACGGTCTGGCCGACGACCGGGATGAAGCCGAGGGCGAAGAGCAGGATGCCCCAGACCGCGGCCCGCAGGACGATGCGGAGGCTGTCGCGAGCGGAGATCCACAGCTCGCGCCAGAGCGGCAGGCCCGACTCGGGGGCGAACCCGGCGACGGAGATGTCGACCTTCTCCGACAGCGACTCGTAGAAGGGCTGGCCCACCAGGAGCGTCGCCGCCGTGAAGGTGATCACCGAGAGGAGGAGCGCGAGCGCGAAGAGCAGCGCCGTGAGGAAGCCGCGGAACAGGCCGATCCACGGAGAGGACCAGTCGTCCGCGAACGGCGTGGCCCAGCCGACGAAGTCCGTGCCCCACAGGGCGAGCGCGACGAGCGCGGCCGCGTAGAGAAGCAGGGTGATGAGGCCGGGCAGCAGGCCGACTCCGTACTGCTTGCCGTGCTGGGCGACCCAGCGCTGGCCCTTCATCAAGTAGCCGAAGCCTCGTCCCAGATCACGCATGCCGCACAGCCTATCCGCCGGTCGTGGCCCTGCGGTCCACGGGACGCGTGGGGCCGAAGGCCCTCTTGTTGCGCGGGGGTTGAACCGGTAGACCACGCGTACTGACTTCTCTCCAGCTCTCCATCAGCTTTCTTCCGGAGGTACGTATGGGCATATCCCGGCCATCCAGACCCGTTCTGCTCACCACCCTCGTCTCGGCGGGCGCCCTTGTCCTCACCTCTCTCGCCCCCGGCAGCGCGACCGCCGACCCGAGTCCGGGCGGCCGCGACATCCTCCGCGAGGGCTCGCCCCTCAGCAGTACGGAGCGGGCCGCGAAGGGCCCCCAGAGCGCCGCGGACCGGGCCCTGGGGGCTGCGGACAGCCCCGGCCTCGACTCCGGTCGCGGCAAGGACCGCGGCTATCCCCGCGAACAGAAGCTGACGCCACCCCCCGCCAATCCGGACGACAAGTCGATAAAGCTGGGCCTGGCCCCCTATCACTCCATTGCCCCCAGGCTGAATGACATCCAGGGCGTCGGCGACCGCGTCAGCGTGGAGATCGCGGGCCGTTCGGCGGGCGGGCACCAGCTCTATCTGGTGACGGTCACCTCTCCCGAGTCCGCCAAGGAGACCGCACGCCAGGAGCGGATGCGCGACCTCATCGAGAACGCGCCGGGCGCGGCCGCGAAGGATCCGGCGGTCAAGTCCTCCTACAAGACGCCGGTCTTCATCAACAACAACATCCACGGCAACGAGTGGGAGGGCACGGACGCCGCCCTGAAGCTCATCGAGAAGCTCGCGAAGGCCAAGGACGGCAAGACGGAAGACCTGCTGGCCCACAACCGGCTGTACTTCAACGTCACGGCCAACCCCGACGGCCGCATCGCAGGCACCCGCCCCAACGCCAACGGCTTCGATCTCAACCGCGACTTCATCACCGCGTCGCAGCCCGAGGTCCGCGCGATGCGGCAGATCGCCATCGACAAGCAGCCGGCGGTCATGATCGACCTGCACGGGTACGTCAACGGCACGCTGATCGAGCCGACGACTCCCCCGCACGGCGAGAACTACGAGTACGACCTCTTCCTCAAGAACACCTACGCCAACGCCCTCGGCATGGAAGCCGCGGTCAACGGCCTCGGCTACACGCCCGAGAAGGACGGCGTGGAGCCCGCGATCATCCCCTTCCGCGACCAGGAAGAGGGCTGGGACGACTGGCCGCCGATCTTCACCCCGCAGTACATGCCGTTCCACGGTGCGGTCGCCGCGCACACCATCGAGTTCCCGATGACGGTCAACAACGACGAGTACGACGACCTCTCGGTGCCTGAGCTGCGGCGGCGGTCCGCGATCAACGTGGACATCGCGGGAGCCGCGATGACGGCCACGCTCGACTACACGCACAAGCACCGGACTTCGGTGATCGCCGATCAGATCGAGACGTTCCGGCGGGGCGCGACGGGCGCCGCGCAGGTGCCGGTCTCGCCGGAGACCGTGCCCGGGGTGCCGGGCATCGGCCCGGAGGACGTCTACACGACCGACTTCCCCCGTGCGTACGTGATTCCGCGGGGCAAGGAGAAGGGCGAGCGCGGCCAGCGCTCGGCCGCGGCGGCCTCGCGGCTCGTGGAGCATCTGCTCGACAACGACGTCCAAGTGCGGCGCGCTACAAGGGACTTCCGCCTCAGCGGGACCTCGTACGCCGAGGGTTCGTACGTCATCGACATGCGTCAGCCCAAGCGCGGGCTCGCCAATGTGATGCTCGCCGACGGACGCGACATCAGCGACAAGGTCTCCACCATGTACGACATCTCGGGGTGGAGCCTCGGGCGGCTGTGGGGTGCGACGGTGGACCAGGTGAAGGGCGGCTCGCTGTCCGGCGTGCGGACGCGCGCCGTGGACACCGCGTCGCGGGTCGGTCATGTCGCGTCGCGCGGGGATCTTCGGCTGCGGCTCGACGACGCGCGGGAGGTGTCGGCTCTCAACTGGCTGCTGGCGCGCGGGACTTCTGTGCGGCGGGCTGACGACGGGAGCGTGATCCTGCCGTCGGCGGCGCGGGGTGCGGCGGTCGCCGCGGCGAAGAAGTACGACGTCGCCTTCGACGCGACCAAGGCGAAGGGCGGCGCTGACGTGCGTCCCACGCGGGTCGCGGCGGCTGTCACTCCCGGCGAGCTGTTCGCTCTGCGGGAGATGAATTTCGACGTGGTGCCTGTTTCGACGGATGTCCTCAACGGCGGGTTCGACTGGAAGAAGTCGGGCGTGGACGCGCTGTTCGTGTCGGCGGGGCTTTCGTACGGTGAGCTGAACGCCGGGGCCCGAGCCGGGCTCGACGACTTCCTCGCGGGTGGGGGTGGCCTGGTCGGGCGTGGTGCGGAGGGGGCCGCGTTGAACTCCGACGCGAAGCTGCTTTCCGTTGAGGCGGTCCCCGGGAACGGGGATGCGAATGGTGTGGTGCGGGTCGTGAATTCCGGCGGTCCTGTTACTGGGGGTGCGCCTTCGCATTCGTTTGTGTACGCGCCCATGTGGTTCAAGGGGCTGGGGAGTGGTGTGCGGGTGGAGCAGTCCTATGGGGGCGGGAATCCGTTGCTGTCCGGGCACTGGCGGGCCGTGGACGGTGCGGGTGGCCCCGCGGATGCCGCGGGGCGGGCTTCTGTCGTGAGTGGGGCGGCTGCGGGGTCTCGCGTGGTTCTCTTCGGCACCGAGCCGCTGTTCCGGGATCACCCGAAGGGGGTGTTCCCGCAGGTGGGGCGGGCGTTGTTGAGTGTGAGCTGAGGTTGGGGGCGGGATGGTTTTTCCCCAACCCCGCCCCTTCCCGAAAACCCGCTGCGCGGGGGCCTCCTCAAACGCCGGAGGGGCTGAAAATTCAGCCCCTCCGGCGTTTGAGGAGCGGGGTCTG